>CAZSGH010000026.1:157-38677 GCA_964606405.1 uncultured Francisella sp.
CACCGACTGAGCAACCATTAACAGCCACATCCACGATGAGCATAAGTAATACAACTGTCGAAAAAAAGACAGGATTTTTAGGCAAACTCTGGCAAAGCATGACCCGTACTCGTGAGCGTTTGGGTAGTGGATTAAAAAGCTTATTAACGGGCAAACGCACACTCGATGCCAACACCCGTGACGAATTAGAAACCCTACTTCTCACAGCTGATATTGGACTTGATACCACGGATGCATTGCTTGAACAACTCAGTCGCGTCAAACTCAAAGAGGGAGAAGACTTGTTATCGGCATTAGCCCAGTTGCTGATTGCCATGCTCAACGAAGCCCAACAAAAACCCCAAATCATTCCCGAGAACACTCCTCGTATCATTTTAATGGTCGGCGTCAATGGTGTCGGAAAAACGACAAGTATTGCTAAATTAGCGCATCATTTTTTAGCCGACAATAAAAAACTCCTCTTAGCAGCAGGAGACACCTTCCGCGCCGCAGCCGTCGAGCAAATCAAAACGTGGGGCGAACGTCATAATGTACCTGTCATATCGCAAGGACAAGGCAGCGATGCCGCCAGCGTGCTCTACGATGCCTTACAAGCGGCACAAGCACGCAAGGTAGACGTGATGATTGGCGACACCGCTGGGCGCTTGCACACCCAAGGGCATTTAATGGATGAACTGAAAAAAATTCGTCGCGTTATGAACAAGCTTGATACAACAGCACCTCACGAAATTTGGCTGGTAATTGATGCCACCACAGGACAAAACGCCCTTAACCAAGCGAAAGAATTTAATGCCGCCATTGGTTTGACTGGCATTATCTTAACCAAGCTAGATGGTACTGCTAAAGGGGGTATCGTCTTGTCGCTATCGCAACAACTGGGCATTCCGATTCGCTATATCGGCATTGGCGAACAAGCAGAAGATTTACGCCCATTCGATGTTGAAGGCTTTGTCTATGCATTGCTGGGAATTGAGCAAAAGTAATGGGAACCTCTAAAAACCTCGCTTCGCTTGTTTTAGATGTTCCAATTTTATTTTCTACCTGAAGGAAGGGGGTAAAAATCAATGGGGTTACAAGAACATGTCCCCATCCCCTTCCTCCAGACATCCAACCTATTAGGTTTTTATAAGTATTCTCACATTCATAAACTGCGTAATAATAAAATCTACGTTAAGGTAAAAAACACTCAAGGATTTACCTTTTTCGCCGCTACCTCAATTGCATCCCCGTGCACTGAGGAATAACATCATGCGAGTGACCTCTTTTAGAATCACGCATAGCCTATCTGCAATTCCTTTATGTTTTGTTGCATTATGGCTAACAGGATGTTCTAGCCCATCCAAACCTGTTGCCAGCCACTATGGCAACAACGTAGAAATTAAACCTAGCAACCCGCTACGCAAAGGAGCGAGTGAGAATATATGTGAAATTTTTCGCGACAATCCGAATTGGTTTGTTGATGCACATCATAGCTACCGACGTTGGGGAACCCCCATCGCAGTACAGTTGGCTTTCGTGTATCAAGAATCTCGGTTTGTAGCAAATGCCAGCCCCAAAAGCAGCATTACGATTTTTTCCAACAAAAGCTCGAGTGCGTTAGGTTATGCACAAGCGTTAAATGGTACTTGGGACGATTACGTCAAAGCGACAGGAAACTATCAAGCGCATCGAACCAATATGAAAGACTCGTTGGACTTTATTGGTTGGTATAACAACAATGCCAATCGAAAACTTGGTTTAACAGGCAATCAGGTTCGTGAGTTGTATCTTGCTTATCACGAAGGGCTAAAAGGCTACTCCCTTGCCACCTACGATGGCAAAGAATGGCTGAAAACAGTTGCGGATCAAGTTGAAGATCGGGCGGTTAAATATGACAAGCAACTCCGTGGTTGCTCAAGTGAAATTGTGGCAATGGTTAATCGATAAAAACCTTGGGTATCTCTGAAAAGCGGTGTTCATCGTTTTTTAGAGATGTCTAAATGCAAAAACCAGCATTTTCATGCTGGTTTTTTATTTCCCATCATCCTAACCTTCTCTCAAAGAGAGAAGACTGCTCTGAGACTAAGCCTGGATTAGTGTTGATAACGCTGTACGACCAAAGTCGCATTCGTCCCACCAAAACCAAAGCTATTCGACATAATACGGGTTAAGCCTGCATTATCCTGACGCTCACGTACAATTGGCAAATCAGCAACCGCTTCGTCTAGCTCGGTGATGTTAATTGAGGGCGCAATAAAGTCACCTTGCATCATCAACAAACAGTAAACCATCTCGTGAACACCTGCTGCACCTAACGAATGACCAGACATTGACTTGGTTGAGCTAATACGTGGTACCTTATCGCCAAACACCGCTTTAATGCCACCCGCTTCTTTTGAGTCACCAACAGGCGTCGATGTACCATGGGTATTGATGTAATCAACTGTGCCGCCTTCAACAGTAGACAATGCCATTTGCATACAACGAATCGCACCTTCTCCAGAAGGCGCAACCATGTCGTAACCATCTGAAGTTGCGCCATAGCCAACGATTTCACCGTAGATTTTAGCACCACGCGCCAAAGCATGCTCAAGTTCTTCAACCACAACCATACCGCCACCACCAGAAATGACAAAGCCATCACGATCAGCAGAATAAGCACGAGAAGCAGTCTCAGCAGTATCGTTATACTTGCTAGACAAAGCACCCATAGCATCAAACAACATGGTTTGACTCCAATGTAACTCTTCACCACCGCCAGCAAAAACAACATCTTGCTTACCCAACTGAATCAACTCGTAAGCATTACCAATACAATGCGCTGATGTTGCACACGCAGAAGAAATTGAGTAGTTTACACCCTTAATCTCAAAAGGCGTCGCCAAGCAAGCAGAAACCGTAGAACCCATGGTACGAGGAACCATATATGGGCCAATACGCTTCACGCCTTTTTCAGCCATAATGCTATTCGCTTCAATTAAGTTTTGGTTAGATGCACCACCTGACCCAGCAATTAAGCCTGTGCGAGGATTCACAACTTGCTCTGGCGTTAAGCCACTGTCAGCAATCGCTTGCTGCATCGCTAAATAGGCATACGCAGCCGCATCACCCATAAAACGACGGTGTTTACGATCAATTTGGTCTAAATCGACATTAATCGCACCTTCAACATGCGAACGAAACCCGCGCTCTGCGTAAGCTTCTTGAAAGCGGATACCGCTTTTACCATTACGCAAATGCGACTCAACAGTTGCCGCATCATTACCTAAACTACTAACAATACCCAAACCAGTGATGACAACACGACGCATAAATGCTCCTTAGAAATTTTCAGTCGATTGGAACAGCCCTACTTTTAGGTCTGTCGCCGAGTAGATTTCACGATCATCTACAAACAGCTTAGCATCAGCCAAGCCCATAAATAACTTACGTTTAATGACGCGCTTCATATCAATTTGGTATCGAACTTTTTTAGCGGTTGGCAGTACCTGACCGTAAAACTTAACCTCTCCCGACCCCAAAGCACGACCGCGACCTTCGCCACCTGCCCAACCAAGGTAGAAGCCGATTAACTGCCACATCGCGTCCAAGCCCAAACAACCTGGCATGACCGGGTCTCCTTGAAAGTGACAATCAAAGAACCATAAATCTGGCGTGACATCTAGCTCAGCACGAATTTCACCCTTATCGAACAAACCACCTTCTTCAGAGATATGTGTGATGCGATCAAACATCAACATAGGCGGCAATGGCAACTGTGGATTACCCAAACCAAACATCTCACCGCGCCCACAGCGCAGCAAGTCTTCTTTTGATAAACTCGAAGGACGGTTAGTCATGACGTGCGTCAACCCTATTTTGTAGCCGTTTCAATCCGACGATTACAACTTCATGCTTCTGAACATACCATTTCAGACCACTTAGTGAACCATTTAGAATAAAAACAGTCATTTCATTAAAACATTTGGATGCAATTATAACAGGAAGAAAACCCATTTGCTTGACTGAGCGCAATATTCACACAGGAAAGAGCACTATCACAAGCTATAGACAACCGTGCTATAATTGCAAGATTAAAGCGATTAATGCGGAAAAAGCTCACAATGTCGGAAAATACAGAAAACAATAACGTTTACGATGCCTCCTCCATTCAAGTATTGCGTGGCTTAGATGCTGTACGCAAGCGCCCAGGTATGTATATTGGCGATACCGATGATGGTTCTGGCTTGCACCACATGGTATTCGAGGTTGTCGATAATGCCATCGACGAAGCCTTGGCAGGACATGCAAGTACAGTTAAGGTAACCTTGCATACTGACGGTTCTTGTTCTGTTTCCGATGATGGACGTGGTATTCCTGTTGGTATTCACGAAGAGGAAGGTGTTTCTGCTGCCGAAGTGATTATGACCATTCTGCATGCAGGCGGTAAGTTCGATGATAACTCTTATAAAGTATCAGGCGGTCTGCATGGCGTGGGGGTATCGGTTGTTAACGCGCTATCATCCAATCTTTGGCTAACCATTCACCGCGAAGGCAAAGTCTGGCAACAAGAATACGCACTTGGCGTTCCTGTGTATCCGCTCAAAGCGATTGGCGAAAGCAATAAAACAGGTACCGAACTGCGTTTCATGCCATCAAGTGAGATTTTCGCTTTCACCGAATTTAATTACGACATTTTACTCAAGCGTTTGCGTGAGCTGTCTTTCTTAAACTCAGGCGTTCATATTGAACTAACAGACCACCGCGACAATCGTCATGACATCTTCAAATACGAAGGTGGCATCATGGCATTCGTCGAATACCTCAACAGTAAAAAAACAGCCATTCACAATAAACTATTTTATTTTACTGGTGAAAAAGACGGCGTAGGTGTTGAAGTATCACTGCAATACACAGAAGCTTATACTGAGTCGGTCTATTGCTTTACCAATAACATCCCACAGAAAGATGGTGGTGCGCATTTGGCAGGCTTCCGTTCTGCGCTAACGCGTAATATCAATAGTGCTGCCGAACAAGAAGGCTTAGAAAAGAAATTTAAAATTGCCTTATCGGGTGATGATACGCGTGAAGGTCTAACGGCGATTGTTTCGGTTAAAGTACCAGATCCTAAGTTCTCGTCACAAACCAAAGAAAAACTTGTTTCTAGCGAGGTTCGTACCGTCGTTGAAAGCTTAATGAACGATGCCTTCTCGACTTTTCTGCTCGAAAACCCGAACGACCGCAAAGCCATTCTGAACAAAATTTTCGAAGCAGCGCGTGCTCGTGATGCCGCTCGTAAAGCGCGCGAAATGACCCGTCGTAAAGGTGCGTTAGATATCGCGGGCTTGCCAGGTAAATTAGCCGATTGCCAAGAGAAAGATCCTGCTCAATCAGAAATCTACTTAGTGGAAGGAGATTCTGCGGGTGGTTCTGCTAAGCAAGGTCGTGACCGCCGCACCCAAGCTATTTTGCCACTTAAAGGTAAAATCCTTAACGTCGAACGAGCGCGTTTTGATCGCATGATTGCTTCTGCAGAAGTTGGCACCCTGATTACTGCTTTAGGTTGTGGCATCGGCAAAGACGAATATAATATCGAAAAACTGCGTTATCACCATATCATCATCATGACGGATGCTGACGTGGATGGTAGCCACATTCGTACTCTACTGCTCACTTTCTTCTATCGTCAGATGCCCGAAATTATCGAACGTGGTCATGTGTACATCGCACAACCGCCTTTATATAAAGTCAAAAAAGGCAAGCAAGAAGCTTACCTAAAAGACGATACCGAGCTTGAGCATTATCTACTGCAACTCGCTATGGAAGGCGCTAGCTTACAGCTAGGTGAAGGCGCAGGCAGCATGAGTGGTCATGCACTAGAACAGTTGGCGATCGCCCACTTCCAAGCAGAGCGTGTGATTAATAAATACAGCCGTCGTTATCCAGAGGCTTTGCTGCGCGGCTTGCTCGACTTGCCCGCCATTACTGAAGCAGGATTGCGTGATGTTAGCGCGCTTTCTGCTTGGTGCGAAGCGGCGCAAGCGCGTATCGAACAAGACTTTATTGCAGGTGGTGCGCGTTTTAGTTTGTCCGTTGTCGACAATCAGGATCCTGATGTTGAGTCAAAAGCGATTCGCTTAACCATGCACGAGCATGGCTTTGATACAGCACAAGACATTACTGAAGACTTCTGGCTATCAGGCGACTATGTGCGTTTAATGAATGCTGCTGCCAGCATTGGTAACCTGCTCACATCTGGTGCTCAGGTTAAACGTGATGAAAAAGGGTTGGCTGTCAGCACCGTTAAGCAAGCATTCGACTGGTTATTAGGCGAAGCCAAGCGCGGCATGGGCATTCAGCGTTACAAAGGTTTGGGGGAAATGAATCCCGATCAGTTGTGGGATACTACCATGAACCCTGCGACCCGTCGCTTGTTGCGTGTACGCATCGAAGATGCCATTGCTGCTGATGATATTTTTAGCACCCTGATGGGTGATGAAGTAGAGCCACGTCGTGCCTTTATTGAAGCAAATGCATTATCGGTTTCAAATTTAGATATTTAATTTAGCTTGCTAACGCAATCTAAAAAATGATTTAACCTCTGTAAGGAGGCTTTAGAGTAAGCAATAATATGCGCATTACTACAAGCCTCCCTCCAGACCACTCTTTATGGTGTTATACACACTAAAAAGGGAAAGATGAATTTATTTTGGTTTTTAATTTTTAGAAGGAGTCCTCCATGTCTATCAAGCATCCTGTGATTTCTGTTACTGGTTCTTCTGGTGCAGGTACAACATTCGTTAAGCGCGCGTTCGAAAAAGTGTTTGCTCGCGAAAATTTAAATGTGGCTGTGGTTGAAGGCGATAGCTTCCACCGTTACGAGCGTGCAGAAATGCGCGAAAAAGTCGCTGAATCTCGCAAAGCGGGTAAGGTGTTAACGCATTTTGCTGAAGATGCTAACCACTTCGATTTGTTAGCTGACTTGTTCAAGCAATACGGCGAAACAGGTACAGGCAACCGTCGTTACTATGTTCACAACGATGAAGAAGCAGCACATCACGGTGTTGGCACTGGCTGTTTCACGCCTTGGGCTCCGATTCCAGCTGGCACAGATATTATGTTCTACGAAGGCTTACATGGTGGTGTTGTTACGCCTAATGCTAATGTTGCGCAACACGTCGATTTGTTAGTGGGCGTTGTTCCCAGTGTCAACATCGAATGGATTCAAAAAATCTACCGTGACACCACTGAGCGTCCTTATACTGTGCAGCAAGTGGTCGATACCATTATTGACCGTATGCCTGACTACGCGGAATTCATCACGCCTCAGTTTGACCGTACGCACATCAACTTCCACCGCGTGCCTTTAGTCGATACGGCTAACCCATTCGGCGGCATGGCTGTTCCTAAGCCAGAAGAAAGCTTGATCGTTTGCCACGTTCGTATGGACGGCATCGACTTGGCTGGCATCGCTAAACAGGTTGAAGGTGGTTTCTTACAAAAAGCTGACACCTTAGTTATCCCTGGCAACAAGATGATTGATGTGATGGACTTGATGTTGTCACCTGTCATCAAAAATATGATTGCTCAGAAAAACGCAGCTTAATCCTGCATTTTTCCGATTCATAAAAAAAATCCCACCTTGGTGGGATTTTTTGTTATTAAGAAAAGCGATTATTCTGGCACACAGATTTTTCCTTTTATCATCGCTTGAAGGGTTTTAAATACCAAAGTTACCAACAAAATAACCAAAATAACCAACAGTATAGGGGTTGCTAACGCAAAAAAGATGCCCCCTACTTTTTCTTGCATAATCATGGTTGCAATCGTAATGGCTGCCACAGGGAACGAATAAGCCCACCAAGGTAAAGCAAACTGAACCTTAGCAAAATATTTCGCTTGCGCAACCATCAACAAAGTTGTGAACAATGCAAAGTAATACAAAATGCGTGCAACATCGTCAACAGCACCACCATGCAACTTCATCCATGAAATAAAACCAACAGCAGGAGGAGCAATCAAAATAAACAATGTAGGCACAAGTTTACTGGGCAACATCGGATGGAAGAAAAAGCGATTGAGCAGCACTGCTAGTAAGGGCAACCACATCATCAAACCGATGCTGTAGAAGAACCAACTCACCTCTACAAAACCTAACTCGATACCCGCAATCGGCACAAGAATATTCCCAACAATCGGAATAAACCATGCGGGATTACTGTGATTGATTTGAAACTTATCGTGATGCATCCAGTTCGATAAAATAACTAGCGTAAACACCAATTGAACACCACTACCCAATGCCCACATATAGAATGCTGCGTCGCTATGCAAAGGTAATACCGCAATACTGAGTAAAATTAAACCAATCGAACTGGCTGGAAAAAAACTTAAGCGAATGGGGTTGTTAAACTCATGTGCCACTGCGTCTGGGTATTTCATCCATTTCATGGCATAGGCTGCAAAAACCACAACATAAACCAGTACCGAAAAAGCCAGCAAAACAGTGCTGAAGGCACTGTCCATTGCCCAAAGATGCTCTGCTTTTTGAGTAGCAATGGTTAAGCCAGCTAAACCCATTACCGTTGCGAATAGTGATATGGGCATATGTTCAAGGCGGCTATGTGCGCCTTCTTGTTGTGTTGTCATTATCAACTCGCTCCTTCTTAAAAACAGAATCTTTTATTTAATCGCTTCTTTTAAAGCATCTTCGGTACAGGCAAAATTACTTTCACCGAGCTTCATTTCGTTTAAAGGAATGACCGCAACGCAACCTTTTTGACGTGAGAACATCGCAAGATCAGTTTCTTCGCGCCCCAAAATAATGTTATACGGCTTTTCACGCAATTGCGGCAGGGCAAACATGCGCGAAATAAGACCCGGCATTTTATGAATATCCGCCAAATAGACAGTATTCGTTTGAACCAGCCAAGTTGGCTCTTTACTGTCTAATAGAGCTGTCACCATGCTTGCGCCTGTGTTATCAGCGGCAAAAATAATACGCTTAGTCGTTGCTTCGATTTTAACGGGTTTATCATGTTGATCTGTTAGCGATAATACAGGCATCGCATCACCCGCTTTGAGCACTTCCGAAGCATAACAGGCTGGCGCCAATAAACTCACTAACAACATGGAAATAAATAATCTTTTCATAGGGTAAGGTCTCTCTTGATTAAATGTTTAGTAAACAGACACCATTAAAACAAAAAATACTTATGAACGCCAACAAAATATTTATCACTCTTTTATCTAAAAAAACAATGACGATTACTGAAAAAAACCCCGCTTACGCGGGGAACAGGGATTTGCTGGTTTTAGCCAACTGAGGAAACCATATCAATTTATCGCTGAGCACCATTACCAACATAATATTGTGCAAGCGACTTTATCTCATCATCCGTTAAGTGCTTAGCAAACTGACGCATCGCTGAATGAACATCACTAGCCCGCGTGCCTTGCTTGTAAGCTTGCATCGTTCGCTCAAAATAATAAGGCTCTTGACCTGCTAGCGCGGGCGTTTCATTAATACCACCTGCGCCTGTCACACCGTGACAACTTGCACATGGCGTAATCAAGCGCTTCACATCACCCTGACGCACCAAATAATCTGTCTGACGGTAAGCATCGTCGCTCATGGTTGTCCGAACCGTTGCCGTCGGCAATGATTTACTTGCATAGTAACCCGCCAGATCTGCCATATCTTGTGGGGTCAACATCTTAGCAAGTGCAGCCATTGCTTCTGCACCCTGATGCTTCGCAAAGCGTCCTGCTGCGTAATCTTGTAAGGTTTTATAGGTATATTCTGCTCGCTGACCTGCTGTAGATGGCCAATTGCGCGACAAAGCTTGTCCGCCATTACCATGACAACTAGAACACATCATATCTGCATTCAGTTTTTCACCACGTACAGCATCACCCACAGGCATTGCTGCCAAGTTAGCGCGTAGCCCAGCAACCGTCCAAGGCTCTGCCGAATGATGTCCTTCTGCCAATACTGCGCTACTGAAAAGTGTTACTATCGCCAAAGCGAATGGCGATAATTTTGTTGTTAACATTTTTTTCTCCTTATGCAAAGCAGTCTTGGGTGAAAGCACGCATCCATGCCTGTTGATAAGCGGCACCAAGTCTTAATTGCGCTGGCGTTTGCTGCAACGAAGGATTGCGATCTTTATTTTGGCGGACCATTAACCCCTCCTCGTTCATACCGAACACATCCGCAACAAACACACCATACTCGCTACCGGCTAATGCATAACAAGTGTTTTGCCATACAGCCGCTTCATCGGGCGATTTACCTGCAAGGATATCTCGCACCGCTAATGCGGTTACTTTTGCTTGATTGCTCGCAGAAAACCCAGATTTTGGTGCTAACCCACCATGAGTAGCATCGCCCAACACAAAGACATGCTCATCGTTGGTTGACTGGAAAGTCGATAGATCAACAGGACACCATCCTTTCTCATCGGTCAAACCGAGCGTTTGAGCAATTTTACCCGCTCGCATCGGAGGAATAATATTTAACACGTCGGCTTTAATCGTACCGCCTTCAAAAGTGACTGTTTTGCTTTTAGCATCAATCGACTTCACCTTGCCGCCATCTTTAGCACGAACCCACTCCAAGCGCGACGGGGTGGTATGATGTTTGACATCATCTGGCATACCTTTCATAAATTCTTCGGGAATATTAAAGCCATAGAGTCGATTCCAACCCAACAACATATTTTTATCGGTAACAAACTCGTTTTTAGGATCTAAACCAATAATTTTAGCGGTCGGGTTATGCTTAGCACACCATTCTGTTACCAATGCTAAGCGCTCATAAGGACCAGGTGGACAACGATAAGGATTGGGTGGCGCAACCATCACAAAGGTTCCACCCTGAGGCATTGCTTTCAATTGATCCGCCAGTAATTGCGTTTGTTTTCCTGGAATCCAGCCACTGGGAATATCCGTATTGGCTAATGCCTCGGAATAACCCGTAACTTTGTCATACATCAACTCAACACCAGGAGAAACGACTAGCTTGTCGTAATCCAATACTTGACCACTGGCTAACTGAACTTGACGCTTCGTAAAATTAGCACTCACCAAGGTGTCAAAAACAAACTCAATACCATAACGACCTTTGAGCGCATCGTAACTCACTTCTAAGTCTTTCATATCGATGTGTCCCGTAATCACTTCGGTACTACCATAAGGACGAATATAAATCGGATTTTTTTCAATGATCGTGACACGAATATTACGATCAGCCAGTTTCAAATATTTAGCAAAAGTTGCACCACCGACACCACCGCCCAATACCACGACATGTGGTTGAGCGCTTGCAAAGACACTTCTTGTCGGCGCTAATAAACTAAGACCACCAAGGGTTAGCGCAGATAAAAATTGACGACGATTCATAATATTCTCCCTAGTCCAGCTTCTGTGCGGCAAAGTAATCAGCCATTGCCGTAAAATCAGCTTCAGTAAAGCCTTCAGCAATATTTTTCATCACTGTTGCAGCGCGCTTTCCGCTTTGGAAATCAAGCATTGCACGTACAAATTGCTCTTTAGGCATGGCAGCCAGTGCAGGAAATGACTCCATTGACAACTTACCTTGTGTGCCATGACAACCAGCACATCCCATTGCATTCATCTCGCCAGTTGCAGCCTGCACATTACCAGCGTTTAACAACATAACAGTTAGTAACGATAAGATTTTTTTCATGCTTAACTCCTTAGCGCATCCAGACATAAAAGCCAACAGCAAAGAACTGCACAATCCATAACACAACGATTGCCAGCGCTACTTGACCGATTTTGGTTACCAAAGGTGAAGGTGTATACACCCCTTCGGTCTGCCCTGCTTGCCAAGATACCGTCAAGAAATAACTCAATACCGAACCACCTACCACAACAAAGGTAGCAAAGAACAGAATGGTGCTATACCAATCTAGATTGAGCGGATAGTTCCATGCATCGAAACCAAAACCATCAACCAAAATTGACCAACGGAAAAGTTCGCGCGCTGCCGCCACGACGATTAATGCTACCGCACCAACAGCCAACACAAAGTAACTGTGAAAAGAGTCACGCGCACTCATCCAAGTCCAGACAGCATAAGCAACCGTCGCCAACAAGGCTACAGCCGACAACATAACCCAAGGACTTGTCGCAAAGGCTGCTTGTGTGCCTTCTAAGCCCGACAACCAAACAGCACCAATGATCAACGACAAAACGCCACCCAAGGTGATTGCTTTCATCGCCAAACCACCCACCCAATCAAGGTAGGCATGATCAGCACTAGGTTTAACGCGCAAATAGCGACGGTAAGCCAACAAAAATGCACCAATCACAGGCACGCTTAGACTAATAAAGAAAGCAAAACGTGACAGGCTATAGGCATGAATATGACGGCCTGAGGTGTCAAGTACGCCATTAGGGGCATACCAAGTCATCCACTGATCAGGTTGCAACATCTGACTGGTCAGAACATGCATAATAAAGCCAACCGTCAGCAGCAATACCAACGCGATTAGCATCGAACCTGGGCATTTGGTTGGGTTATCGGCCAGCGATTCATTCTGCCAATAGAACCAATACATCGCCACATAACCAACAATCAAGATGCCAATGAACCCAATCACCCACCAAGCTGACAGCACATTACTAACGTACCAAAAGGGATCATAAACTACCTGTACAAATAGCAAAGGGGCAACACCAATCACAATCGCAACTGACAGCATGACTTTTGCCACACCCAACATATCATCCGCCAACTGACGACGATAGCTATTTTTTGAGAGCGCGCCCCAGAGGGTTAAGCTCGATGCACCCAACATAATTTGCACTGCTGCAATGTGCAAGGCGAAGGTAAGAACTCCTAACACCAAAAACACAATGGGGTGCGTAGGCAAACCTGCAGGATCACGCAGGGCATTTAAAACTTCTGCTTCCATTCTTTAAAATCCTTAATTTGATTGCGCTGATGCGATGTTAGGCTGAGACAAAGTCGCTAAGTAAGTCGCTAACGCTTCAGCTTCATCATCTTTTAATGGCATTTGTGGCATGTACAAGGTGTTGCCTGTTGCCAGAGCACCCAACAGATAGGACTTAATGGCTGGCACATCCGTGTTGCCGCCAAAATAATTCACCATGGGGCGTATGCCCGTATTTGTCAGACTATGACAGTTCGTACAGTAAACCAGTGCAATCGTTTGCCCTACTTGCAGCTTGTTGTCTGCTGTCACCGTGCGCAAATTATCTGGAATGAACGGATGCGCTTTTAAAATACCCACTTTCTCTAACGTTGGAATTTCTGAATGAATACCTAAACCAGGCACATCTCGCGCGATGACTTGGTTTGAATACACATACTGACCTGCCACAAACGGCTTACGAATGGATTCACGCGCGACCTCTTCTGGCCATAACCCAAAGACTAAAATAGAGACCGTTGCCAAAGATGCCACCACCGTCGTAATCATGCGTGGCCGGAACAACAACACTAAGAAGTAAACAATCGCACCCGCTAAGACACTCATAATGGCATTCGGGAACCACTCTGGCAAACGGTTATCCATGACTAAATAGGCTGTTTCGGGCAAGGTGTTTAAGTACCACTGGAACAATGCGGCCCCAATAATGGTACTCGACAAACCAAGTAACGCTAAATAACGCGCCAGTTCTTTACGTAAGTCATCTTCTTTAAAGCGAGATAACACAATGCTACCCACCACAGCCGTAACGCTAAACATAAACATGCTTCGCATCGCTAACTGAGCAAAGGTATTCGCACCATAGAAACCATTCAGATAACCACCTTCCGCAAACCACTCAGGCTTACCTGGCCACATCATGAATGACAGAATACCTAGGATAATTAACATCGTCGCATACGACGCCAAACCAAAAATCCAGGTCACACGCAAATGCGTGCGCTGATCGATTTTACCTACAAGGTAAACGACCATATAGACACCTACGACTTCAATCACAAAGAAGACCCACTCTGTCGCCCATTTCCAGACAAAACTATGAATCAGTGAGGAAATACCACGCGGACTCGCGACGGTTGTCGAATACCAAATACCGGGACCTGTAATAGAACCTAGAACATAAGAAAAGACCAACAGGAACAAACCATATTTTTTGATGTATTCAAGATATTCGGGTTTGTTACGTGAATAAGCGATGGTCGCTAAACCTGCAAAAAACAAGGCAGCACCGACCGATGTATGTGAAAACAGCACGTGAATCGTGGCGATCAGCCCGACAATCCACCCACTACCCACCCCTGGCTCATACCAGGTTGGAAAAAGTCCGATGAGTTCCATCTATTCGACTCCAATAATTAAAAGCACCGATATGTTATGACCAAACGTGCAAAATAGCACTGCGACAAATTGTCGCGCTACATCTTTTATGCCTTGCGATTAACGAAGCTAATCAGAATAAAAAATGGGTCTGTGAGGCTAACGATACGATAAAAAAAACATACTGACTAATTAAATTTTTATAACCACTAGAGCAAATTATTTTTATCGGCCATCAAAAACACTTATTGAAAAGAACCAAATTAAGACTTTTAAAGTACGTAAAAAAACATATGGAAGACAAAAAAGCCCACGGGATACGTGGGCTTTTTTGTCTTTTGTGGCAACAAGATTCTTTAAAAACTTGCTGCTTCTGCTTCAGTAAATGCAATGGCAATATAACGACCAATTAATGCATCGAATCCCTTCCAATCTCTGAATTTCTTCATTTTGGCAACAATCTTATCCTTCATTTCAGCAGCACTCATGCCCTCTTTCTGATAAATAACCGTATTGTTATAAATAGCCTCTAAAAACTCGAGATAAACATCTGCTTGTTGCGGACCAAACTTATAGTGTCCCTGTACATAATTAGTCGCTTGTGTATCGGCTTTAAGCTTTTTAATACCTTCAATCGAGCCGACATAGCTACCATCATCCATATTCGCAACACGACCAACCATCAGCATATCAGCAACATAAACCGTTTTGTCCGCCGTTACTTCTAAACAAATATCAGAATCTGTATGACATTTACCATAGTAATGAACGCGCAACAGGGTATCACCCATATCAAAAACTTCGCCGCCCTTTAGCACTTGATTCGGTGCAGTAATCACCGTTCCAGCGGTAGCATTATTGGTCGCACGCGCTTGCATACCCAACCAAAACTCACCGACACCTTCTTTTAAGGCCTTATGTAGATTTTCATGAGCATAAATTTCGACGTTTGGCCACTCTTTAACGAAAGCATGATTACCCAACCAATGATCGCCATGAAAATGCGAATTGAAAATTTTAACGACTGGCTTATCTGTCACTTTCTTAATTTGACGAATCATCATTTCACCAATTTGGACAGACCCGCCCGTATCATAAACGACCACACCTTTTTGGGTAATAATGAACCCCATATTCGAAAACATACCTTGATTTTCTGGCGTAGGCTCTGGATCTTTGGCAATAATTACATGGCAATGTGTTGAAACTTTTTGTGGCTTAACGTCGGGAACACGAGGACCTTTAACGATCATTTCATCATTCGCATAGAGGGGCTTAAGTACAGACAAACCAACAGTACCCAGCGCCGACACTCCCACAATACCCTTTAAAAAATAGCGACGATTTAGTTGCGGCATATTGATTTGATTTGACATCTCTTATTTCCTATTATTGGGAATCTCTAAAAAATCGCGCTTCGCTTGTTTTTAGACTTTCCAAGTTTATTTTTTAGCTGAAAGAAGGGAATAAATCACATTGTTACAGGTTAATTTCTGTAATCCCTTCCTCCAGTCCTCCAACCCGATTAGGTTTTTAGTGGCACCCTATTGTTAAAATAACCGTCGTTTAACACAACAGCATTAATATGCGTATAATGTAGCGCATAGACCTACGAGATGACAATGGAAATTATTGTGAATACCCCACCAAAAGACGATATTCAAACGACCATTAACGCCTTAGTTGAACGCTTTGCATTTTTTTCTGACTGGAAAGATCGCTACCAATACCTTATCGACTTAGGAAAAAAGCTACCCGCCTTCGACCCTGCATGGGAAACGGATGAAAATCGCATTCATGGCTGTCAGTCGCAAGTGTGGTTGCATATTGAACAACAAGACGAACGATTTTATCTTTATGCTAAAAGTGATGCGACAATTGTCGCTGGCATGATTGCATTAATTTTATGGGTTTTTAATGGACGAACCAGCGAAGAAATCTTAAACACACCGTTAGATTTTTTAGGGAAAATTGGTCTACTACAGCACCTATCACCCAGTCGAGCTAACGGCCTTTATAATATGGTTAAGCATCTACACGCACAGGCAAAACAAGCTGGATAGTAATATGATCAAGCCAATAGAACGCCACCGAATGCTAATGACACTATTTGTCATTGGAATATGCTGTGGACTGCTTATATTCTTCTACCAAACAACACAAATCAATACCACAGACACATTACCAGCAATACAAATAGCCAGAACACAAACAACACAAGCCATCACACCCCTACCTCAAAACAGCATACTCAATGAAAACAAAGTAGCGTTAGGCAGTCGATTATTCCATGATGCAGGATTATCTCGAGATGGTACTGTTTCATGTGCTAGCTGTCATCGCCTTAATACTGGTGGGGTCGATAACCTGCCCCATTCAATTGGTGTTAATGGACAAGAAGGAAGTATTAATGCGCCCACGGTTTTTAATAGTCACTACAACTTTGTGCAATTCTGGGATGGACGAGCAGCCAACTTAAGCGAACAGGCAGAAGGTCCACTACATAACCCCATCGAAATGGCAACTAACTGGCAGCAAGTGATTCTATATCTGAATCAAGATGCCAATTATCGCAATGCCTTTTCACTAACCTACCCCAACGGAATGACACCTAAAAACATTCAAGATGCCATTGCGACTTTTGAAAGTTCTCTGACTACCCCTAACGCGCCCTTCGACCGATACTTAAACGGAGACAAACAGGCACTCAATCGTCATGAAGTCGCTGGCTACGAATTGTTTAAACAAATCGGCTGTATTAGCTGTCATCAAGGCGTTAATATTGGCGGAAACCTTTACCAAAGGTTAGGGATCATCGAAGATTACTTTGTTAACAAACCACTAATCGATGCAGACATGGGACGTTACAATGTGTCTAAACAAGAAAGTGATCGACATTTTTTTAAAGTACCAACGCTACGAAATATTGCTGCAACAGCGCCTTATTTGCATGATGGTTCTCAAAAAACATTAGCAGACACTGTCAAAATTATGGCGCAATATCAACTTGGTAAAAATCTAAGCGAAGATGAGATTAGGCTCATTGTTGCCTTTTTACATAGCCTAACGGGCGAATATCAAGGTAAGCCAGTCAAGTGATGCTAGATAAAGATTATTGGCATCATGCGCGCCAAGACCTCTATAGAATGATCGCTTTATTACTAAGCGCTGTGTTAGTTGTCGCATTATTTTGGCTAACTCAGCCAATCAATCATCACCAGCATCAACAGCTTATGACACAATTCGCTCAATTACACCATAGCGAAACACGATTGGGTGAGTTAGCACTTCAGCTCAACTTTAACTTATCCAATAATTACGACGACATTAACCATGCCATGACGTCATTATACAATAGTGTTGAACGGCTAAAACATGACGAAATCAGCAAAGATGTTCGAGCATATCCTTCATTTGTACAGCAGTTAACGCGATTCGAACAGGAACTTTCCCAGAAACAAAAGGCACTGGAGCAATTCAAATCACGCAATGCTGTACTTAAAAACTCGCTTATTTACTTACCCAAAGCGAGAGATGACCTCATTCCGTTACTCAAACAGGATCCTAGCGTCATTGATGACATTAACCGTTTGGTTGAACAACTCTTGCTTGAACGTGTGAGCAATGCTTTTATAGAACAAAATCAGGTTGATACTATTGCTCAAAATTTACTTGAAGAGACGGAGGACCTATCAAATGACAATCAAAAACGTATTCGTATCTTTATCCGCCATGCGCGTTTAGTCGAAAGCACCTCAAAAGAGATCAATCAACTGATTGGCGAGCTGCTCTCTAGCGATGATATCCATCCATTAACAGCAAGCTATCATGACTATTACCAACATCGTCAGGCGCTAGCAAGTTTTTATCGCTGGTTTTTACTCATTGCAGCCTTATTGCTGAGTATTTTTGCCATCAAAACGGTTTTGAAACTTCAACAAAGTGCGCAGCAATTAAAACTAGCTTCTAGCGTATTTAATCATGCTTCAGAGGGTATTATTATCACGAACGAAGATGGCGTGATGATTTCTGTCAACCCTGCTTTTAGCCAGATTACAGGTTTTTCACGAGAAGAAGCGATTGGCAAAAAGCCAAAAATACTTAGCTCTGGACGGCATGGTCAGGATTTTTATCGCGCCATGTGGGAGTCAATAAAACAAACAGGCTCTTGGCAGGGAGAAATTTGGAATCGTCATAAAGATGGGACGATTTATCCCGAAGCACTCAGCATTAACAGCGTGCAAAAAGTCGATGGCTCGGGCATCAGTCATTTTATCGCGACATTCAAAGATGTCACCTCGCGGAAACAAAGTGAAGAAGAAATTTATCAGCTCGCTTTTTATGACCCGCTCACCAAGCTACCCAATCGTCGACTATTATTAGAACGCTTACAACATAAGCTCACGCTCAATGATGGTACAAACTATGCTGCGCTCTTCTTTATTGATTTAGACAATTTCAAAATACTCAATGATACCAAAGGGCATGCAATCGGTGACTTGATGTTGATTGAGGCAGCTAAACGACTATCTCATTGCATTTCTGAACGCGATACATTGGCGCGATTGGGAGGAGACGAATTCGTCATTCTGTTAGAAGATGCAGGTGAGGATACTGAACAAGCCATTTTACATAGCAAACATGTCGCCGAGAATATATTACTTGCGATTAACACATCGTTTAATCTACAAAACCTAGACTATAGCGGTTCATGCAGTATCGGTATTCGTTTGTTCCACAATCAGGTTAGTATCGAGGAGCTATTTAAACAGGCCGATACCGCTATGTATGCAGCAAAACAAGCTGGACGCAATCGCTTTATGTTTTTTGATCCTGTCATGCAAAATCAACTCGAAGCCTATTCATCGCTCGAAGCAGATATTCAGCAAGCCTTACAGTTAGGGCAATTTGAACTCTTTTATCAGGTTCAGGTCGATTCAAATGGCATGGCAACTGGCGCGGAAGTGTTATTACGCTGGCGACATCCTGAACGAGGACTGGTTTTTCCCGATCAGTTCATTCCATTATTAGAGGAAACAGGCTTAATTATTCCCGTTGGATTATGGGTATTACGCACTGCTTGCCAGCAATTAAATCGTTGGCAACAACAAACAAGAAATAACCCGTTGATATTAGCAGTTAACGTAAGTGCTCGACAGTTTGCTGAGCCAAGTTTTATTGCCGATATAGAAGCCATTTTACAAGAAACAAACATTAGACCATCTCGGCTCAAGCTAGAAATTACAGAAAGTATGTTATTGCAGCATATCGAATCCATTATTCGAACCATGCATCAACTCAAAGGCTTGGGTATTCGCTTTTCGATGGATGATTTTGGCACTGGCTATTCGTCCTTGCAATACCTGAAGCGATTGCCGCTGGACCAGCTTAAAATCGATCAATCGTTTGTACGAGATATTGGGATCGATAACAATGATGATGCCATCGTGAGTACCATTATTGCGATGGCGCACAGCCTCGGACTTAGTGTCATCGCCGAAGGGGTTGAAACGGAAATGCAACGAAACTTGTTATTCTCTCAAGGTTGTCATCACTACCAAGGCTATTTATTTAGCAAGCCAGTACCCCTAGCTGAGTTTGAGGCACTATTGTTAAAAAAAGCCTGAATAATGCGTTTCACTTCTTATTGAGCCTTCCTAGTTTCGTTTTTTACTGGTGGAATTTATCAGGTCGATAGGTTATAAATATCTGTGGCATAGTTATTATCCCAAGCTCCTGCCCTCTTTGTATTTTTCAGAGTTTTTGTAAATTATGACCATTTTACTCGTTGAAGATAATTTAGTGATTCAAAAAATAGAAGGCGCGCTCATCCGCAGTCTTGGCTATGAGATTAGCATTGCTGGTACTGGTGAACTGGCAGTTGACCTTGTACAAAGAAATGTTTTTTCATTAATTTTAATGGACATGCAGCTTCCCGGTATCGACGGACTTGAAACAACACGACGCATACGAAACCTA
The DNA here is from genome assembly GCA_964606405.1 of uncultured Francisella sp. Classification (GTDB taxonomy): domain Bacteria; phylum Pseudomonadota; class Gammaproteobacteria; order Thiomicrospirales; family Thiomicrospiraceae. The sequence continues at coordinate 20,395 of CAZSGH010000026.1, forward strand.
GGCATCAAGACACCAATCATTGCCATAACAGGCAATAATACTACCGAAGACAAAATGGCGTGCAAACAAGCAGGAATGAACGCTTTTTTAACCAAACCCATCCAACAAATGCAGTTAGAATCGGCATTGAAGCACTTTATCTAGCCAATATCAACTCAAACGAAACGCCCAACCGCCTTTATTTTCAAAGTTTCCCTAGTTTTTAATCTACAAAAAGATTAACATGCATTATAAAGCAATCTTTGCAAATTGTTACAGATGTCGTTTCTATCGTGGAGTTTTGTTGATGAAAATCGGTGTTAAATTAGTTACCCTGATGGCTGCATTAAGCAGTATTATTTTATTGCAAGTTGCCAGCAACATCATCACCAGCGTAGCAGAAAAACAAGAAGTGATGATTATGCAAACACAGGTTCAGTTTGCACAAGATTTAACAGAGTTCATTCATCAGTTTCAAGTCGAACGCGCCATGACCGCAGCATTCCTAACTTCGACCACAAAAGAGCGCACCAAAATGGATGCGATCCGAGGCAAGGTTGATGCCGCTTTTGCTGTGTTGAGTAAAACAGCCAATCAGCTCAACATCGACAGCCTTACGCCGCTACAACATGATGCACTGTCAACGATCAGCAGTTTTGAAAAAGGCGTAACAGACATCAGAAGCAAAGTCGATCAGCAAAGCATTAAATCCACCGAATGGGTCGATTACGTCACCAATACCATCGCTCAGATGATTGTTGGCTTAGATGTCGCGACACGTTTTACCGATGTCGGTACTTCTTTACGAGGTCTGTACGAACTGTCATCTGCAAAAGAAGTCGCTGGGCTTGAACGTGCCTTTGGTAACAACACTATCATTGCTAAACGCTTTCTATCGATGGATCGTATGATCTTGTTTATCCAAATGGCAGGCTCACAAACAGCGAAATTAGACTCGCTATCACGCTCATTACCCAGCGCGCTTGCCAACAAGCTCGCAATTGTTCGTGAGTCAACCATTACAAAAGAAATTTTTGCTGATCGCAAGAAGATGATTGAAACCTACCTCGCCGACCGACCCATCGAAATGGATATTCTTCAATGGATCGCTAAAACGACCACACGTATCAACGATATTAATGCCATTGGGGTCGAATTAATATCACTCACCAAACAACAGCTCGACACTCACATTACCCGCGCGAATCAACATTTAATGCTGTTTGGCATCTTAGCCGTATTGCTGATTATTGGCTTACTTACAGCCTATTACGTTATTGTACAACGCGGCATTCGAGCTCCCCTCAACATCATGACCACACAACTGAAAAATATTGCCCAAACAGGACGCTTTTCTGCACAGATCAATTATCAGGCGCAGGATGAAATTGGTGAAGCCGTGGGCGCATTGAATAGCTTGCTAAAAAATCTCGATACAGCGTTAACAGAAACGAATGCAGTGGTATCTGGACTTGCCGCAGGCAATCTGAAACAGCGTATCAATAATGATTATATTGGTGATTTGGCTGTCTTAAAAAATGGTGTCAACGAATCAGCCGATGGTATTTCACAAGTCATGACCGAGCTTTCTGCTGCTATGCAAGCACTACAAACAGGCAACTTTAGTCACAAAATTGCGACTAACGCCCCTGGTGAGTTTGGCATTATGTTAAACAATGCCGCACAAGCGATGCAAAACTTTAACTTGGTTATTGGTGACATTATTGGTGCTATGACCGCCATGAGCGAAGGTGATTTTAATCGCAGTATTCATGCTCAAGCACAAGGCGACTTGCTGCGCATGAAAGAAGCAGTGAACCTTTCACTGCACGCGCTTGCTACTGCCGTTAGTGCAATTAGTGATGTGATGGCTGCACAAGCAATTGGCGATTTAACGCAAGCGCTTCCGAGTGGCAGCTTTAAAGGTCAGCTACACGACTTAAAAAATGCCATCAATTACTCTTCTGCCAAAGTAAAAGAAACCGTCGAGCAAGCAATGCAAGTCTCTTATATTGTTTCTCATGCAGCACAACAAGTTTCGCAAGGTGCATACGACCTATCAGGGCGAGTACAAGAACAAGCTGCTGCGTTAGAGCAAACCAGTAGTACGATGACAGAAATGACCTCGGCAGTCGAAATGAACACGCGCAATGCACGCCGTGTGGCAGACCTCACCCACCAAGTGGAGTCACAAACCAGTTCTGGCGTTGCAGTCATGCAACAGACTATTGCCGCCATGCAGTCTATACGCGAGTCGAGCGTAAAAATTTCCGATATCGTTACCCTGATCGACGGCATTGCTTTCCAGACAAACTTACTAGCACTTAACGCGGCAGTTGAAGCCGCCCGAGCAGGCGAACATGGTCGCGGCTTTGCCGTGGTTGCGGGTGAAGTTCGCGCATTGGCAGGCAAATCGGCAGAAGCAGCCAAAGACATCAAAGCCCTCATTTCGGACAGTGTTACACGCATCGAAACAGGCACAGAGCTTGCCGATAAATCGGGCGCCATGCTTAATGGCATCACCGCTTCTATTCGTGAGGTCGCAGGCATGATTGAAGAAATTGCTAACGCTTCTAACGAACAAAACATCGGCATCCAACAGGTAAACAAAGCCATCGACAATATCGACACGGTAACTCAAGAAAATGCCGCACTGGTCGAAGAAACCTCGGCAGCGGCCGAAAGCTTAGATCGCGAATCGCAAACCCTAAGAAACAATATGAGCTTCTTTAAAACAGGCGCACTTATGCGACGCCAATAACGAGCGAGCAAGTCATTTATGCCACTGATTAGGAATTTAACACTACCTGATATCGCTTTACTCAAGCGCGTGGCTTTTGCTGTGCTTACTGTGTTAATGATCGTGAGCACTTTTTTAGGCTGGAAGACCCTACAAGAATTCGAAGCGGCTAACAATCGCTGGATCAGTCACTCGCAACGTGCTACCACAATCGGCGATACACTTTACAGCCTTCAACGCAATATTGGCTATGGCGGCATGATTCATAATTTTAAAAATCTAGTCTTGCGCGGCAATATTAATCAATACGAAGAATCACTTGCACTCCAGTTTAAGGTCATTCATGAACATTTAGATCATTTAGAAGCGCTACTGTTTGAAGACAAAGACAAAATGGCCGTGCAACAGGTTCGAACAACCATGTTGGTTTATGCACAACAGTTTAAAAAGATTCAAGCTATGCGTCAACAAAGCATAATCGATGGCAGCAATAGAGACCAGACCATTAGAGTTGATGATCGCCCTGCACTCGATGCATTGCAGCAACTGGGCAACCGAGCTCAAATCAGAGCGCGTGAAGCAGAACAGCAGGCACAACAACGCTTCGAATCTGCACTTGGATTTTTCTTTTTTGCTGGCGGCTTGTTCTTGTTTGCAGTCGCCCTTACTTCTGGCACACTTTTCTGGATTATCGCTAATTTATCAATTGCTTTTAAGTCACTCAATCACACTAAGCTTCAGCTCGAAGCATCAGCCAATACCGATTTTTTAACAGGACTAAACAACCGCAGAGAGTTTATCCGCCGTGTCCTGCCCCTGTTGGCACAAACCAAGCGCACCCCAATTCCAGCTGCTATTGCCATGCTCGACATTGACCACTTTAAAAACATTAACGACCAGTTTGGGCATGATATAGGTGATCGTGTTCTGGTACAGGTTAGTCAACAGATTAAAAACACGCTACGATCGACCGATATCGTTGCGCGCTGGGGTGGCGAAGAGTTTTGTATTTTTACTTACAACACTGATCGTGATGGTGCAATTGAACTTTTTAACAAACTTATTCAGACGATTGCGGCTCAGCCTATACACATTGATCAATCGGATATTACCGTAACCGTAAGCATTGGGGTGAGCACAACGACAACACTTGATTTAGACGCAACCATTAGTAACGCCGACCATCTTTTATATCAAGCCAAACACAATGGGCGCAATCAGGTTGTTGTTGAGGGTTAGGGATGAGATAGCAACACCGATACCAGCACTAACGACAGCACAATCACCAGCCACGCGGTTGGAATAAGTCGGTACAACCATCGTGTCGATTTAAGTTCCATAAAATAATCAATCACAAACTGCCCTTTGATTAAGGTAATGACAAGCAAAATACTCAAAAAAACCATCGTTTCTAAAGCAAAGCTGCGCAAGCCTAATAAGACAAACGACAAGGCAATGAGCGTAAGCCAAACACACTCTACCCGCTTAAATGACATCATTCACCTCAGTGCAACACATAAAACAACGCAAACAGCACAATCCACAGCAAATCAATCAGATGCCAATATACCGCCGCTGTTTCGATGCCACGATATTCTGTGTTGCTATAGGCCTGTTGCAGGGCAGCAAGACGCGTATTAAAGACAATCACCACCCCCAAGGCAACATGCATTAAATGAAACACGCTGAGCAGCAGATAAAACATAAAAAAGCGATTACTGCTTAAACCAATCCCCTGATCGAACAGGGCAGACAACTCTGCTGTTTTATCGAATAAAAACAGCACCCCAAAGACCAAAGCAGCCAACAACCAGCGTGCCGCAAGCCGATTACTCGCTAGGCAATCAGATGCGTATTTAATCGCATGAACCGCTTTGACCATAAAATAGCTACTGGTCAGCAGCAAGAGCATATCGATCATGCCCGACGTTTGATTGAGCAATAACTGTGATTCATTAAACAAGCCGACATCTTGCCGACGAGAAAAAGCAAAACCGATAAAAAACAGCCCAAACGTCAGCAGTTCGATATAAACAATGATCCAAATGGCAAAGTCACCCGGAGGATAAGGCTGTTTAGTCGGCATCGCCTGAGACATCATGATGCCTTACTAAAATGCAAACCGACCAATTTTTCGAGCACTGCCAATACATCGACATCATCACTGAGCGATTCAACAATCGAGTGCATACACGCTTGATAAGGGTCGAAACCTTTGGTCATCAGTTTTGCCGCATAAATGAGCAAGCGTGTCGAAACTGCTTCTTGAATATCCGTATCGCTTAACTGACGAATTTCGGCAGCAATCGCCACAAGCTTTTGCGCTGTTGCCTGATCGATACCACTTTCTTTGATAATTACCGCCTGCTCGATGTCGGCTTTGGGATAATTAAAGCTGAGCGAGATAAAGCGTTGCTTGGTGCTGGGCTTCATGCCCTTCATCACGTTCTGATAACCAGGATTGTATGACACCACCAGCATAAAGTCGGGATGGGCTTCGATCACCTCACCTGTGCGATCAATCGGCAAGACACGACGATAGTCGGCCAAGGAGTGCAAAATAACGGTTGTATCCTTACGGGCTTCGATAATTTCATCGAGGTAACAGATGCCGCCATGACGCACCGCCTTGGTCAGCGGGCCATCTTGCCAATAAGTCCCCTTGTCGCTAATCAGGTGTCGCCCAATCAGGTCAGCACTGGTCAAGTCATCGTGACAAACCACGGTATAAACGTCACGCTTAAGCTGTTGCCCCATTGCTTCGATGAAGCGGGTTTTACCACAGCCTGTTGGCCCTTTAATCAGCACGGGCAAATTCATCGCTGCCGCTGCTAGAAACAAATCAACTTCATTGCTTTGAGGCAAATAATAAATCGTGTTATCTGGTGTCATCTAGTGGGTTAACCTCATGTAAATTTGCGGTAGCAGGGTCGGTAATTTTTTAGCATCTCGAATGACGGCAAAGGAATCCTTACCGAACAAATAAGGTAGATATTCTTTAGCATCAACATCGATGGTAATGCAAAAAGGAATAATGCCTTTCTTTTTAACTTCTTCAATCGCTTTTTTAGTGTCTTCGATGCCATAGCGCCCATCGTAACGATCGACATCGTTCGGCTTGCCATCGCTGATAATAATGAGCAGTTTGTTATTCGTTTTTTGCTTTTCTAAAATGGTCGCACTTTCTCGAATTGCCGCCCCCATGCGGGTGTAATAACCGGGTTTGAGGGCATGAATACGCCCACGCACCAAATCGCTGTAACTTTCTTTGAAGTTTTTAATCAGGTGAAAATGCACCTTGGTATTTTTAACCGATGAAAAGGCATAAATGGCAAAGGCATCTTTGATACGATGTAAAGACTCCGAAAAAATCATTAAGGCATCTTGCACCATATCTATCACTCGCACTTCTTGCGTAATACCAGCTTCGGTCGAAAGGGAAATATCGGCTAAAATCAACGTCGACAAATCACGTGTTTTGCGGTCGTAACGGCTAAAAAACTGCTGCGGATGATTCGATACATTTTCATGCCCCTGATAATCAATCCACGCATCTAGGTTAAGTTCATCGCCATAAAGCAAATTGTTGACCTTAATGCGGTCTAGCATCATTAAATCTAATTCTGACTGAATTTTACGCATCGTTTTTTGTAAATGAACGGGTAAGGGCAATGGCTTGATATGAAGGGCAATGGTCGGCAATAGACGTACGTAACGGGTTAAGTACTGTTCTTTCTGATAATCCCATTCGTCCAAAAAGTGACCCTTGCCAATCGGATAATATTCGACATCTTGAGCCGTCAAATCCAAGTCCATTTTAAGCCGTGCATTCAAGTTCGCATCTTTGCGCCCTAGGCTAATTTCATCGAGTTCTTGCGCATCGTAAAGGGCATGATCATCAAAGCTATCATTCTCTTGGCGATCGACGTTTACTTGTTCCATAAAGGTCATAATGGCTTCTGGTAAAAACAGCAGCAAGCCATCTGTTTTTTTACGATCATCACGTTGTTCTGACTTTTTCTTCATCTGTAATGTGTCGGTTTTATCCGATTCACGCTGACGCTGTGCCTCTTCTTCATCTTCATCGGTCAATCGCTGATTGGCGATGTGCAATACGGGATAGATCCACAAGGGATGTGGATAATTTACTGAAACAGCTTGGCTTAAGGTTGCATCGTCAGCCTTAAGCCAAGCTAACTCGGGGTAATTTTCGATTAAAAATGTATTGGCTGTTGCGTAAAAATCACAAAAACCCGCATATTTTTCGAGCAGTGTTTGAATTAAGCCTTCATTATCTTCCTGCACCTGATGCTGCCCAATGCTTGTGCTTTGTGCCAATAGTGCGACAAGCCAGTAATAGTGCATTTCGTTGTGCTGTTGTTGCGGAAAATAGGCTAAGGAGGCAGGCAGGTAAATGCCCTTTTCATCTTGCCAAGCCAGATGAAAAGACTTACCTGTGCCAGAAAAACGTTCCATTAAAGTACGCGAGGTGTTAATGGAACGCTTGTCGGTGATATGCAAAGCTTTGCCCTGTTCGCCACCCAGCAGATGGAAAAAGAGCTTTAAGCCTTTGGCATGATCATTAAAGAAAACAGCCTCTGTGGCAAACTGACGAGAAGCCTTTTTAGTGACATAACGATGCCACCACTCACCAACCTTCTCGTCGAGTTCCATTTAGCGCGCTTCCGTGACGGTTTGAGCATCTTTAGCAAAGAAGCTGTATAGGTAAGTCAGCAACCCTGCAAAAACCACAAACCCAAACATCAAACGCACACCATATACAGCCGCAATCTTATCTTGCGCATCCATGAAGCTTAAGGCATTCGCTGCTTCAGGAATACGTTGCATTTCAATTTGCATCACACCCGCTACCGTTAAGGCAAGGGTTAAGCCGAGCATACCCAGCACCATCATCCAAAAGCTAATCAGTTCAAGTTTCTGCGATACAGGGCCATTGCCGTGCGGACGACCACGTAAAATGGGCATGGTATAAGACACCAGCGTGAAGATAATCATCACATAGGCACCAAAGAAAGCCAAATGACCATGTGCTGCCGTTAGCTGCGTACCGTGGGTATAGAAGTTAACTGGCGCAAGGGTATGCATAAAGCCCCACACACCTGCACCTAAAAATCCCATGACCGCTGTGCCTTTAGCCCAGGTTAATGCCATTTTATTGTCGTGCTGAATACGACGATTCTTGACCATGCTATAAGCAAATAAGACCATCATCAAGAAAGGAATTGGCTCTGTTGCCGAAGACAGCGAACCGATCCACAACCAATATTCTGGCGTACCAATAAAGAAGAAATGGTGTCCTGTACCCGCCAAGCCAGAAATTAACGTCATGGCAATAATCAAATACAACCACTTATCGATATGTTCACGATCTACGCCAGTGGTTTTAACCAACACGAACGCCAACAAAGCACCCAAGATCAATTCCCACGTTGCTTCTACCCATAGGTGAACCACAAACCACCAGAAGAACTTATCCATGGCAAGGTTATCGGGCACATAGAAAGCAAACAAGAAGAAGAATGCCAAGCCAAACAAGCCAGTTAACAAGATAATTGAAATGGTTGTTCTGCGTCCTTTGAGCACCGTCATGCTGACGTTCAAAATGTAAGACAAGACAACAAACACAATACCAATTTTAACAATGGTAGGCTGTTCTAAGAATTCACGCCCCATGGTCGGAAATAAGTTGTTATAGGTCAGTTCTGCCAAAGTCGCATAAGGCACGAATAAATAGCTTAAAATCGTGGCAACACCCGCTGCTGCGAACACCCAAAAGGTAGCAATCGCCAGTTTTGGACTCCACAATTCGCGTTCACTTTCTTCTGGAATCAGATAATAGGTTGCACCCATAAACCCGAATAAAATTAGTACGATCAATAGGTTAGTATGCACCATACGCAAGACGTTAAAGGGAATGACTGGAAACAAAAAGTCTCCATATAGGTACTGCGCACCCATACTCAAGCCAAACAAGATTTCGCCAGCTAACAACAGCAGTGCGAAGATAAAATACGGTTTGGCAACCGCTTGAGAAGCATATTTCATCGTCATTATCCTTTAACGTTTGGTGGCCAATTCTGATTGTTGATTTTGGAAGTCCAAATCAAGAAGTCAGCCAGGTTATTCACCTGCTCATCATTAAGATGGAATTGCGGCATCTTTCTGCGGTCGGGAATTTGCAGCGGTTGCGCTGCCATCCAGCCAGTTAAGTAGGCTTTAAACGCTTGCTCATCGCCACTACCCATGCGTTGAAAGACATTACCAAGCTCTGGCGCATAATAAGCACCCTCGCCCATAATGGTATGACAACCCACACAGTTGTTGTTTTCCCAAACTTTTTTGCCTAACACCACCGATTCTGTCATGGTATGCTCGGCACTGAGTTTAGGCACTTGTTTGACGGTATCGACCGTTAAGGCGGTGAATACCAAAATGGCAAAAATCCCACCACCGTAGTAGATGTTCTTTGCCATACTTTTCGTTATACGTTCTGTCATCGTAATTGCTACCTTCTAATCATCTGTTTGCGATGATGGTTGAATGAAACGCTGTTTGAATTAATTGCTGTCGCACAAAGGAATAGACTGCCTAAAACGTAGCGATTAAAACATATATTTATAATACATGTTTTAATGTCGTTTTAATAGTAATACGCCAGTTTTAATCGCCTAAAACCAATAAAGATCATAAAAATTGATTTGAATTAAGTGTCTTAATCACTCAAAAAAATGATTGCAATAGTTTAACCAATTAGCTAAACTTTATAGTTAAGAGGTAACAACTATGTCCTTAGCAACGAAAAAGCTGAGTGCTTCCGCACTGAAAATCTTAGATTGCGCCACTGCGCTATTTGCCGAAAAAGGCTTCGATGGTGCCATCATGGATAGTTTGGCAGAGCGCTGCGATGTCAATAAAGCCAGTATTTACTACCACTTTCAGGACAAACAGAATCTATACGAAGTGGCATTAACACGTTTATTTGCTGGTGTTGTCGATATTGTCATTGCCAACACAGAAAATCAAAGCAGCGCAAGCGAAAAACTGGACGCTTTTGTGCGCGGATTTGCACAGGCAGCCAGTGAACAACCCAAGATGCCTGCCATGCTGATGCGCGAAATTGCCGCTGGCGGCATAACCATGCCAGCACCTGCCAGAATGCAGATGCAACGCTTGCTACACACCTTAAAAGCCATTATTGAACAAGGCGTTGCTGAAGGCGTTTTTCGATATGCAGACCCTTTAATGTTGCAATTTATGATTATTGGCAGTTTTAGCTTTCACATTACCAGCGAACCTATGCGTCGGGCAATTGTTTCAGAGAACAGCTTAGACCCAACGCTCAGTGAAGCCATTGAGCATGTCAGCGCCTTAGTACAACAAGCGTTACGCATTTTACCCTAGGAATCTAACCCATGAATCGCAAACTCTCTTTAACCTTGGTGCTTGTACCGTTAATCATACTGTTTATTTATGTTGCACTCAGATCGGGGCCGCTCGCCCCCATCCCTGTCGTGGTCACCACGGTTGCAGCGGGCACATTACAGCCAGCCATTTCAGGGATTGGCATCACAGAAGCCAAATATTGGCACAAAATCAGTGCTACACAAACAGCGCGCATTCTACAAATACTGGTCGAGGTGGGCGATCGTGTTGAACAAGGACAGCCACTGGCATTACTCGATCCTGTTGACTTAACGGCTAAAATAACCGCGCAACAAGCTAATTTAGAGCGCAGCAAGGCCGCTTTAGCAGACGCTCAATTACGCTTAGACTTTGCCCAAACGCAACGCAAACGCTACACCGACTTGTTATCGGTCAAAGCAACGCAAGAAGAACAACTCGCGCTCAAAAAACAAGAATTACGACTCGCCGAATCCTCGCTCACCTTGATTAAAGCCGAGGTCAAAAAAGCAACAGCCGATTTACAGGCCTTAGAAACACTCAAGCAGCAACTTACCCTAACCGCACCCATAGCGGGCAAAGTCGTGGCGCGTTTGGCAGATGTCGGCAACACAGCGATGGCAGGACAAGTCATTTTGGAGCTCGTCAACCCAGAAGATATCTGGATACAAGCGCGTTTCGATCAAATCAATGCACAAGACTTAGCAACAGGACTAACTGTCAGCCTAAAACCACGTTCGCAGACAAGCGCGCTAACAGGCGTTGTGGCACGCATCGAACCTAAAGCCGATGCCGTGACCGAAGAGTTTTTGGCTAAAATTAGCATTGATCGCAACGCGCAAACCGATATTCGCATCGGTGAACTGGTGTCACTGACGGTGGCTTTGCCCAACAAATCAGTTGCCATGATGCTGCCGAATGCCGCCATTCAACGCCAGCAAGATACCATTGGCGTATGGCGACTCGACCCAGACAATGCGCTGATTTTTACGCCTGTAACACTCGGCAAGCAAGACTTAACAGGACAGGTTGAGGTGCTTTCTGGTGTGACACAGGGCGACCGTGTGGTGCTTTACAGCCAACACCCGTTATCGGCACAACGTCGTGTAATAGTGGTCGATCAGCTCGTGGACACTAAGCCATGATTAGTTTAGCAGGGCGCGACATACTGCACTCGTGGGGCAAGTTTGTGTTCACGGGGGTGGGGCTTGGGTTGCTGATTGGGGTAACGTTGATTATGGCAGGTGTCTATCGTGGCATGGTGGACGATGGTAAAGCCTTACTCGACAATAGCGGTGCCGATTTGTGGGTGGTGCAACAAAACACCCTTGGCCCCTACGCAGAATCGTCGAGTCTCTACGATGATCGCTATCGCCAACTGCTCAGCCTTCCTGCCGTATCGACTGCAAGCAATATCACCTATTTAACCATGCAAGTGGCGGGAAAACGTGGTGACATTCGCGCCATGGTCGTCGGTATTGCGCCCAGTGATACGCCTACCGCGCTGGGATGGCCGATCCATTTGGTTGCAGGTCGTCAGATCACGCATAGCCATTACGAAGCGGTTGCCGATATTGCGGCAGGCTTTGCATTGGGCGACGAAGTAATGATTCGCCGCAACCTTTACCGAGTGGTTGGCTTAACACGCCGTATGGTGTCTTCAAGTGGTGACCCGATGATCTTTATTCCGCTTAAAGATGCGCAACAAGCACAGTTTCTCAAAGACAATGATGCCATTTGGCAATCTCGTCAGCGCAGCGCACAAAATCCTGCCTTTAATCGTCCACAATCGCCCGAAGTGCTAGAAGCCGTACTGAACAGCCAAACCACCAACGCCATGGTCAATGCGACATTAGTGAAACTGCACCCCAACACCGATGCCGATCAGGTAGCGCAGCAGATTCGCGCAGCACAGCAGCTAACCGTTTACACGCGCCCTGCCATGGAATCGATTCTAATTGGCAAACTGATCGCTACTTCTGCCAAACAAATCGGCATGTTTTTAGCCATTTTATCGATTGTGAGTGCCGCCATTGTTGCCTTCATTATTTACACGCTTACCATGGATAAAATCCGTGAAATTGCCGTCTTAAAACTGATTGGGACACGCAACCGAACCATTGCTACGATGATTATGCAGCAGGCTTTGGCACTGGGCATCATTGGTTTTATGGTAGGCAAAGTCGTTGCCACTTTTGCTGCGCCTAACTTCCCGAAATATGTCTTGCTGATTCCGCAAGATTCCTTAATCGGCTTTGTGGCACTGATGGTGATCAGCCTCTTAGCCAGCTCCGTCGCCATTCGCATGGCATTAAAAGTCGACCCTGCTGAAGCGATTGGAGGTTAATATGCAAATACACTTAGGCATTCACATCGAAGGCTTAACCAAACGCTATGGTTCGGGTGCGACAGCTGTTGATGCACTCAAAGGGGTAACGATGTCGGTTGCACCTGGTGAAGTTGTCGGCTTAGTCGGCCCTTCTGGTTCAGGAAAAAGCACGCTACTAAAGTGCCTTGGCGCAGTCATTGACCCCACTGCTGGCAAAATGACCCTAGGGAACGACGTTATTTTTGACCACGGATGGAAAGTCCCCGATTTGCGTGCCTTAAGGCGCGACAAAATCGGCTTTGTCTTTCAAGCGCCGTATCTCATTCCTTTTCTGAATGTGTTAGATAACGTTGCACTACTGCCCATGCTGGCAGGCATCAACAATAAAACGGCCAGAGCCAGCGCCTTATCGTTACTGACCGCACTCGATGTGCAGCATCGCGCACAAGCTATGCCCTCTCAGCTGTCAGGTGGTGAACAACAACGCGTTGCCATTGCGCGCGGACTGGTCAATCGACCGCCTGTTATTTTAGCCGACGAACCCACTGCCCCACTCGATAGCGAGCGTGCCATGTCGGTGATTCGCATCCTCAATGAAATGGCAAGAGCCTACCAAACTGCGATTATCGTGGTCACCCACGATGAAAAAATTATTCCTACGTTCAAACGTATTTACCATATTCGCGATGGCGTGACGCACGAAGAAGCGGGTGAAGGTCGAGAAATTAAATAAGGAGCACGTCTAAAAAGCCTACTTCGTAGCATTTTTAGACGCTCCCAAGATTATTTTACCGCTGGTGGAAGGGTTTAACTCAAATGATCTCAGGCGATTTATGTGTACCCCTTCCCCCAGACCCCCAACCATCTAAGATTTTTATAGGTCACTTAACACAATGAATATGAATGTAAAACCCCTGAGTATTGCTATTTTATTACTCTTGTCAGGCTGTCAAAGCCTGTCAGACTATCAGCGACCAGCAACCAATCTCCCCGATCAGTATCGGACGCAAGATGCGCTGGGCAGTCAAACAACCAGCGTAGTAAACAACGCACCCGATTGGTGGCAACCGTTGATCAGCATTCAGCTACAACAGGCATTAAATGAAGCAATACACAACAATCTCAGCCTGCAAGCAAGCGAAAAAGCGTTAGCGCAAGCAAATGCATTTTATCAAGCACAGCAAGCTGGCTTCAACACCCCTAAAGTCGATGCCACGGTAACAGGACAAACGCTCAGAGCTAATCCTTCCAGTTTAGGACAACAAGGCGCTGGGCGAGAATTTGAATTGTATCAAGTCGGTTTGACAGCCAAATATCAGTTCGACTTATCGGGTAGCCAACAGCAAACATTGAAAGCCTTAGCCGCCAAAACAGACTATCAACACTGGCAATTCCAAGCCAATCAACACAGTCTCATCGGACAATGGCTACTTACGGCGGTACTCATTGCCAAAGCGGACGCACAAAGCCAAGCCACACAAGACATCATCGCCTTGCAAGCGCAACAGCTAAGCATTGCGCAACAGCGAGAAAAGCTAGGCATTGGGCAAGAGATCGACGTGATTGCCTTGCAAACCCAGCTTGCGCAAACGCAAAGCACTCTGCCTGCACTCATCAAACAGCAACAACAACTGACGCATTTATTAGCAGCCCTATCGGGCAGCAGCGCAAGCACATTTAACTTATCTGCAGTGCGTTTATCGGACTTCGTGCTACCGACAACACAAGCACTGACTTTGCCTTCACAACTGATTCAGCAGCGTCCCGACATTCTTGCCAGCGAAGCGCTGGTGAAAGCAGCACATGCCGAACACGGTCTCTCGCTGACACGTTACTATCCCAATATTACGCTTTCTGCCAGCACGGGTAGTCAAGCACTCACCACTGCTGCACTCTTTGGTAGCGGCACCGCCATCTGGTCACTCATGACACAAGTGACACAACCGCTATTTGATGCAAGCCTACCAGAACAAGAACGTGCAGCACTCTTAGGCTTTGAGGCGGCTAGTCTGCGCTACCAACAGGTGGTGATAGATGCCATGCGTCAAGTGGCAGATAGCCTATCCGCGATTGAACAAGATCAACACACCCTGACACATCTGAATCAAGCGGAAAAAAGTGCACAAATGCTGATCACCATTACCGACAAACAATACCAGTTAGGCACTGCCAGCTATCTGCAACTGCTGAGCGCACAGCAACAACTGGCACAAATTCGATTACAACGCATTCAACTCAGCGCACAGCAAATTATTAACCAGATTAATCTTGAACTTGCACTGGGGCGTTAAGCACATGGCACCTTAAAATAAGGATAAATGCACACACTCAAATACCCAAAAGATCAGTTAGACCTTGATTGATCTTAAACATGATTTTATATTAAATCTTTTGACTATTTCTTTTTTACTCACTAGCATATAAGCGTAAGTTAATAAAAAATTTGTTTTTATTGCAAAATATTTCAAGTTAGAGGATCAGCTATGACAATTACAAACAAGTTATTATTTTCTTTCGGTGGGCTTGCCACCGTTTTGTTGTTGTCTGTCGTTCAGGTTGCCGTACAGAACGTCAGCACTAAATCAGAAATGGAAGACATTCAACAAGTTTTGTCTGTTGGTAATTATGTCACAAGCGTTATACACGAGTTACAAATAGAACGAGGGCTGACAGCGGGATTTTTAGCTTCTAAAGGTAGTAAAAACAAAGAAGCACTGGCGGCACAGCGTCAAAAAGTTGATGCTGCTTGGCAACGTCTTGCCTCTGCAGCCATCGGTCAATCATTAGAAGCCGTGCAAAAATCAGCACTCGATTCATTGTTGTCGAGTCAGTCATCATTGCAGTCGATGCGCGCATCGGTCGATGGTTTGTCCATTGCACCACCTCAAGCCATTACTTTTTTTACCGCAACCATTAAAGACGGCATTACGTTTATGGGTAGTGCTGTTACGGTGATTGATATTTCGGTCGCTTCGCAAGCGCTTAAAGCACTCATCGAGGCAAAAGAATTGGCTGGACAAGAGCGAGCGACAGGGAATGCTGCTTTTGCGGCCGGTAAATTTGCCAGTAACGAAGCATTGCAAAAATTCTTAGCCTTAGGTGCAATTCGCAAAGACAAGCTTGATGAGTTTACACGCTTAGCACCACCGGCGCAGGTAGCAATGCTGAATGAAATGCGCGCTAGTCCCTTGTTCGCTGAATTGAATGCCCTCACAAAGCAAGCGCTAGATAATACTATTGCTGGTGTGCCATTAGATGTTGATCCGCAAGTGTGGTTTGCTAAAACGACTGAACGTATTAATGTCTTTAAGCAGGTTGAAGATTCATTAAGTCAAACCATTAATACCATGGCAAACCAGAAAGTGACTGGTGCAAGCCAGACATTAGTATGGGTTACAGTAATGATCGCATTGTTATTGGCAATGATGGTATGGTTATACATGAATGTGATTCAGCGTGGTATTCGTTTACCGTTAGAGCACATGGTGGCGCGTATTGTCGACATTGCTAAGTCTGCCAATTTTAAACAGCAGATTGCTTACGATGCGAAAGATGAAATTGGCGATGCAGCGCGTGCGCTCAATCGATTGTTAGTCGAAATCGATCAAGGATTAACAGAAGCGAATAAAGTAGTGTCGGCAATTGCACAAGCCGACTTTAATCAGCGAATGAATCGCGATTACGTGGGTGATTTAGCGCAACTTAAGGCAGGGGTGAATGCGTCGGCGCATAGTGTTTCGTTCATGATTGGTGAGCTCGAAAAGGTTATGATCAGTTTGCAGGCAGGCAAGTTCGATGTGCGCATGGACAGTAAAGTGCCACAAGCCTTCAGTCGATTAGTAGAGCAAGCCTTGCAATCAGTCAGTCAAGTTGTGACTGATATCAATACGATTATGGAGCAAATGAAATCGGGGAATTTCGAGGCTCGAGTTCAAGCAAATGCACAAGGTGACTTGTTGGCACTTAAAAATGCGATTAATGAATCGATGGAAAATACCGCCAACGTAATTTCATCGATTGTTGCTGTGGTAGAAGCACAAGCACAGGGCGACTTAACGGCTGAGTTGGCTTCTGGTGTGTATCAAGGGCAATTCCACGATTTAAAAAATGCGATGGCCTATTCAGCACAACGCGTAAAAGAGTCAGTCATTAAAGCCAGTGCCGCTTCTTTAGTTGTGAATCAGGCAGCAACGCAGGTATCGCAAGGTGCTACCGATTTATCGGCTCGCGTGCAAGAGCAAGCGGCTGCGTTAGAGGAAACGAGTGCAACGATGAATGAAATGACATCGGCAGTACAAGCCAATACTGCCAGTGCCCGCTCAGTAGCCGATCTGACTAATTCGGTGCAGGATCAGGCAAAAGAAGGTGTGCAAGTGATGCGCGAAACCATTGATGCCATGCAATCCATTAAGGCTTCCAGTGGCAAGATTAATGACATTGTGACTATTATCGACGGCATTGCTTTTCAGACTAACCTACTTGCGCTTAACGCAGCTGTCGAAGCGGCTCGTGCTGGTGAACATGGCCGTGGTTTTGCTGTGGTTGCATCGGAAGTACGTGCCTTGGCAGGCAAGTCAGCCGAAGCTGCCAAAGATATTAAAGTGCTTATTACCGATAGCGTTACCCGTATCGAAAACGGTACACAGCTGGCAGATAAATCTGGTGAGATGCTCAATGGTATCGCAGGCTCTATTGCAGAGGTCGCAGTAATGGTCGAAAGCATTGCCGATGCCAGCCACGAGCAAAGCATCGGCATTGGTCAGGTGCATTTAGCCATTGCCGATATTGATCGTGTGACGCAAGAAAACGCGGCTCTAGTCGAAGAAACAACGGCTGCTGCCGAAAGTCTGACCAGCGAAGCGAATGGATTGCGTAATGATATGGCATTTTTCAAGACAGGACATCAGCCAAGCATAGCAGCTACACGCCCATCCGTAACGGCAAGCGCACCAGCTAAGTCGCCAGTAGCCAGCAGAACAGCTGGGGCTTTGCCCGCACCGAGTAAACATTCGAACAGTCAAGAATGGGCTGAGTTTTAAATAAACACCGCCACCCGCTCTTAAAGACTTAGGAGCAGGTGGCAATACCCAATCATTAGCGCTTAAAAAAGCGCATAGTGTCCAGAAGTGTATCAGCTTCATGACTGAGCATGCGCGATGCTTGGCTGGTTTCTTCTACCAAAGCAGCATTTTCTTGTGTCATGCGATCGATATTACCCAACGCCAAATGTACTTGCTGAATGCCACTACTTTGCTCTGCAGAAGCATGCGCTATTTCTTCAATCATAGTTGCAACATTTTCAATCGCATTGGTAATACCACCAAGCATTTCGCCCGACTTATCGGCTAACTGCGTGCCATTTTCGATACGAGAGACACTATCATCAATCAAACTCTTAATGTCTTTCGCTGCATCCGCAGACTTACCTGCTAAAGCACGCACCTCCGATGCGACTACCGCAAAGCCACGACCATGTTCACCTGCACGAGCCGCTTCGACTGCTGCATTTAATGCCAATAAGTTAGTCTGAAAGGCGATGCTATCAATTAGGGTAACGATATCACCAATTTTACTGCTCGACTCACGAATTGACTGCATTGCGGTAATGGTTTTTTGCATCACGTCCACCCCAGCACCCGCTTGATGCTGTACTTGATGCGCTAATTCTGCTACACGACGAGCGTTATCGGTATTATTATGAACCGCCGAAGCAATTTCGTTCATTGTTGCCCCTGTTTCTTCCAGCGCTGCTGCTTGCGCTTGCACGCGACCAGATAGGTTACTGGCGCCTTGAGCAACTTGTTGCGATGCTT
>CAZSGH010000027.1:0-38212 GCA_964606405.1 uncultured Francisella sp.
ACGATGTTTTGGCTTGTGTTATTTTAGGCCAACAACCGAATATTTCGGATACCCTAAATAACTAGCATGGCGATTGTTAGCTTAATCGCAAGACTAGTGCGGTGCTTAACCAGCGTTTGAAAGCTTTCGCTTTGCTGGATTTTGTCTACGGTGGATTGATCCATCTGTATCTCCTTATGTTGGTAACCCATTAGTTGTTCAATTCGTAAATAACTTCATGAAATACTAATATGTCCTTTCTTCATATAGGCAAAAAGCCAAGGTTTCCCTCAGCTTTTTGCGTATGAGCGTGAGTATAGCTTATTTTTCGGCTAATTGCTGCAAAATTGATGGGTCTTCAAGGGTTGATGTGTCTTGAGTGATTTCTTCACCTTTAGCTAAGGTGCGTAATAAACGACGCATGATTTTCCCAGAACGTGTTTTAGGTAGGTTATCACCAAAACGAATTTCATCGGGCTTGGCAATCGGACCGATTTGCTCGCCAACCCATGCTTTTAGCTCTTTAATGATCGCATCACGATCACTACCTGTAGGGCGAGAACCATTGAGCACGACGAAAGCGACAATTGCTTCACCTTTGATATCGTGAGGACGACCAACCACGGCAGATTCAGCCACTTTAGGGTGTGCAACAATGGCAGATTCAACTTCCATTGTGCCCAAACGGTGCCCAGAAACGTTTAGTACATCGTCGATACGACCTAAAATCCAGTAGTAACCATCGTGATCGCGGAAGGCGCTATCACCAACCACATAATATTTGTTGTGGAATTTTTCGTAGTAGGTCTCAACATAACGCGCATCGTCACCCCAAATGGTGCGTAGCATCGACGGCCAAGGCTTACTGATAACGAGGTAACCACCTTGGTTATCGGCAGTAATTAAATGTCCTTCTTCATCAACGATTTCGGCAAAAATACCGGGCAGTGGTTGTGTGCAAGAACCAGGCTTGAGTGATGTCGCACCAGGGAAAGGAGCGATCATGTGTGCCCCTGTTTCGGTTTGCCACCAAGTATCGACAATTGGGCAACGTTCTTGACCAATAACCGTGTGGTACCACATCCATGCCTCTGGATTGATGGGCTCACCAACAGAACCCAGTAAGCGCAATTTCGATAGATCGTACTGTTTCGGAATGTCATCGCCAAACTTCATCAAGGCACGAATGGCAGTTGGTGCTGTGTAGAACACAGTCACACCGTGATTCTGACACACTTCCCAGAAACGTCCGTTGTGTGGAACAGTCGGAGCACCCTCAAACATCAAAATGGTTGCGCCACATGCCAAAGGACCGTAAGCGACGTAAGAATGACCTGTAATCCAACCGACATCTGCCGTACACCAGAATACATCATTGTCTTTTAGGTCGAAAATCCATTCGTTAGACATTTGCGCACCTAACAGGTAACCACCTGATGAGTGAACGATACCTTTCGGTTTGCCTGTTGAGCCAGAAGTGTACAGCAAGAACAAAGGGTGTTCTGCATTAACCATGACAGGTTCGCAGTAATTCGGCATACCTGCTTCAACTTCTTCCCACCAAAAGTCACGACCTGCTTTCATTGCGGTATCGTGCTTGGTTCGTTTACAGACTAAAACAGTTTTAACACCTTCACAGCCTTTTTCTAACGCAAGATCGACCGATTTTTTCAGCTCAACGACACGACCACCACGGAATCCACCATCAGCAGTAATGACGAGCTTCGCACCAGCATCTTCAATACGATCTTTAAGGGCTTCGGCAGAAAAACCACCAAATACAATTGAATGGATAGCACCAATGCGCGCGCAGGCTTGCATGGCAATCACAGCCTCTGGAATCATCGGCATGTAAATAACAACACGATCACCTGTTTGAACGCCCTTCAGTTTTAAGGCATTAGCAAAGCGACAAACAGCACCATGAAGCTCGTGATAGGTATACTTTTGAACGTCGCCTGGTTCGCCTTCAAAAATAATGGCTGTTTTATCACCACGATCATCTAAATGGCGGTCTAGGCAGTTAACTGATACGTTTAATTCGCCATCGGTAAACCAACGGTAATGCGGCGCTTTGCTGTCATCTAGTCCAACAGTAAATGGTTTTGCCCATTGTAGCTTTTCTTTCGCTAAACGCGACCAGAAGGCAACATGATCGGCATTAGCTTCTGCATGAAGCGCTGCTAAGCGTTCAGCGTTAACGGTCGCTTCACTTTTAGCGCGATCCGATGGTTCGAATAAACGGTTTTCGTGCAATACAGATTCGATATTGTTGTTATCGCTCATGCAGTTTTTCCTTGTTCAGTGTTGTTGTGATTGAGGTTGTTGCCTTATTCTACAAACTTATTCGCTTTCTAACCAGTGCAAAATACCAGCTTGCCATAAACCATGTAATAAATCGAGGTTAGCAGTATTTGCTGTTACGTAGATTAGTAGTTCGTCTGCTGGGTGGTCGAATTGGCTACACAAACGATCCAGTAGTGCCGCTTCAACATCATTTTCTACGGTGGTTGTTTCGCCATTAATGTGCAGTAAACGTGGGTTGGTTGTTGTGTCTTGCGCCCAACGACTCATTAAGTCGGCGGATAGTCCTTCGCCTTGATGGATGCGGCGTTTGAAACGATCTAAAGGTAAGGTGCGTTCTGGTGGCGGGGTTAATAAGCTGCCTTGATGACCTTGTGGCTCGGTAATAAATTGCCCAAACCAGCGATGTAGTGTGGCTTCATCGTTGAGCATGGCTAATAAAGCGGCTTTTGCTTGCGCTACAGAATGATTAGAAATGTTCGATGGGTGTTCTTGATTATCAAGCCAATTTGGATCTTGATACCACTTGACGGGTAAGGATTCACGTGCAGCGAAGTCAGCAAAATGCTCTAACATTTCGCGTGCCGATAGTGAACGATAACCAACCGACCAGGTCATACAGTCGGGTGAGCGGCTAATTCCCCAATGTCCAACTTTGGCAGGCAAATACAGCATATCGCCAGCTTCTAGGATGTAGGTTTCTTCAACAGGGAAGTTTTCCATCAAGCGTAATGCCATATTGGGAATGTAGTTTTCTGGTATGCAATGTTGCGTGGTCAGACGCCACTCACGTTTGCCTCGTCCCTGAATTAAAAAGACATCATAGTTATCGTAATGAGGACCAACACCGCCTTCTTCAGGCGCAAACGACACCATGACATCATCTAGTCGCCAGCGAGGTATCGCATCAAATGCTGTCAAGAGCTCCGCTGCTTCGGGTAGCCAGTGATTAACGCCTTGTACCAGTAACGACCAATGGGTCGCTGGTGTACTGGTAAAGTCATCTTCGGTGAAGGGGCCACGCTTAAGCTCCCAAGGCGTTGCGCCATCTTTTTCGATGACGATACGGCTTTCGACATCTTCTTCCATTGCTAATCCTGCTAGCTCTTCGGGGGTTAGCACCTCGAATAAGTGGGCGGGCAGGGCATTTTTAACCAGTAAAGGCTTTTTTTGCCAGGTATTTTGTAGAAAGTCGTTCCAGTCGAAGTTATTTAATATCATGGTGGGTTACTCGTTTTTTAACCAAAGGTGATTTGCTTTTGTGTCATTCAGGCTGAGCTGATAACTGACGGTTTCTTGTATCGGTAATAGCACGCTCTGCTGTAGAAAAGCTTTGTGACTAAAGGTGATGTTTAATGCCAAGGTTTGTGGTTGCGCTTGCCAATTGTGCAAGATTTCTTCAACTTGTAAGTTACTACGCACGCGCCAGCCATTCATGGCAATCAGCTCATCGCCAATTTGTAAGCCTGCACGATGAGCAGGACTATCGATTGTGACGTGTTTGACAATCAGTGTGCTCGCTTCTTCGGCGAGTTTACACCCTAGGGATGGTTTTTCGGTTGCCGTTAGCGACAATCCCAAGCTAGCTAAGGCTTCGGTCAGTTGTGTCACACTATTGGGGTTTGGCATGAGGACTTGCTCATCTAGCCATGTTTGCCAATTAACTTGAGGGCAAAGACTATGTAAGTCTTTCATCAATAAATGATGATTGAGTCCTTGATAATCAGATTGTTGCCACTGACTCCACCAAAGTTTGAGCAAATCATCAAGGTGCATGTCATTTTCCACCAGTTCAGCACATAACATTAACGCAACGACAGCGCCACGTGTGTAGTAACTAATCTGGCTGTTCGCACTATTTTCATTTTGCTGATAAAATTTAATCCATGCCTCGACACTGGAATCGGCTAAAGATTGGCGGTTGCCACCCTTGGTAACAAGGGTTCGGGTGATGGTGTCACTCCAACGCGCTAATAGCTTAGGATTATCAATAAGCCCGCTTCGCAGTAAAAACCAGTCGTCGTATAAACTGGTAAAGCCTTCAAAAACCCACAGCATGGGTGTTAACACAGCCTCTTGTAAATGTGGCTTGAGCAATACATCGGGTTTAATCCGTTTGACCAACCATGCATGAAAGTATTCGTGACTGCATAGCCCTAAATAATCTTCGTAAGCTTTGCTTGGTATTTGGTTAAGTCGTGGCAGACTGGCTCTACTGGTCATTAATGCGGTGCTATTGGTGTGTTCAAGTCCGCCATAACCATCACTGCTAACCATTACTTGAAACAGATAATTAGGGTAGGGCGGATTGCCCCAAAAACGATGTTGTGCGCTACAAATAGTCGTTAAGTCTTCGATCAGTTTTGCGCTATCGATGTTCGATAAAGGCGCTTCATCGACCAGTACCATGCGGTGTGGCATATCGGCAACTTGCCAATCGATAACCAACCCCTTACCTATTAGTAATGGATGCTCGATGAGCTCATCGACATTATTGACGTGATAATTCAAGGCGTTTGGGGAGGGGGACATTGTGGTATAAACTTGCCAATCTTGCGCTAGTGCGGGCAATTCCACTGTTAACGCATAAGGCTCATCACGCCATTGTTCGACATAGATTGCACTGGCAGCAGGATTAATAAACGCATAGCTCGGGCAAAAGTAATTGGCACGCACTGAAGCATCGTAGGCGTAAAGCTCATAATAAATATGGATATAGCCAACAGGCGCTTGTAATTGCCAACGTGATAAATCTAAGCGAACCAATTCTATTGGATTACCCTGTTCATCGACGGCGCTGAGTTTTGCAATATGTTTTGCAAAGTCGCGCACCAAATAACTACCAGGAATCCAGCGTGGCAGGGCAAGCGTTAGGTTTTGCGGTCTATCATTAATTAATGTCAGCTTGGCTTCAATTAAGTGCGCAATAGGGTCAATTAGTTTTAGAGTCAGTTTGGTTTGCATATTCTATGTTTTTTATATCAAGTAGTTTTTCGCTTATGTTACCATTACGAGTTATTTGATTAATAGCGGAATAGCGTGTTTATGAGTGCATTTTCATTAGTTCGTAGCCATACCCTAACAGCCTTAGGTATTAATGTAGAAGAATACCGTCATGAAGTGACTGGTGCGATCCATTTTCACCTAGCAGCTGATGACGCACATAATGCCTTTATGGTTGCTTTTAGAACCGTGCCGATGGACAGTACAGGTGTCGCTCACATTTTAGAGCATACAGTGTTGTGCGGCAGTGAAAAATATCCTGTTCGCGACCCCTTCTTTATGATGATTCGTCGTTCGCTTAACACCTTCATGAATGCGTTTACCAGCAGTGACTGGACTGCTTATCCGTTTGCTAGCCAGAATAAAAAAGACTTTTATAATTTACTCGATATCTATCTTGATGCGGTCTTTTTTCCGAATTTGCACCCATTAGACTTTGCTCAAGAAGGACATCGTTTCGACTTCAGCGAAGCAGGTAATGCTAATAGTGATCTCGTTTATAAAGGCGTCGTCTTTAATGAAATGAAAGGTGCGATGAGTTCGGCGACATCTGTGCTCTGGCAAAAGTTTAGCGAAGCCTTGTTCCCAACATCGACCTATCATTATAATAGTGGCGGAGAACCTGTTGATATTCCAGATTTAACACATGAAGAATTGGTTGCTTTCCATCAACGTCATTATCACCCATCGAATGCGGTGTTTTTTAGTTATGGTGATATTCCCGCAGCAGAACATCATGCACGCTGGCAAGCGCAAGCCTTGTCGCGCTTTACAGACAAACTTGAGCCAGTAATGGTGACTGACGAGCAACGCTTAAGCGCACCCATTCAAGTCGCAGCAAATTATGCCTTAGACGAAGCTGATGTCAGCAAGAAAACGCATGTGGTATTAGGCTGGTTGCTGGGTAAAAATAAAGATGTGCGTGATGTATTGCGTGGTCATCTATTAAGTATGGTATTGCTCGATAACAGTGCTTCGCCGTTACGTTATTTATTAGAAACGACAGAGTTGGGAACGGCGCCATCGCCATTGTGTGGTTTGCAAGACGATTACCGTGAAATGTTGTTTGCTGCTGGACTCATGGGCACTGATGCTGATGACGCTGACGATATCGAAGCCTTGATTTTGGATGAACTGAGTCGCTTAGTGCACGAAGGTGTGCCACATGAGCACCTTGCTGCTATGTTGCACCAATTAGAGTTGGGACAACGTGAAATTGGTGGTGATGGTTATCCATTTGGCTTGCAATTATTCTTACGAGCCTTGCCAGCAGCCATTCATGGCGGTGATGCGATGGCGTTGTTAGACATCGATGAAGCATTAACCGAGTTACGTGCCGAAATTGCCAATCCGCGCTTTATTCCTGATCTTATTCAGAATTGGTTATTATCGAATACCCATCGTGTACGTTTGGTGTTATCGCCAGATCAGACACTAAGTGAAGCGATGAATGCGGCAGAAAAAACGCGCTTAGAAATCATTCAAGGCACTTTGTCTGAAGCTCAAAAACAGGAAATCCTTGACTTGGCGGTTGCGCTGGATGAACGTCAAGCACAAGAAGATGATCCGAATGTTTTGCCGAAGGTTGGTTTAGAAGATATCCCCGCAGATTTGCCGAGCTTTCAAGGCAAGCTAACTTATTTACATCATTTGTCGACAACGATTGCCAATGCGCCAACCAATGGCTTGGTTTACCAGCAAATTATTTGTGATTTGCCCGAGCTAACAGCGCATCAGCGCGATATTCTGCCGTTATTAACGAGTTGTTGGTCGGAAGTTGGTGTCGGCTCAGACGACTATCTTGCAACACAAATGCGCCAAGCGAGCCTAACTGGAGGCTTAGGAACAAGTTTATCTGTTTCGGCTGATATGAAAGATCCGATGAAGAGTCGGGCAAAAGTGGTTTTGTCGGGTAAGGCACTCAATGCCAATGGATTGGCTTTGTCTGAATTGTTGCAAGATACCTTGTTCAATGCCCGATTTGACGAAGTAGATCGATTACGCGAATTGGTTGGAATGTGGCGTGCCAGTGCAGAACAGTCACTAACAGGTAATGGACATGGTTTAGCCATGTTGGCTGCGACGGCGCATCGAGGTGTTGCTGCCGCATGGGCGCATCGTAATAGCGGACTACTTGGCGTTAAACGTTTAAAAACACTCGATGACAGTTTAAACGATGATGCCACTTTAATGGCGTTATCCGCAGATTTGGATCAACTTGCCAAGGCGTTATCCGCTGCGCCACGTCAGGCATTATTGGTGGGTGAGTATGATGAGCTATTAAGCCTCATGGATCATTTAAATGATACTTGGTCGATATTGGGTGAAAAAACGCAAGGCAGCCATCCATTGGTTGTTGATGTTCCTGCTTATCAGGCAGGGCAGGCGTGGGTAACCAGTACGCAGGTTAACTTTTGTGCGCAGGCGCATGCTGCTGTTCCTTGGACTCATTCAGACAGCCCATTATTATCGGTGCTCTCTGGTGTGTTGCGTAACGGCTATTTGCATCCGCAAATTCGTGAAAAGGGCGGTGCTTATGGTGGTGGTGCAAGCTATGATGCCGACAGCGCAAGTTTCCGCTTCTTCTCGTATCGCGATCCACGCTTATTAGAAACCTTTGAGGTGTTTGATGGTGCTTTAAACTGGTTATTGTCTGATGCAGCCAAACCAGAATTGGTCGAAGAAGCCATTTTAGGGGTTATTGGTGCGATGGATAAACCAGGTTCACCTGCTGGCGAGGTCAAAAAGCTGTTTCATTTAGATTTGATTGGTAAAACACATGCTGCACGCATGAACTGGCGTAAAGGGGTTCTGTCGGCAACATTAGACGACTTGCGTCGTGTTGCGCAAACCTATTTGGTTGAAGATGGTCAGTCTCGAGCCGTTCTGACGAATGAAGCTGGTGCGAAACAGTGTGTTGATCACTTCGCTTTTTCTCATAACGAAGTTTAATGGCAGGATATAAAAAACATATATCATAAAAAGCTTAAATAGTTAAAATTTATGTTGCACCAAATTTAATTTATGATATTATTTGCTCGTGGTATTTTCTTCATGAGTATCCTCTTATGACCCAGCGTTTGCTGGGTTTTTTTTTGCACAGGATTTATTGTTGCTAAGGAATCTATGAAAAAAAGCGTAAGCCGTATTTTTCAGACTTCCCTAAGTTGCAGTGATAGCCAAATCTCAAGTATCATTTACAACATAACTGCATTGATGTCTGTGTCTGCAGTGCCGAATCAATAATAATGCTAACTCTATAAGGGCATATCATAATGAAAACAACCTTGAGCTTGTCGCGCAAAACCATCAGCAAACCACCAGCACCAGAAAGCTCTTTTATTTCGCAATCGTTCGATGATGATACAGTCGATTTTATGGAAATCCGTCGTGCAACCATTGCATTAAAAGCGGTTGGGTTATATAACAATCCAGAATTGGTTTGTGCCTATGTGGGTAAGTTAATGAATATCGCTTTAGTTAAAGAAGTTCTTGAAGAGCTAGAAAGAGACTAAGGCTTATTATTCTTTAACCCGAATACAAGATACATCACAAGCGGTAATGTATATTTACACTTGTGATGTGTTCGTTTATACTAAGCCCAAGTACCTTCTTAGGCTTTAACCAATGAATCCCGTTCAACTCTACCGTTTATCGTTAGCCAGCAAAAACTCTCGTACACAAGTCGATAAACTGGCTAAGCGTATTGCAGCTTTATCACACATTGATGATCCCGAATCTTATCCGTGGCATAAAATGACTTACATGCAAGCATTAACCATTATGGCGCAGCTTGAAGATGACGGTTTGGCCTATACCACGGTAAATGCCCATCTTGCTATTATTAAAGGTATTAGCAAACAATGCTGGATGCTCGGTTTAATGGATGGCGATACTTACAGCAAAATTAAAGCGGTACAAGGACGTAAAGGTGTACGTGTTCCCAGTGGCCGTGCCATTACCGATGTTGAGTTAGATGCCTTGTTTACGGTTTGTGTGAATGATAGTAATGCTGCCCGTCGTAAACGCAATGCTGCCATTATTGCGTTGGGTGTTTTTGCAGGTTTGCGACGCTCGGAAATTGCCCAACTCAAACGTACCGATATTGATTTATTTAATGCCAGTTATACGGTCATTGGTAAAGGGAATAAACAAGCAACCTTACCCTTGTCGGGGCGTGCCTTGCCTTATTTGGTGGATTGGCTAGAAGAATGTGCCAGCCAAGATGCTAAGGGTGTGTATTTGTTTGGTGAAGTTGAGAAAAACGGTAAAATCAAACACCTAAATGGCATTATTGGTAATACTGTGTGGACGATTATTAAAAAAACCGCATTTGATGCGGGTATTGATCCCGATCGTCTACCCTCACCTCACGATATGCGTCGAACCCTTATTACCAATTTGCTCGACAAGGGCGTTAATCCACGCATCACGCAAGCTGTTGCACGACATGCAAACGTGCAAACAACTATGCGCTACGACCGCGGCGACATTGAAGATGCCATTCGCAATGCCGTTGATGGGTAGAAGTTGAGTTTTTAGAAACTCCCTTCATCTTCCTCATGATGATTTTGATTTTCGTCATGATCATCTTTGATATGCGGTTGCTCGTGTAACGCCTTCAGCATCTGAAATAAAATGCGACTATGCTTAGGCGGTTTACTCTGCTCTTTTTCTTGTTTTGCTAAACGAATGCTTTGCTTAAATTCCTGACGATCGGCATGAGGAAATACGGCTAAAAGCTCACCAATCATATCATCGCCATTTTCGATTAAGCGATCTCGCCATTGTTCGCAGCGATGCTGAATGGCAACGGCTTGTTTAGAGTCGCCATTGACCATACCTAACGTGTACACAATTTGATCGTACCAGTCTTCCTGACGAATTCGCTTTGCTAAGAAACTACGCTGACGACGATAATGCGGACCAAATGACATTTCTTTCATCGCTAACACCCCTTTGATGAAGTCTTCATCAAAAAAAGTGAATTTTTTAAGTTGTGCTTTACCCAGTTTTAATAGGTCTGCAACGATGTCATTTTGTGCTTCTGCTTCGCGTTTGAGCATCGAGCGACTCGGGCCATCATAAAATTCTTCATCGGGAATGTAATCAGGGTGTTTGGGATCAACATATTTGCTACGACTCATAGTGAATTAACCTAAAAAAAATTTATGAAATATGGGCACATCTAATAACCCAGTGGGTAAGGAGGTCTGGAGGAAGGGGTTGGTAAACACAGCATGTAACACATTGAGCAACACCCCGTCCTTCAGCTAAAAAATAAACTTAGGAAATCTGAAAACAAGCGAAGTGATGTTTTTAGAGATTCCTAATAATTTGTTGTTGACGGGCAAAACGCTCGGCGTTAGCAACCACGTCGGGAATCGAAATACCTTCGTGCCAGTTGGCTCGAGTAATGATATTCGGGGTGTCTTTGCTTAAGGCATGACGAATTTGTTCGACCTTATCGAAATGCCCTAGATGGTATTGGGCAATGGCATGTTTCCAAAGCTGAACTTTGCTAAACACAGGCTGACCCGTAATACCTAAAAGTGGGGTCAAGTCTTTAACCACTTGGGCGACGATTTCTGCTTCTGACCAGTGTGCAATGCTTGGGTTTTGGCTACCACCTAAAAAACAACTTAATAGCACTTTGTTTTCGGGTACTCTACCCGAAAAAATCCGTGATGAAAAAATGGCTCCTAAGGTCGGAATACCCAAAGAGCGCGGAATTAAGCAACCAAAGCCATTAAGCGGATGACTGATTTGCGACTCATCAAAACCAAGCGCAACGACCGCTAAGGGCGGAGACTCAATGCTCGCTAACAAGTTGGCTGCATCCGACGATAAGGGGCGCAATAGTTTAGCCGCATCAGGCGCATCTAAGGTCACAATGATTTTTTTACCCTGATAGCAGTTGCCATCGCTGGTTTGTACTTGCCAACAGCTATTGTCAATTTGATTCAACTGAACAACGGGTGCATCGACGCGAATGTCATCGGCAAGTTTTGCTGCTAGGGCGCGCGTGAGTGTCGACATGCCCGACTTAAAACTAATCATATTGCCCGATGCTACATATTCGCCCGCTTGACGCGCTGCCTTTTTACTTTTCATACGTGCAATCATGCCCTTAAACAAAGAACCATAGTCTTTTTCTAAAATCCATACACGATGAAAAGCCGCTTGCGCTGAAATTTTTGCAGGATTACCCGCAAAGATGCCAGAAATAAAGGGGTCCAGCACCCAATCACGCCATTCTTTACCCAAACGACGGGCAACAAAATCAGCAATGGATTCTTCTTGTGTTGCCTTGGCGCGAAAAGGCTCTAATAATAACCCTAATTTCGCCATAGGACTCACAATGGGCGTTGTCAAAAAAGCGCCTAAGGATGTTGGTAAAGCCCAAAGCTTACCACCACGCACCACAAAGCGATTTTTCGATGCGTCATTAGCGACCAATACCTGATCGCGCAAGTCCAGTTCATCAATCAAACGATCTAATGCTTCGGACGATAATAAGGCCGTATTTGCGCCGATGTCAACTTGCCATTCGCCCTCGTTAACGGTTTGAATACGTCCACCTACTTGAGCTTTCGCTTCGATAAGTTGAACCGAAAAGCCCGCTTGTTTGAGGTAGTAGGCAGTGGTTAAACCCGATAAGCCAGCACCAATAATCACATAATCTTTCATTTTTTTAAGCCTTGTCGTTAGCGAAATTTAAGGGTGCTAAAGCAGCTAAAAATTCTGCCTCGTTCCAAATTGAAACGCCTAATGCCCTTGCTTTATCTTCTTTACTGCCGGCTGCTTCTCCAGCAATAACCACATCTGTTTTTGCCGATACACTACCACTGACCTTCGCCCCTGCTTGGGTCAGTAAGTGTTTCGCGTCATCGCGAGACATGCTCGATAATGCCCCTGTCAACACAATCGTTTTACCCGAAAAAAGGCTGTTTTCTGGTGCTTTAATGACCTCAACTTCAGCCCAATGAATTCCTTCAGCTCTTAAACCAGCAATCACCGTTTGATTGTGGGCTTGTTCAAAAAATCGTTTGACATGCATGGCAACCACGACACCGACATCGTTAACTGCTTGTAGCTGTTCTTCGCTTGCTTGCATTAATGCGTCCAGCGTTAAAAAGTGGCGTGCTAATGACTGAGCTGTCACCTCACCCACCTCGGGAATGCCTAAGGCAAAGATGAAACGTGGCAAAGTTGTTGATTTGCTTTTCTTAATCGCACTCAATAAGTTGGTTGCTGATTTATCTGCCATGCGCTCACAACTTAAGAGTTGCTGATAGGTCAAGTGATAGAGGTCATCGGGATGATTAACAAGATTCGCCTGCAATAACTGCTCTAAAACCTTGCCCCCTAGCCCGCTGATATCCATTGCTTTACGACTGACAAAATGCTCTAAGGCGCGTTGCTTTTGTGCGGGACAATATAAGCCCCCCGAACAACGATGCACTGACCTATCAGGTTCTTGAATAACGGCTGAGTCACAAACAGGACAAGTATCAGGTATCTTAAAAACAATGGCATTATCAGGACGAAGCGGCTCAACAATACCAACAACTTCGGGAATGACATCGCCAGCACGACGCACAACAACCGTATCACCAATACGAATATCTTTGCGTTTAATTTCATCGGCATTATGCAAGGTAGCATTACTGACGACTACCCCACCGACTGCAACGGATTCGAGTCGAGCAACAGGCGTTAACGCCCCTGTTCGTCCCACTTGAATATCAATTGCCAATAGCTTTGTCCACACTTCTTGTGCAGGGAACTTATGCGCAATGGCCCAGCGAGGATATTTAGCGGTAAAACCAAGTTGCTGCTGCTGCTCAATATCATCAAGTTTATAAACGACACCATCGATATCGTAAGCCAGCTGTTCGCGTTGTTCGCCAAGTTTTTTCCAATAGTCCAGCAAACCATCAATACCCGTTACTAAGGCAGCTTCTGCGGCAATCGCAAAGCCCCAAGCACGTAATGTCTGCAATAGCTGCCACTGGCTTTTAAGTCCTTCTTCCGACAAATCACCAACAGCATAAGCAAAAAATTGCAAATGACGATTTGCCGTGATCGAAGCATCAAGCTGACGCAAACTGCCCGCCGCAGCATTGCGCGGATTGGCGAATGTTTTGCTGCCCAATTCTCGTTGACGATGATTGAGTGCTTCAAACGCCGCTCTGGGCATCACCACCTCACCGCGAATTTCAATACGTTCTGGTGGGTTATCGCTGTTTAATTTTAACGGGATGTTACGAATGGTTCGCACGTTATTTGTGACATCCTCCCCAGTTACACCATCCCCACGTGTGGCGGCTTGGGTTAGAATTCCTTTGATGTAAGTGAGGCTAATTGCCAAACCATCGAGCTTTGGTTCGGCACAAAATATGGGCTGCGCTTGTGGCAGTAAGCCAACAATGCGCTGCCAGAAAGCAGATACATCATCATCACTAAAAGCATTATCCAGTGAGCGCATGGCTTGTGCATGTACAATAGGGGTAAAGGCATTTTCTGCCTTGCCACTGACGCGTTGTGTTGGAGAGTCTATTGTGATCTGTTCTGGATGGTCTGCCTCGAGCGCACGTAAGCGTGACATCAGTGCGTCGTAATGGGCATCAGAGGCAACGGGGGCATCTAACACATAATAGGCATGGTCTAAGCGCTGAAGCTCGTTACGTAACTTTTCTATCTCATCAACAGGCGCGCTCAGTGCTGCGAACAGATCTGGGGTCAAGGTATGACTCAATAGGTTAAACTTTGCGCATATTCACGCATGGCTTTTAAATCCGACTCTTTAATGAGGTGACGCTGAGCATCATAAAGCTTACCACCGACATTTTGAGACACCTTGCGGGCAACGGTAATAAACTCGTCCATCGCACGGTAAGGCGTAATGCTTGACGGTAATTCTAATACCAAAGCAATTCCTGGTGTTGAGAAGCTATCATCCTCTAAATTTGGGAAGAAGCCAGGTTCGACCACATTAGCAACTCGAAAAACAATATTACCCGTAGCGTCACGATGAACGTAGGTGCCATCGTGATGGAATGATAAGCGAGACGCTTCCATTGCCGCATGAACATGTTTACGAGACAACTCACGTGATGGCGATAAAACTAGTAAGGCAAATAACTGACTTTGAGAACCTTGAACAGACTCATGTTCTGACGCCATCGAAGTATCGGTTGCCTGAGATACATGCACATCCTGCGTTGTCACATCAACGTGAGCCATACGAGATGTTAGTGCAATTTCGTCGTCAACCTCATTCTGAACAGCGACTGAAGACACGGGGTTTTCTTTGTTTGTATGCAATGGTGTTATGGGCGCTTGCGTTACAGTAGGATGCGACATTTCCGGTTTAGCGATCTCTGCTACGAGGCTTGGCTTTTTGATAACAGGAATAACCTCAAACCCCTCTTGCTCGGGTGATTCAGCTTCGATAGCGTCATGAGTAAAAGGACGTTGCATTTGTTGCTGATTGTTCTTTTTGCCCCACCAGTAGAGTGCGCCGACAAAAACCACCGCACATACCAGCAGAATAATTTGCAACTCTGTCATTTACCCAACTCCGTTATACTTTATGATGCACGCTGTAGCGCGGTTGCTACTTTTTAGCAATATTCCGTAAATTGTACATGATGTAAGGGATGGCTGCAAAAGCTGAAAGCACTATTTAGCATTTTGATGATAAAAAACAATCAAACAACAAATACGATGAGATAAGCCAATGAAAAAAAGTGTTGATATCGGTATTGGCATTGATTGCGGTACATCTGGTATCAGGGCATTTGCCTTAACATCGGATGGCAATGTGTTGGCCAGCACACAAACGCCGCTAATAAAACAAACACCAATGGCGTGGTGGCAAGCAACGATGTTGGTAATGGACGAATTAGGCCATGAATTATCTCTTGCTCTACGTGCGCAACATGCTGTGATAGGTGGCTGCGCTCTATCTTACGACGCAACCTCATCTACTGTTTTTTTAACGGATAAGCAAGGTTCGCCGATTTCTGATGTACAGATGTATCACCAGAGTCAGCCAGAGCTAGCACAGGCATTAACGCATCGACTCAGCCCTAACTCTGGTGCTGTGGGTGCCAGTAGTAGTTTGGTTAAGGTGTTAGCACTGATACAAGGTTGTGATGTCGGGCTGGATTGGATGGTGTGTCATCAGGCGGACTGGATTGGGTTGAAGCTCACTGGGATGGGCGCGATTAGTGATGAGAATAACGTCCTTAAGCTGGGTTATGATGTGGTGAATCGGTGTTGGCCAGCAGAGGTGTTAGCATTGATTCCTGAATCTAGTCTGCCACGAGTTTTACCCCCCGCAACGCCTTTCGCACCATTGTTACCTGAGCTTGCACTGCGTTGGCAGTTACCTGTTCATACACAGGTGGCGACTGGTACGACCGATAGTATCGCCGCCTTTTTAGCGACGAAAGCCAATCGTCTGGGCGATGCTGTGATTTCTTTAGGCAGCACACTGGCATTTAAGCTGTTATGTCATCAGCCTTTTTTTAATGCGCAACAGGGTATTTATAGTCATCGTTTATGGGATCAATGGCTGATAGGCGGTGCTTCGAATGCTGGTGGTGCTGTTTTGCTCGAGCAATTTAGTTTGGACAATCTGATCGCGCTCAGCCAAGCGATCAATGTCGAACGTCGGCAGAATCTGGATTACTACCCTTTGCCCAAGCAAGCGAAAGGTGAACGCTTTCCGATGAGCAACCCCAATCAACAGTCTAAGCTCATACCAAGACCTGCAAAGGATGCTGATTTTTTACAAGCCATGCTAGAGGGCTTAGTTAGCATTGAGCAACAGGGATGGCAAAATCTAGAAGCCTTATCTGGACAAGTGATACATCGCCTGTTTAGCTGTGGCGGAGGCACAAAAAATCCCGCTTGGGCGGGATTAAGAGCGGTACAACTGCCCTACCCAACCAGTCCCCCTTTTTCTCAAGAGGCAGCAGTGGGTAGTGCATTATTGGCGTTAAAAAGTCTTGAGACTCACTAAAAAAGCAATGGGTAGGAGATCTGGAGGAAGGGGTTATTGAAAAGAGTCATGTAACTCCCTTAATTAAGCCCCTTCCTTCAGCTAAAAAATAAACTTGGAAAGTCTAAACATAAGCGAAGCGAGGTTTTTAGATGTTCCCCTTGGCGTGCAACTGGCGTAGTCCGTCAAGATTGACATAGTGCCCATCATAATTGCCCGATAAAACCTGCATTGCTGCGTCTGGTTCACCTAAGTCCGTTAACACGAGTTTTGCACCTGTAAAGTCATCATCGCGCGTGTAGTCGTTAATGGTAACTAACGTTGGGATGCAAGCACCATTGGTCGAACGAATACCATTGAACGAATCTTCGAATGCCAAACATTGATGCGGCTGCAACTTCATCTTATCAAGCGTGTAGGTATAAATATCGGGAGCTGGCTTTTTAGCGGGCACAATATCACCAGCTGCAATGACTTCGAACCAATCGATACTTTCTTTACCTAGCGTGTGCGTGAGCAATGCGGTGACATTCTCTGGTGTTGTTGTCGTGACGATTGCCAAACGCAACCCCGCAGCCCGCGCTTCGTTAATTAAACGTGCCACGCCAGAGCGCAAGGGAATGCTGCCCTCTGACAAAAGTTGCGTATAAAAGGCAGTTTTACGCTTTTGTAGTTCAGCAATTTCTTCCGTTAGCTTGTCGTGCATATAGTCAGGACGATAGTTTTCAACAAAATACTTCATTCGCTCTTTGCCACCGGTTACCACTAATAAGTCACCGTAAAGAGCCTCATCCCAATGCCAGTCTAAACCAGCTTCTTTGAAAGCCATGTTAAAGGCAAGACGATGTCCGTCTTTTTCGGTATCGGCAAGGGTTCCATCCACATCAAATAGTAGCGCTTGTAGCATTGTTTTTTCTCACAGTTAGTAATTTTTAGGCGACTTTAGCATAACAAAACAATAAAAAACAGATTTTTAATCTTTAATGATTGTTAAAACAAGACAAACCTGTTATAAATCCGCATCTAATTCATTAAGCCCATAAAAAGGGAATAACGCAGTGTCAAGTTCACAACCTAAGTTCCTAGAAGATTATCCTTGCTATCAACCTGCCGTTGATGAAGAGTATATGAGCCCAGCCATGTTGGAGCACTTTCGCCAAAAATTACTCTGGTGGAAAGGACAGCTTCTTGCTGAGATGAATAGTACGATTCACCACTTAAAAGAAGATTCAACTATGCCAGCCGATCCGAATGATCGTGCCTCGCAGGAAGAAGAGTTCAGTTTAGAGTTGCGTACACGCGATCGTGAACGCAAGCTGATTAGCAAAATCGAACAAGCGATTAAACGTATTGATGAGGGCGATTTTGGCTATTGTGAAATGACGGGTGAAGAAATTGGTTTAGAGCGTTTGGATGCTCGTCCGACTGCTACGCTCACTGTCGAAGCTAAAGCCATGCAAGAGTTGCGTGAAAAGCAAGGTCTTGCGTAAAAACACTGAAAAACCGCTCATAACTCAATGGGTAGGTGGTCTGGAGGAAGGGTTTGTTGAAAGCAACATGTAACGTATTCATTAACTCCCTTCCTTCAGCCAAAAAATGAATAGGAAAGATCTAAAAACAAGCGAAGCGAAGTTTTTAGATCTTTCCGTTGTTGGTCGTTTTGCGCCCTCGCCGACTGGTGACCTACATTTAGGGTCGCTTGTCGCGGCAACAGCCAGCTATCTCAACGTTAAGCAACAACAAGGCAAATGGTTTGTACGTATTGATGACGTGGACACACCTCGTGTTGTTTTGGGTTGCGATACACAGATTTTAAAGACGCTGGAAGCCTTTGGCTTTGAGTGGGATTTTGTTGTTTATCAATCACAACGAACAGAACATTATCATCAGGCATTATCTCAACTGCACAGCAATGATGCTGTTTATGTTTGCCATTGCACACGCAAACAACTTAAAGATCGAACGCCTTTTTTCCCACTTTATGATCGTCACTGTCGTGATTTGCAGTTAAGTTGCTGCTTTGAGCAGCACTGTGCCTTGCGCCTTAAAACGCCCTTAGCATCTTATGCTCAACCTTGTTGGCGATGGCAAGACCTGATTCAGGGAGATCAGCAAACACACTGGCAACGAGATGTCGATGACTTTATTGTCAAACGTAGCGATGGCTTTGTTGCTTACCACTTAGCTTGTGCAGTTGATGACGCTGATTTTGGCATTACAGAGGTCATTCGAGGTGCGGACTTACTGTCTTCGACTGCACCGCAACAGCTGATTCAAGCATTGCTCGGCAAATCCTCTCCCGTTTACGGACATCACCCGCTTATTTTTGATCGCAACAGTGGCATCAAGTTGTCTAAGGCATCTGCTGCGCCTGCTTTGGATGTTGCAATTGCTGGTCATTTGTTAGTTAATGTTCTGACTTTTTTGGGACAAAATCCACCAATGGCATTAGCACAGGAACCGATTAACGTGATTTGGCAATGGGCTATTGCCCATTGGCAACTTGATAGCCTAAAACAGAATGAGCGCTCTAAAACCTAGCGGGTAGGCAGTCTGAAGGAAGGGGTTACCAAAAACAGAAGGTAACGCATTGATAAAACCCTTTCCTTCAGCCCAAAAACAAACTTGGAACGTCTAAAAATAAGCGAAGCGAGGTTTTTAGATGTTCCTAGGATGAAACATAGATGGCTCATCAACAACAGATATTTTTTCGTCTAACCGAATAACGCGTGCCGCTTCGGTTACCCATACCACGCCATCACCTTTTTGCCCTGTGCTGGCACACTCCGCAATAATTTGCAGCACGCCTTCTACCAGATGAT
This sequence comes from uncultured Francisella sp., assembly GCA_964606405.1. Lineage (GTDB taxonomy): Bacteria > Pseudomonadota > Gammaproteobacteria > Thiomicrospirales > Thiomicrospiraceae. The sequence goes on from CAZSGH010000027.1 coordinate 19,123, forward strand.
CGGGACAAACCATAAAAATCATGGTTTTATTGGAGTAGTCTGTTAACTCGTCAAGCGGATTGTATCGTTTTTGCGGTTGTCTATTATTACCACTACAACCCTGCACTTTCATAACCGTCATACCCGGAAACTGCTTAATATTGTGCAATGCGCTGCGAATCTTTTCTAGCTTATTCGGTTGAATAACCGCTTTTATTTCTTTCATGTTAGTCTCCTGTTGTTATGCTTCGTGCTGCGGCTCTTCAAAAAAACGATACAACGTAGGTAAGACAACCAGCGTTAATAAGGTTGAGGTAATTAATCCACCAATCACCACAATTGCCAAGGGTTTCTGCACTTCAGAGCCTGGACCTGTCGAAAATAAGAAAGGAATTAATCCTAACATTGCCACCAATCCGGTCATCATAACGGGACGGAAACGTTGTTGACAAGCCTGTTTTAAGGCAGTGATACGCTCTAATCCTTCATCACGCAAATTACGAATATAAGAGACCAACACCACACCATTAAGTACTGCAATCCCCCATAGGGCAATGAATCCAACAGAAGCGGGAACCGATAAGTATTCTCCTGTGACCCATAATGCAATTACCCCGCCAACAGAAGCAAAAGGTAGTACGAGCATAATCAAACTAGCGAGTCTTAATGAGCTAAAGAGTAAAAACAATAAAAAGAAAATGGCGGCAATGGTAATAGGAATAATAACCATTAAATGACTCATCGCGCGTTCCATATTTTGGAACTGACCACCCCATTCAAAATAATAACCTGCAGGCAATTCAACTTGTGAAGCAACTTTTTGTTGTAATTCACTAACAAAACTGCCTAAATCTCGTCCTTGTACATTCACACCGACCACGATACGACGCTTCGCATTTTCGCGACTAATTTGTGCGGGACCGTCATGAATATCGATTTTTGCCAACTCTCGCATTGGAACTTTTGCACCATTGGGCGAGATGAGTTCGATATCTCGAATAGCTTCAATGTTGTTTCGATAATACTCAGGAAAGCGTAACGTCATATTAAACCGTCTTTCACCTTCGTAAATCTGCGTGGCAACCTTGCCACCAATAGCGGTTTCGATAATCGCTTGCACATCGGCCACATTTAATCCATGTCGAGCAATGATTTTACGATGAATAACAACATCCAAATATTGCTGTCCGCTAACACGCTCAAGACGAATATCTCCCGCCCCCGCAATGCTAGAAGCAACACGCGCAATTTCATCTGCTTTCTTTTTCAGAACGGTCAAATCATCACCAAAAATTTTCACCGCAACGTCTGCTTTAACGCCCGTCACCATTTCATCGACTTTATCGGAAATGGGCTGAGCCATCACCACTTGAGCACCATGTAGCACGCTTAACTTTTGGCGAATTTGTTCGGTTATCGTATCTTGAGTCCAGCCTTCAGGCCATTGCTCTCTCGGCAACAAAGAGACAATTGGTGTCGATTCATTTTGCGCTTGCGCATCTGCTGGACTCTCTCCTCGCCCTAACCCAGACATAGCGGATTTTACCCCTGGCACTTCCATTACCAGTTTCATTGCCTCCATTTCGATTTGAATCGATTCTTCTAGGCTAATATTAGGCAGACGGAAAATATTAGGAACAACAGAACCTTCTTTCATTTCGGGAATAAAAGCAGTTCCTAACGAACCAAACAAACTTAAAGCAAACAATAATAGACCAAGTGCGGCTGTCACTACGAGTTTTTCATGAGACAGCGCCCAATTAAGCAAGCCATTGTAAGGACGCTTTAGTAAAGCCACTAACCAGGTATCATGTTCAGCGCCGCCTTTTAGCAGGTAAGAAGCGAGTACTGGTGTTAATGTCAGCGACAAAACAAGGGCGACAGTTAAGGCAATAGCAATGGTGTAAGCTAAGGGGGCAAACATTTTACCCTCCATACCTTGTAGGGTCATTAAGGGCAAAAATACCAGAATAATGATACCAACACCAAAAACAACGGGTGTGCCTACCTCGGTAGCTGCATTAAAAATAACCCGTAAGCGACTTTCCCCTCTGTTTGCCGCTTCGCCTAAGCGGGCGTAGGCATTTTCGACCACCACCACCGAACCATCAACCATCAAACCAATGGCAATCGCCAACCCACCTAATGACATCAAATTAGCCGATAAATCGACCTGATTCATAAAAAAGAAGGTCAGTAACGGCGTGAGTAATAGCGTACCGACGACAATAATCGATGAACGCCAATCGCCTAAAAATAATACAACAATAATAACTACAAAAACAATAGCTTCTAACAATACCTTAACAACAGTTTCTAAGGCAGCATCGACTAATTCGCTGCGATCATAATAGGGTACAATTTGCAGCCCATCTGGTAGCATGCCACCGTTATTAATTTGCTCAACGCGCTGTTGAATACGCGTGACGACCTCTTTCGCATTACCCCCTCTGAGCATCATAACAACACCACCAACGGCTTCAGTCGTACCATTTTTAATCACCGAACCGACGCGAACCGCATGACCAATATTCACGCTTGCCACATCTTTAATGTAAACCGGAATACCATCGATTTCTTTTAAAACGATATTTTGCACATCTTCAATGTCGTCAATTAAGCCCAGTCCGCGCACCAAGTACTGCTCAGAATATTGTGACATAATGCCACCACCTGCATTGGCATTGTTTTTTTCCAGCGCTTGTAGCACATCACTTAAATTCAATTTGTAGTGAAATAACTTAATGGGATCAGCTAATACCTGATATTCGCGCTGGTAACCCCCTTGTGAATTAATTTCAGCGATCCCTGCAACACCACGCAAGAGTGGGCGCACCATCCAATCTTGAACCGTACGACGGTACATTAACTCAGATTGCGACAACATACCCAATTCGGCATCGTTCTTACCTTCAATGGTATATTGATAGACCTCGCCCAAACCTGTCGACACTGGCCCTAATACTGGCGTAATCCCTGCAGGTAGCTTATCTTTGACCTCCATCATGCGCTCCATCACCAACTGACGGGCAAAATAAACATCAGTGGCATCGGTAAATACCAAGGTAATTAACGATAAACCATTTTTATTCAACGAACGCAACTCTTCCAGCCCAGGTAAACCTGTCATCGCAATTTCAATGGGAACAGTAATCAAGCGCTCTACTTCGTCTGGAGACTTACCTACTGCTTCAGTTGCAATCTGCACTTGAATGTTTGTGACGTCTGGAAAAGCATCGACTGATAATTTTGTCAGTGCATGTAGTCCAAAAAACAAACTAATGACAGCGACAGCTGCCACCACAAGACGCTGCTTAAGCGAAGCACGAATTAATCCAGCAATCATGTTTTAATTACCCTGCTGCTTTAATAAACGATCGGCATTGAGCTGAAATACACCACCTGATACGATGATCTGATCGGCTGTTAAACCCGACTCAACGGGACGCATAGCATCCTCCTCTTCTCCGAGCTGAACCACTTGGATACGATAAGTCGTATCATCTACTTTGACAAATACCTTATCAAGATTATCCTCTCGAAAAATAGCACGAGTAGGAATGGCAAGTTTTTTACTGGGCGAACCGTCAATTTGCAAGGTAGCGAGCATGTCGGGTTTAAGGCGTCCATTTTGATTATCGAGCAATGCGCGTACACGCAAGGTACGCGTATTCGGATTAACCGTATCGGCAACATAAGTAAGTGCTGTTGTTCTTATTTCGTCTGAAAGTGCAGGAATCACCACTTGTACATTTTTACCACGACGCATCTGCGCACTGTAGCGCTCTGGCACTTCACCAACTACCCAGACTTGAGATAACTCGGCAATGGTATAAGCTAAGTCAGCTGGCTCTAGTACTTGACCTTGAGAGACTTTACGATCAATCACCACGCCATCAATTGGTGCTCTTAACGCAGTAATTGATTGTATTTGACGCTTAGCATCTAATGTACGAATATCTTGAACAGACATGCCTAAAATTTCCATACGATCTTTGCCTGCTTCCCATTCAGCTTGGCTAGAAAGCAATTCACTTTCACGTCGCTGCAGCTCTGCAGCGGCAATGACGCCTTCTGTATATAACACCTTCGCCCGAGCAACCGACTTTTGCGCCAACTGATAAGCGGCTAACGCCTTGAGGTAGGTTAATTGAGCCTCTGCCAGTGCCGATGAGTGTACCATCGCTAACACATCCCCTTTTTTAACGACATCTCCTCGTAGCACTTTTACTTCTGTGACGCGTCCTGACACCGTTGTGCCCACGCGCGCGACGCGCAACTCATCTAACTCGATACTTCCTGAAACCTTCAGCTTCGTCTTCCAATCAACGGAAACAACCTGCGTATGACTAAGACGCGTCAGTAGGTCGCTATTAGGGCGAACAAACGTTGAGCTTGTATTTTGCGTATCGCTCGCTTTTGCTGGTGGTGCAATAGGTTCTTCTTTATCGCAGGCTGCTAATACGCCTAACAACAATAAAAAAGGCAAATGTGTCATGGATTTCATTATTTATCCTCGATGGGTGAACTCAATTGAATGATATCAATGCAGGCATAATGACGTTCGAACTGACTATTCACATAACCACGCTTAACACTGGCTAGTGTTCTTTGTGCGTCGATATAGTCCAGAATGCCACGTTCGCCATACTTGTAAGCAGCTTGTGCAACATGAAAGGCGGTTTGCGCTTCAGCAAGCAAACCTGATTCAAAACTTTTACTTTGGCTATCAGCGATTTGATAGTTCAAAACAGCCTTAGTCCAATCTTGTTTCAATTGTCGCTCAATAGCGCTTAAGTGAGCTTGCGACTGATTGACCTTGGCTTTAGCGCTGGCAATTTGTCCATCACGCTGATGCCATAATGGCAGCGGCAAGCTCACACCAAGTTTAACGCGATCAACGCCCATATCCTGTTCCGTTCCCAAAATCATGGTTGGCTGTGGTGTTGTTTGCGCTTGCTCATAGAGAACATTGTCTTGACTCTGGGCAAGACTTGTCTGCGCAGCTTCCGTCATGGGGTGACCGATTAGTGGTACTTGATCGGTTTTTGCCAGTACGCATTGTTGCGGTTCGCTCGGTAAGGTCTGTATGACTTCTGGTAGGGTTGTTAAGGCAAGCTTTTGTGCCAATTGCTGGCGCGCTAACAAATATTGCTGACTGGCAACGCGTTGACGGCTCTTGCTCGTTAACCACTCCGCCTCAGCTTTAACCTGTTCATAACGTGGCGACTCACCCACTTGGACACGTAACGAGACAGCACGTTTTAATTGTGTCAGTAATGCCAACTCTTCATCTGCAAGTGCTAATTCTTGTTGTCTTTGTGCGATTTGATAATAGAGGCGTTCTACTTGGCTCATCAATTGACGACGTAGCCAGTTGGTTTGATAAGAAACCAATTCGAGACCTTTATCCGCACTGGCTTGTCGATAGCGACGTACATCGGGTGTTTCTAAAGGTTGATAAAAGGCGATACTTTGCTTATCGCGCGTTTCGCCAATCAGCTCTACTGAAGGATTAAGATACTGTCCAGCAGTGGACTGGTCTGCTTGTGCTTGCTCAATTTTTGCTTGCGCTTCTTGCCATTGAGGGTGCTGATCGAGTAAAGATAAGGCTTGTGAAAGCGCCAAAGGCTGTGCCTGAGCACCTGATATGAGCGCAAAACCCGCAAGAGAACCTAGCATTTGCATCAACTTCATAACGCCTCCTATAAATTATACTAATGGTGAGTATAACCCAAGTTGGTGCAAATGATAGCTATTCTCGTAGTAATTTTTCAAAAACATCAGCAGAAACGGGGCGACTTTTGTAATAACCTTGATAAAGATCACAACCCTGTTCACGCAAAAAATCAAGCTGATCTATGCGCTCTACTCCTTCCGCCAAAACAGAAAAATTGAGTGCTTTTGCCATAGCAATAATGGTTTTAACAATGGCAACATCATCTTTGTTAAACGTAACTTCATCGATAAAGCTTTTATCGATTTTGAGTACATCAAGGGGAAATCGTTTTAAGTAAGATAAAGACGAATAACCCGTACCAAAATCATCAATTGCGAGACGAACTCCCATGGCACGTAATGCATGAAGTAGCACAACCGAGGCTTCCTCTCGTTGCATTAAGGCACTTTCCGTAATTTCTAACTCAAGACGATGTGCAGGATAGTGCGATTCTTTTAGTGCACTTTCAACCAATTGTTGAATATTTTGATACTGAAATTGATAAGATGAAACGTTAACTGCCAAGGTCAGATGATGGCCTTGATCGAGCCACACCTTGCCCTGACGACAGGTTTCACGCAGTACAAAGTCACCGATTAAGTTAATCAACCCAGACTCTTCTGCTAAGGGAATAAAGGCATCGGGGAAAATCATGCCTTCTGTTGGGTGAAGCCAGCGTACCAAAGCCTCTGCACCAATAATGCGCCCTGTGGCAACGTGAACCTGTGGTTGATAATAGACGCTTAATTCGTTATTCAGAAGCGCTTGACGTAGCTTTCCTTCCATGTTGATACGCTGTTGCGCTAATTGCGTTAACTCGTCACTATAGTAGCGATATGTATTTCTGCCTTCACTTTTAGCAAGGTAGAGTGCTGCATCAGCATGCTGAATTAAATGCTCTGGCGTTGTGCCATGTTCTGGAAAAAGTGCAATACCCGCACTAGCGCCCATGTGAATATCGATATCATTAGAAAGGCGATACGTCTGAGAGAGAGAGTCGATCATGTGATTAACAAGAATGGCAACATCTTGCGGATGAATCGTACTATTGATAACAATCGCGAACTCATCACCACCCATTCGACTGATTAAAATACCATTTTGTTGAAATTGAGTAAGACGCTCTGCAACTTGAATGAGAATCTCATCCCCTGATGCGTGACCAAAACTATCATTGATGTCTCTAAATCGATCTAAATCGAAAATAATTAAGGCTAATGATTGCCCGTCTGTTTGCGCTTGCTCAACCGATAATTTTAAGTGCGACTGCAAAAGATTGCGGTTAGCAATATTGGTTAATGCGTCATAGTTTAGAATCCGTTCCAATCGCGCTTCATTTTCGGCCAGTCTCTGTTTGTCTTCTAATAGCTTTTCATAGATATCTTTAAGCTCAGTTAATGCACCACTCTTGTTGTTCAGTTGTCGAATTAAAAACTCAAAATGACTGCCATGTAGCGCTTGTAATAAATCATATCGGGTTAATAGTCCCACTAATTTATGCTCACTATTTGCAATAATAACTTGGTGCACACCGTGTTGCTCCATAAGCATTGCGGCATCTTGCAACGAGTAGTCTTCGGCAATAATAGGAAAGTTACTTTGATAAATATGTCGTATAGGATCGTTAAAACGCGCATTATCCGATGATGCATAACGCAGAATATCTCGCTCTGTGACTAAACCAATCGGCTGCATTTGATCGACAATAACCGCATAAGCACTACGATTTTCTGTCATTTTTTCTGCCGCGCGACTAATTGATACATCAGCCTCTAGCATCACAATGGTTTTGGTCATCACATCTGAAACTTGTTTGGCTTTATTCAGGTTGTCGAAGCCAATATGTCGTAAGAAGTCGCCCTGAGTAACAACACCTGCTAACTGATCGTTATCATCAACAACAACAAGATGGCGATATCCTTTTTCCGACATGAGCAGATAAGCATCGTGAATTTCATCATTAACATGTGCCGTTAGCAATTGTGGATTAATAATATCCGCCAATAAAGTCGTCGCAGAGACTTCTCCGGATATAACGGTTAAACTATCTCGCTCGGTAAAAATACCATGCGGACGCTTGTCCGTGTCAACGATAACTAAAGAGCTTAGATGACTGTTAACCATCATATCTAGCGCTTGCTGAATTGGGGCACTAGAAGGCAAAGTTAAAACTTGCGCTGTTAAAATATCCGCTAATGTCACGCGCTTCATTCTGATGATTATTCCGTTGTTATATTTCTAAGGAAGGGGTAGCCATTAAGCTATCGGTTGATGTTAGCGCCCCCTTCTTCGATGCACGTCAACCCGTTGGTTTTTTTCTACGTCTACTTAATGTTGTCTTTGTGCGCTCATTTTAACCTGAAATCAGACAAGAATCAGGCGAAGTCGTCGGCAACTTGTTCTTAATCATCTCGTATTTTGCTAATGCCATTTTCCTAGCAATATCATGATTCACAATCGGCATAGGATAATCCCGACCTAAAACTAAGCCATAGGTTTGACGCATCATTGGAGGCATCTCCCAAGGGGCATGTATCTCAGTTGCCGACAAAGTCGCTAATTCGGGGATGTATTTGCGAATAAACTTACCCTCGGGATCAAATTTTCGTGACTGCAATATAGGATTAAAAATACGAAAGGGTTGTGCCGCATCACACCCTGTCGAAGCAGCCCATTGCCAGCCACCGTTATTTGCTGATAAGTCAAAATCGAGCAGTTTTTGTGCAAAATAAGCTTCGCCCCACTGCCAATTAATATCACAGTCTTTAATTAAAAAAGCAGCCACAATCATGCGTAAGCGATTATGCATAAAACCCGTTTGATTCAGTTGGCGCATAGCCGCATCGACAATCGGGTAGCCTGTGCGCCCGTCACACCATGCCTCGAACCAATCCAAACGATTTGTCCAAGGCTGATCTCGCCATTCTGTTTTATAAGCCTGAGTAACAACATTGGGATGATGCCATAAAAACTGCATGTAAAATTCACGCCAAATCAACTCGGATAGCCAAGTTGCTGCGCCCTCGCCCCCGCGATGCCATGCCTCGCTTGCCAGTTTGCGAATCGATAGCGTACCAAAGCGCAAATGCACCGATAAATAAGAAACCCCTTTTATAGCAGGAAAGTCTCTATAGTCTTTGTATCCATCCATGCGCGCAATAAAATCTTGCCATTCAAGTGTCGCCCCCGTTTCGCCTGCTTTAACCAATAGGCTTTGTGTTGTAAAGCCAATTTGCTCAAGACTTGATACTTCTTCGATGTTTAAATCGGGTTGCCAGAAGCGATGATAATAAGGAGCGACGGGATAAGATGATAGATAAAAGGGATTCAGTGCCTTCAACCAAGCATTTTTGTAGGGCGTAAACACGGTAAGTGGCGTTTTCTTTTGCGACAAAACTTCATCTTTAGCAAAGATGACTTGATCTTTAACACATGAAAAAGCAATGCCTTTTTGCGCTAAAGTCACATTAACCAGCTCGTCACGTTTGATCGCTTTCGGTTCGTAATCTTCGGCGGCAAAAACCCAATCAACACCTAAGCGCTCTGCTAATGTGGGAATCTGTTCGCTTGCCTTGCCATGTAAAACAAATAAGCGTCCACCTTGCTTACTCAGCGCCTGCTGTAATTGTTCTATCGATTGCCAAATGAAGGTAACACGACGGTCGTCTGCTGATAATTCATTCAGAATGTCCGTATCAAACACAAATACAGCGCATACCTGATCTGCCTTTTTTAAGGCGTGATACAAGGCCGCGTTGTCGTCTAGCCGTAAATCTCGACGCAGCCAAACGAGAGCGGATGAAGAAGGCGGGCTGATTGCGCTAAAACTCATGACATCATTTGCTTGATCAATACAATTAAATCTTGAGCACCAGATGCAATAAGTATACGATCATCGTCAATTTGGATTTTTTTAGCACCCTCTCCTCCTAATACAATGCGAGTAGAGCGCGGTAACGACTTGGTTAATTCAATTAACTGTTGTGTCGACGTACTAACATTGGTGACTTCTGATAAAGATAAACAGAGTATATTCACTTTGTTAGCAGTAGCTGCTTGCACAATCGAATTAACAGGCAATTGCACTCCCGCATTAATCGGTCGGACACCTTCTAGCCTTAATAAAACATCACACACTAACAAACCTAGTCCATGCTGTTCTTCAGGCAGTGTTGCTAACAAAACCGTTGGAGCCTGATCGTGACCCGCTAAAAAAGGGAGCGGTTGTCGTAGCTTGTTTTGTAATATTTCGGAAACAATGTGCTCTTGATATACAGAAATATCGCCGACTTGCCAACGATTACCAATAGCCACCATTAACTCTGGAAGCAGCGATAGCATAAAAGCTTCCATACCGTAACGCATGATCCAATAATCAAAACGCTGACTTAACGCTTCCAGTTGATTCGTTGCAAGGTATGAGATGATACAACTCACCTCATCACCATGATGATGCGTTTTGGCATCAGCAGGCGTTACGAGCATTGCCCTAAGTTGTTCGTTACTCACCTTCATCAAGCGACCAGGTCTGTGCCCAATATCCATTAAGCGTTTAACGAGCAGTAGTCGCTCTAAATCCTGTGTCGAATAAACGCGTTCACCAGATGCGCTGCGAATGGGGTTGGGAAATGCATAACGACGCTCCCACATTCGTAAGACGTCTTTGGTAATTCCAGTTTCGCGTTCGATACGACCAATCGAATAATCAATGTCTAAAGACAAGGTATTGCTCCTGTTGATGTATTAGGAAATCTCTAAAAACTACGCTAGGCTTATTTCTAGACGTTCCAAGTTTATTTTTAGCTGGCCGGAAGGGAGTCAATCCATTCGTTACAGTTGGTTTTTCTCTCCCTTCCCTCATAACGAAGTCCTGCGTAAGCTACCCCACCAAAACATTGAATTTTTTGATAGTAGATTTCTGATAAAAATACTTATTTGTTGTTAATTATATCAAACATAAAAGCAAACACGATGATATTTATCGGTTTTTAATGAGGTTTTCTGATTGCGTATTTGTTTTTCTGATAAAAATGTTATTGTTGCTTGCTTTTTAATGTCCATGTACTGACAATACATATCATAAACATTCTTTGCATAAGGATAATTGTTATGTCTTGTCGTTGTCAAACACTACCGAACATGCCTTGTGGCAGCGGTAAGTTGTTTTTAACTTTTTTTGATCATTTTTTACTTGGTAAAGTTAAAACGATGGTTCATGAAATGGGCTATTCTTGCCAAACAGAAGGTCAGTTGCTACGTATTGATACTAAGGATGTACAACAAACGTTGCTTGATATCTGCTCTAGTCAACTGATTGAAGCAGCAGACAGCAGTAATATTCAGGTTTTAGTAACTGACCCTAATGCAACCAGCATTCAACCATCTGATTTAACACGAATGCGCCCCCTAGCAACCTGGTGTGCTCAGTTTATGGCGAAAGATTTGATGGAAGTGTTGGACAACCGAAGATTGGTAGCTCATTTTCAGCCTATTTTTAGCGTTTCAGACTTGAGTCTCTACGCGCATGAGGCGCTGATTCGTGGCCTTCGCGAAGATGGCAGCCTTATTCCACCGAATATTCTATTTGGTCAGGCAAGAGAAGCAGAGCTACTCTTCAACTTAGATCGTATGTCGCGTGAAACTGTACTGGCAACAGCCTCACAGTACCAATATTTTGGTCGATTGTTCATTAACTTTTTACCCAGCGCCATTTACAATCCAGAAAACTGTTTAAGTACCACGGTAGCATTGGCACAAAAATATGGGTTTGATTTTAACAACTTGACATTTGAAGTCGTTGAAACAGAACGTATTGCTGATACAGCCCATTTAAAACATATTTTAGATTACTATCGTGCAAAAGGATTCAAAACAGCGTTAGATGATGTCGGCAGTGGCTATTCGTCTCTGAATCTACTCGCAAGTTTAGCCCCCAATATTATTAAAATAGACCGTGAACTGATAACCAATATCGATCAAGACCCACTAAAGCAAGCAATTGTTGGTGGCATTTTGAGTATGGCAAAGCAAACAGATATTACAACACTTGCAGAGGGCGTAGAAACGCAAGCTGAATGGCTTTATATCAAAAGCATTGGTATTGATTTGGTACAGGGGTTTTATTTTGCTCGCCCTGCGCCAGAACCATTAAAAACATCACCACATTTCGTCTTATGACAACGCATCACCCTATCTATCAAGCCGACATTATCTCCTCGCAATGGCAAACAGCAGATGATCGTGTCATGGGTGGTGTATCTATTGCCAATATGGCATCTAGCAATCGGTTGGGTATGGCTTGTTCGTGTCTTTCTGGTACTGTTTCGTTGGAAAATCGTGGCGGTTTTTTGCAAATGAAGTGGCCTTTTGATCCTGCGGTAAACGGCAAGGATTTTAAGGGCGTTTACATTCATGTTTTAGGTAACAACGAATCCTATAATCTTCATATTCGAACCAATCAGTTGTGGCTGCCGTGGCAATCGTTTCGTGCCAGCTTTGTTGCCGAATCCAAATGGCAACGTGTTTATTTACCGTTTAGTCAGTTCGAAAACTACAAAACCTTTTCAACGCTGGATCCCGAGCAGATCAAAAAAATTGCCATTGTTGCCATTGGGCGCGTCTTTGACGCCGATGTATGCATTCATGAAATGGGGTTTTATGGTAACTAGGGAAGGTCTGAAAAATATGGCTTGCGCCTTTTTTCAGACCTTCCTTAACGCCGATAATGCCGTAGCAAGTTCTGATCGCGGAACGGCCATATTTAAGCGCATAAAGCCCTTTCCCGCTTCGCCAAAATGCGTACCGCTGCTCAAGCCTAATCCGCAAGTTTCGACACACCAGTGAACTAATTCGCTTTGCTCGTTAAAGCGCCCAGAAAAATCTAGCCACACCAAATAGGTAGCATCAGGAATCATGGGACCTATGCCATGATGAGTCAGAGCAGACTCAACCAAGGCCAAGTTACCACGTAAATAGGTTAATAGCTCACCTAACCAGTGATGCCCTTCATCAGAGTAAGCTGCTTGCAAGGCATGTAAACCGAATAAACTGGCATCACTGGCACGGGTTTTTGAATGTTGTCGTTGAAAAGCGCGTCTGAGTTCGGGATTAGGGATTAAAGCATAAGCAGTGTGTAGCGCGGCTAAATTAAAGGTCTTACTGGGGGCATTTAAGGTAATTGTTTGATTACTCATCTCGCAAGACAGGCTGGCAAAAGGGATGTGACGCAATACTGGATTGAGGATGATATCACTCCAAACTTCATCGGAAACAACCTTAACACCATAATGCAAACAGAGACTGGCCAGCTGAATCAGTTCATCTTTTGACCACACGCGCCCTGCTGGGTTGTGTGGATTAGCGAACAATAGCAACTTAACCCGATGCTCACGCATGGCAGACTCAATCGCAGCAAAGTCGAGCTGATAGCGATTGCCCTCATTAAGAAGTGGCACAGTAATTAAGTTTCTATTGTTGTCTGTTATCGCTTTCATAAATGGCGGATAAACAGGCGTAAACACCATCACGGCATCTTGTTCTTGGCTGAAAGCTTGTACCGATAGATACAAACCACTCACCACCCCGCCTAACCAGACAAGGTCTGCTGTTTTTGTCTGCCAATCATGTTGACGCAGTTGCCAGTCGCATACACATTGCGCCACTGAGTCTGGAGCTTGCGTGTACCCCATAATAGGGTGAGACAATCTGGCACTTATGGCATCGAGTACAAAAGACGGTGTGGCAAAGTCCATGTCGGCAACCCACAGGGGTTGCACATCATCACGCCCAAATAGCGACTGGCGCGCATCGTATTTTTCTGCCCAAGTACCTTGGCGATTAATGGGGGTGTCGAAGTGCGTCGTCATGCAATGTAACGCCATAAAGTGACCTGATTCACCACTAATTGATAATGACGGGCATCATCACGCAGTAAGATGGTTAAGTCGATAGGATCAGCAGCCTGCTTAAAATGAGCGCTGAGTTGTTCGCTGATCGTGTCTAAACTGGTGACGTTTTCGCCATTGCGTTTAAACCCGCCCAGTTTATTCGCGTCATGCGTTGATAAACTCTGACTAGGATAGCTACTGCTAATGACCAGCAGCCCACCAGAATTAAGTCGCTGATGAATGCTAGCCAAAAAATCGGCAGGCTCAATCAGTTGCGCTAATGTTTGGTTCAGAATAATCACATCGTAACCGGTAAAAATTGGTTTTAGGTTATTGGCATCTTGCTGTAAAAAGCGAACATTATCTGCTTGTGTTAAGCCAACCTCTTGTAAGCTTCGCTCGACAAAGTCGGGAATATCCCCTTCGACAGACAAGCGGTAACGAATACGTCCTTCGCTTTGCATTTGGTTGGCAACCTGAATAAAGCGTGCCGAACGGTCTAAGCCTGTTACCTGCTCAAAATACGGCGCCAATGCCAAACAGCATCTTCCGACAGAACAGCCAACTTCTAGTAACGTCCCACCTTGTGGTCGTGCTTGTTTAACCACATCGGCTAATGACTGCGCATAATTAGGTATAGCAAAAAGCGAAGTGCCATATTGAGCATCGCAAGCCTGAACCACATCGGTTTGTGTTTCGTAGGGGGTGTAATGTGTAATAACAGGATGCGGGCTAGCAATATAGCGAAATCCCGCATGTTGGAAAAAGTGACGACGGAAGGCATAGCGCGAATGCAGATTTGCCTCGTTCCCTGTACTAATCCATGAGCCGCCTTTAAAAATATTATGCTTATTGTCGAAGGTTGGGGTGGTGAAGTCGTCGTACAGCGGATGCACTTTAAAACCATCGAAAGGATAAATAGGCGTTTCTGTCCATTGCCATACATTACCAACGATATCATAGACCTCGCCAAATCGGTTGGCATCGACAGGAGTTGATGAAGCATATTGCTCTAAGTTGATATTGGCACCGATGCCAATCGCGCTATCGGTATCGGGCAAGGCGCACTGATTGCGCAAGAGCAGATATTCATCTTCGCTCGGCAGCCGAATTGGCTCGCCTGTTTGTTCCGTTTTCCAGTTACAAAAGGCTTTGGCTTCGAGATAATTGACTTCGACAGGCCAAGACCACGGCATAGCGATTTGATCTGTTAAGGTGCGCATGTAGAAATCATCGCCTTTTTTAAGCCAAAATGTTGGATACTGTGCCTGAGAAAATGACAGCCAACCCTGACCTTCTTCTGTCCAGTAGCGCGTGGTTTGATAACCGTCTGCTTGGACAAACGCCAAAAACTCACCATTAGAGACTAACATGCTTGCCGCTTTGAACGCACCTACCTCGCTACGGTGTTGTCCGTACTCGTTATCCCAGCCATAAAGGCGTGCTGGGTCTTGGTGGTTAATACTGACACGACCTGCAGGAACATCAACCCAGCCATTAACAGGCACAGGAGTTTGCTGCTGCGGACATAGGGGAAAGCCATCATGCGCTTGCACAGCATCGAATGGTAACTGACGGATTAATACAGATGAGGTTTCTAAATGAATCCGTTCATGCTCAATTCCCATTAAAATCGGCCAAACTGGGCTTTGCCAATTGATGGGAAAGTCGATCTCGACATGCGAAATTAAATCTAAGATGTGTTGCTTGACTTGAGCACGATAGTCACGCACCGCATCGACGGTCGGCCAGTTGTAATGCGCATCATTTAAATCGTCCCAAGACATTTCATCAACACCAATTGCAAACATCGATTCAAACAGGGGATTAATCCGATTGATCTGTTTCGCTAACACCAATTTATTGATGAAAAATGTTGCAGTATGACCAAAATAAAAAATAAGCGGGTGACGCAGTGAACACGGGCGCTGATAGTAGCTCGCATCGTTTTTGATCGTTTCAAATAAGCGCTCGTATACACCCCAGGTTTGTTCAAAATAGGCTTTTAATTCACGACGAAAATCATCAACAGCAGTTAGCGTCAATAAAAACTTGGTATTACTCATTATTTATTAAGACTCGTATAAAAAAGCGCAACTAGGTTGCGCTTTTTTGATGTTAAAAAATACCGGGCAACTCTAAAAACCTAATGGGAAGGAGGTCTGGAGGAAGGGTGCGCAAAAATTGGCATGTAACCCATTGATTAAAAACCTTCCTTCAGCCAAAAAATAAAATTAGGAGCTCTAAAAACCAGCGAAGCGAGGTTTTTAGAGATTCCCTACCGTTAGCTCAACGGAATTTCAATTTCGAGCATATCAACGCCATTATTGCGCTCCATCAGAACTTGAATCGCATCACGATCAATCGGAATGTATTTAGCGATCACTTGCAATATTTCTTCGCGCATTTGTGGTAAAAAATTAGGCGTGCTCTGATCCTGTCGACTGGTAGCGATCAGCACGCCCAGTCGATCTTTAGCCAAAGATGCCGTGTTGTTACTTTTCTTACGAAAAATATCTAATAAGCTCATGGTAGTGCCTCGACTTAAGAAAAGAGACGGGCAAATAACCCTTTCTTTTCAGCCGTTAAGAAACGCTGAGGCTTATCTTCACCCAAATAGCGCGCAATAATGTCCTGATAAGCTTGAGCTGGCTTAGATTCAGCATCATTCAACACCACAGGCACACCTGCGTTTGACGAAGATAGGACTTCTTCACCTTCAGGAATAGCACCCAAAAACTTCACCGATAGAAGTTCGATAATGTCGTTATAGCCGAGCATTTCGCCTGCTTCAACGCGTTCTGGATTGTAGCGCGTTAGAATAAGATATTCATTGATGCGCTCACCCATTTCGGCCTTTTTAGACTTGGCTTGCAAGATACCTAAAATACGATCTGAATCACGTACAGATGACACTTCTGGATTGGTCACAACAAAAGCATCATCAGCAAAACGTAATGCCATTAATGCACCTGTTTCGATACCCGCCGGTGAGTCACAAATAATGAAATCGAAACCATCTTCTTTTAATTCATTAATGACTTTTTCGACGCCCACTTCATGCAGCGCATCTTTATCGCGTGTTTGCGATGCTGGTAAAATATACAGCGTTTCAACGCGCTTATCACGGATTAAAGCCTGTTTAAGCGTTGCTTCGCCTTGGATGACATGCACAAAGTCATAAACAACCCGACGCTCAACCCCCATGATCAAATCGAGATTACGCAAGCCCACATCAAAATCAATGACCGCAACTTTATAACCACGCATGGCCAAAGTGGTTGCAATATTAGCCGATGTGGTTGTTTTACCCACACCACCTTTACCCGATGTTACGACGATGACACGTGCCACAATTGAATCCTCTTACAAAAAACTTAATTTTAATCTAATGAATGAAACTTTAATGTCTGTTGCTCTAAGTAAACCTCTACCCAACCACGTTTAGCAAGACTGGGAATATCATCCGACAACAAAAACACACCTGAAATACTGACCAACTCTGGATTGAAATCTTTAGCGATGATACGCGCATTGCGATCACCTGTTGCACCAGCATGAAGTCGTCCACGCACCGACCCTAGCACGGTAATGTTACCACCTGCATAAAGCTCTGCGCCAGAATTGATGCTGCCACTGACCAATACATCGTTCAACATCACTTTTTCGAGCTGCCCCGAGCGCAAACTGGCTAACCGATGTGCGGTAGTAGGCGCATGCTGCACAGGCTCTGCTACAGTATCTGTCGACTTTTCTGAAGGACTCGCTGTGGTAGCGCGCGCAACAATAGCTTGCGCTGCTGAGTCTTCTGGTTTCGTTGTTGCGTTGGGCTTAAACACAGCCAGACCGCACAGCTCTGCGTACTCAACCAAATTGGGATCGTTACTACGTACACCCACGGGCGTCATTTGATGCTGACGTAATAATTCCAACACCTGTGCCAATTGCACGCTATTAAACGGGCAAGCTGGATCGACAACAACAGGTGCGCCCTTTAAAAAACGTCCTGCTTTTGCCAGTTTTTCTTCTAGCAAATCGGCCACTTTTTCCATGTCGGCATCATAAACACGCACTAAGGTAAGTGAGAGTTGAGAAGATTTAAATTCTAGAATGTCGGCCATCACGTTACCCGTCGAATTTTTGGGAACCTCTAAAAACTACGCTTCGCTTGTTTTTAGACTTTCCAAGTTTGTTTTTTAGCTGAAGGAAGGGGGTTGATTGATGCGTTACATACTGTTTTCAGTAACCTCTTCCTCCAGACCTCCTACCTATTGGGTTTTTAGATGTGCTCTTTTCTACAGCTCATCATCATACCTAATTTTACGAATGAATCACAATAAAATAAAGGTAAAAATGATATTGCTGCTATCTTGTTCACACAGCCTGTGGATAAAAGTGTGTGCAACCAATGGAATAAAACGCCAACTTACTGTTCTAGCATAAAAAGCTTACACCTTGACAATACCTGCTTGTTTTTTAGGCAGTGCCGCCACATCATGACGTAAATAAACAGGAAGCGCCAGTGTGTTATCCCAACTTAAAAACCCTTGCTCAATGCCTATTTTTACTAACGAAAACAAAGTCTCAATCGATAGTGTGGCAGAATGATTATGCGCGATTTTTTCAAGCGAAGGCTGTGCTTGTATCAATGGCGTCACATCACCGATTAATAGCTCGGTTGCTGGATCGATGCTGACAACATCAGGTGTTGATAGGCTATCAGCGTGGGTTATGGACATTTGCTGACCCAATTGGTAGCTTCCCCAATAAACCTGCCCCATACGGGCATCGATGACCGCTGTAATGCGCTCAGCTGCAGTCGCCAAATGTCCTTGCCATGCTAAAGCTAACAAGCTAGAAACACCCAATGTCGGCACATTAAGCGCCATGGCTAAGCCTTGCACCACTGATACCCCAATACGAACCCCAGTAAATGAACCTGGACCTTGGGTATAAATGATGCCTGTTAAGTCAGTTCGGTTTAGCTGTGCCTGTTTTAGCAAGTCTTCAATCATCGGTAAAATCAGCTTGGCATGTGACTGCGGACTCATATCGCTGCGCGTAATCGTCTGCCCCAGATGATATAGCCCGATATGGCAACCCTGCCCTGTGGTATCAATGGCAAGCCAACACACTTCACTCATTTTGTTGATTCTCCTGTTCTTTTTTTGTTTCTTTTTTCATAAACGCGACAACCTCCGTACCATGACGGGTTTGTTTCATCGGTGGCAAGGCTGCCAAAATTTGTTTGCCATAGCGACGGTTACTTAAACGCGGATCACCAATCACTAATACGCCTGTATCGGTTTCACTGCGAATCAATCGCCCAGCTCCCTGTACCAGCGACATAATGGCATTAGGTAGTTGTTCGCAAACGAAGGCAGACAAGCCTTTTTCTTCCAAGGCTTTTTCGCGTGCTTGCGACACAGGATCATCGGGCGGGGAAAAGGGGATTTTATCAATCATCACCAGGGGCGCAATTCACGGCCTGCCTCGTCATTGCTCC
>CAZSGH010000028.1:0-37618 GCA_964606405.1 uncultured Francisella sp.
GCAGCAAAAGGGCGCAGCGCCGAGATGAAATGTCTCGGCGTTACTTTTTACTCATCCTAGCGTGTGGCTAGACTTTTTATGTGTGCAATTTATGAGAATATTAATACTGACATTATGCTTATTTAGCACAGTCAGTGATGCTTCGTGGCTAGAAAACATGGTTACGCCATTTAATGACCCGTTAGGCGTCGTTACACCGCAGACATCGCGAGAGTTCATTAACGAAGGACAAGACAACACCTGTCATCAAAAATGGCAAAGTGTTCCAAAACCGCTCTCATTATTAACAGCAGTGGAATTGGCGATATGTCACAACCCACAGATCCGTTCAAGTTGGGCAGAAATCCAATCACAAACAGCGCAATTGGGGGTAGCTAAAGCCAGTTACTTACCGACAATGAATGTGACGTTTAACTATAGCAACCAACAAACCATTTATCCCGAATCGCAATTTAGCGTTAATACCAATAGAACGAGTGATTCACGCTATACCACGCTAACCTGGAGACTACTAGACTTTGGTGGCAGGGAAGCAAATTATAATGCCGCGCAATTTTTGCTAGATGCCGCTCTCGCAAAACAAGATGCCGTTTTTCAAAAAACGATTGCTAGTGTTGTCGGGCTTTATTTTGATGCGCAAACAGCTAGAGCAGATCGAGATGCTAAAGAAAAAAACATCGCGCTTGCTAAAGAAACACTTAAAACTGCACTCAATAGAGAGCAACGTGGTTCTGGCGCTCAATCGGATAGTTTACAAGCAAAGACCTCACTCGCTAAAGCCGAACTAGAAGGTTCTAGAGCTTTCGGAAATTATGAAAAAACAATATCTGCCTTATTTGTTGTATTGGGTTTTTCGATGCAAAAAGTAGCACTAGGACAGGTAGTCTTAGCGCAAGATTATGAATCTTCGGATAAACAATTAGAGAGGGATTTAATGCAATGGCTGTCGATTGCTCAAGAACAACATCCCTCCATTATCGCTGCTAGGGCACAAATTAAGGCAGCAAAAGAAAAGCTTGCTGTTGCTATTTCAGAAGGGTTGCCAACAGTGGACTTGAATATGAACCAATACATTAATGGTCTGCCAAGCCAAGGACTTACATCATCTCAAATGGAACAGTCTATGGTTGGCTTAAGCCTAACCTATCCACTCTTTGAGGGGTTTGCACGGGGGTATAAGGTTCAGGATGCTCGTGCGCAAATCGCACTAAGAGCCTCTGATCTTCAAGACGTTGAAAATCAAGTTCTAGGTGATATTGCTAAAGCCCATGCTGATGCCGTATCTGCCATGAGAAATATCGTTGTATCTCAACAACTACTTGAATCTTCATTAGAAGCACTCGAAAGTGTCAAAAGAAAATACCACAAAGGTGTTGCCGATATTTTAGAAATGCTCAGCGTACAAAGCGCACACGCTGATGCTCAACAAGAAAGAATTAGAACGTTATCAGAGTGGCGATCGGCTAGATTAAGGCTGTTTGCTACAACTGGCAATATTGGAATGAAGGAATTGCGCGATGAAAACTAATCACTATAGGGTAAGCATATGCTGATATCTGATGCGGGCGAAGAGCAGAATACTGGTTTAATCTGTTTAGCGATGATCGCGCAATTTCATCAAATTGCTATTGATCCGACGCAATTACAACATGAATTTAGTAGTAAAGCGTTCGATAACACAACCATCGTTTTAGCAGCAAAAAAATTGGGCATGCATGCGAGATTAATAAAACAAAATGTTCAGCGTATCAATAAAGCCCCATTGCCAGCGATTGCTCGCCTTAAGAATGGAAATTATTTTATTGTTGCTAAGGCAGATGCTGGCGAAGGACAAACCGTTCAACGATTACTGGTACAGTTTGTAAATCAACCCCCATCGATGATGACTGTACAAGACTTTATCGAACAAACAACAGGCGAGTTAATCTTTTTTGCGAGTAAAGCAACCTTTACTGGTGCATTAGCACGGTTTGATTTTACATGGTTTATTCCTGCTATTGTCAAATATCGAAAACTATTAGGCGAAGTGCTGCTTATTTCGTTTGTACTACAACTCATTGCGCTGATTACGCCATTGTTTTTTCAGGTCGTCATGGATAAGGTACTAGTCAACCATGCGATGAACACCTTAGATGTCATAGCCATCGGATTGATTTGTGCCATTATATTTGAAGCGGTATTAACAGGTATTCGATCTTGGGTCTTTGCACATACCAGCAGTAAAATTGACGTTGAATTAGGTGCTAGGCTATTTAGGCATTTACTCAATTTGCCTTTATCTTACTTTCAAGTGCGTCGTGTCGGTGACTCGGTCGCTCGAGTTCGTGAGTTAGAAAATATTCGCAGCTTTCTAACAGGAAACGCCATGACCGTTATCATGGATGTGATGTTTTCAGTTGTCTTTTTAGCGGTAATGCTGTGGTACAGCGTCGAATTAACGCTCATTGTCTTGGCTTCCATACCAGTCTATGTCGTTTTGTCTTTGATTTTTACGCCCATGATTCGCGCCAGACTGGATGTTAAATTTGCTCGCGGTGCTGAAAATCAATCATTTCTGGTCGAAAGTATCAGTAGTATTGATACCGTTAAATCAATGGCATTAGAACCAAGATGGATTCAGAAATGGGATCAACAATTAGCAGGGTATGTGTCTGCTGGGCTAGCGGTAAGCAATGCGGGTATTTTGGCTAATGGCGGCGTAATGCTGGTAAGCAAGTTGGTTACTGCTGGCATTATGTGGATGGGTGCAACTCTTGTTATCGACCAACAACTTAGTGTCGGCGCGTTAATTGCATTTAATATGCTATCCACTCAAGTATCAAACCCGATTGTTAGGCTTGCCCAGTTGTGGAATGAGTTTCAGCAAGTAGGCGTATCGATGAGCCGCTTGGGAGATATTTTGAATACAGTACCAGAAGTTCATGGTCAAAAAACACGCTTACCAAGACTCGCGGGCGGTATTGAGTTTGATCAAGTTTCTTTTAGATATCGACCAGACACTGCAGATGTTATCAGACAACTCAATTTAACCATTAAACCTGGCGAAGTGATTGGTATTGTTGGGCGTTCTGGTTCTGGTAAAAGCACATTAACCAAGTTAGTACAGCGCTTATTTGTACCTGATAGAGGGCGCGTATTAATTGACGGTCAAGATATTGCGGTTATTGATACCGCTAGTTTGAGACAGCAAATTGGTGTGGTGTTACAAGAAAATCAATTATTTAATCGTAGTGTTCGAGACAATATTGCGGTCGTTAATCCTACTTTATCGATAGAAGCAATCATTGAAGTGGCAAAATTAGCAGGTGCACATGAGTTTATTTGTGAGTTACCTGAAGGCTACGACACTATCGTAGGTGAGCATGGAACAGGCTTATCGGGTGGTCAGAGGCAACGTATTGCTATTGCGCGTTCATTGTTGAGTAACCCCAAAGTTTTAATTTTTGATGAGGCCACCAGTGCGTTGGACTATGAATCAGAGAAAATTATCCGAGATAACATGCAGCGCATTTGTCAGGGAAGAACAGTATTAATTATTGCTCATCGTTTATCAGCCGTTCGTCATGCTGACCGCATCATCGTCATGGATAGAGGGCAAATTATCGAAGTAGGTACCCATGACGAACTACTTAATACAGAAAATGGTATGTATGCTTATTTACATAGCTTGCAACAAGGTTAAGGGTCGGAAAATGCAATTAAAACTTAAATGGCAAGCTTGGCAGGACTTATGGCAACGCTACGGCAAAGCTTTCTCTTTTTATTGGCAAAATAGAAAACAACTTGCCGCCCCTGAATTACATGCCCACGAAGCAGAATTTCTACCGTCTGCACTAGCTATAGAACATCGCCCCGTGTCGCCTGGTGGCCGATTGGTGGCTTGGGTATTGATGATGTTAGTGTTAGTTGTTTTTCTTTGGTCTATTTTAGGTCAAGTAGATATTGTGGTTAATGGTGCTGGAAAGATCATTCCACAGGGACATACAAAAACAATATCTTCTGTAGAAACAGCTAAAGTAGCTACATTAAACATTGTGGAAGGACAAAAAGTAAAACAAGGAGAGGTTCTGATTGAGCTAGATACCAGAGCGTCAGAAAGTGACCGTTTGCGTGCTGATGCAGATCATCAATTAGCAAAGCTACAAATTCAACGTTCAAAAGCATTACTTAATGCCCTAGATACAAACAAAACACCTAAGTTACTGCAAACGAACGATGTGGATCAAGCCTACTTTATCCGTGAGTCTCAACATTTAGAGGATCAATGGCAAGACTATCAAGCTAAAAAGAAACGTCTGGAAGCTCAGATAAAGCGATACCAATCTCAACTACCACTAGCGGAAAAAAGGGCTAGTGATTACTTTGACTTACTGAAGGAAAAGGATGTTTCCGAACATGCTTGGCTAGAAAAACAACTCGCTTTTTTAGACATTAAAGGCCAATTAAGTGACACAAAAACCCAACTTCTTACTTTAATAACTGAAACACGTAAAAGTGCACAAGAAGAACTACTTCAAGCAACACGGATAGGATCCGAGTCCAACCAAGAAGCACAAAAAGCTTCCGCTAGAACAGATCAATTAAAGTTAACATCGCCGGTGGATGGTACTGTACAACAGTTAACAGTCCATACATTAGGTGGTGTTGTGAATGCTGGACAACCATTGATGAATATTGTTCCCGAAAGTTCAGAGGTTGAATTCGAAGCTTTTATTGAAAACAAGGATATTGGCTTTATTCAAGAAGGTCAAAACGTACAAGTCAAAATTGATGCGTTTCAGTACACAAAATACGGGACTGTTGCGGCAGTTGTCAAACATGTATCAAAAGATGCCATTGATCCTGCAGGTAATGCTGCCATCAACAATCTAGATAAAAAATCTAGCGAAGATGGTGGAAAAAAAGAGCTTGTATATTCCGTCAGAGTGGCATTAGAACAAGCTAATATGGATATAGATGGCAAGTTAGTCGCTTTAACACCTGGCTTATCTGGTAGCGTAGAAATTTTGACAGGGAAAAGACGTGTTATTGAATATTTGATATCGCCACTTATCACTCATACCCGAGAAAGCATGAGGGAAAGATAATTTGGCAAGTGCATACACAGATTAGTTGTGTGTTTGCTGGGTCAGTTGAATGAGCAAAAGGAAACTATCGACCCAAATAGCACCTACCACTCTAAGCGAAGTGGCATGCGCTATTTGGTAGGTAGCCACAAGAAAGCTACAACAACACCTTCTCCACGCCACCGTTTTTAATCTGTTCGATAAAGGTTTCTTGCCAGCCAGCACCCAACCAGTTGGCTGCCATTTCAACAACGATATAGTCAGTATCTACGCCTGTGCTATCGGCATAACGGTTTAAGCCTTGCTGACAGGCTGGACAAGACGTGAGGATTTTAACCTTACCGGTTTCAGCCTTGCCTGTCTGACCCGTTAGGTCATAAACGCCCTGCATAATCTCTTCTTCTTTACGGAAGCGCAATTGCGTCGAAATATCAGGACGAGATACAGCCAGTGTACCCGACTCACCACAGCAGCGATCGGAGTCGATGACTTCGGTTGCCATCAACGCAGAAGCAACCTTCAGCGGATTATGATGTTTCATCGGTGAATGGCATGGGTCGTGATACATATATTTCACGCCAGTGGCTTGATTGAGCTTTAAGCCTTTCTCCATTAAATATTCGTGAATATCCATCAGGCGACAGCCGGGGAAAATCTGCTCGAACTCGTACTTCAGTAACTGGTCTAAACAGGTTCCACAAGACACCAAAACCGTCTTAATATCTAAATAATTTAGCGTATTAGCAACGCGATGGAATAAGGCACGATTTTCGGTGGTGATTTGTGTTCCTTTAGCGGCATTACCTGCTGCCGTCTGCGGATAACCACAGCACAAATAACCTGGTGGCAGAATGGTTTGCGCCCCTGCTTCCGATAACATCGCCAAAGTCGCCAAGCTAACATCGCTAAACAGGCGTTCAGAGCCACACCCTGGGAAATAGAATACTGCCTCCGACTCTTCCGTTACCTTATCGGAATTGCGAATAATCGGAATGATCGTGCCTTCTTCTAACCCTAATAAGGCACGCATGGTCGGTTGTGCACCACCGATATTTAAGGGTTTGCGCACAAAATGAATCACTTGTTGCGATACCGCTTGTGGCTTATTGGTTGAGCGCGGAATAGCATCTTTTTTACCCAACAAACCCAGCGCTTTAAAGGTGTAATGCCCGATTTGTTGCGCGTAAGAAGCCCAACCCAATAAGGTTTTGCGCATGATACGAATCGGTAACGGGTTCTTGCTGTTCAGGTATAAGAAAGCGGCCTTAGCTGCCCACGAGGTGCGCTTTTGTCCTTTTTCGGTCAGGATTTTGCGCATACGCATGGTCACATCACCAAAGTCGATGTTAACAGGGCAAGGATTGGCACAATGATGACAGACGGTACAATGGTCGGACACATCGTTCATGGCATCGAAATGATGCACCGATACACCACGACGCGTTTGCTCTTCGTACAAGAAAGCTTCGATCATCATGCCTGTGGCTAAAATTTTATTGCGTGGTGAATAGAGCAAATTGGCACGCGGAATATGCGTCTGACAGACGGGCTTACACTTGCCACAACGCAAGCAATCTTTAATGTCATCATTGAGCGCGTCTAGCTCCGACGCTTCCAAAATCAAAGCTTCTTGCTTCACCAAATCGAGCGAGGGCGTGTAGGCATTATGCAGCCCAGACCCCTTCATTAACTTACCACGATTAAACCAGCCGTCAGGATCGACCTTGTGTTTGTACTCAGCGAAGGCTTGTACCTTGTCTGCTTCCAAATACTGCATTTTGGTTAAGCCGATACCATGCTCACCCGAAATGACACCATCTAGGTCTTTTGCCAAATCCATAATGCGATCGACCAAGCGATCCGCTTCGCAAATCATGCCATAGTCGCTCGAATGAACGGGGATATTGGTATGCACGTTGCCATCACCTGCATGCATATGCGTCGCTACAAACAGGCGCACATTGCGCTGTTTGGCATGAATGGCTTCGAGTTTTTGCCACACCGCATCGTATTCATGCCCCGCAAAAAGCTGCTTCATCTTTTTAGCGACTTCTTGACGATAAGACACCACCAACTCACGACGTAATAAAGCTTCAAATAACGATTCTTCGCGTGAGGCTAAAGGCGCATCGACTTCGAGCAATAAATCGGTATGCTGATTGATGGGTTCATCCATGTTATCGAGCAGTCCCTGCCAGCGCGCTTGCACCTGAGCGATATGCGCTAATGCCTGCGCTTTCTTACCCTTCTCGCCCAACCAAAAAGCTTGCGCATCATCGTCGCTACTCAGTTCTTCGGCGACGACTAAGCTATCCGCTTGTTCTTGCAAAAACTCCGTACAGAGCTTGAGTGTTTGAATCTTATTTTTAATCGACTGTTCGATGTTTAGGCGCTCAATGCCGCGGTTGTAGTCGTTTAGGCGCGGAATCGGAATCACCACGTCTTCGTTAATTTTGAAGGCATTGGTATGAGCAGAAATAGCGGCTGTGCGTGAACGGTCGAGCCAGAAACGCTTACGCGCTTCGGGCGATGTTGCCATGAAAGTTTCCGCACCGCGCGCACTCGCCATCTCGATGACTTGATTACACACCGCCAACAAGGCTGCTTCGTCGTTACTGACAATATCCGCCAATAAAATCATTTTCGGGCGCTGACGACGATTCGCTTTAGTGGCGTACTTCACCGCTTTAATGTAGCGCTCATCGAGATGCTCTAAGCCCGTGAGCAATACGCCTGTTTTAGCAGTGGCATCCATAAACTGGGTAATTTCATCGATGGCAGGTACCGCCATGCTCAGGTCTGAACCGAAAAACTCCATACACAAGGTGCGGATGTATTTGCTATCAGGGTAAAGCACAAAACGGGCAGAAGTAATTAACCCATCACAGCCCTCTTTTTGAATACCTGGCAAGCCCGACAAGAACTTATCGGTCACATCTTTACCCAGTCCGTCTTTGCGTAACGATGCCCCCTTCATCTCGATGGTGCGTGGCGCACCCAATGGCGTATGACCGTCGCTAGAGATTTCTTGTGCAATGAAAGTAACCGTTTCCTGCTCGTGAATCTTACCAAGGTTGTGATTGTGACGAGTCACTTCCAACCAAGTAGCACGCGGCGTGACCATTTTCCACGACACAAGGTTATCGAGCGTCGTCCCCCAACGCACGGCTTTTTTACCGCCCGCGTTCATCGAGATATTACCGCCGATGGTTGAGGCATCAATCGATGTCGGGTCAACGGCAAAAATGAGCTTGTTTTTTTCGGCTAAATCCGCCACACGACGGGTAACCACCCCTGCTCCAGTGCGCACAGTCGCTACGACTTTACCGTCAGCACTCGGTAGTTCAAACTGCTCAACGCCCGATAAAAATTCGAGTTTCTCGGTATTAATCACCACCGATTTGGATTCGAGCGGAATCGCCCCACCCGTGTAGCCTGTACCGCCCCCACGTGGAATCATGGTCAGTTCAAGTTCGATACAGCCTTTAACAATATCGAGCACTTCCGCTTCGGTATCAGGCGATACGACGACCAATGGCAACTCAACGCGCCAATCGGTGGCATCGGTGGCATGGCTGACACGCGCCAAACCCGAAAAGTCGATATTATCGGGATGGGTAACCTTGCTCAGACGCTTCAGCACTTGCGCACGCAAAGCCTTTTGTTCGTCGAACCAACGATCAAAATGCGTGACGGCATGGGTCACGCGGTCGAGCAACTGCGCTGCGACATCATTACCATTTAAGCGCCCTTCTACCTGTTTGAGTCGATGACGCATGGCATCAATGAGCTTTTGCCGACGATTGGGGGTTTCTAGCAAGTCGTCTTGTAAATAGGGGTTGCGATTGACCACCCAAATATCGCCCAACACCTCGAACAACATCCGTGCCGAACGCCCTGTGGTACGCCCAACCCTAAGTTGTTCGATGATCTGCCATGAATCTTGCCCTAACAAACGCGCCACAATTTCTTTATCGGAAAAAGACGTATAGTTATAAGGGATTTCTCTAATGCGATCTTGGGGTTGCATACTGGATGTGCCTCGCAGCTAAACCTGAAAAAGGGGCTAATTTTAACATAGAATGGGGTAATGAGGGGGATAGGCTAGAAAAGCCAAGTCGACAAGCAGCCATAACGCAACGTTAAAACTAACAAGAGTATTAAAAATGTCATCAATATGACATTTACACAACCTGTTCCATATGCTATTGCGACCAATAATAAGTACAACATTATACTAAGACAAAACCAGACAAGACATCAGCAAAGGTAACGCGATGATTATTCGTTTAAAAAAACAACTTCACTCGACAGGGTTTAAACGATTCTCGATTTATCTCGTGCTATGTTTTTTCTGCTCAATCTTCAACCTAAACGCTCAAGACATTCAACCGCTCCATCTGTCCGATGAAGAGCAACATTACTTAGAACAGCATCCAGTGATTAAACTCGCCAACGACCCAAACTGGGAACCTTTCGAATTCATTGATGAAGATGGTCAGCTACAAGGGATTGGTGCTGACTATATACGCTTATTTGAACAACAACTGGGGGTCAAGTTTGAAAGCCTGCCTAATCAAAAATGGCACGACCTGATCGATACGGTTAAATCAGGAGAGCGTCCTGTTGTTATCGCTCGCCATGCTACCGATGAACGCAAGCAGTATATGTCCTTTACAAAACCTTATTTATTTTTTCCCGTTGTCATTGTCGCCAAAGAAAACGAAGATTATGTCAACACACCAGAACAACTGAATGGACGATTGATTGCCGGTGTTAAAGGATTCAACGCAACAGCCCACCTGAAAAAAAAGTATCCGCTTATCCCTATTCTGGATGTGAACACGATTCAAGAAGGTCTGGAGGCTGTCATCACGGGCAAAGCATACGGCTTCGTTGCTAATCTAGGCTCAGTTAATTACGCCATTAAACGACACGGATTAGATGGGTTACAAATTATTGGGCAGACAGGCGCTCAGGCAGAATTGGCAATTGGTGTCCATAAAAATGAGCCTGTGCTATTTAGTATCATGCAAAAAGCATTAAATAGCGTAACACCAGAACAAGCACGTGAAATCTACGACAAGTGGTTTCAACTACGCACAATCAACCAATTGGATCACAGTCAAATTTTATATATTGCAAGCTACGTATCTATCGTTGTCACGCTTCTGTTAGTTTGGGTGCTTGTATATCGTTACCAAAAACACCGACAAAGGGCATATATTAATCAAATCAATGAATACAGCTTAGCATCACTCATTGATATCAATACAAAAAAAATCTTATGGTGCAGTCACGCCTACGCCGCACTCGTAGGCTACCCTCCTGAAAAGCTCGTTGGTCAGAGTTTCCTAAACCGTATCTCAAAAAGCATTTCACCAGATCAAATTGCACTGATCGAAGCCCTATTACGCTCTGGAAAATCTTGGACTGGTGAGGTAGAAGGCATTAATGCATCAGGTACGCCATATTGGGTCGTTCTCACGTTAAGTCCGCAAAAAAATTGGCTTGGAGAAGTTACTCAGGTTTGGGCAACAAGGGTAGATATTACCGATAAAAAACGGATTGAGCAGCTTTCAAATATTGACGAATTAACTGGCGTGTTTAATCGCAGATACTTCAACGAACAAATAGAGCACGAGCTAAACAGAGCGAAGCGGGAGCAAAGCCCCTTTGCTATGGCAACATTTGATATCGACCATTTCAAATTGATCAATGACACTTACGGTCACCAGCAAGGTGATGAAGCCTTAATCTCTCTTTCTCGATTAGCACTGACGCGCTTTAATCGTGCCAGTGATTTTGTTTTTCGCATCGGCGGAGAAGAGTTTATGATCATAACGCATGCTAAAAACGCACTCGTATTTACCGAGTATTTAGAAGATTTCCGTAAAGCAGTACTCGATCTGAATATTGAAAACAGTAAATCACCATTAGGAAAAATGAGCATTTCGATTGGTGCCTGCTACTGGGATGCCCACGAGCTATCCGATGCAGAAGGAATGTATCAGACAGTTGACAGCTGTTTGTATGAAGCCAAACACCAAGGACGCAATTGTTTAATTCTGTGCGAATCTACTACAGCCATTCAAGAAGACTAACGCACCCTCCCCACCTATTTCACAATCAAAACCTACACCTAACCGTCATCTAACTGTCATTCAAACGTCATCAACAAACCTTAGCATAACATCCTAGTAACGTTTTATGTTTCGACAGCATCACTTAATTAGGAGGTTTCAAATGTCTGTGATTTCTCGTCGTCCACTCGCGCTAGCGATTAGTGTCATTATGTTAGGTTCAGCTACTGTATTGACAGGCTGTAATGAAAGCAGCTCATCAACACCTTCTACAGGCGTATTTCTCGATGCCGAAGTTAAAGGTCTCGCCTATACATCTTCGGCGTGTAGCAGCAACTGCTTCACCAATGAAAAAGGTGAATTCTTATACAATGAAGGCGATACAGTAACATTTAAAATTGGTTCTACCGTTATCGGTTCTGCCAAAGGTGATGCTCGTGTTTACACCAACACACTGATGGGTGAAGCGGATGTAATGGGTGAGAAATCGGTTCGTTTAGCGCGCTTGTTGCAAACAATGAACATTAAAACCAGTGCCGAAAATGGTATTGATTTAACCAATGTAACCTTAGCAACAGGATGCAACTTAAACTCTGATGTCGGATTACAAGCATGCGTTGGTTCTAAAACATTAGTTCCACATGCCGATGCTGCCGCGCATTTAGCGACTACAGTTTCAAGTAAAGCACAAATTAAAAGTATTTCTTTTAGCGAAACACCAGCACCAGCAACTGCTAACGACATGGCAAAAGCTTATACCACATCCGTTGCTACAGTATCTTATGCTGATGGATCAACCAAAGAATTTCCACTAAGTTACAACAAACTGTTTGGCGTTAAAGATAAAGTTGGTACCCATGCTGCTGGGCAGTTATTTAACTCGAGCATGGAGCCATTAAAAGACAGTTTTGATCAGCCCATAATTGCTGAAACACCAGACGCCAATAGCCTGTTAAACATAGATGGTAAATTATATCTGGTGACACATATGGAATATGATTGGATTGTTAGTGATGGTTCTAATACAAAAACACGCCAACCAATGAGCATGATCCTGACACAAGTGAGCCAAGACGCTAAAACGGGCAAACTTACCGCTACGGGTCAAGAACCAATTAACTTCTCTAGCGTCGGTGGATTATGGATTCCTTGTTTTGGTTCGCAAACACCATGGAATACTCACTTAGGCTCTGAAGAAGACTACGACATGCAGTACAACCCATTAGGTAGTAGTTATGCAACCACCACAAAAGGGGTTGAAGTGATGAAAACAACTTATGGTAATGCCAATGCTAGTCCTTACCAGTATGGCTTTCTAACGGAAGTTGTGGTGGGTGCTAATGGTTCTGCAACACCTGCTAAACACTATGGCATGGGTCGTGGTACTTGGGAAATGGGCAAGGTGATGCCTGATGGTAAAACCGTTTATTTTGGCGATGACGGCACCAACGTAGCGATCTTTATGTTTGTCGGCAATGTCTCTGGCGATTTGAGCAAAGGCGGCACCTTATATGCTGCTAAGTGGACACAAGTGAGCGCAACTAACGGTGGAGAAGGCAACTTAACATGGGTTAAGTTGGGCACGAGCACCAACGATGCACAAATCAAAGCATTGGCAGATGGAAATACATTCGACACAATTTTTAATAACTATGCGTTTGACTCTACCACTAAAACATGCGCATCTGGTGGTACGCGCATTCGCGCTGGATCTGAAGCTGATGAATGTTTAACGATTAAGTCGGGCATGGAAACAGCTGCTGCTTTTTTAGAGTCTCGTCGTACTGCTGCTTTATTGGGCGCAACCACTGAGTTCAATAAGATGGAAGGGATTGCGGTTAACGCGAAAGACAAGCATATTTACATGGCGATTTCTTATTTAGATAAAGGCATGTTGGCTAATACCGCGGCACCGACAGATCACGTTCAGCTTCCCAAAATTAATGCGGGTGCTACCTTCACATTAGAAGCCAAATCTGGCCAAGAAGATACGACAGGCGATTTGATTGCTTCTGATTATGTGGCAACACGTATGTATGTTGAGCCTGCGCTATTAGGTGAAGATATTACCCGTGACGCATTGGGCAATACCGCCAACCCTAATAAAGTTGCCAATACCGATAACGTGTTCTTCTCGGATCGTATGCGTACTTTATTTATTGGTGAAGACTCGGGTACTCACGTCAATAACTTTGTCTGGGCTTACAATGTTGACACTAAAAAGCTAACACGTATTTTAAGCGCCCCAACTGGCGCCGAAAATACAGGGTTGCAAGTAGTTGATAACATCAATGGTCATGCCTACATCATGAGCAACTCTCAGCATCATGGCGATTGGACGGCTAAAACAGGTGACAGTGCTGTTGTTGCTGACTCATTGACGCAAATAGACAAGTTCGATGCTAATGTGGGCTATATCGGTGGCTTACCGGCAATGAAATAACCACAAGTATTTATCGTTTCAATCAAGACCAGCTTCGGCTGGTCTTTTTTATGAAAAGATAACGCGTTAGTCGTAAAATAAGCTGCTAACGAAATAGTCGATTTGGCCGCTCGATGATCAGACAAAGGAAATAAAAATGACACCGTCCATTTGGAAGCGTTCCGCGCTACGTGCAAGCGTAATTACAATTGCCATCATGTCCTATTTGATTTATACAGACGGTTTAAAATACGAAAAACCAACAGATAATGGACGTATTACACCCTTAGTGGGCAACCTGGTTCCACCATCTCATTTTACCAACCCTTACGCACAAGTCCCCGCACAGTGCTATATCGAAACCGCTGCAGGCACGCAAAATGCCTGCCTGTTCTGCCATACTAATGGCGTATGGGCGCAAGGCATGGGCAATAACACCCCACAAGCAGGCGCATTCGCAGATATTGGTAACTTTCAGCGCGAATACAGTTTTGCACCTTACAACAATAGCACCCCACTAGCCACCGTCAACCACTGGGAAAACACCCTATTTCCCGAAGCCTTAGCGGCCCATGTTGCCAGCCTAGGGCTAGACCCACAAGCATGGGATATGCAGGCTTATATTCGCCAAGACAACTGGCAAGTGGCTTACAACCAGCGCCCACTTAAAACCACCGCATGGGACAGTGGCACAGATTCACCCTTTCGCTTGCTGCCAGCGCTCGACCCCAGCGACTTGCCGGCGCAAGCTGATGGCTTTGTACGCACCAGCCGCAACGAAAACAGCTTCTTTAACGATACAGCAGGTATGAACACAGGATGGCGTGCCATCAACTTTATGCCCTATGGGATTTTTAGCCCGCAAACGGGTTCTGTGTCGGGTATTTATATCCGTTTGCCGGTTATCTTTATGCAAGACGAAAATAAGCAGTTTTCATTGTCCACCTACAGCCAAAATCTCGAACTACTTGCTAAAGCAGTACAAAATCGCTTGAGCGATTTGGATGGAAAAACCTATCAAGGTGCGGCAAAAAATATTGCCCTCGAAAAAGGCGTTTACCCTGTCGGGACAGAGTTTGCCCATCCGCTACATTATGTCGATGTCGAAGCAGATGGAAGCAACCGACAGATTAGCCGCTTCACAGGCACACGCAGTCAGCGCGTTAAAGAAGTACGCTATATGATTAAATGGGAAGACTACAACCCGAATGGACACCGCCCAACAGCAGGGGCAGAACCAACAGCAATTATGGGTAATGATCGTCAAGGCTGGGTCGATAACGGCGCTGGCTGGT
The DNA here is from genome assembly GCA_964606405.1 of uncultured Francisella sp. Classification (GTDB taxonomy): domain Bacteria; phylum Pseudomonadota; class Gammaproteobacteria; order Thiomicrospirales; family Thiomicrospiraceae. The sequence goes on from CAZSGH010000028.1 coordinate 14,867, forward strand.
ATTTGGTTGGCTTTATCGAAGATGCCAAAGGCGATTTACGCCCACAACAGCGCGAAGAGCTGATGCAGTGCATTGGTTGTCATTCAGGGGTGCGCGAAACCGAATTTCCCGCCTTTACCAGCGGTGTTGGCAACACGGTTGACAGTACTTGGGCTTTTCCTCGTCAGCTGACCAACGGACAAGGCTGGCAAGAAATGAACTACCTCGGCTATGTTGCAGGAAAAGGCGCGACCATCCCGGAGCCGATCAACCGCGATCAGAAAATCGGTGAATATCGCTTATTTTTAGAGCATGTCGTCGGTGCAAATCTTTATGGTCAAATGCCCGCAAGTATCGAAAGCTATTTAAATCAAACCATCAGCAGCACAAATGGATATTCGGGCAATTGGCAAGCTATCGACACCAGCAGCGCACAAAGCTATCAAGCCAACCAAAAGTTGCGTCAACAATTGATGCGTGAATTAACAGCCAAAGGTGATTACAAAGACGCACAAGGACGGATCAAAGCCGAACTCTTCTACCCACCCAAAGTGGATGCCTTGGCAGGCGCAGCACGTTATCGTCAAGTCGTGGTTACTCAAAGCTTTAATAAAGGTAAAGATGTGTTTCCACATACACCACACACTTTCCGCGCATTGCGCCCTAGCACCGACCCTGTTCGTAAAATCGATGACAGTATTTATGCTTATGGCGAGGTGATTACCGAGCGCAGCATCGAACACGACAACCCTGCGAGTGTTACCTATCGTGCTGGTAATCAAGCAACTGAAATAGATCCCGACTTACCCTTTGCGCAAGGTGGTAATTACTTACCCAATTACACGCCTTTTTTGCAATAATGGCTGAGGATGTCAGTACTGATCTCGTGATTAATAGATATGCATAAAAATATTTTATTTATAGATTAGTTAAACTTATTGTAAAATGAGCTCTAAGCGAGCTACATAACCAAAATGGAAACTAAATACCATGCAACAAAAACAATTTATGGATAAGTATCCTATTTTCGAACTCACACTGAGCAAGTCGGAATGTCGCTTTGCGACGACGGGTGAAATTTTTGATTACCTCATGACACAAATCGAAGCACATCCGAAAGCAACGTTTATTGCACAATTCGACCATTTAGCGCACACGCGGGCTATCGACGGAGAAATCAACGCCGAAATCATTGCAGCAGGTCATGTTATTTTCTGCTTCGGTATGAAGCTCCCTAATGCTCAAGTCATGGCGGTACGCCCACGCAGCATCGCAGTGACGGAGTTTGCCGACTCATTTGTGATTAACTTTATGGAACCTCCCATGCCCGTTGCAACCGAAGCAATGGAAGGTTGGGTTAAATCGTTGCAGCAATAACGACGCGCGATTCATGAGCCTGTATCTTCAGGCTCTTTTTATCTGTGCTAGCTGCGCCTCCATCGTTTCCGCCATCATCCACATCCGTCGCTCCTCCCGACTGACTCCCAAACCATCGGCATACCAAGCCAAGTGCTTACGGGCAAAGCGCAGACCAAAAAACTCACCATAAAAGCTGTGCATACTGTGAATATGCCTGTGGATAACTTGGTGGATGGTTTTAACATCTGGCGTTGGAAGCCGCTCGCCAGTTTGTAAGTAATGCGCTACCTGCGTAAAGAGCCAAGGCTTTCCATTCGCTCCTCGCCCAATCATAGCGCCTGCTGCGCCTGTCTGTTGTAGCACGCTTTTAACCTGCTCTGGCGTTGTCAGATCACCATTGGCAAGAATAGGAATCTTGACAGCTTGCACCACATCGCTAATGGTATCGTATTCTGCCACACCTAAAAACTTATCTTCACGGGTGCGACCATGAACACTAACCAATTGAATTCCTTCGTTTTCTGCTATTTTTGCGATACGGACAGCATTTTTATTGTCGCGCGTGCTACCTGTACGAATTTTGAGCGTCACAGGTGTATCTGGCACAGCTTGCACCACAGCACGACAAATATCTGCAACCAGTAATTCGTTACTGAGCAATGCCGAACCAGCAGCCACATAACAAACCTTTTTGGCAGGACAACCCATATTAATATCAATGATATGCGCGCCAGCCGCTACCTGCGCCTGCGCAGCGCTTGCCATATCCTGTGGATTATTTCCTAATAGCTGAATGGCAATGGGCGCAACTTCATCGGCTTGCACGGTACGAAAGGTGCTTTTATCTGTCCCCATTAAGTCGGCACGACTGTGCAACATCTCACCCACCGCATAACCCGCCCCCCATTCGCGACACAGATTACGCCACGGCAGGTCAGAGACACCCGCCATCGGAGCTAACACAAGATTATTTGGTAAAACGTAACGCCCAATAGAGAGCCTGTGCAAATAGGCTGTCACGATGCGCTTTCTGCCACAACGAAACGATTACGACCCGCTTCTTTTGCCTGATAGAGTGCAGCATCTGCCAAGCCCAACAAATCAGCAAAGGACTCAGAAGCATGACAACTCGCAACACCAATACTAATCGTTACGATCAAATAAGGAGAGTCCACATGATCTAATGCCATATCACGCACGACATCGATCATTTTTTGCGCGATGTACTCTGCTGCCGACACATTCGTGTCGTACAGAATCACCACGAACTCTTCGCCGCCATAACGTGCCAATAAGTCGACTCGACGACGTAACGCCCCCTGAAGCGCCGACGCAACAGCAACCAAACAAGCATCACCTGCAACGTGCCCATAGCAGTCGTTATAACGCTTAAACCAATCAACATCCATCATTAAAAGACTCAGTGACGAACGATTACGCAACGCCAAACTTTGCAATTGTAAATAACGTTCATCAAATCCACGACGATTGGTCAAATGTGTCAAAGCATCCGTTATAGACAATGCCTGCAATTGCGCATTAGCAGCAGTTAAAGCCGCTGTGCGCTCGGCAATTGTTTGTTCTTGCTGTAAAAATGCATTACGTAAATTATCGCTCATGCCATTAACGGCCTTTGCTAAATTATCCAGCTCTGCGACACTGGCTAAGTGTGCGCCATCGCCCCCCCATTTAGTACGAGCAACAGATTGTACCTGTCGTGTAAGCTGCTCAATAGGTTGTGCTAAATAGTTGACAAGCTTTCCCACCATCACTAGCGCAACCAACACCAATAATGCAAATGTCGCAAACTGTAACCACAGCATTTTGTCTAACTCAGCCGAAAAGTCTGCATTAGCGAGTAACACCCCCATAACAAAATACAACCCGTACTGATCTTGAATCACCTGCTTATGCAGCACATAATCTGCACCATCAATACGTAAAGTAAATTGACCCTGCGGCTGAACAATGTCGGCAATCGCTTGTAAGCGCACATCGGGATAGGTCATAAGACTATGTTGTACAACCTGCTCCCCATCGCCAGTATAAACAGCCTTGTCCAAGCTCGTTGCTGCTAACTTTCCTTTATCGTCCATTAAAAAGGCAACACCATTCGCCCCCAAACTTAAACGCTGTAAAAACAGCGATACCTGGTCTAACGCCAAGTCTACCGTTAACACACCATTAAATAGCTTAGTCTGCTGATTCAACACTGGCGCAACAACACCCATTCCCATGCCAGAATAAGGCACATATTTATAAGCGGGATACCACGCAATTTTCTGACTCTGATAAGCTTGCTGATACCAAGGGCGCGTTCGCGCATCTAGTAAACGAATCTTTCTGATTAATGCGCCGCGCTGTTGTTTATCGTTTGCCTGATATAAAGACAAAATACGCTCATCGCTGACATAGGCAGTCATGATTTGTAGCTCATTGGTATCTGGCTTGCGTGCTGCGCCCGTATATTCACCATTCACATCTACTGCAGAAATAAACGTCACATAAGGAACCGCATCAGCCTGAATGGTAAATTGCTGTTGCAAGCCCTCTTTATTTTCAAAAGACAGCAACCCCATTTCAAATGCACGCTGATTAATCCGCAACAACGATACCATCCCGCCAAATAGTCGCTCTAACTTAACGCGCACGGTCTCGCTGATTTGTTGAGAGAGTTGCTCTACCGATTGCTGCGTTGAATAATGCCCCATCACGGTAGAAACACCGATCAACAACACACTAATCGTCAGCACAAGCAACAAAAACGGACGCAATAAATAACGCCGTAATGACTGAGGTTTTGTCGATAACAGCCCCATCACACAGCCTCATCTGGGCAAGGTAGATACAAACAGAACACACTGCCCTGCCCAGTAGGATTCGGCGAATACACCAAACGCCCGCCATGTAACTGTGCAATTTTATTCACAATATACAAACCTAAACCAAATCCTGCCACACCTGCCACCTGATCGCCTCGCGCATAAGGACGAAAGAGCTGCTGTGCTTTTTCAGGCGCAATGCCGACCCCTTGATCCATAACACACAGCACACACCAATGTTTTCCACCCTCTTCTTGTTGTTGTATCACGAGCGTAATTTGCGAATCTTCGGGACTATACTTACTCGCATTGCTAACCAAATTGCTAATAGCAAATTGCAACAAATCACCGTCGGCGGTTAATACAATCTCGCTCGGACAAGAAACAAACAACCGTTGCAAGCCCATAAAGTGACTTTGTACAGAGGTCGATAAGTCGCTCATTGACACCCGTTGATAAGATAACGAAAAGTCATCTCTGTCCAATTGCCCTTTAAACAAAAACCGATCAACCAATTGATTAAGATTTTGCACCGCCTGTGCAATACGGATACGACGCTTACTACTCACCGCATCAATCGGCTTATGTGCATCTAGTAATGCCTGATTTTTAACCGCCAAATCGATAACCGCAATCGGCGTTTTAATTTCATGGGCGACCATACTAAAAAACTCAGACTGCTCTTGTCGATGACGTCGCTCCTCAGCAACCTGACGTTCCGCAAAATGCGCCTGCTCTTGCGATAGTTTAAGACGAAAACGCTGCTGTTGCGCACGCCATAACAACCAGAACAATAGCACCAGAAACAGCGCAACTGCCACAAAAATATAAGTACGATAAGGACGCAACAATGTCCTCAAATCGGGATTTGTCATGGTTATCGCTTGTAGCCAATGCGTGTAAATGGCACTTTTTTCTTCTAATGAAATTTGGTCGAGGGCCTTTTGTAAAATCGACAACAACTCTGGATGACGATGATGCACACCAATTGCCAACTCGAACCGCTGTTCAGCTTGCGCAATAACCTGCAGCCCCAATAAGCCGTAACGCTGAGTGGCGGCGTTAATTGCAGCCAAATTATCCGACAACGCAAACGCCTTACCAATCATAACCGCTTCTAGCCCTTCTTTAACGGATGCCACGACCAACAAGGGCTGCTGAGGATAATGCTTTTTGAGGTACTCTTCTGACCAGTAACCCCGAACTACCGCAATGACCTGCCGAGGCTTAAGCTGATCGAAACCCTCAATAAATCGCTCACCTTCGCGAGCAACCATGACCATCGGAAAAGACAAATAAGGCTGCGTAAAATTTAAATACTGCCTACGCTCAGGCGTGGCTACCGCACACGACATAACGGGAAGATCGCCTGAAAAAGCGAGATTCTGTACCTCTGACCATTCTTTATCCCCTATCGCCTTAAATTTAACCCCCAACAAAGACTCAAAGCGTCGAAAATACTCGGCAGCGATACCATCATATAACCCTTGTTGATTGATAAACTCAAAGGGCGCCCAATCATCATCGTTTGCCAAGGCAATGACTGGGTGGGCACGTAAATAGGCTTTTTCCGCCTCAGTCAAGATCAAACGGGATGGCTTAAATAAGAGACTATCAACATTGGTTTTCTCTACCTGATCTTGGGTCAACAACCCCAAATCTTTTGCCATCGCCAAAATAGATTGCAGCTTAACCACATCCAAACTACCGATTGGAATACTACCGAACTGTACATAACGAAGCGTTTCTTTTGCCTCGTACAGCAGAGCCTGCTTCGACTTATAGGCAGGATATTTTGCCAAAATCCAGTCTACCATTTCTTCGGGATGACTCAGGGCATACTGCCAACCCGCGATCGTTGCTTGCCGTACAGCCTGCACCAATTGTGGATTATCATGCGCCTGTTTTTGTGACGTAAAAAGTAAGTCATCGTAGCTGAGCATGCCGTAACTTTTAGGATCAAGCTGATAATGTGTAACACCTTTTTCGGTTAATACAAACGGCTCATTCGTACTATAAGCCGAAAATACATCAACCTTACCCGATGTAAAATCGGATAAATCCCAACTACTGGGCACTTCTTTAATATCTACGGCACCATTGCTACGAGCCAATTTAAGCAGACTTAAAACCTGCAAAATCTCTTGACGCATCACCGTGTTATAACTGAGATCTGTTAGCTGAACGATGGGGTTATGTGAAATCAGCACCACGGGAGAATACTGAAAAGAAGTCATCACCAAACTAATCGGCAAACCCTTCGCATAATCAACCACCAACTGACCATAACCAATACCAAAGGTGCTCCGTCCCGACAGCACCTCATCATTAACCGACAGCTCAGGCTGCCAATCTTTTAGCTGAACATCCAGCCCCGCTTGTTGATAATAGCCCTGTTTAATAGCAGCATAATAACCAGCAAACTCAAACTGATGTCGCCAGTGCAACTGAATCGTGACGGGCGTTAATCCAGAAGTCGTTTCCGCGCTAATGGCTTGCACTGGCTCTAATAGCGACAACAGCAATAAAACACAAGACCAAAACCCGCGCATACGCACCTCACAACAGCTCAATTAAGCCGTACTAAAAAATCATCATACTGCGCCAGCACCCGCGCATCAGCAAACTGCGCTACCACGCGATCACGTCCAGCCTCACCCATTGCCATACGTGCTTGTGGCGACAATACCAAGAAAGTACGAATGGCATCTGCCAGTGCTTCGGCATTTCGCGCTTCGCACAAAATTCCAGTTTCGCCATCGACGACCAAATCGCGACAACCAACCACATCGGTAGCAATGACGGGCTTACCCATACTCATCGCTTCTAATACCGTGCGAGGTAGCCCTTCGGCATAAGACGGCAACACCAAAGCATCACAGTGAGCGATATGCTCGCGCACATCGCTTGTTTCGCCCAAATATGTTAACCAACCTTCCGATTGCCAATGCGCCACTACCTCGGGCGTAATCGCTTGTGGGTTTTGCGGGTAAAAAGGACCTAACAACTGCAACTGCACTGCCGACAAATGCTCCACCGCATCATGCTCATCTTTATTGCGTGGATTAATGGCGTGATGATCCAAACCATCATCATGCTGATGCTTGAGCAGACTCCCTGCCTGCGCAAACTCAGCAACACCCTTGTCGTACAACAAGCGTGCAATTAACAACAAGCGCACAATACCGTCTTTATGCACATTGGCTTTGGGCGAAAAATGCTCGGTATCCACCCCTTCACCTGGCAAAATCGCACACTTGTTAACAGGAGCCAAGCCGCTATGGGTAAAAAGCTGATAATCGTCTTTGTTCAAAAACCACACGCCCTTAGCAAAACGTAGCGACAGACGGTATAAATTTCGTGCCAGCCAAGCCTTAACGCCCTTATTTAGAAAGGCAAAACCTTGCCCTGTCACCACCGCCAAGCTCGGCACACGCGCCAAAGCTGCCGCCCAACTGCCATAAATAACAGGTTTAATCGTATAGTGGATCACTAACTCGGGCTGATAGTGTCGATATAATTGAATAAGCCGCCACACCACTTTCAACTCTTGCAAGGGATTAGAACCGCGATTATCCAGTGCTAATGGCTCAAAAATCGCCCCCTGTTCCGCTAGCTTAGCCTCTGCAATGGCATCTCGTGGTGCAATCGCCACCACGCGCTTGCCCTGCGCCACCCAATGTCTAATTAAATTACCGCGAAAATTAGCAATACCCCATGCGGTATTGCACACGAGGATCAGGGTTTGTTGTTGCGTCATACTTATCTCAATTATTTATTACTTGCACTAGGACACATCTAAAAACTTAATGGGTAGGAGGTCTGGAGGAAGGGGTTACTGAAAATAGCATGTAACGCATTGATAACACCCCTTCCTTCAGCTAAAAAGCAAACTTGGGAAATCTAAAAACAAGCAAAGCGAGGTTTTTAGAGGTTCCCACCATTAAACAGCAAGACGGGTGCGCAAAGATTTATTAATCCGTAATATCAGGCGTTACTGCATCCACCACATCCACCGCCACGCCTACTGTGGTCGTGACCACATCGGCAGCAACCATTGCCACCGAACAACCAGAAAGCAGCACCAAAAACACCATCAGCAACCCTAGCCTAATCATCCCACATCACCTTTGCGTACTGCGCCACAATGGCTGCGCTATTAAAATCTTGTCCTCGTCGCTTACCCGCTCTCGCATAGGCATCACAACGCGTCACGTCATTCATTAAACCAGACACAGCTTGTGCAAAAGCACTCACATCGCCAACAGCAACTAAAGCGCCATTGCTTGCCCACTCAACCCCATCGCCGATTTGCAATTGCTTATCTTGATCAGAATCTGGCGCTAAGATTTCTCTCGGACCACTGGTGCAATCGGCTGCAATCGTCGGTACGCCACAGAGCAATGCTTCGGCCAATACATTTGGAAAGCCCTCGCTACGCGACGCCATCACAAAAGCATCCGCTCGCGCCACATAAGCAAACGGATTCTCTTGACGACCGACAAAAAAAACTCGACTATCAACGCCTTGCGCCTTAGCAACCCCTTTTAGAAAATCCTTCTGCGGACCATCGCCAACCAACACCAGCTCAACCGTTTCAGGCAACTTGGCCAAGGCACGAATCACATCATCCAGCTGCTTTAATGCAATTAAGCGCCCTACCGAAACCAAGGTAAAGCGATTGCCATCTTTTCGCCAACCAACGGGGTCGGCTTGTGCCTGACGCGCAATTTTTTCGACATCGTAAGGATTGTGAATCACCACTTGCGGCACAGATAACGCAGGCATCAGCTTCGCCAAATCGGCCTTCATACCATGCGATTTCAGAATCAGCAAATCCGCAACAGGATACAACCAGCGAATCAACGCTAAGTTAATCTTGCCCAACCAACCTTCTTGCTGATACAAACTGACCTGCCCCACATTCACCAGCTGGACCTTATGATTTGCACCAAGTAGACGTGCCAACGCATTCACATAACTCGCCCGATAGACATGGCTTTGCACCAAACCAACGCCTTGCGACTTAATGAGCCGACGTAATCGCCAGGCAAAAACGGGCAAATACAGTAACTTCTTCCAGCCTGGCTCTTGCCCAGTAAAGTCCGACAAATAGGTAACAGACAACTCAGCAGGTACCTTATAAAAATTGTTGCGCTCTAAACAGACCAACTGTATCGGCTTACCTTGTTTACTCAGCGTATCGAGCAGGATACTCGCCACGCGCTCAGCGCCACCGTTACCCAAAGAATTAATGAGCAAAACCGCTTTATCACCCATCATTTCGCCAACCCGATACCAAGCAAACACTTCAGCAACGATAATCCATTGCGTAACACACGCACATCACGCCAGTTGAGTTTAAGCCCCTGCAATGTACTCTGCCACGCGGCCCCACACTGTCCTAACATGGCTTGGGCATGTCCGAGCACCAACCAATTTAATGCTGCACCCTGCGGGTTTAACTCGGTCAAGCGTTCGCCAAACTCACGCATAAACAACACCAAACCTTGCGCCTGATTATCGTAATAACGACGGGATTTCACCCCCACTCGAATCAACGACTCAGTATCCTGCCAATACACACGTAATGGCTCCGACCGAAAGCGACACGGATAAGACTGCGCCAAACGAATCCAACCGATACCCTCATAACCATTAATGCCATCAACAAAACGTAACTTATTGGCACAATCTCGACGCAAAAACTGCACAAATTCACCACCAATGTCTGTACCCTGAATAAATACATCGGGCGTACCGATTAAGTCGGGTGATGATAAATGGGTGCGTGTATTACCCGCTTCATCCTTAGCAGGAAAGTTAAACCAACTGTACGTTGGTTCACTCGCCATCACCGCCAAGGCTTTTTCGAGCGCATCAGGCACAAGGGTGTCATCACTGTCTAAAAAGGTAACGACAGCGACATCATCACTGATGGCGTCCATAGCCTCGTTGCGCGTTGTATTCACACCCTTATTTTCGGCTCGCGGCAAATAACGGATGCGCGTATCGGCTAAATAGGGCGCTAAAACCTCTGCCGTATTGTCTTTGCTACCATCATCACGAATAATCAGTTCCCAATCAGGGTAGGTTTGCGCCAGTACCGACTCAACCGAACGAACAATCGTATGTGCTCGGTTATAGGTAGGAGTAATAATGGCTACTTTCATCACAAATGCTCCGAACAGTTCTTCAACGCTAAACGAGGTTTTAAATGTGCATGATATTTACGCCAATACAATAAATAGTTCGATGTCTGCGCCACAACCAACACACCTAAGAACAACAAATAATTATCGGCCAATCCCAGCCACAATAACACACCATAACCGACCAACATAATGCCGCCAAAAATGAAATTCAGCATCATTCCATAGGTGTAATAGCGGAACAAACTCACCGCTCGTGCAAAGGGAGACTCTAAAACGATGGTCACGGTATACCCCGAAAGCAACAAGAAAATCCAACGCATTTGATCGACTTGATCTGCCGTAAACTTATCGCCAAAGAAAGCAGACATTACCTGAGGCATCACCACATACATCGCGGCTGTTGCCAACACATATAAGGTTACCGTCTGACTTAACGCACCACGAACCAAAGGCGGAATATCACAGTAACGATGCTCCTCATGGGCATGAGTCAGCTTAGCACTAAACATACTCATAATCGGCGCATTAACCACTTCTAAAATAACCGCAGCAAACTTACTCGCGTATGAAAACAACGAATAAATACCCGGACCTGCCGCAGTTAACACCATCGCCAACAAAACTTCTTTGCCATCGTAAGCCAAAGAACCTAATTTCATTTTTGACGAATTTGCCAAAATTGCCAAATCATCAGGCGTGCGCCACACCCACGACAGCTTTGCCTTCAACTTAAACAAAATTAAAGCCCACTGCCACACCAAACCAGCACCATAAGCCGCCAACATAATCCACGCCAGATCATGCACATTCGGCGCATCCCACATCCACCAAATACCCAATATTTTCAATACAGAAGCCAAAATATCAACGGCATAATACATGGCATAATAACCATGCAAGGTTAAATACTCTCGGTTGATAAAAATCAGGTTTTGAATCAGCAAGAAACCAATAAACACATCTAAAAAGGCCAGTAACGCTCCCTGAGAACCACCATCCCACGAGGCACGCAACACAAAATAACCCAAGATGAGCACCAACGAAGCAGCCGTAATCCACGACATAAACAACGAATACAGCTTATCCGCCTCGCGCCGATCTTTCTTTAAACGCTCGACATACCAAGGCGTCCATGCCTCCCATACCCCTTGTACCACATGCCCCATGTAGGTAATAACGGTGATGGCCAAAAAATACACATCTGTTTCTGTACTGGCACCGAACAGGCGACCCAATAACGCAATAAACACAAAATGCAGTGACACATAGCCCAACGCCAACAAGTTATACTTGAGCGCGACCAGTTTTTGAACGAGGGAATTAAGTTTTATCATGATGTTTGAATTTTAACAGAAAAAAAGAAGGCTTAAGGCAAGCAAAAAAAATAAATTATCGTGCAAAACCCGCTGTAATGCGGCATAGCAAAAAACAAGAAAAAAACAAGACTGGTTAAAAAATAAATTTAGCTCTAAAATAGCAGAACAAAAACTACATCTTGTGTTGCGTAGAAAATAAAAACTATATCTTGTAACAAATCAAGCAAAGGAACCACACCATGACCCTCACCGTTACCAAGCGCAATGGCACTCGTGAACCCATCGATCTCGATAAAATTCACCGTGTTATTACCTGGGCAGCCGAAGGGTTAGAGGATGTTTCTGTTTCTCAAGTCGAACTTAAAGCACACATTCAATTTTATGATGGCATTACCACATCAGATATTCATGAACTGATTATCAAATCAGCAGCCGATCTCATTAGCGAAGACGCCCCTGACTATCAACACCTAGCGGCACGTCTGGCCATTTTTCACTTGCGCAAGCGCGCTTACAAGCGTTTCACACCACCAAGCTTATTCGAACAAGTTAGCAAAATGGTAAGCCTAGGAAAATACGACACGGCACTGCTAGCAGAATACTCACAAGCCGAATGGGATGAACTTAACAATCACATCGACCACTGGCGAGATTTAAACTTTGCTTACGCTGCCGTTAAACAATGGGATGGCAAATACCTCGTCCAAAACCGCGTCACGGGTGAGATTTACGAAAGCCCACAGTTTGCCTATATGCTAATCAGCGCCAGCTTGTTCGCCAACTATCCCAAAGCAACGCGACTCGACTATGTACGCCGTTTTTACGACGCCTGCTCGCTCTTCAAAATCAGCCTGCCCACCCCCATCATGGCGGGTGTACGCACACCAACGCGCCAATTTAGCTCCTGCGTCCTAATCGAAACCGATGACTCTCTCGACTCAATCAATGCGACGGCAAGCTCAATCGTTAAATATGTTTCTCAGCGTGCAGGCATCGGCGTCAATATTGGCAAACTACGTGCGATTGGCAGCCCAATTCGCGGCGGCGAAGCTTTCCACACAGGCTTAGTTCCCTTTATCAAATATTTTCAGACTGCGGTCAAATCTTGCTCACAAGGTGGTGTTCGTGGCGGTGCAGCAACGCTGTTTTATCCGATTTGGCATTTAGAAGTCGAAAACCTATTGGTACTGAAAAACAACCGAGGCGTCGAAGAAAATCGTGTCCGTCACCTAGACTATGGCGTACAACTGAATAAGCTGATGTACCAGCGTTTGCTAGAAGGCGGCAACATTACCCTATTCAGCCCTTACGATGTGCCTGGACTATACGACGCCTTTTTTGCCGACCAAGCCGAATTTGAACGTCTGTACAAGCAATACGAACAAGACCCCAGCATCCGCAAAAAAACGCTCAAAGCGATGGAACTGTTCGGCATTTTAATGCAAGAACGCGCGCAAACAGGGCGTATCTATATCCAAAACGTCGACCACTGTAATACGCATGGTGCTTTTGATCCTGCCATCGCCCCGATTAAACAGTCCAATCTGTGCATGGAAATCGCGTTACCGACAGCACCACTCAACAACGTCGATGATCCCGATGGTGAAATAGCCCTGTGTACCCTTGCAGCCTTTAACCTTGGCGCTTTTGAACAACTAGACGAGCTAGACGAGCTGGCGGACTTGATGGTACGCGCACTTGACTCGCTTCTCGACTATCAAAACTACCCTGTCCCAGCCGCTTTACATAACAAGCAGCGCCGCACATTGGGTATTGGCGTAACCAATTTTGCTTATTACCTCGCTAAAAATGGTGTTTACTACTCTAACGGCAGCGCAAACCGCCTCACCCATCGCTTATTCGAAGCCTTCCAGTTCTATTTACTCAAAGCGTCCAACAATTTGGCGCAAGAACGTGGTGCCTGCGACTGGTTCGAGCAAACCAAATATGCCAAAGGCATTTTGCCCATCGACACCTACAAAAAAGAAGTCGATGCCGTCTGTGGCGAACCACTACACTACGATTGGGAAAGCTTACGTGCGGATATTCTCAAACACGGTCTGCGCAACTCGACGCTATCCGCGTTAATGCCATGCGAAACCTCATCGCAAATCACCAACTCGACCAATGGTATCGAACCACCTCGTGGCTTAATTTCGGTTAAAGCGAGTAAAGATGGCATTTTGAAACAAGTTGTACCGGGTTTCAAAGCCTTCGGCGCTAACTACGAGCTATTATGGAATATCCCCAACAATACTGGCTACTTAGAACTGATTGGCATCATGCAAAAATTCGTTGACCAGTCGATTTCAGCCAATACCAACTACGACCCAACTCGCTTCGAAGGCGAAAAAGTCCCTATGAAAGCACTGTTACAAGACTTACTCTACGCCTACAAAATGGGCGCGAAAACCCTGTACTACCATAACACACGCGATGGCGCAGGAACGAGTGACGACGATGGCTGTGCTGGTGGAGCCTGTAAGCTTTAGTAACCGTCATTCCCGCGAAAGCGGGAATCTATCTTTAACGCATGGATACCCGCCTATGCGAGGATGACAAAAATGGGCTTTTAGAGAAGCGATCGCTACTTAAAATACGCAATGCCCCGTATAATAGCGCTTAATTTATAGTTGAGATTTTCATGCGCCGCTCTATTTTTCACCGTCACAAACCCCACAAGCTTTCTGACCGACTGCGTCCAGTGAGCGCGGACCCTATTGGCTTAAACCCAGAAAACAATAAAGGTCGCAACGGCACAATGCGCATACGCCAAAAAATTAACGGAAAAAACATAAAAATGGGCGCAATCATTACCCTGATTGCCGGCACTGTTGCTTGGCTTAGCCAAAACAACACCGCTACCATCCCCATCACAGAGCAAACACTCACCCTGCCCAACAGCAGCACGACGAAAGCAACCACAAACGAAGAAGCAACACCTTCTACAGCTCCCGCAAAAGCACCTACAGTCGCCTTACCGCCTGTCAATGCCGTAGCAGTTACCAAGGTTGCTCACAACAACATACAAACCCCCTTGGCGCAGGCCAACTCACAAGCGATTCAAAGCGCCAAAAATGGTGACCCACAAACAGCCGTTAGCCTGCTCGAATCGGCACTCATTAACGACCCAGAATCGGGATTGGTTTTCGATAACCTGCGCAAACTTTATGCTGGTTTTGCAACACAGTCTTACCAATTGGCAATAGACCCTACAAAAAACCAAGCCGTTATGGTCGAGCTGAGCGATGCACAACAAAAATATAATGTGCAAATCCCCGTGATGAACCATAACAACACTCGAACAGCGCTAGCAAAAATTGACGCAACAAAAGCCATGCCTAATTTACCGCAAGCCCCACTAACGCAACCAGAAGCGCAGGCTCACCCCGTTAAAACAACCGATGTCAGCGCAGCGCTTACAGCAAACACAGCAGCAAGCATTCCACCCATCGCAACAACGCCAATCACTACTGCCACGCCTGAACCTGTGGCAAAACTACCACCGCCACCACCTGCACCAACAGCCGCTGAGCGTAAAGAAATTAATGCTGCAGTCATGCAAGCGCTCAAAAATTGGAGCGAAGCTTGGTCGAAACAAGATGTCGCAGGCTACCTAGCAAGTTATAGTGCTACCTATGCTCCCAAAGGCACAACCCACAAAGAATGGGCAGACTACCGCGCAATTCGTTTAAAAGCACCCAAATTTGTTAAAATCGAACTCAGCGATCAAAAAGCCGTGCTGACAGACAATACGCACGTACGTGTTAGCTTTACGCAGAGCTACGCTTCGGATACACTAAAAGCCAAAGATAAAAAGACCCTAGAACTTGAGTTAATCGATAATACATGGCTAATTACCTCCGAATCGGGACGCTGATCCCACTAACCCTAGCAATCATCACTTTCGGTAGTTATGGTTCACTGAGTATTGCCGCAAGCCCAGAAAGCCTTCTGGAGCAGGCAATGTCGGAGGTTCGTGCGCAAAAAAACAAACAAGCGCTACAGACACTCAATCAGCTGATTGCCCAATATCCCGACTTTCAACTGGCACAACTCATGCGTGCCGACCTGCTCTATGCCCAAGGCAATCTACTCGAAAAAATGGGGCAACCCATCGACGCCAACACCACAGGCAACCTACAAGCAGAAGCCAAAGCACGCATTAAAGCCGCCAAACAACCGCCAGAAGGCATGCTTCCCGATTACCTAATGCAAGTACCAAGCTGGCTGTCCCATCTGATTACCGTCGATCTGAGCGAATCTCGCGCCTACCTATTCGACATCCAAAAAGGGCAGCTCATTTTTATTACCAGCTATTACTTAACACAAGGAAAGCTCGGTGCAGGGAAAGAAAAAGAAGGCGATAAGCGAACGCCCATTGGTGTCTATCGTCTAACCGCTCCGATCCCACCGCTTAAACTCACCCCATTTTATGGTGCAGGTGCCTTGCCGCTCGACTACCCAAACACTTGGGACAAGCGCAACAATCGTAGCGGTCATGGCATTTGGCTGCACGGCACACCGATTGGACAATACAGTCGCCCACCCAAAGCTTCTGACGGCTGCATGGTGTTTAGCAACGAAGACCTACAACAACTCATGGCGCGTGTTGACTGGCAGCGAACCCTCGTCGTTACCGACAGCAAATTGAAATGGCAACAGCCAGAAGAAGTGATCGCACCGCGCAGCCACCTCATGCAAACCCTCGAACATTGGCGCGCAGCGTGGGAACGGCAAGATATTGGCGACTACATGCGACACTACGCACCGAGCTTTATCGGAAGCAACCGTGAAGACAAACAAGCCTACGAAATACGGAAAAAACAGCTTTTTAGCTATAATCGCGCGCATAAAATCCAGATTAGCGACCTACTACTGGTTAAATACCCAGGCGAAGCAAACTTAGCTGTGAGCGTATTTACGCAACGTTACCAACGCGATGGCAAAGACACGCTAGAGCGCAAACGTCTATGGTGGCAATGGCAAGGCGATCAATGGAAAATTATTAACGAAGAAATTATTTCTTAAATCAAGACACAAAAAAACCCAGCAAAGCTGGGTTTTTCTCAAAGACACATTAAGCCATCAGCGAACGATGACGCGCGCCACCAAACTTCACATCAATCTCGTGTAAGTCTAACAACACCTGATCGGTATCAATTTTACCCGCAAAGTAGTCAGCACCCATACGATAAACTTCTCGAGAATTGTTTTCAGAAGTCATCGAACTATGCACCACAATCGGCAATTTTGCATAAGCCGTATTAGCACGAACTTCTTTAATAACCGTATGACCAGAAGCTTCTGGCATTTCCAAATCGGTAAAGATTAATGAAATATCTTCTGGCTTCATGGTAACCATGTGGTCTAACAACTTACGACCATTATCGAACATGATGTGCGGGATACCCGCTTTGTTAAACACGCCATCCAAATAAAGCTGAATAGCACGCGAATCATCAGCGACCAATACTGTTTTCTTGGTTAAAAAGTCGGAGAACTGACCCGCCTGAATGCTTTCAACTTCTTGGAACATACGGCTTGCGACTTCAGGCAAGGCTTCCATGAGCAGACGTTCCACATCGAGAATAAAACACAACTCTTTAATATCATTCAAAAAAGTATGGTTGATGACAAACGACTCTTCGCTAGCCATGCCGTAGTTTTCAGCTGGCAGGATTTCTTCCCAACCCTTTTCTTCAACGCCATGAATGTGTGCGACACGCAAACCCACATAGTTATGGCTAAAATCGGCAACAATAATGACCGACTTGGCTTTATCTTCTTCCGTCATGGGAAAGCCCAACCAACCAGGCAAGTCAACAACAGGAATAAATTTACCACGTAACTGAATCATTCCCTCGACCAAGCTATTGGCTTCAGGCAACTTCGACAGCGTATAGGCTCGCGCTTCTAGCACTTCTCGGATTTTAAACACGTTAATGCCATAAAATGCAGGGCGCTTGATCTGCTCGGGTTTTTCGTGACGAACCTGAAACACCATCAGCGATAACTGATTGTTTTCTGCCAATTTCGCTGTTTTTTCAATTTGATCTAGTGAGAGTGACATGGTAAATCCTCGTATCGACTGAGTATAATTAAGGGAACCTCTAAAAACCTCGCTTCGCTGGTTTTTAGACTTCCCAAGTTTGTTTTTTAGCTGAAGGAAGGGGTTTATCAATCGGTTACCGCTGTTTTCAGCAATCCCTTCCTCCAGACCTCCTACCCATTGGGTTTTAGAGGTACTCTTAAGTTATAGCGCAAGCATAGCGAAAGCAACGAAAAAAGTCATCATTATTGCGACAATTCTTAATGATTTAATAAGTCAATAAGCCTAATCGTCAATTAACGCAGACAATTCCACTGAAAAACATCGCATTTTGCTACAATAAGCGCCCCATATCCTATTCACAATAAAGGTACTTTACTCGATGCGCTACCATACCTTTAATCAACACCAGTTCGATGCGACGAAACAATGTATGTTTTTAGGTGAACCTGTGAATGTCGCACGCTACGATGTACAACGCTACCCGATATTTGAAAAGCTGATCGAAAAACAACTGTCTTTTTTCTGGAGACCAGAAGAAATTGATCTATCGAAAGATCGCATCGACTTTGCACAGCTTCCCGATCACGAAAAACATATTTTTGTGTCGAATCTAAAATATCAAACGCTACTTGATTCGGTTCAAGGACGCAGCCCTAACGTCGCCTTTTTGCCTGTTGTATCCATTCCAGAATTAGAGACATGGATTGAGACTTGGGCGTTTTCAGAAACCATCCATTCTCGTTCTTACACCCATATTATCCGCAATATCTTTAATGATCCTGCAGAAGTATTTGACGATATTGTTGTTAATACCGAAATTACGAAACGTGCAGCCAGTGTAACCGAACACTACGATGATTTTATTGAATATAGCATGTACTTCAACTTACTAGGAGAAGGCACACATAACGTCAATGGCAAAACCATTAGCATCACTCAGCGAGAACTGAAGAAAAAGCTGTATCTGACCATCACATCGGTCAATGTGCTCGAAGCCATTCGCTTTTATGTTTCCTTTGCTTGCTCGTTTGCCTTTGGCGAGCGCGCCATGATGGAAGGCAACGCCAAAATTATCAAGCTGATTGCCCGCGATGAAGCGCTGCACCTATCGGGAACGCAACAAATGTTGACGCTCATGCGCGACAACAAAGACGACACAGAAATGGCAGAAATCGCGGCAGAATGTGAACCGCTCGTGATTGATATTTTCCGTCAGGCGGCAGAACAAGAAAAAGCTTGGGCAGAGTACCTTTTTGAAGGTGGCAGCATGATTGGTTTGAACACCGAAATTTTAAAAGACTATGTTGAATACATCACCAATGTTCGCTTACGCGCATTGGGATACGACAAAATTTTTGATCGTGGCAGCGCAAACCCCTTACCGTGGATGAATGCATGGTTATCGACTGACAATGTTCAGGTTGCACCGCAAGAAGTCGAAGTATCATCGTATTTAACAGGCGCAGTCGAAACCAAAATGGACTTAGATGATCTGAAAGGATTTTCCCTATGAACCACCCTAAACTCGAACTGATTAGCTTTAAGCTGTGCCCATTCGTTCAACGCGCAGTGATCGTACTCAAAGAAAAAGGTATCGATTTCGACCTAACCTATATTGATGTCTACAACCCGCCAGAATGGTTTAAAGCCATTTCGCCATTTGGAAAAGTACCCTTACTTAAAGTAGATAATGCCGTTTTGTTCGAGTCTGCTGTCATTATGGAGTATTTAGACGAAGCTTTTACGCCAAAGCTTCACCCAGAGAACCTCATCGACAAAGCACAACAGCGCGGCTGGATGGAGTTTTCATCGGACTTATTGGCAAATACCTACCAACTCCTAATCGCCAAGACAGAAGAAGCCTTTAGCGAGCAATACAACAGCATGCAAGGCAAACTGACTCGATTAGAAAGCGTACTCAATGGCACGCCTTACTTTTCGGGCGAATCTTTCCGTTTAATTGATGCGGCTTTTGCACCCTTCTTTATGCGCATTAACTTTGTTAGTCATTGCCAACCATTACAAGACCTTTATAGCAACACACCCAAGATTGCCGCTTGGCGCGATCAACTCCTAGCAAGAGAAAGCGTTCAAGCGTCGGTTGTTAGTGACTTAGGCGATTTATATCGCAATAACTTTGTACGTAAAAACGAAGGGCATATTTGTCAGTTTTTATAGGGAACCTCTAAAAACCTCGCTTCGCTGGTTTTTAGACTTCCCAAGTTTGTTTCTTAGCTGAAGGAAGGGGGTTTATCAATGCGTTACATGCTATTCTCAGCAACCCCTTCCTCCAGACCTCCTACCCATTGGGTTTTTAGAGGTGCCCATAGTAAATAAACGCTGCGCAGTAGACTTGTAAAACCGAAAGCCTCTAAAAACCCGTCACTCCCGCTCCTCCGTCATTCCCGCAAAAGCGGGAATCTCTCTTATCGACTTTATGGATCCCCGCATGCGCGAGGATGACGACATATTGAGTTATTAGAGATTCAAACCCGCAGTAACACGCAAGATGGTTACGCAGTAGACTTGTAAAACCGTAACGAGCAACCAAAATTGCTAGGCGCAAGGCTCGCAGACGCAAGGCGTGTACATAAGTACACAACGCAGCGCGAGAACCGCAGTAACAACGCAAGATGGTTGCGCAGTCGGTTTTAACCGACGCGATCTAAAGGCCAAGTCACCACATGATCCTCTAAATCATCGTCGGAAACATCATCTTCCGATACCATTGGCATACCCGCAATCCCTGCGCCATAGTCGTTGGTGCTGTTGGGATTGCCTGTAACCAGTGGATGCCAAGCCAATAGGGGCTTATGCTCATACAGGCGACGATAAGCACAATCTGGCGGCATCCATTCTAAATCGTCTAGGTTATCTTTACTGAGCTTAACGCAATCGGGGACAAATGTCTGACGATTGACATAGTTTTTACAACGTCCTGTATTGCAATCTAACAAGGTACACGCTACATCGGTAAAATAAATACGCTCTGTCTGCGCGTCCTGAATTTTAACCAAACAACACTTGCCACACCCATCGCACAAACTTTCCCATTCATCTTGAGTCATATCCGATAACGACTTTGTTTCCCACCAAGGCTGTTGTACTTTACGTGTTTCCATTTACTTGCACTTCACTTCATCATTTAATGTGGGCTATTATGAGACAATGCGATACTTAAAGTCACCGTTTTTATGGGAGAAAATATCATGGCAATCAGCTTAGCACTGGCGACATTGGGTGGCGGCTGCTTTTGGTGCTTAGAAGCTGCCTTCGAGCCGCTCAAGGGCGTCGAACAGGTTACATCTGGCTATGCGGGCGGCAATACCGCCGACCCCAACTACGAAACAGTCAGCACGGGCAATACGGGGCATGCCGAAGTGGTGCAAATTCGGTTCGATCCGAGCGTTATCAGTTACGAAACGCTGCTGAACGTCTTTTTTACCCTGCACGACCCTACCACAACCAATCGACAAGGTAACGACATTGGTACACAATACCGAAGCATTATCTTAACGCATAACGATATGCAACAAAAAGCGGCCTTAGCGGCCATTAGTGCGCTCAATCAGCGCAAACATTATTCGCGCCCTGTGGTGACAGAGGTGCAACCCTTAACGCACTTTTATGCTGCTGAAGACTATCATCAGGATTATTTTAAAAACAATCCTAGCAAAGCCTACTGCCAATTAGTCGTTGCACCCAAAGTCAATAAAGTGAAAGAAGCCTATAAGCCCTTACTTAAGGAGTTTTAATGAACGACATTATTATCGGCATTGCGACATGGGGCATCCCCGTTTTATTAGCGATTACGCTGCACGAAGTCGCACATGGCTGGGCTGCGCTGGCTTTGGGCGACAGAACAGCACAAATGCTTGGACGACTTTCGCTTAATCCACTGAAACACGTTGATCCTGTTGGTACGATTGCAGTGCCGCTCATGTTACTGGTCAGCAGCAGTCTTATGGGCTTGCCGCCCTTTGTTTTTGGCTGGGCAAAGGCAGTGCCGATTGATGTTCGCAATCTTGCCAGACCGCGCGGCGATATGGCATGGATTGCACTGGCAGGTCCTGCCAGCAATTTTGTGCAAGCGATTGGCTGGGCGCTTCTGCTGCATTTTAGTTATGGCAGCATGACAGAAGCGGTACATACCATTGCAGTGGCGGGTATTAGTATTAACTTAGTACTCATTGCGTTAAACATGCTACCCATCCCACCACTCGACGGTAGTCGTATTGTGGCGGCGCTGCTACCACGTAACCTCGCATGGCAATATGATCGATTAGAACCCTACGGTTTTATTGTTTTAATTGGGCTAATGGTAATGGATTGGCTAACGCCGTTAATCAGCCCTATTTTCTTGATTGTTAAAACTTGGGTATTGTGGATCGCTGGCATTGATGTTTGACTGTGCCGCACGCGCAGACCAACGCCAAAAACAAACCCCAGCCTTGCGAGCTGGGGTTGTTCATGCCATTTGAGCCTGTTTGTTACTGATGTCTGGCGACTTGAAGCGCCATAACCAACAAACACAAAACACTAATCTTGCGGCGGTAACCATGCGTGCATAGACAACACCATTACACCGATAAACGACACAACACATAGTGCGATAAACTGATAATCAAGCGTCATTTTTAGATCCCTCGATACGATAAAGTAATTTTTTAACGCGCCATTCTGTCACAACCAATCCAATAATGGATGCAACGATCAACGTAATTGTCCACCAGAAAAGCGCCACGTCTTGTTCACTGTATAATTTTACGGCTCCAAGAACCAAGCCACCAAAGGCAGCGGCAATTAAGTTATATTGATTTTTTAACCAATCAAACTCTAGCTTTATTTTATCCATAAGAATGCTATTTAGTCATTAATAGATTATTGCGTCTATTGTAGCACACCCACCCCAAAAGCAAACCCCAGCCTTGTGAGCTGGGGTTGTTCACGAAAACCAAGGGGATGGATTCCCGCCTTCGCGGGAATGACGGGGAAAGCGGGAATGACGGGGAAGCGGGAAGGATGAGGGTTTTCCACAAACACCCATCACTTACTTAATCGATTTA
>CAZSGH010000029.1:0-36830 GCA_964606405.1 uncultured Francisella sp.
TTAAAAACTACCAGTAATTTATTGGGCGTTTACACAAATAGATTTACAGGCTCTCTAATTATCGAGCTGTCGCACTTTTCTCTGGCTTTAGATTCAAAAAAATAGCGTTGTCGCTTTCTGATGAGTGTCCAATAACCATAGTTATCTCTGGCTTTCTTATCTGTAATAATTTTTGACTCCAAGTAATCAGCACCTTTTCGAAGCGCATTTTTAGATGAAGTCATGCTTGATACTGTTCGATAAAATGGAAAAATCATCATTAAACCAAATGTTAACGCAAAGAAAAATGCAATCATTTTTGAGGTAAATGATAAGCCTTGCAGGTAAGCAAGCAAATCGTTGGGTAAGCTATTCGATGAATCATAGCCATAAAAGAAAACCATTAGCATCGACACTAAAAAAATAAAGTGGATTGCAATAAAAACGAACGCTTTATGAAAAATCTCCGCTATGGCAACATCCCTGAAGTGGTAACCCTCCATCAAAATTTGATAAAGAAACTTTTCATCTTCTGTAGACTTTACAGGATCTGTAATCTGAGTATTTTCTGACATATCATACACCTTACTTAACAATCATACTCTCAACAATCAGTGTTTCTTTTAACCGACCAATTAAAAAGGTTTGGAAATAGAAGTTTTTTCCACCATGCAATATGAATCATATTGTCGAAATCGCCACGCGCGTACATTTCGTCGTTATAGGCTTGCGTATACACGGTAATCATCGTAACAGGCTCTTCTTTTTCAATGAAACGACGTTTTTTGATAATTTCTGACAGGTATTTTAACGAAAGATTGTCATTCATTTCGTTAAACTCAATATCAGTCAATAAGTCAGAAAATTTATGCGCTAGCGTTTCGTGCAATCTCGCCATGGTTGCCGAAGAAATGAGCAAGTCTATGATGCTAATTACAACTATCATTGCCGGCACAATCGTTTGAATTAATAAAATTTGCGCACTATCGAGTGTCAAAGCGTTCTTCAAAAACTCTTCGCCTAAAATTGTGACAAAAATAGTCGAACCAAAGATCAGTTGCAATCCAGTCGCCCACTTATTGAATCGCTCAAAAAAGTAACGACGCTTAATGTGGTAACGAACTGAAGCCGATATTTCAAATTCCTGTTCTTTTATCAACTGCTCACTTGCTGGCTTAGGTACCTGTGCTGGCAAAGACTTTTCTGCGAATGCGTCGCTAACCAAATTAGGCTCTTGCGCTAGTGTTGTTGTCATAAGAACACCTCTTTATTGATCGTTATCAGTTAAAACGCCAACTTGTTCGAAACTTGGTGTTGGATTAGGGTTAGGCTTTGCTGTTGGGTGAATAGTCCTCACCGCTTTAATATGATCTTCGTAGGCTTTATTCTTGGGAGGATGAACTCTGCGCACCCCCTTAATAACATGGTAACGTCGACTACCTGTTACACGCTTAATCTCTCTTTTCGCACGCTTTTTCTGCTCTACCTCGTCGTCAGTTTCAACAAGTTGTTGTAACACTGTGTACAGCCTGTAAAGCGATTCCTGCTTAGGATCACGTCTGAACCTAGTTCTCATTACCATCTCATTTTCTCCAAATCAAACATTAGGGTTTAATATTAAAAATCATTTATTAAGGGGCAGGATCAACCTCTTCCTTCCTAACCAGACGCACGGTAGAACCAACGCCCTTACCGGACCAATAGCCGATGCCAGCGACGAAATCGACGTACCACGCGCCTCTGGCGTCGCTGGCATACGCCGACGACGACCAACCATAAGAATTATCCAGCGTTGGGAAATAAGTAACATCTATGGCAGGAGTCACACGCCCCATATCAGCAATGCTTTGTAACTCTTCCACGGTGGGCATACGCCAGTTGTTGTAACCACATAAGCCAGCTGTATTTACGTCTGCAACATATTTTTCAGTGTCGCATCTGCCTGTTTGGTAGCAAGTTCCCCCACTTTCTACGCCAGCATTGCCGCCATTATTGCTGCTGTCGCTGTTGTACCAGCTGTAGGTGTGGTCTTTGTCGCGCAAGCCGCCATCGTCGGTTTTGTTTTCCCACATTAAGCCTGTGTTGTTATCTAGCACACAGTCCCAACTTATGGCGTCGGCAGCTAGGGGTTGCCCTGTGCTGCTGATTTTGGTGAAGTCAAACCCATTACTTTTGCCTGCATTTTGGCTGCTGCTACCGACTTTTGCCAGTGTGCCTGCCATGGCTTGCGCATCGCGTCCGTGTGCGGCATCTTGTTGTGCTGGGGTGGCGGCATTGGGGTCGGTGGCTTCTAGGCTATTGCTTTGCGTAGTAGCGGTACTGGCTGTACCGTACAACAATACACCTGTGTCGTTCAGCTTGCCTGTTGCTGTGGTGTTGTGAATAATCGCTTCTTTACTCACACTGCTTGCTGTGCTGCTCAGTTGGGCATTGCCAGAAATACCGCTTAGGGTAACTTTGACGCTACTGGCTTGTAGGTTGGTAGCATTGGCGCAAGTTGGTACAGTAAAGGTAGCACTGGTTTGCCCTGATGCAATATCGACACTGGTGGTGCCGTTGGTGTAGTCGGCTGTGCCTGAGCAACTCGCCGCGCCTGTGGCGGCAGTTGTGCCACTGGGTAAGGGGCTGGGGGCGCTGTAGCTAATATTGGCGGTGGTGATGCCATTGGCAGCAGCGTCTAGGGTTACGGTAAAGGTGAGGTTATTGCCTTCGAGTGCGTCGGCGGTTTTGCTAAGCGTTGCGGTGGGTGGTGGGGCGGCAACGGTTAGGGTGAAGTCTTTGGCGATACTGCTGGTGCTGTTGTTGTAGTTGGCAACAATGCTGATATGGTAAGTGCCGTTTTGTGTGGCTGTTCCGCTCAGTTGTCCTGTTGTGCTGTCGAAACTTAATCCTGTGGGCAGTGTGCCTGTTAGGGTGTAGCTGCTGGCGGTGCCGTTGATGTAATTACCCATGTTTAGGCTATAGGCTGTGCCATTGGTGGCGGTTTGGTTGGTTAGTGTTGGGCTGAAGCTTGCGGTAATGCTACAGTTGGCGGCAATGGCTGCGGTGGTGTAGGTGGTTTTATCTTGGCTGAGTGTGCCATTACAACCACTAATAACGTCTAGGCTGTAGTTGGCATTGGGGGTTAGAGTAAATTGGGCGGTTTGTCCTGCGCTAATGCTGGTGTTGCCTGTAATGCTGCCGTTTTGTGGGCTGTTTAGGCTAATGGTGTAGTTGCTTGGGGTATTGGTTGGTTTACCTGCTGGTAGGGGTTTGTTGGGGTCTTGCGCGGCATCGGCTAGGGCAATAATCCATGCGTCTAAGGTTGCTTTATCGGTAAAAGTGGCGCGCGCTGCGGCTAGGTCGAATAAGGCTGGGGCTACGGCTGTGCCTGTGTCGATTTGTTGGCTAAATGGATCTCGTGTGGTACCAAGGCGGTTGTTGAGTAGGTCTTTGGCTTGTTGTGCGCCTAAACCACGCTGCACGAGGGTGTCGATGGCGCTGGTGTAAGGCGTAGCATGACAACTGGTGGTGGTTTCGCAATAGGCGGTGAGTTCGCCAGAAAAAGGCGTTAGAGGATTGCCATTCAGATTACCGCCTGTGGTTTTAACCCGATATGGGGCGGCTGGAGCATTGGCAATATCGTAACTACCATCGGCTTTGGTGGTGCCTGTGGCTAATAGCGTGTTGTTGGTGGGATGATAGAGGCTAACCGTTGCGCCAACAATGGCGTCGTCGATGACATAACCCGTTGCGGATAGCGATGTGGAAGATGAACTTGAACCAAAACATCCTGTCAGCAGTAAGCTTAAGGCTAAAGGGGCAAAAAATGGGGTTAGTTTAGTGCTGTGCTGTGCTGTGCTGTGCTGTGCTGTGCTGTGCTGTAACCAGTTTTGGCATGGTGCTATCCTGTGTCAAGAGGTTGATAAACAATTTGACACAAGATAACAAAAGAAGGGTTTTATTTCAAGGGGATATTGCACAAACAAAAACGCCCCACAACCTAAGTTGCGAGGCGTTTTTAATGATTAAACAAATTAAGCTACTTGACGCGCCGCTGCCCGCTTAGCGCCATAAAACTCATAAATATAATACACCAATGGAATGGCAACCAAGGTTAATGCGGTCGAAACGAATGTACCAAAAATTAACGATACCGCTAAACCACCGAATACCGGGTCGGTAATCATGATAGCAGAGCCTAAAATAATCGCTAACGCCGTTAATAAGATCGGACGGAAACGCACCTTACCCGCCTCAATCACTGCTTCTTTTAGCCCCTGCCCTTGCGCGCGATACTCTAAAATAAAGTCGATGAGCAATAGCGAGTTACGTACAACAATCCCCGCCAAGGCAATCACGCCAATCATTGAGGTGGCGGTAAAGGCCTGACCAGTAATCCAATGACCTGGGAAAATACCAATCATGGTTAAGGGTATCGCGCCCATCACAATCACAGGCAACATGAACGACTTGTAGTAACCAACCAAAATTAAGTAAATAAATACCAAGGCAACCATAAATGCACTACCCATATCGCGGAATACGTCGAGCGTTAAACGCATCTCGCCACCCCACAACAAGGTATTGTCCATCACATCCTTAGGTTGCGCCTCGACGAAGCCTAAGTTAGCCGTTTGAAAGGTAACACCAGACTTGGGCAATACTTGGTTATCTAACCATGCGTCCGCTGCTAATACTGCATACACAGGGCTAGAGGTAATTAACTCACCACCAACAAAAACAACAGGGTGTTGATCTTTTGTATAAATCGGCTTAGCGGTATTAATGTGCTTAATGGTTGCTAAGGCGGTTAAGGGCACCGACTCACCTGCCATACTCGTCACTCGTAAAGAAACAAGCTGTTCAGCAACCGTTCTATCTCCACGCGGTAAGCGCACCAAAATATCGACTGGTTCACGAGCATCGTCTAGGTGCAAGGTTCCGATACTAAAACCAGACACATAATCGCGCAGCATTTTCGCTACCTTAGCAGGCACAACACCAATTAAGTTAGCACGCTCGCGGTCAATGGTGATTTCGTAAGTATCGGTGTTAGCAGTAACCGAGTTATCTTGGTTAATCATACCGTATACATCATGAAACTTCGTTTCAATTTCATCGGCAGCCACACGCAACTTGTCATAGTCTGGACCATAAAGCTCCGCCATAATCTGCGCTTGCACAGGCGGACCTGGTGGCGTTTCGTAAATCTTAATTTTGGCACTGCTATGCGCCAAACGCACCGTATTCAATGCCTCGTTAAGGGTATAAGCAATCTCATGCGATGACGCTGCGCGATGATGTTTATCGGTTAAATTAACACGAATTTGCGCAAAATTATTCCCTTTACGAATCACATCACCACGAACCAAGGCAGCAAAATCGATTGGCGCTGGCTCACCCGTAAAAATCTGATAATTGCTAACGTGCTGTGTTTTTGCTAGCAACTGCCCCACAGCCTGAGCGACGCTTTCGGTTGTTTCTAAAGCGCTGCCTGCGGGCATATCAATTTGCAACAAGAAGGTGTTGGTATTGTCGTTAGGCAGCATTTTAAGCTCAACACCCATCGCACTTTGCGGACCATTAACCCCAGCAGGACGAATAAACTGCCACGCAGGCATAATCAATGCACCAATCAACAACACCACAACTGCGCCTAAAAAGAGGTTGCGGTAGGTACGACTATCAATCATTGGGGTAATGACCGTTTCGTACATTCGCTGTAACACATCTTCTTTCGGCTCGTGTTTTTCACTGATAGCATGTGTCATTGCCATGTGTGCCAATGCTTTTTTCGTTAAGAATACACGCGCAGCCCAAGGCACGACAATATAAGCAATCAACAAGGATGCAATCATCGCAACAGGTACGTTAAACGGAATTGGTGCCATAAATGGCCCCATCATCCCCGTAACAAACGCCATCGGAATAAAGGCTAAAATAACAGCCATGGTTGCGATATTAGTTGGATTACCAATTTCGTTCGTTGCGCGAATAAACAAGGCATCTAAACCATCGGCAGGTATGCCTTGGTGCAAATGTCGATGAATATTTTCGATGACGACAATTGCGGCATCAACCAACAAACCAAGCGACAAGATTAAGGCAAATAAGGTGATACGATTAATGGTTTGACCAGCCATAAGCCCGACGACAAAGACGACGAACAAAATTAAAGGAACGGTTAGCGTCACAATACCCGCTTCACGCCAGCCCAAAAACATCACCAAAACAATAACAACCGAGCCAATAGCAATAAGTAGATGCTCACCCAAAGTATTTACCGCTTCATTGGCTTTTTCACCATCGTCACGCGTAACCGTAATGACCACATCAGCTGGGATCATACTCGCTTTAAGCTCTTCCAACTTCACTAAAACATCGTTAGCAACATCAACTGCATTTGTACCAGCTTTCTTTGCAATCGCAAGTGTTACAGATGGCAAAGTTTCCCCTGTCGAGCCTTCACCACCAAAGCCAATATGCGAATAGCTATCAACTTCTTTTGCACCTTCTTCAATCGTTGCCACATCTTTTAAGTAAATTGCCTTACCTTTTTCGACGCCAATGATAATATCGCCAACTTCGGCAGCAGACCCCAAATAACCCGTCACGCGCAAGGGATGGCTAAGGTTGTTACTCACAACCTCACCAATGGGTAACGAGGCATTTGCGCCTTTAAGCATATCACTGACTTGATTAAGGGTAATGCCTGTTAAAGTCAAACGCTGTGCATCGAGCCAAATATTGACGGTGCGCGGCGCGCCACCCATCACACTGGTGTAAGAAACACCCGGTACATTACGCAGCTGCTCAAGAACTTTCATACCAACGTCACGCAATGCCATACCATCTAAACGATTACTGCTTAAACTTAAGGTCATGATTGCAACATCATCGACGTTAATCGGACGAACCAACGGTTCCAACGTATCGGGTGGAATCTTGTCGCGATTATGCATCAGTTGGCTATAAAGCTTCACCAATGAGTCTTCTTGGTCTTCACCCACCTTAAACTGAACCGTGACAACACCAACATCATTGGTAGCGTAACCAAACGTATGATCTACCCCCGACAGCGAGTTAAGCAACGCCTCTAGTGGCTTAACGACCATATTGGAAACTTCTATTGGTGTTGCACCTGGTTTAGGTACAATAATATTAGCTGCGGGAACAACAATTTGCGGATTGTATTCGCGCGGTGTTAACAATAACGCCATCATTCCCGCTAGCGTTAATGCCAGCATAATCATGGCTGTAATTTTGGAATGAATAAACGCTTTGGCAAGCTTACCAGCGCTGTTTAACGGCGCATCATCATGATGTTCAGACATTACTGACCTCCACTCACGATATGATCACCATTACGAGCTGGTTGAGCACTACTAAAGAGTACTTTCTCGCCAAGTTCAAGCCCCGCTTGAATTTCGACGTTATCGCCTTGCATTAATCCTGTACGCACCATACGGAAACGGGCGACATCATCTGCACCGACCACAAACAAACCAACGATACCGCCACGTGTTAACACAGCAGAAGCAGGCACTAACATGGTTGTACGATCACCGCGCTTAAAAGCAACACGGGCGAAAGCCCCCGAATTAATGCCAACAGGTGCGCCCGACAAAGACAACTTAACCGTATGCGTACGGGTAATAGGATTCGCTGCTGCAACGAGGTTAGAAATAACACCAGAGACGACACCTTCTCGCCCTTCAATCGTAACATCAGCAACATCGCCTAACTTCAACAAGCGATATAAATCAGATGACACTTCTACTTGAACACTCATAAGCTGTCGATTTTCCAAAATCAACACAGGGTTACCAGGAGCGGCCAAATCACCCGTTACGGCCAGTTTCTGCACCACAACGCCATCAAACGGTGCTTTAACATCAGCATAACGCATCTGACCCTTAGCTTGTTCATGCCCTGCTTCAGCAGCCGACAAGTTTTCCTGCGCAACCTGATATTGCAACTTCATTTTATCGAACTGCTGCTGTGGTACAGATTGTTGCTTATAGAGTTTGCTAAAACGCTCGTAGTCTGCTTTGGCATCTGCTAAAGCGGCACGCGCTTGGGCAACAGCAGACTGAGCTTGACGAATCTGGCTATTAATATCGGTGGGATCAATCGCAAATAACAATTGACCTTCTTTAACGGATTGTCCGACTTGAATATTCAAATTACGGATATACCCCATTAAACGTGAAGCAATTTTTGATTGCTGGTCGGGAACGATTGATCCTGGAATCACCTCTGTCATTGCTACGCGTGTCTGAGTTACAACCGATACCTTACCGCTATTATCCCGCGCGACCTCTTGAGCAAGCAGCGCTTGCGAGACGAACAACCCAGCCAGCAACGCAAGCGGAAACATGTTTGTTTTTGTTGAAGTTTTCATTACATATTACCTTATTTTATAAGTAGTTTTCGTCTAATTCGCCAACCAGCATACGCAAGGTTGCACGCTGCACATTCACGTCTTGACGTGCGGCAATTAAATCGGCTTTGGCTTTTAACAACTGCGTTTCGGACACCAATACTTCGGTAATGGTGGCTACACCACCTTCGTGGCGCTGACGCACAAGGCGAGCAGCTTCTTCCGCCTGTTCAACGTTCATCTGCAATGACACAACACGGTTTTGCGCTTCATATTGCTTGCGGTAAGCTTCCGAAACTTTAAACGCCACTTCTTGTTCTGCTTTTTTAACTTTAGCGTTCAGTTCTGATTGCGTTGCTCGCGCACGATCTACTGTTGCATTGGTTACACCAAAGTCCGTTAATGTCCAATTCAACACGCCAGCCACAGTATAACTATTGTTATTTAAAGCAAGATTGCTGTCATTCCAATCTTGGCGCGCCATCAACCCGACTGTTGGTAGATAGGCGGCTTTTGCACCATCAAGCGCGGCACCAGTTGATTCAGCTTGCATGCGTAATGCCGCCAACTGAGGATTGTTTTGTTGCGCTTTTTCGTGAATACGTGGCAACTCACATTCACAATTGGCAATCCCCGCACCCTTAACCAAAGAGACAGGCGCATCTAACGGCAATCCCATTAACATTTTCAATTGTTCGTTAGCAATAGCTTCCTGATTACGCGCTTGCTCCAGCTGAACCTTAACGTTCGATAAATGTACTTTAGCACTTAATAGTTCCGACTTAACCAAAACGCCTTGCGCTACCAAGTTTTCAGCTGTCTTTACAAAAGATTCTGCTGCTTTTACACCTTGTGCGGCAACATCAGCAAAAGCACCCGCGGTAGAAACCCCATCGAATGCCTGATAAACCATAAAGGTGAGTTGCTGACGCGCTGCCGTATCGCCTGATTGCGCCGCCGCTAAATAGCCTTGCGCCTGACGCACGTAAGAATCAATTAAACCGCCTGTGTACAAAGGCATTTCGGCCTGTAAGCGCGTATTAATATTTGAATAGTCACCAGGAGCATTAAGCTTCTGTACAATAAAATCTTCCTGAACAACAGATTGCTGCATCAGTTTCATACCAAACACATTCAGCGGATCGTTGCTACGACTGGCGGTAATACTGGTGGTAATTTTGGGCAGATAACTGCGCTGCGCTTGCGTAATCGCGGCGTTGGCTTGTTCAATTCGCGCACTGCTTGCTAAAAGTTCTGGGTTTTGTGTTAACGCCAATGCCACACACTGACGCAAGTTCATATCTTCCGCATGCGCCGCACCCAAAGTGAACACCAAGTAAAGTGCCACCAAAAATCGTTTTTGCTGCATGAAATCTTCCCTACCTATTTGATATATTTGGATAGTTTACTGCTATTTCAGAAAAATTAAAGCCCTTTATAAGGGCATAAGCATATCATTATATCATTAAATGCTTATATGATAACAATACGCAACAAGCTTAATCTCTCAGCTACGCCTAAAAACACACTTGGACAGCCTAAAAACGAGCAAAGCGAGGTGTTAGGAGTTAGCCACTAACTCAATGCTAACAATGCGGCACGACGCAACCACAAGAGCTGCCCGTGAAAATAATGTCCTGCTTGCGCTCGCCATAACACATCGGCTGACTGTGACTTTGCCCAACTCAACGCCTGCTCACTCGACACCACTTCGTCTTGTCCTCCTTGAATGACGGTTAAGGGAACCGCGGGCAAAACAAGACGTTCCATCGGGTACAAAGAAACTGGCGGAGCAATTAATACCATCCTTACAGGTGAAATAGCGTCGGCAACTAGCGAAGAAACCCAAGCTCCGAACGAAAAGCCAGCCAATACCAAGGCTCTTTGCCCCCAACGTTCGAATGCAAACGACAGTACCGCTTTTAAATCATAGCGCTCGCCATGACCATGATCGAACACACCTTGAGACTGACCAACACCACGAAAGTTGTAACACACCACCAAACAGTCAGCTTCGACACCTGCTTTTGCAATGGTTTGAACCACTTTGTTATGCAAACTACCACCATGCAAAGGATGCGGATGCGAAATCAACAATAACCTTGTTTGCTCGCTCATACTAGATGGAACATGCACGCAGACTTCCAAAGCACCTACCACACCCTGTATCATCATCAATTCAAAGCCACTAGGCAATAATGGTCTTAGCATCTATAAGGAATTCCTCTTGTCGTTTAATATTGTCATTGATGACGCCGTAGTCGAAGCAAAACAGCTATTTTCACCCTATGGAACACCTATTATAGTGCCTGGACGTGACATTCCTATGAATGCATCACAAGCAGACGCATTGATTATTCGCTCTCGCACGCAAATTACCGAACAGTTATTGTCAGAAAACCCCCGTATTCGCTTTATTGGCAGCACGGTTGTCGGGCTAGACCATGTGGATCAAACTGCTTGCGCGCGTTATGGGGTTACCTTTTACTCTGCTCAAGGGTGTAATGCACGCTCTGTTGCCGAATATGTCATCAGCCAAGTTGTGAGCTATGCTGTAACACAGCAACGTACTTTTCAATCATTAACCCTAGCGATTATTGGCGTTGGACATGTCGGAAAACAAGTCGAGCAACTGGCAAGCGCACTGGGTATTAAGCTATTACTAAACGACCCCTTTCGTGCAAACAGCGAAACGAGCTTTGCACACACTGCTCTGACAACTTGTTTAACACAAGCCGACATAACGACCTTGCACACGCCATTGACCGAAGCTGGCGACTATCCGACTTACCACTTAATCAATGCAAAAAACATAGCCTGTCTTAAAACAAACGCCTTATTTATTAATGCCGCCCGTGGCGATATTGTCGATGAAAACGCTTTGCTAACACGCACAGACTTAACCTTCATTACCGACTGCTGGCACAACGAACCCCACATCAACGAACGGCTACTCAATGCCAGCCTACTCGCCACTCCCCATATTGCAGGACATGCTTGGGATGCCAAATATCGGGGGGGCAGCATGGCTGCCGATGCACTGGCACAATGGCTGGGAAAGTCAAAAACCCCAGAAAGCGTCATTCCCGCGCAAACAGGAATCTACCCAGCCAGCGATAACATAGGTTCACGCCTACACGGGAATGAGAACGCCACTGCAGAACAACAACTCGCTCAAATATTGCAACATGCTTACAATTTTAGACAAGACGATGCCATCTTGCGCAACACACCCACAGACAAACGTGCACAAGTATTCGAAGACTATCGTCGCAACTACCCCATGCGACGAGAATGGACACAACGAACCGTCGAAACGACTGGCTTAAAAAAACAAACAATGATGTGGACGAAAGAATTAGAGTTTTTAATATAAGGTAAGCGCTAAAAACCTGTCATTCCTGCGAAGGCGAGAATCCATTCAAAAAAGGGAGTAGATTCCCGCTTTCGCGAGAATGACGTGACTTAGCGGGAACGACGGGAATATAAGTACTTTCTAATATTAGACATTAGTAAATATTATTGACCAACAAGAAAAATCGATTTTCTCTTTTAAACAAATAAGCGTATTCTGTTATACGTTAAATCAATGTAACCATTTGGAGCAAAAAAAATATGAAAGCAACGACTTTCTTAAAAGGTGCTGTACTAGCAGCGGGCGTAGCAACATTAAGCGGCTGTGGCACAATGCATGCCATCGGCAACCTAGAAGAAGGTGCTGGCAGCACATTCATGGAAATCTGGGACAAGTGGACAGAAGCTGAAGGCGATATCGCTGAAGCAACCATGTGGAAAGTAAAAGTAAAAGACGGCGTTAAGCTAGAAGACGTTAAAGACGCTATCAATGGTGTTGCAACCAA
This sequence comes from uncultured Francisella sp., assembly GCA_964606405.1. Taxonomy (GTDB): domain Bacteria; phylum Pseudomonadota; class Gammaproteobacteria; order Thiomicrospirales; family Thiomicrospiraceae. The sequence goes on from CAZSGH010000029.1 coordinate 12,205, forward strand.
CCGCAACATCAAAAACGTTGGCGAATTACCGCTTTCAGAAGAATTAAAAGCACGTGGTATCAAGTCTGGCGTTATTCATGTTATGTCTTTCTGCAACCCAGAAACAGCACGTAAAATGACAGACTTCTCTCCTGCTATGGCTGGTTTCTTGCCTTGCCGTGTCAACATCGTTGAGCAAGCTGATGGCTTATGGATTTACACCATGAACATGGATATGGCGATTAAGATGGGTCGTAAAATGCCTGCTGAGCTGAAAGGTCCAGTGATGGAAGTTCGCAATACAATGGCGGAAATGTTAGAAAAAGGCTCTAAAGGCGAATTCTAAGTCCCCACCCACCTTTAAGCCCTGCCAACTTGGTGGGGTTTATTGTTTCAAACTTTGATTAAAATATAATGAGGATCCTCATGAAGACAACTAACCACATTTTGGCTACTGCCATCGCAACATTATTCATCGCACCAGCAGCATTTGCTACCAATGGTACAAATATGACTGGCGTAGGCGCTCAAGCTGTCGCTCTAGGTGGCACTGGTGTTGCTGCTTACTATGGTGCTGAAAACGTTATCATCAACCCAGCAATGATTGGTAAAAGCACAGGTACTGAATTCACATTCGGCGGCACTTTATTTAAACCTAGTGTAAGTAATGACGGTCTTTTTGGTGACACTGTAAATAAAGCAAATAGCGCTGCCGACACCAATGTGATTCCATCAATAGCTCTTTCTAGTCGAATTAACAGCAATCTGAGCTTTGGTATCGGTGCTTTTGGAACATCTGGCATGGGTGTTGACTATAATGGCGCAACAGGTGCAAATGGAGCGCTATTAAAAGCTCAAACATCATTACAAATCATGCGATTTGTGCCTACGCTAGCTTATAACACAGCTAATGCAGGAGTTGGAGCGTCTGCAATCGTTCAGTATGGTGCATTAGATATCAATTATGATACAGCTGGAACGCCTTTCGCTGCAGCTGGCAAGATAGGCTCTGGTATGTCTTCTGATCTTGGCTACGGTTTCAGTCTAGGTGGATACTATGATTTATCTAAACAATTTACCTTAGGTGCATCTTACACTTCTGCCATTAATATGAAGTACAAAAACCAGTTATCCGTAGCTTCAGCACCGTTCGTTGGATTAATTCCTGCTGCGTTTGGCGACAATCTAGAACAGCCAGCAGAAATCAAAGCCGGCGCTGCTTATACTATGGGTAATATTATGCTTACAGGTGACTTAAAGCAAATTCGCTGGAGCGAAGCAAAAGGCTATAAAGATTTTGGCTGGCAAGATCAAAATGTTATTGCTTTGGGTCTTAAATACATGGGAACTGGTTACTGGGTTGGTGTAGGCTATAACAAGGCAGACAACCCAATAAAAGCTCAAAACGGCTTAACATCTGCTGGCGCTGTAACTAATATGTTTAATAACATTTTCTTTCCTGCAACGACAGATCAACACTTCTCAGTTGGTGGAGGCTATGATCTTACAAAATCTGTCAGCTTAGAAGGTTCTGTAATGTATGCACCATCAGTTACAACAACAATAGAGACTACTGGTTTAGGTTTTGGTGCATCAACAAATACAACGAGTCAGTCTCAGTTGGCTTACACAGTACAAGCTAAATACAAATTCTAATTTGTATCACGCACGATTGTGTTGTTAAGAACCGCCTTCGGGCGGTTTTTTATTGTCTGCTGTTAAGGCAAATGCTACACTTGCCACCACTTGTAGAAAAGGAGCAGGTTATGGCTAGCGTTGCTGTTCGTATCGACGAAACCCTTTATAGCTTAGCAAAGGCTGAGGCTAAGCGTCAGCATAGAAGTATTACCAAACAAATTGAGTTGTGGCTGACTAAAGGCGCCATGCCAAAAATATCGGAAGATGAAAGCGATCATTACCAAACAATCAGAAATCAACTGGCTCAATTCACGCCTAGTGTGGATGAATTTCTGAGCAATAGACAACAAGACTGGCAATAAGCGCTATGCGATATTTGTTAGACGCTTCCGTCATTATTGCTTTTTTGCACCAAGAAAAAAGCAACCTGTCGCTAGAGTCCGTATTATCAACTGACTCACAATTTATTTCGGCCGTCAATTTAGCAGAGATTGCCAGTAAATTATCGGAAAGAGGTGCTGAAATACAGATAATCACTTCTCTTACGCACATGCTTAATCTCACGGTACTGCCATTTACGGAAGCGATAGCTTATACCACAGGAGAGCTTCGCCATAGTACGAGCAAGCTTGGCTTATCTTTAGGTGATCGCGCTTGTCTTGCGACAGCACTCAATCACCAATTAGAAGTGCTTACTGCTGATAAAGCATGGCTGAACTTATCCGTACCCAACATCAATGTTCATTGTATTCGCTAATGACACTCTCTCAAACACTCACATGGCTAGCGCAACAGCTACCACCAGAAGAAGCCAAGCTCGAAGCCGAGCTGCTGGTACAACGCGCACTAGGTGTCAAAAAAACCCATCTGCGTACCTACCCCGAACAAGAATTGACGCAAACACAAGAAGATCAGCTACATGCGTGGCTAACACGCCGACAGATGGGAGAACCCCTTGCCTATATTTTGGGCGATACAGAATTTTACGGTCTGACATTATCGGTTTCTCCTTCCGTACTCATTCCCCGTCAAGACACCGAATTATTGGTTGACGCCGCACTTGATCTGATTCCTGAATCCGTACCCGCTCGCGTACTCGATATCGGAACAGGCTCTGGCGCGATTGCGATTGCGATTGCTAGCCAACGACCAAAGGCACTTGTCAGCGCCCTCGATAGCAGTTCTGCCGCATTAACGGTAGCGAAAGATAATGCTTGCGCTCATAAGCTGCCTGCCATTCGTTTTTATTTAAGCGATTGGTTTAGTGACTTACCGACGCAGCAGTTCGATATCATTGTCAGCAATCCGCCGTATATCGAAAACGACGATGTGCATTTAAGCCAAAGCAGCTTGCCCTTCGAGCCTGCTCAGGCATTAAGTAGCGGACAAGATGGACTCGATGCCATTCGTTTGCTCTGTCAGCAAGCACCCAACTGGTTAGCCGACAATGGTTGGCTGCTGATAGAACACGGTTATAATCAAGGTGCGGCTGTGCGCTCACTGTTTACTCAAGCGCGCTTTAATCAAGTTACTACCCACCGCGATTATGGCAATAATGACAGAATAACGCTTGGACAATGGAATCATACTCATGCTTAACGATACCCTAAAAGCTCGCTACGACCGCCAAATTCGCTTAGCGCAAATTGGCTTAGAGGGACAAGAAACCCTTGTTAATAGCCATGTACTGATGATCGGCATGGGCGGACTCGGTTCGCCTGCCAGCTTGTACCTAGCGGCAGCTGGTATTGGTACGCTCACCCTCGTCGATTTTGATGTGGTAGAAGAAAGCAATTTGCAGCGTCAAATTGTCCATCGACAAGCAACCATTGGTTTAGCCAAAGTCGATTCCGCTAAAGCGACACTACACGAAGTCAATCCGCACATTCAGATCAATGCCATCAATGCCTTTTTATCGCCCGAACAGTTGCTATCACTCTGTCAGCAAGCCGACGTGGTTGTCGACTGCACCGACAACGGCTTTTCGCGCACAGCGATTAACGAAGCCGCCATGCAAGCCAAAAAACCTTTGGTATCGGCAGCAGCGATCCGCTGGGAAGGACAATTAAGCGTCTTTGATGGACGAGACCCAAACGCGCCCTGCTACCTCTGTTTCGATCCACAAGCAAATCAAGGCGGCGAAACCTGCGATGCACAAGGCATCGTCGCGCCACTGGTCGGCACATTAGGGGTGATGCAAGCCTTAGAAACAATTAAAGTGTTATTAGACAAGGCAAGCCTAATTGGTGAGGTATTGTTGTTCGATGGCTTGACCATGACACAGCGCAAGTTCAAGCTAACGCAAGATGCAGATTGCCCTGTGTGCAAGGCAAGAAAAAGTAATGGGAACCTCTAAAAACCTCACTTCGTTTGTTTTTAGATTTCCCCAGTTTATTTTTTGACTGAAGGAAGGGACTGAATCAAAGGGTCACATGCTCTTTTCTGCAAACCCTTCCTTCAGACTTCCTACCCATTAAGTTTTTAGAGGTGCCCCATATCAAAACTTACTGGGTAGATTCCCGCTTTCGCGGGAATGACAGACTTCTTGACCATTTATTTCACTGGCTTAGCTGGCGCTTTCGTCGCAGCCTTAGGCGCGGGCTTCACTGGCTCAGGTGGCGGCACTTCTTTTTTCTCGATACTCATCACCACACGACGATTTTGCGCCCGTCCGATGTTGGTATCGTTGGCAGAAACCGTCTCAGCGTCTGCTCGACCAGCCACAGTCATAAATTGTTTTTCGACACCAAACTCTTCGAACAAACGCGCCACAGACGAGGCTCGCGCCGAAGACAATTCCCAGTTAGAAGGAAAAGACACATTACGAATCGGCACATTATCGGTATGCCCTGTAATCGTCAGTCGATTACGTCGATTGGCAAACTTTTCTGCCATGACTTCTAACTTGGCCTTAGCTGCCTCTTGTAGACTGGCACGACCACTTTCAAAAGCTTTATCGGAGCGCAAGGTAATAATGAAAAATTCTGGTGTTTCCTCTACAGACGCATCTAACTCTTTAACCATCGTTTCGATTTCAGATTTAGTAAGCGGCTTTAAATCCAATGGATTCAGTAAGACATCCCCCTTCTGCTCGGGCATTGGGCTACTTTCTTGTGAACCATTGTTTGATTTAACTTCTTTAAACACATCTGCCAAAGCCTGACGGTCACCTGGATCCATAATCGCCGACATCCACATAACCAAAAAGAACACCATCAGTACCGTCATTAAGTCGGCAAGGGCAATCTTCCACGAACCGCCGTGCGCGCCACCACCTTCATCATCGTCATCATGGGAACTCATTGGCTATCCCTCCTAACGGTCTTTATTGGGCAGTTTATCGCGATACTCTGGCGGCACGCGCTGACGACCAATTTCAATCGCTAAGTTAGGCGATACACCATCGGAATAGGCACCAATGGCAGCAGCAGCCATTTCAAGTAACATCTTATCCTGACGCAACATCACTTCCATCGCATGGGTAAAAGGTCCTAACACTGCGAAAGCAAACAAAATACCATAGAAGGTACCCGTTAAGGCTGCACCAATGAACTTAGCCGTGATTTCAACAGGACCACCAACGGTGGTCATGGTAAGAATAACCCCCATAATGGCAGCCATAATACCGAAACCAGGCAACCAATCACCGACTTTACCCACAATTTTAGGCACTTCAGATGCTGAACGAAACCAAATCGAAATACGCTTATCTGCCATGTGATGCAGCTCGTGACCTTTAGGAGGATTCATAAGCACATAAGCAAAACACTCAGCAACAAACTCACGCAGCTCTTTATGCTTTACGACTGCTGGGTAACGAGAAAATACATTACTCGACAGGGGATCAGACACATGTTTATCAAGCGCCAAAACACCCTGAGCGCGCGACAATTTAAACAACTCTTCCAACAAACCAAGTAGTTCTAAATAAACTTTAATGTTCGCTTTATCGCCCTGAAAATAGCGCAACGACATCACAAAGGTACGCGTCACCACGGGGATAGGTGCTGCCAAGAAAAATGCCGCCAAACTCGCACCCAAGATCACAACCAGCTCAGAGGGGTGCCATAGCTCTCCTAACGGACCATGCATGATGGCAAAACCACCAACAATCGCACCGATTAAGATTAATAAACCAATTGGTTTTAACCACATAATAATTTTTGCCTAATAATGACTAAAATAGGTAGCGACCAAAATCGCAGATACTTTAGGTGAACGCTAAAAACCACCTTTTCGTCATCCCCGCGCAGGCGGGGATCCATGAAACCAATAAGATAGATTCCCGCTTTCGCGGGAATGACGGGTAATTAGAAGTCTTCTAAAGCAACGACTGTGCCAGTTAAAACCGCAAAACGCTTATTGCTCAGAATCAGACTGCATTCTGCCAATGGCACAGGAAACAACAGAGCGAACATCAGCACCAACAGCAGCCAAGCCTAGCGTCGTTCCTGTACGAGGATATCCCAAAGCTGACAATATTGCTTCAATATCAGCCAAACGCTCGTCTGGCGCATCAAAATGAAGCTGAGCTTGCTCAACATCAACCCTAACGTCTGTTACACCAGCAATCGCCTGTAGTTTTTGCCTAATACGATTGGCACAACCACCACATTTAACATTATCAATATGCCAAACAATCATGACCTTCCTCGCTTACGCCAGCGCTTGTGTTGCTACCGACTCTAAGGACGACAGGGCTGTAATCACCTGAGCAGACATTTGTGTTAAGCGTTTAATCTCTTGTTCCATAGCAAACGAGTCTGTGCCGTGATATTGAATATCTAAGACTTCTGCTGCCAATTGATGCATTCTAATACGCAAATCTTCAACCGCTTTATACTCTGGATAGAGAGCATACTGAGCCTTATGACTGCGCATCCATAGAGCCAAATCCGTTGCACCATCATCAAGTAACAGCGTCATATCTTGATTTTTCTTGCCCGATGTCAATAAGTTAATCGCCGCAGCAATCCATACCCGTTGCGCGCGACGAGCACGTGCTATTGTAAAGTCACCATTAGCAACGGTACGAGTCATATTCAATTGCACCGCATCTACCTTAAAGACATTAACAGATTCAGCGAGAGAGTCTGTTGTTTCACGCAGTAACTCTGATGTTGCAGCCAACTCCTCACTGTGCGCAGCCGCTTGTTGTGTCGTAGCATCAATACTATTCATCGCCTTAGAAACTTCTAAAACGGCATGGTTTTGTCTGTCAGAAACAGATACGACCTTAGCCAAATAGCTTTGCATGCCCAAGACCCCGTCGACCATCGTCGTCAAACGCGCATTGGTATTGGTAACCAACTCACTCGCACTACGAATATCTTCTGCAGTTGTTTCGATCAGGGTTTTAATGACTTGTGCTGCATCGGCTGATTTTTGTGCCAAACCACGAACCTCGCTGGCAACCACAGCAAAACCACGTCCATGCTCGCCCGCTCTTGCCGCTTCAACCGCAGCATTCAATGCCAGCAAGTTGGTTTGGAAAGCGATGCCCTCGATAAGGCTAACGATTTCTTCGATCTTACCACTGTTTTGCTGCACATTATCCATGGCATCAATACTGCGTTCCATGGCATCTTTAACCTGATCAGCATTATGTGCGGTACGCGTCACAACATCTTGCGCCAAACGAATTTCGGCATCGACTTCTCGAATACCGCTGGTAATTTCTTGCATCGTACTATTGGTTTGTTGAAGTGCCGCAGCCTGCTGTTGTGCTTGATCTGACATTTCACCAGAAGCATCTTTAAGTTGCCCAACAATGGTTGAGACCTTCTGCATTAGACTTTGCACTTCGACCATGATACTGCCTAAATTACCAAAGGCAGTATTTAATGCTGACTGCAAACCACCTAACTGTCCAGAATAATTCCCTTCCATGTTGCGACCTAAATGCCCCTCAGTCGCACCCATAACAATACCATTAACACGAAACATTGCTTCACCCAAGCTATCAATCATGGCATTAAAGCGTTCGGCAAAATTTTTATAGAAACCTTCAGCACCACCAACTTCTAAACGATGATCTAAATAGCCACGTTGTGCGCCATCTACAATGGTCTCAATGGCGCGTTGCATCGCCAACTCTTCGGTAATATCACTCCACTCAATCACCACCCCCAGCACGCGACCAACAGCATCACGAATCGCACTTGCACGCACCACTAAGTCTCGACCACCGAAACGAATACTAGTAACTTGACGTTCTTGCGCTCGCGCTTTCTGTACAATTTTATCGAATAACGGCAATATTTTACCAATGCCGACATTAATCACATTGTCAGGATCAAACTGACGATTAGACTGACGAATACGATCTTGACGCTGTGTAATAAAATCGCGCATCGCCTTATTCGCAAACAAAATATTATCGAACTGATCGACAACAAACATCGGTGATGGTGAAGACTCAAAGGCAGATTGAATACGCTGCACACTCGACATGACAGTTTTCGTTTCATCTTGTGCCACGGCTAAACGCGTTTGCATAATGGATACACGCGCAGCCAATTGGTTCAAAATATTCGTACCATACAAGGGAACAGCATTACGAAATTCGCCGCCAGCAATACTGGTCAAGACATTATTCAAGCGACTTAAACGATGTTGTGCAAATTCGGCACCAAAATAGACGAAAATGGGCAACAGAACAGCACTGACTTGAACAATAATGTCATTAATATGAACCCCAAACGTATTCAGTAATGCTGGAATGGAAAATACCACCACCATTACCGACATCGCTGAAGAGGGATTCAAGTTTTCGAGCGGGTTAAAGCGCGAAAAAGAACTAGCTAAACGTCCCTGACTAAGACGCTCTTGCTTTTTAGCAATCGCAACATAAGCTTTCTCTGTCGCAAGAATCTGCTCTGGTGTCGCAGGACGACGAATCGACATATAGCCAACATGCTCACCATCTCGCATATAAGGTACAACCTGAGCTTCAACCCAATAATGGCCACCATCTTTACGACGATTTTTAACCACTTGAGTCCACGGCAATCCTGATTCTAGGGTATGCCATAAATCCTCGAAAACCTGCTCTGGAACATCAGGATGACGCATTACATTATGTGGTTGTCCCATTAACTCTTCTTGCGTAAACCCACTAGCTTCAACAAAAGCTTCATTAAAGTAAACAATATTACCAACTAGGTCAGTTCTGGTTACTAATAAAGCATCCACTGGTAGCTGATATTCAACCTGCGTAATTGGCTCATTTCGTTTCATGACGCACCCCTATTCTTTGAATTCTTTTTTATCCGTTGTTGCACATTATTGTGTTAATGCTTGCAACACATCTTGCATTGGCTGTGCACGATGAAAGTGCCAACCTTGCGCATAATCGACGCCAATATCGCCTAAGGCATTCGCAATCTCTGACGTTTCAACAAACTCTGCTACGGTATGAATACCTAACGAGTGTGCAATTTCGTACATACCTCGCACCAATGCCTCATTCATCTTGTCTTTTAACATATCTTGCACAAAGCTGCCATCAATCTTTAAATAGTCCACTGGTAAATGTTTTAAATAACGGAACGATGACTGACCAGAACCGAAATCGTCTAAAGCGAACTGACAGCCCAATGTCCGCATAGCACGAATAAAGTCAGCAACCTGCGATAGTTGTGATACAGCAGCCGTTTCTGTCACTTCAAAACAAAGCTTATGCCCAGGAACCCCCGAATCTCGCATACACTTTGTAATGAACTCGACGAGATCAGCTTGCGCAAACGATTGCCCCGATAAGTTAATAGAGCAAACAGACACACCGCTAAGCATATCGGCATCACTACCCAATAGCTTTAACGTCTGTTCAATTACCCAACGGTCAATTTTGTAAATCAGACCATAATTTTCTGCAGCAGGAATAAACACAGCAGGCGAAACTAGGCTTCCATCATGGTCGCGTAATCGAACCAGCACTTCACAATGCAGCCCCTCTGTTTTGGCTTGTGCTTGTAAACAGATTAACTTTTGAGCATGTAATTCAAACCGATTATTTGCCAAAGCATCGTGCAAGTCACTAACCAAGGCCATTTCTGCTTGTTGACTGGCCAAATAAGCGTCACTATCTTGATATAACCAAACCTGATTACGCCCAGCATTTTTAGCGGCATAACAGGCGGCATCCGCCATCGCCATCAACATATGCATATCGGGCTGTGCACCAATGTCAGGCACAACACCAATGCTGACGCTAATCTGATAAACTCGCCCTAAATACTGATAACGCAACGCTGCTAAGGCCATACGCAAACCTTCTGCAACCCGCATGGCCTCGTCGACATTACCTGTTACCAACACAGCAAACTCATCACCACCCATTCTGGCGAGCACATGTCGTTCATTCACGTTTGCTTTAAACAAATCTGTTACCTGACAAAGTAGTTCATCACCCGCCAAATGACCCGCTGTATCGTTAACTAATTTAAACTGATCAAGATCAAGGTAAATGAGCGCATAATCACCCTGCTTTTCTTGTGCTTGATGCAGTAAACGCTCAAACTCTTGTCGACCGATTAATTGCGTTAATGCATCATGTGTCGCTTGCCAGCGTAGCGACTGCTCAAGCGCATACTTATCTGACACATCATGAAATACCAAGACAGCACCAATCACACGACCTAAGCGATCTAAAATGGGGGCAACAGAATCTTCAATTGGCGTACGTTTATCGAGGTTTTTGTGGTACAACAAGGTATGGTTCGACAACTCAACCTTCTCGCCTGTCACCAAAACAGAGGACACAGGATCCAGCCACACACCCTCCTCGTCTTCATGCGCTGCTTTAAAAACATCAACAACAGGCAAGCCCCTTGCCTGCGTTAACGTCCACCCCGTAACACGCGTCGCTTCAGCATTGATAAACGTGACCATACCATGCAAGTCAGTCGTAATCACACCATCACCAATCGAAGAAAGGGTTACTTGCGCCAAATCTCGTTCATCTGCTAAAGTTTGTCTCAACAAATGGATATCCGTAACATCTTGATACATCCAAAAATGTCCACCAATACGCCCAATTTCATCGACTATCGGCACAAAATCTCGCATCAACCAGCGACCATCTTGCATATGAAATAATTGATTATTAACAGCTTTCTTGGCAAGAATTAATCGTTCACTTTGTGAAATAAAGCTTTCCGAATCCACAAAAAGCAATTTGGTTTGTTGCTCCAATCGCGCACCAAAATTATCTTTAAGTGCCGTTGGCTCTAATGCAATACGGAAAAAGTCACAATACAACTGATTTGCAAACACAACACGGCGATCTGGATCTTCCAACAACACAGCCACACGCATATTGTTAAGCAAACTTTTGAGCCAACGATGGCGCTGTTCATTTTCTAGGCTAATCGCTTTCAGCTCCGCACCCTGCTGCTGCTGCTGATTAACACTCGCTAGAAAAGCCGCACGCATGTTTTCCATTGCTCGAGAAAGGGTAATAAACTCTGCATGTCCAGCAACCACAATAGGCGCATCTAACTTGCCAGAACCCAAACGGGTCGCTTCTGCTGCCAAACGCTGAACCTGTCGAATACTCGGCTGAACCAATGCTTCTACGCTCAGAACAATCATAAAGAGCAAGCCTAATATAATCCACAGCCAATACTGCGTCAGTGACCATAGATTATTAACATTGGTTGCAACATCGCTGGTTAAAACCAGCTCACCATAAGCCCTTCCAAACCAAACCACCTGCTGACGCAACACTTGCGGCTGAAAATTTACAAACTGAACAAACCATTCTGGTGCTGTGAGCGTCGATTGAGACTGAGCAACCAAATGATTTCCTTGAGGGCTATTCCAACGAGCCTCTTTCAAAAACTGTTGTTGCACGTAAATATGCAAGCGCTGATCTAAGCGCGCCAAGTCATCGGTAATATTTGCAAAAACAATATCCTGCACAACCAACTCGGCGGTATCTAACAAACGCTGCTGATCTTCACTTTTTGCTTGTTTGTTTGCTAAAGCCGTCAAAGATGCCACGCCAACAAGCAAAGCACACAACATGACACCCAACAGAACAACATAAAGACGTTGCTTTAAACCCATACAAAATCCCTAATCATGACGCTCTATTTTATCTTGTGCGACTTTCTGATAACTATCGATAGCAAACTGATATTCAGCATCAGTCGCCAATTCCCAACCCGCCAACTTTAAACCCATACGCAGATTCAACGACTGTAAAATCTGCTTCCCTTCTGCATCATTTACCATATCAACAAAGGCAGCCTGCACACGTTCGGCAACACCTAAAGGAACAGATTGCTGAACACCAATTGGCAAGGACGGCAAAGAAGGAGAATGCCATAAAATGCGATAGCTATCCTCTTTATTTGCCATAGCTCGCTTAAACATGCCCATATTTAATGCTGCTGCTTGAACTTTTCCTAACTTAAACGCTGTTACTAAAGACTCTTGATTCGCAACAGACTGAAGACGAACACGAATCCCTTTCTCCAATAGCACCGCCATCGGAACAGTATGCGCAATAAAAGCATTTTCGTGAGGAATCCACAGCTCCTGCCCATTTAAATCCGCCAGAGTACGAATACTTGTCCTATCCTGTACTACAATTGCCGAGCTATTAATCACATCTTTCGCTTTAAGCAACACATGAAAACCGAGTTGCTGACGTGGTCCATCTTGCAAAAAAGGGTAGCCTAAAAAAAAGTCATACTCACCACGCATCAGTCTTGCCTGAGTCTCTTCTGCACTCATTCCCATCTGTAAGGTCAACGCAATGCCTGTTCGTTTTTCAATCCAGGCCAAAACAGGATTCCACTGCGCAGCAGTTGTCATGACCGTTTCCACATTGGTCACGCCAAAGCGATAACTCTGCGCGGCATGGGCAGTGTTTTGCCACAACAAAAACATCCCCAGCAGGACAAAATAAAGTGACTTTTTCTTTAAAAAATAAGTGTTGTTACGCATAATGTGAGTGTACCATGATTAGGAAGGTCTGAAAAACAAGGCTTTCGCCTTTTTTCAGACTTCCTAAGGTATTTTTTGATTGGAGGAAGGGTTGTTAGCAATAGATTACAAGCTAAAAACCTGCACCCCTTCCCCCAAGCCCCCTACACATTGCATTTTTTCAGAAGCTCTTGATGTTGTTAACGCTTCTCGTAATATCTTATCAGGCTTGATACAAAGGAAAATACAACTATGCCAAATCGTGATTTAGCCAGTATCCGCAAGCAGTATCAGCGTAGCGAACTTGATTGGCCTAACATAGCCAGCAATCCACTCATCGCACTCCAAGACTGGATTAATGAAGCCATTCATGAGCAACAGCGAGAGCCCACCGCAATGGTACTTGCGACTGTCGACAAAAACACTCAGCCGCACGCGCGAGTGGTTCTACTAAAAGGATTGGATACGGGATTAGTGTTCTATACCAACTACGACAGCCCTAAAGGAACCGAATTAGCAAACAACAATCAAGCAGCTGCAACCTTTTTTTGGCCTGAGCTAGAACGACAAGTTCGCGTCGAAGGCACGATCAGCAAAGTCAGCGACCAACAATCTGACGATTACTTCGTCTCACGCCCTCGTGACAGCCAACTTGCGGCATGCGCGTCAAGACAAGGTAGCGTTATTCGTAATCGCGACGAGCTAGACAATAATTTTGCACAACTCACGGCACAATTCGACAACAAACCGATCCAACGCCCGAATAACTGGGGAGGCTATCGTTTAACGCCTTCTCGCTTCGAGTTTTGGCAAGGTCGTCCTAATCGCCTACATGATCGTCTTGTTTTTCGCTTAGAAAACGATGTTTGGCAACGTGAACGTTTATCGCCATAAGGAAAGATCTAAACACTCGCTTCGCTTGTTTTTAGACTTACTAAGTGTATTTTTTGCTGAAGGACGGGGTTAACTCAATAAGTTACATGCTACTTTTTGCCCCCTTCCTCCAGACCGCCTACCCATTGAATTATTAGAAGTTCCCGAGATATCATGAGTCAAATCAATCTAGAGTCCAGTTGGTTAGCAGAAATCGGCACTGAGTTTGAAAAGCCTTATATGCAAACGCTCAAAGCTTTTTTACTCGGCGAAAAAGCGAATGGAAAACGCATATTACCCAGTAGCACAAACTGGTTTGCAGCATTTAATAGTACGCCGTTTTCAGACGTTAAGGTCGTCATTTTGGGACAAGACCCCTACCCAACCGTAGGGCACGCACATGGGTTATGTTTTTCAGTTCAACCAGAAGTTAAGCCCTTACCTAAGTCGTTACTGAACATTAACAAAGAGTTATTTGACGATTGTGGCATTGATAACGCTCACACGGGTTATTTGATGCCATGGGCACAGCAAGGTGTGTTATTACTAAACGCGGTACTAACAGTCGAAGCAGGATGTGCCAATAGCCATCAGGGGAAAGGATGGGAAGGCTTTACCGATGCGGCCATTACCGCTTTAAATGCACACCACGATCACTTGGTATTTGTACTATGGGGTAGCTATGCGCAGAAAAAAGGGGAAATGATTGATCGAAACAAACACACCATCATCAGTAGCGTACACCCATCGCCATTATCAGCGTATCGTGGTTTTTTTGGCAGCAAGCCTTTCTCACGCATTAATGAAGACTTACTGGCACACGGCAAGTCTCCCATTGATTGGCAACTACCGCATTAAGATAGCTTCCAAAAACCCGTCATTCCCGCGCAAGCGGGAATCTATGTCACCTTGATTTTATATATCCCCGCATAGGAGAGAGCGTGTGAAAACGTGATGGGTAGGAAGTCTGAAGGAAGGGGATGCAGAAAATAGCATGTAACCTTTTGATTAAAGCCTTTCCTTCAGCTAAAAAATAAACTTGGAAAGTCTAAAAACGAGCAAAGCGAAGTTTTTTAGAGATTCCCTAATGATGCGGAGGCAGGTTTCCTGTTGACTTTTCGATGTACTCACCTTCAATAACGACACTGTCGTGCGTTGTTCTTGAATGTTGTGATGCACTCTGGCTAGTGGCTTGACCATCTGATGATTGCACGGACGCCTTAGGACGCAACATTTTTTTGCGCAACACTGGCAACCAAAGCAATATTGCTAAAAAATCACTCACAACACCTGGAATAAACAGCAGAATACCAACCAACAGCATCCAAGGCGTTTCTTTAATCGCTTCGACACGCTCACTGGGTGTGGCAAAAATGCCACCTAAACTGCGTAATGTATCTCCCGCATCCAAGATGACGAGAACACCCAAAATCATCGCACCAAACACCCACAGTAACGCCCACCAAGCGCCAATGGCATCCGACAACAGGAACAAACTAAACAAATCTGCTAAAAACGCAAAAAATACCCAACCGAATGATAATCGCATGATGGTTGCAAAACTCCCAAGCTAACCGCATAATCACGACATAGATGATCATAATACCAAAAATTACGGAACAGTCACATGAAACATATCGTTATTGTATGGCTTGCATTCATTGCTAGCTTTTTTGTTGCACCTGTCTTTGCCGAAGAAGACTTCTTAGACCCTGATGTTGCTTTCTCCGTCACCGTCAGCATGAAAGATGCACAAACAATGACTGCCAGGTTTAAAGTTGCAGATAATTACTATTTATATCAAGAACGTATTAGCTTTGCGCTTAAATCTGGCAACGTCCAATTAGGTAAGCCGCTACTCCCTGCAGCAGTACTGAAAAACGATCCTAATTTTGGTGATGTTTATATCTATAAACATGATTTTAGCGTTGATGTCCCTATTACGGGTCAAGGCGACTTTGAAGTTATTGCTAAATATCAAGGCTGTGCATCTGCTGGCTTATGCTATCCACCACAAAAGAAAATAAACGCACTATCAACCAACAATACGAACACCAAACCAACAAATGCGGCTGTTTCTGATTTTCTATCGCAAGCAAAACAAGCAGCACCAGTAACCACAACCGAAACGAATACATCGGCAACACAGGCAAACGCGAACACAACATTTGATAGCGCAGCCAATGCAGAACTGTCAGAAACAGACCAAATTGCTGGCATGCTATCGGGTGGTAATGCATGGGTTGCCATCGCATTTTTCTTTGGAATCGGTTTATTGCTGGCATTTACGCCCTGCGTTTTTCCAATGATTCCCATTTTATCGTCAATTATCGTTGGTCAAGGTGAAGGCTTAACGACTCGTCGCGCCTTTACCCTTTCTCTCGTCTATGTACTAGCAATGGCACTAACTTACACAGCCGCTGGTGTACTGGCTGGACTGTTTGGGGCTAACTTACAAGCGGCGTTCCAAAATCCATGGATTTTAATCAGCTTTAGCGCCATTTTTGTGTTACTTGCTTTGTCGATGTTTGGTTTCTACGAACTTCAATTGCCCGCAAGCCTACAAGCGAAACTTGCCGATGTATCCAACAAGCAACAAGGCGGCACATTAACTGGTGTTGCGATTATGGGCTTGCTCTCTGCACTCATTGTTGGACCTTGTGTTGCACCGCCTTTAGCTGGCGCGCTCATTTATATTGGTCAAACTGGTGACGCCTTACTCGGTGGTGCTGCCTTATTTGCTTTAAGCATGGGCATGGGTGTTCCATTGTTACTGATTGGTACGGCTGCTGGTAAATATATGCCACGTGCAGGCGGATGGATGGACAATGTTAAAGCAGTCTTTGGTGTATCGTTATTGGGTGTTGCCATTTGGATGTTATCGCGAATCATCCCTGATGCATTTAGTCTATTGCTATGGAGCATTCTTGCTATCGGCTCTGGCGTTTATCTTGGCGCACTGGAAACGGCGCAAACAGGATGGCAAAAGCTTAGTAAAAGTTTTGGCTTGGTTGTACTAACATGGGGTTTGTTTTTACTGATCGCGGTTGCATCGGGTGGAAAAAGCGTCTTAACCCCCTTAGTCCACTTAGCATCCGTCAATGGAGTGACAACAGGCACTACCGCCTCTGCCCACTCAAGTTTTCGTAAAATCAACAACATTACCGAACTAGAGGCAGCCTTGGGCGATGCTAAAAACCAAGGCAAACCTGTCATGCTCGACTTTTATGCCGACTGGTGCGTGTCTTGTAAAGAGATGGAAAGCTTCACATTTTCGGATCAAACGGTCGCTAAGCGCTTAAACAACATGATGTTATTACAGGTGGATATGACGGCTAACACAGAAGAACAGCAAGCGCTGTTAAAACGTTTTGGTCTGGTTGGTCCTCCTGCTATTTTATTCTTTAGTCATAACGGACAAGAGCAGCGCAACCTGCGTGTGGTTGGCTTTATGAAAGCACAAGCCTTTGCCGAGCAACTGGACAAAGCACTGGGCAAATAACAGACTAAGGAAACGCTGAAAAATACAAAGGGATGGGGGCTTGGGGGAAGGGTTGCACCAAAAAAGTTATAACTTATTGATTTAATCCCTTCCACCAACCAAAAAACAAGCATAGGAAGCCTGAATAAAAAGCAAAGCGCATTATTCAGACCTTTCCTAATGCTGACGCACAGCGGGTTTTGGGCTATAATTCTTAAAAACAACTGACGTGATTGGATAACATGGCAAATATTCTGGTACTCAACGGTCCTAACATCAACTTACTGGGACGACGCGAACCCAGTCACTATGGCAAGCGCACACTGGCAGAAATCACTGAAGAACTGGAAATGCTCGCGGATGATTTTGAGGTGCGTCTTTTTCACTTTCAGAGCAACGCTGAAAGTGCGCTGATTGAGCGTGTCCATACTGCCATCGATGATGAAATTGATTTTATTATCATCAATCCTGCTGCCTTCACTCATACCAGTATTGCCCTTCGCGATGCCCTTGCTGGCGTTGCGATCCCCTTTATCGAAGTACATCTTTCTAATGTGCACAAGCGGGAAGCTTTCCGTCATCATTCCTATTTCTCTGATTTGGCAGTGGGTACCATTGTCGGATTAGGGCCAATTGGCTATG
The DNA here is from genome assembly GCA_964606405.1 of uncultured Francisella sp. Lineage (GTDB taxonomy): Bacteria > Pseudomonadota > Gammaproteobacteria > Thiomicrospirales > Thiomicrospiraceae. The sequence continues at coordinate 29,753 of CAZSGH010000029.1, forward strand.
CGCTGGCATTACAAGCAGCACTAGATTATTTAGACAACTAACATTAAAAAGAGAGACATAACATGGACATGCAGGATATCCGCAAACTATTTGAACTGGCTGACAAATATCAAGTCGCTGAAGTTGAATTTAACAATGATGAAGTGACACTTCGTATTACTCGTGCGCACCCTATCGAAGGCGGTGTCATGATGCAAGCGCCGATGATGCAGGCTGCCCCTGTTGTTGCGGCTCCTGTCGCAACCGCTCCTGCAGCCGCACCTGCTATTGCGACTCCTGCCGCCGAAGTGCAGCCCGCTGGTACAGAAGTAAAGTCGCCAATGGTCGGTAGTTTCTATGCTGCGCCTGCGCCTAACGCTAAAAACTTTGTTACCGTTGGTCAAAGCATCAAAGCGGGCGATACTTTATGCATTATCGAAGCCATGAAAATTATGAATCCGATTAAGTCAGACGTTAGCGGTACAGTGGTGAAGATTTTGGTCGAAAATGGCGATCCTGTTGAATACGGTCAACCACTATTCATTGTCGGCTAAGAGATAGAGAGTCTCTAAAAACTCGCGCTAAGTTTGTTTTTAGAGTCCTCATGTTTGTTTTTCTGCTGGTGGAAGGTGGATTATCCGTAGGTTACGCTTTTTTGTAACGCTTTCCCCCAGCCTCCCATACCGTTTGTGTTTTTATAGGTGTTCGTTACTATGATTCAAAAATTGCTCATCGCCAATCGAGGCGAAATTGCTTTGCGTATCTTGCGCGCCTGTCGTGAGTTAGGTATTCGCACCGTTGCAGCCTACTCAGAAGCTGACCGTAGCCTTAAGCACGTTGCCTTAGCAGATGAATCTATTTGTATCGGTCCTGCGGCATCGCCTAAAAGCTACCTTAGTCCGACAGCGATTTTATCTGCTGCCGAAATTACAGGTGCTGATGCTATTCATCCAGGCTATGGTTTCTTATCTGAAAACGCCGACTTTGCTGAGCGTGTTGAAGCTTGTGGTTTTATTTTCGTGGGTCCTCGTGCCGATTCAATTCGTTTGATGGGTGACAAGGTTTCTGCCATTCAAGCGATGGTGAAAGCTGGCGTGCCAACAGTTCCTGGTTCGGGCAAGCCACTTATTGCCAATGACGAAGAGAACTACGCCATTGCTGAACGCATTGGCTATCCTGTTATCGTTAAAGCAGCTGGCGGTGGCGGTGGACGTGGTATGCGGGTGGTTTACAATAAAGAAGAACTACAAACATCAATTGTGCTCACGCAAACCGAAGCGGGTGTTGCTTTTAACAACCCTGAAGTTTATATGGAAAAATTCTTACAAACACCGCGCCATATCGAAATTCAGGTACTTGCTGACGGTCAAGGCAATGCAGTACACCTAGGTGAGCGAGATTGTTCGATGCAACGTCGTCACCAAAAAGTAGTCGAAGAAGCACCTGCACCAGGCATTACCCAAGAAGAACGCGATTTCATTGGAACGCAGTGTGTCAATGCATGCCTTACTATGAACTATCGTGGCGCTGGCACTTTCGAGTTTTTGTACGAAAAGGGACAGTTTTACTTTATTGAAATGAATACCCGTATTCAGGTAGAACACCCTGTTACTGAGTTTGTAACTGGCGTTGATTTAGTGCGCACACAAATTCAAATTGCTGGAGGCAAGCCTTTACCCTTTACACAGAAGGATATTGTCTTACGCGGTCATGCCATTGAGTGTCGTGTTAACGCTGAAGATCCAAGCCATAACTTTATGCCAAGTCCAGGTAAAATTACCCGCGCACATGTCCCAGGTGGTATCGGTATTCGTTGGGATTCGCACATTTATGGTGGCTATGTGGTTCCACCAAACTATGACTCAATGATCGGCAAACTCATTGTGCATGGTGACACGAGAGAAAGCGCGATTGCACGTATGCAAAATGCGCTTTCCGAAATGGTCATTGAAGGGATCAAGACTAATATTGGCTTACAGCGAGAGATTATGATGGATGAAGGCTTCCAAAAAGGCGGTGCCAATATTCATTATCTCGAAAAGAAACTGGGGCTACACTAATTGTCTTGGATTCAAGTCTACACAGACGTACCAAAAAAATACGCAGAAGGGCTATCAGATGCACTCGAAGCAATTGGTAGCCTAGCGGTTACCCTTGGTGATGCAGCTGATACGCCCATCTTCGAGCCTCCGATTGGCACGACGCCCATTTGGCCAGATACGCGAGTTATGGGGCTATTCGAAGCCAGTCGAGACACGAATGCATTACTCGCACAACTTAAATCTCGCTGGCCACAGCTCGAGCAATACCCTGTCAAAGTCGACCCCTTAGAAGACAAAGACTGGGTGCGCGAATGGATGGATCAATTTGTACCCGTCCGTTTTGGTGAGCGCTTGTGGGTTGTGCCAAGCTGGCATACACCACCTGATGCCAATGGCATTAACTTATTACTCGACCCAGGGTTAGCCTTTGGTACTGGCGGGCATCCAACGACGGCTTTGTGCCTAACATGGTTGTCTGATGCTGATTTAACAGGAAAAACCATCGTCGATTTTGGTTGCGGTTCTGGTATTTTAGCCTGTGCAGCGGCAAAGTTGGGCGCTGCACGCGTAATTGGCACCGACATCGACCCTCAGGCATTGCGCGCATCGGAGCAAAATGCCGAACGTAATGGTGTTGCTTTGGAGCTTTACTTGCCAGAGCAGATGCCCGATGTTCAAGCTGACATTGTCATTGCCAACATTTTATTTAATCCGCTTAAAATGCTCGCGCCTGAATTTTTACGCTTACTTAAACCGACAGGAACATTGGTCATGTCGGGGATCCTGAAGGAACAAGCAACGCCATTAATCGAACATTACACAGCACTTGGCATGGATTTTGTTAGCAATAACAGTCAAGAAGACTGGGCGCTGGTCGCCGCCAACCAACATTCATGCGGAGTGTAAGAAATGAAACGGGCTATTGGGGTATTATTCATCGGATTGTGTCTGAGCTGGCAAGGCGTAGTGCTTGCCGATGGCAACTCGGACATGATTCCCGAACTAAAAGACATCGAAAAAATTGCCAACGAGCAAGAAGCTGCCATTCGCGCTCAGTCTGACGCCCTACTCAAATCGCAAAAAGAAAAAGAAGCTGCCGAAAAAGCAGCGGCTCAAGCCATTGAGCAACAAAAAGCAATGAAAGCAGCAGAAGCACCTGCACCCGTAGCTGCGGCCTCGACCCCTGCTGCGGCAAAACCCGTCAAAAAAGTGGCTGCTAAGCCAGCGTCCGCTCCTGCCCCCAAAGTCGACCCGTGGTTAGCACAAGAGCGTCGTTACACCTTCCCTTAACGCTGCTGGCTGTCTTTCAACTTATTTAAACAGCGCTCTTGTTCGCCAATAGGTGCTTTTAAACAGTCATTTTTAGCCGATTCTTGCGCGCCTGCGCGCCATGCGTCGGTGCTACAAGCTGACAAACCCAACACCAGACTGATTATCAAAAGATGCTTCATTCTTTTTTCCTCCGAATAAAAATAGGAAGCCTGAATAAACGATTCGTATCTTCCTTAGAGCAGTGACACCCCATCCAAATCATAAATTTTATGCAAATCTTCATCACGTAAGCACTGGCTCGGATGACCATCACCAACTAAACGACCTTCACGTATCATCACCACCCGATTAGCATAACGACGCGCATGGGTCGGGTCGTGCGTGGTAAAGATGATGCCTTGTTGATCACTTGCCAAGCGTGTGAGTAACGCTAATAAACGATGTTGATTGGCATAGTCTAACCCATTCATGGGTTCATCGAGCAAAACAAACTGGGCTTGTTGCGCCATGGCACGGGCAATCATGACCAACTGACGTTGTCCGCCCGACACTTGCGTTAATATTTTTTCACTCAACGCGCTGATATTCAGCTGCGCCAACCAATAACGCGCCAATTCCACATCGTTTAGGCTAGGTTGGGTAAATAAACTGCGTCCTGCCATCACCCCCATTAGCACTACATCCAAAGCCGTATAGCCAAACGATAGGCGATGTAATTGTGGCACGTAAGCCACTTGCTTTGCCAGTTGTGCTGCCGACCAGTTTGCTAATGGTAATTCTGCCACCAAAACAGAACCCGATTGAATTGGCATTAATCCTAATAAGGTACGCAACAGCGTGGTTTTACCACAGCCATTCGCGCCTAATAATGCAACGACTTCGCCTTGCTTAAACTGCAAACTTACATGATCGAGTACCTTCATTTGACCATAGCCAGACGATAAATTCAGACAAGACAAACTCATGCAAATACCCTTTTACTGCGATTGAGCAACCATGCAAACACGGGTAGCCCAACCAATGCGGTCAGAATCCCTAAAGGAATTTCGGAGGTTAAGACTAAGCGAGAAAGATCATCCATCAATAACAGATAAAGCCCACCTGCAAGCGCAGAATAAGGCAAGACCCAGCGATTATCCGCCCCGATTACCATGCGCACCAAATGCGGAATGACTAAACCAACCCAGCCAATCATGCCCGCCAGTGTCACGGTTAACGCGCTTAACACCGCAGCCAAGCATAAAATCATGAAACGCACTTGTTTCACATTCACGCCCAATGTGTTGGCTTCATCTTCGCCTATACTCAGCACATTGAGCACCCGACCATAGCCAACCAATAACAGCGTTGATAACAGCATGATGGGACTGAGCCAGTAAATGGTTGCGCCATCAATCATCGATAATGACCCCATGAGCCAATAGACAATGGCAGGTAATTTGTCGTAAGGGTCGGCCATATATTTGATGACCGATAACAAGGCAGTAAACAAAGACCCGACAATCATCCCCGCTAAGACAAGACGTACCATTCCCGGTTCTTCGTTATCTTTACCCAACCATAGGGCAAAAAACAACGCCACCATTGCCCCGATAAAACTGGCAATTTGAATACTAATCCAGCTTAACCCCAACAGCAGCCCAAGTGCAGCACCAAATGCTGCCCCAGACAACACCCCCAACACCCCTGGTGACACCAACGGATTCATAAACAAACCCTGAAAAGCTGCACCTGATACCGCCAATGCCGCCCCAATGAGTAAGGCGGCAACCAATCTGGGTAAACGAATATCTAATAGCACCGTTAAGGCTTGCTGTTGTGTTGGTTCAGTTATCGCTTGACCTGATAACCATAGCCACAATACCGATACCCCTTCTTGCCACGGCAGGGCAAAACGCCCTGCAAATAAAGACACAAGTAAGACAAGCAAGGTAATCGCTGCGAGCACAATCAACCCAGTTGATCGCTTTGCACTTAATCCTGACACGCTGGCCAGACCTCGTGTAAAAAGCGCAGCGTTTGACTGGCTTTATCACTCAAAGGGGTGACCAATGGATTAACCGCTAAGCGTGTGACACCTGTTGCCAATACAGCTTTGGTTTGCTCAATCACCTGTTTAACCGTACCGACAAGCATACGCGATAGCATTTCGTCATCGTCAACACCTGTCATCGGCCCTTTATGATTACCCCATAACTGCGCCCGTTGCGCTCTAAAATCATGAATAAACGCCGAAGCCTTCACACGCGCTTGCGCCGCATCGTCATCGATAAAAATACCACGCGCTGCCATGATGTCGGGCGCGATACCATCACTGGCTTTCATAAAAGCAGCGCGATTCATGCTAATTTTTTGCAATGGCCAAAATTGGGCAATCATCAGCCCATATTTTTCTTTTGCCGCCAGTTGAATGGCACGCTCGTCACTACTGGCAATAAAAAATGGCAAATCTCCCGCCGATTTAGGTTGCATTTCGATATCTTGCCACTGATAAAAATCGCCCTGATGGCTGACGTTATCCTGACTTAGCACAGCACGCATGGCTGGTAAGGCTTCGAGCATTTTGGCACGCGAGATGTCGCCTGTGATATTAAAGGCTTTATTTTGCGATTCAAACGGTCCGCCTTTAGCAAACCCCATTAATACCCGATTTGGATAGAGTGCGTTTAGGGTTGCAATCTGTTCACTGATTGCCAGTGGTTCGTGGAATCCTAATAGCACCGCTGCCGCGCCCATTTTAAGATGCTTGGTTCGTGCCAAAAAAGCAGCCATGAGGGTCATGGGTGCTGGGCATAGACTATGCTCATTAAAATGATGCTCGGTAATCCACGCTTCTTGTAGACCCTGTTGTTCAAGCTCGGCTAATACCTGCCCTGCTTGAGTATAAAGTCGGGTCGCACTTTGCCTGTCATCGGGCGTTAAGTGCATCATAAAACCAATCGTTGCCATCATCATTACTCCCGTGTACTGTTTAACAATGCTGACACTTGCGCATTGCTTAAAGACTGATTAAAAAAGTCTTGGAAAAAAGTGCGCGTTAACTTCTCAAGCTGCGCTTGTGTTATCAATTCTGGATAGAGGTGATGCATGAGCCAAGGTGCGGCAATTAAACGGGTGAAAGAAGGTGGTCTATCCATCCAACGCCACGGCGTACCCGACATGAAAAGTACTTTTCCTGACGTTACAGCACGCACTGATTGCCAACGCTTATCTGCTTTAATGGCAGCGTAGGTATTGGCATCTTGCGTCAGAATCACATCGGGATCTTCTGCTAATACTTGCTCAAGGCTGACTTTTACCATGCCAAAGCCTGTCACTGCTTCGCAAACGTGGGGATTATCCGCGCCTGCTAAAGTTAGCACTTCAGCATGCAACGAGCCTTTGCATTCTGTCGCTAAGCCATCATTGCCTTCGGCGTAATAAACCTTAAGCGGCTTTTGAATCTGCGCCCGTTTACTCGCCAAATCAGCCAACACCTTTTCGCTAAAAGCGGCAAGTCTTTCGCCACGTTCCGCCACACCTAGCCAAGCACCAACCGTGCGATAAGCAGCGGGGTAATCATCGAGCGTATCGAGTGGAAAGCTGCACACAGGCAAACCAAGCTCGGTTAGCATGGCTTGCTGTTTCTGTACACTAGCGGTATGACTCGATACCGACATCAGGGTTAAATCGGGCTTGACCGATAACAAGGTTTCTTTATTGGGCGTTTGACCTTGCCCAAACCAGCCACCAATCACAGGCAACTCAAATACACGAGCGGGCAAGACTCCTTGCCCTGCTTTATC
>CAZSGH010000030.1:0-36825 GCA_964606405.1 uncultured Francisella sp.
AGACACCGTAGAAAACGCCATTATCCCTTATAGCAGTATCTGCTCGGTAGATGAAGAACATTTACGCGATGGCATGTCACAATTAAGACGCATTAATATTCATTTACTCTGTGGCCGTACACGCACCGTTGAAACAAACAACACAGCTGACGCTGAGCAAATTTTATTGCATCTTCTACGCAATACCATGCAACCAAGAAACAATAACCACACACCAGTAGCCTAAAAACCCCCTCAAACGGCGGCTTCGGAAAGCTCAGTGCAAACGGATGATTTAACCTTTCTAGCGGGTCAGCAACCAATCCATTTCTTGTTGTGTAAATCCCGCTTCTAAGCGCGCTTCTATATTAAACGGTCCCTTGATATCACCACGCAAATAGGTTTCAATCAGCGATTTAAAGGTATCAAAGCGATTTAAACCGCGCTGTTGGCACAAATAAGCAAACCAGTGCGTACCGACAGCAACATGTCCGACTTCATCACGCAGTAAAATATGCAACACCTCAACCGCACGAACCTCACCAACCGCACGCAACTTTTTAATCATGTGTGGTGTAACATCTAACCCTCTTGCCTCTAGGGTTCTGGGCACTAAAGCCATGCGAACCAACACATCAAACGCTGTATCTGCTGTGGTTTCCCATAACCCGTTATGCGCAGGAAAGTCACCATAGTCATAACCAAAACGACTTAACTGCTCACGTACCAATTGAAAATGATAGGCTTCTTCTGCAGCAACACCTAACCAGTCATCGATAAAAGCTTTGGGCATTTCCTGAAAACGATAAACAGCATCTAAAGCTAAATTAATCGCATTGAATTCAATATGGGCAATAGCATGTAATAAACTCGCTCGACCCTCTTGGCTACCAAGACCTCGAGACTTAAGCTGCTTAGGATGCACTAGCTCTGGCTTAGTCGGATGACCCGCCTGAGCGATCTCGACAACGGGCACCGCAATCATTGCCAGACGCCCTTCTCGCCAGTCTTCGAGCAAGGAAAATACCGCAGAAGCTTTACCATCGACATCATTCATCATTAATGCATCGTAACAACGCAGGTAAACAGATTCTTGTATGCTAATCATCTCAATAACATTCCAATATCATCATATCATTCACATTCGATCCCGTATCACCAGTAGTAATGAGTGCGCCAATATCTTCTAATAAACACCCCGCATCAAAACTCGCCAAGGTATGTTCGATATCCCACCCCAATTGCTGAGCAAGCCGAATACTATCCTGATTCACCAAAGCGCCCGCATCTTCTGTTGCGCCGTCACTACCATCCGATCCCATTGCCAGCAACTGCCAAGGTGACGCATTATCGCGTAACAGCCAAGCCACCCATAAGGCAAGATGCTGCATCCGTCCGCCCCGTCCGACCTGCGCAGGCAAAACAACCACTGGCTCACCACCCCAAATCGTACACCCTGACTGACGAGATGCAGAAACAATCTCTTGTGCTAAATCTTCGACAGAACAGCATACAAACTGCGGCATCATCTTCGCGTTGGGTAAGCCTTTTGCCAATTCAGATAACAACTTCTGGTTATTTGCCAAGATAATAGAAGTCATTTTCCGTTGCTCAGAATGTCCTGCCAACAATCCCGAACCAATTGTCGCCACATCATCGCCTTGCACATCAGAAATAACCAATTGCAATATCGTACAAGATTCTGGAAACTGACTTAATAAGCGCCCACCTTTAATATGCGATAACCGCTTTCTTTCCTGATTGATTCGCGCGATATCCCACCCCGATGCCAACCACTCACGCGTTAATCCCTGCCAAGCGTCGGCATCCATGCCATCAGCCAATACTTCGACCAATGCAGACGCACCACCAGAAAGCAAAAATAAAACTTTTGCATGAGCAGGTAAATCGGTCACAAATTGAACCAAGGCATTGCCAGCAACAAAAGAAGCTTCGTTCGGCACAGGATGTCCCGCTTGATAACAAGAGACCTTATTGTCATTAACCCAATCATTAGCGTCGGTTTTACTCACAACCAAGCCAGATATCAGCGTCTTATGCCCTAAACGCAATGCGCCAGCAGCCATCGCGCCCGCTGCTTTACCAACAGCGATAAGATACCAAGGTTCAGTAAACCACGCAGCCTGCTCATCTGCCGAAAAGAAAGAGGCGACCAAATGGTCGCCTCGGCAAGATACAATCGCCTGAGATGCTGCACGCAACAAGTTAGAGAACTCATGTGAAACAACAAAGGGTTGGGGGAACTGGGGGAAGGGGTGCACTGTCTTATCCTGTAACTGAATGATATTTGCCCCTTCCACCAAACAAAAAATGCATTAGAAAGGTATGAAAAAGGCGAAAGCCTAATTTTTCATACCTTTCTTAGACATAGCTAATGCTAATAATCTCGTAATCTAAATTGCCACTCGGTGCTTTCACCACAACCTCATCACCTTCTTCTTTACCGATTAAAGCGCGCGCAATCGGAGAATTAACGGAAATTTTATTGTGCTCTAAATCCGACTCTTCATCACCAACAATTTGATAGGTAACCGTCTCATCACTTTCAACATTTAACAACTCAACCGTCGCACCAAAAATAATTTTTCCGTTCGCATGAACTTTAGAAATATCAATTACCTGAGCATTAGATAATACATTTTCGATATGACGAATACGCGCTTCTAACAACCCCTGCTTATCTCGTGCAGCGTGATATTCGGCATTTTCTTTTAAATCGCCATGTGCTCTCGCTTCCGCGATTTCTTCAGCAATTAAAGGACGCTCAATATTTTTTAAGCGTGTCAACTCGGTACGCAGATGTTCGGCACCAGCCATCGTTAAGGGAGGACGCATTTGTTTATCCTTGTTGATCTCATTTATTAATAAACAAGCCGCACCTTCTGAGTGCGGCTTGTCAAATTTTAGAATGAGATTAGTTTACGCTAAATCTTGAATACGGTAAACCGTCTTGTCATTCTGATAATCCATCGCCATTGCCATTGCCTCTGCGCCTGCAACCGTTGTGGTGTAAGCCACGCGATGCATTAACGCTTCACGGCGAATAGAATAGGAGTCAGCAACCCCCATCGCACCATCAGAGGTGTTGACAATTAGTACGATTTCATCGTTTTTAATCATATCGACGATATTCGGACGACCTTCGGTGACTTTATTGACAACCGATACAACAACGCCAGCTTCCTGCAAAGTTTTAGCCGTACCACGTGTTGCTACGATATCAAAACCACGCGCAGCTAACATCTTAGCGACATCAACCGCTGCCGCTCTATCTGCCTGACGCACCGAAATAAAGACACGACCACTGGTTGGCAATTCCGTGCCTGCCGCCAATAGCCCCTTTGCGAAAGCCTGAGCAAAGTTTTCACCAATGCCCATTACTTCACCCGTCGATTTCATCTCTGGACCAAGAATCGGGTCAACGCCATTAAACTTAATGAATGGGAAAACCACTTCTTTAACCGACACATGCTCTGGGATGATTTCTTTAGTGAACCCTTGAGCTTCAAGCGTCTGACCCGCCATGACGCGAGCTGCAATTTTTGCCAATGGCTCGCCAATCGCTTTTGATACAAACGGAACCGTACGTGAGGCACGAGGATTCACCTCAAGCACATAAATGTCTTCGCCCTTCACCGCAAACTGCACGTTCATCAAACCACGTACTTTAAGGGCAAATGCCATCGCTTCTGTCTGACGACGAATTTCGTCTTGAATGTGCGCAGGTACCGTATAGGGTGGTAATGAACAGGCTGAGTCTCCCGAGTGAATACCCGCTTGCTCAATATGCTCCATAATCGCGCCAATCACCACACGATCACCATCACAAATCGCATCCACATCTAACTCAATCGCATCATCTAAGAAGCGGTCAAGTAATACAGGAGAATCATTCGACACTTGCACCGCTTCACGCATATAACGAGACAAATCTTTCTCGCCATAGACGATTTCCATTGCACGTCCACCTAACACGTAAGAAGGACGAACCACTAACGGATAACCAATTTCTACTGCCAAAGTCAAAGCCTGCTCTGGCGTACGTGCGGTGCGGTTCGCAGGCTGACGCAAGCCTAATTCCTGCAACAACTTCTGAAAACGCTCACGGTCTTCTGCCAAGTCGATTGAGTCTGGCGAGGTACCAATAATGGGCACACCCGCCGCTTCTAACTCACGCGACAACTTTAATGGCGTCTGACCACCGTACTGTACAATCACACCTTCTGGCTTTTCAACCGCAACCACTTCTAATACATCTTCTAGTGTTAATGGCTCGAAGTACAAACGATCCGACGTATCGTAATCAGTCGAAACCGTTTCTGGGTTACAGTTAACCATAATGGTTTCAAAACCGTCTTCACGCAATGCCATTGCTGCATGAACACAGCAATAATCAAACTCGATACCCTGACCAATGCGGTTAGGGCCACCGCCTAAAATCATGATCTTACGCTTATCCGTTGGTGCTGCTTCACATACCTGCTCGTAAGTCGAATATAAATAAGCTGTGTTGGTTGCAAACTCAGCCGCACAGGTATCAACGCGTTTGTAAACAGGTTTAACCCCTAAGGTGTGACGGAACTTACGCAAGAAATGACTGTCAGTATTGAGCAACTTCGCCAAACGCATGTCAGAGAAGCCCTTACGCTTCAATTTGAGCATCCGATCAGCATCAAGTGCATCTAAACCGCCTGTGCGTACGGCCGTTTCTTCACGCACGATGTCTTCGATTTGCGCCAAGAACCAAGGATCAATAGCAGAAATCTCGTAAATTTCTTCGAGCGACCAGCCGAAACGGAAAGCATCGCCAACATACCACAAACGGTCAGGACCGGGTGAGCGCAATTCATGACGCAAAATATCACGAATTTCTTTCTCGTCCATCGCACTTAAATTCAGGATGCAATCTAAGCCTGTACGACCTGTTTCTAAGCCACGAATCGCTTTCTGTAGTGATTCTTGGAAGGTACGTCCCATTGCCATCACTTCACCCACCGACTTCATCTGTGTCGATAGGCGTGCTTCCGCTTGAGGGAACTTCTCGAAAGTAAAACGCGGAATCTTCGTGACCACATAGTCAATAGAAGGTTCAAACGATGCAGGCGTTAAACCGCCAGTAATGTCGTTAGTCAATTCATCGAGCGTGTAACCCACTGCCAACTTAGCAGCGACCTTGGCAATCGGGAAACCCGTTGCTTTAGAAGCCAAGGCAGACGAACGCGATACACGAGGATTCATTTCGATAACAATCATGCGACCATCTTTTGGATTAATCGCGAACTGAACGTTAGAACCACCCGTTTCGACACCAATCTCACGCAATACAGCAATCGAAGCATTACGCATCAGTTGATATTCTTTGTCCGTGAGCGTCTGGGCTGGTGCAATGGTAATCGAGTCACCAGTATGCACGCCCATTGGGTCTAGGTTTTCGATAGAGCAGACAATAATACAATTGTCTTTTGTGTCACGAATGACTTCCATTTCATATTCTTTCCAACCCAGAATTGATTCTTCAATCAGCAATTCCGTTGTCGGTGACATGTACAAACCATGCTTACAGATTTGTTCGAACTCATCTTTGTTGTAAGCGATACCACCGCCCGTACCACCTAAGGTAAACGAGGGACGGATCACTGTTGGGAAACCAACGCGCTGCTGAATCGCCCAAGCTTCTTCTAAGCTATGTGCCACACCTGACTCTGGAACATCTAGCCCGATTTTTACCATCGCTTGACGGAATTTTTCGCGGTCTTCACCCTTATCAATAGCTTCTGGTTTCGCACCGATCAGCTCAACATTGTATTTTTCAAGCACACCGTGATGCCACAAGTCCAACGAACAATTGAGTGCGGTTTGTCCGCCCATTGTCGGCAACAAGGCATCAGGACGTTCTTTTTCGATAATTCGTTCAACCGTTTGCCAATTAATCGGTTCAATGTAAGTGGCATCAGCCATGTCCGGATCGGTCATAATGGTAGCTGGGTTAGAGTTAACCAAAATAACGCGATAACCCTCTTCACGTAAGGCTTTACAGGCTTGCGCACCAGAATAGTCAAACTCACAAGCTTGCCCGATAACAATCGGACCCGCACCAATAATCAAGACGCTTTTTATGTCGGTTCTTTTAGGCATTATTTTTTATTCCTTATGCTGCGCTGCGAGCGGCCATATTGGCGATGAATTCATCAAACAGGTAAGCTAAATCGTGCGGACCTGGGCTGGCTTCTGGGTGACCCTGGAAGCTAAAAAATGGCTTAGAGGCAAAACGAATACCTTGGTTAGAACCATCAAACAACGAACGATGCGTTACTTCGATACCTGCTGGCAAGCTAGACTCATCAACCGCAAAACCGTGGTTCTGCGCTGTAATCAACACCTTACCTGAACGTGTATCTTGCACAGGATGATTACCACCATGATGACCAAACTTCATTTTGAGTGTTTTTGCACCAGAAGCTAAGGCAAGTAATTGATGTCCTAAACAAATACCATAGATCGGCGTATCACCTTGGATTAATTCGGCAATCGCTGTAATCGCATAACCACAAGCTGAGGGATCACCAGGGCCATTAGACAAGAAAATACCATCTGGATTCATTGCCTTAACCGCTGCTGCTGACGTATCTGCTGGCACAATGGTCAAACGGCATCCACGTTGCGTTAGCATACGCAAAATATTGGTTTTAACGCCATAATCGAAAGCTACGACGTGATAGGGAAGATCCGCCTCGGCTTTCGTAGCAAACCCTTCACCCAAAGCCCACTCACCTTCGCGGAAGGTGTAGGTTTCTTGGGTGGTAACTTCGATTGCTAAATCCATACCATTAAGACCAGCAAACGCCTGTGCTTTCGCAACCGCAGCAGCGGCATCGATATTGTCTCCTGCGACAATCACACCATTTTGTGCACCTTTTTCGCGTAACACACGGGTTAACTGACGGGTATCAATATCGCTAATAGCCACAACATTTTGTTCTACTAAATAATCAGGCAACGACTGAGTCGCGCGGAAGTTAGAGTGCAATAGTGGCAAGTCACGGATAATTAAACCACTCGCCATCACGCCTTTGCTTTCAGAATCTTCTGGCGTGACACCTACATTACCAATATGAGGATAGGTAAGGGTTACCAACTGACGAAAATATGACGGATCCGTCAGAATTTCTTGATACCCTGTCATCGAGGTATTAAAAACCACCTCTCCCACCGTCTCTCCTGTTGCGCCAATCGACTCGCCCCAGAACAGACTGCCATCTTGCAATGCCAGTAATGCTTTCATCTTGCCCACTTCCCTATCTTTAACCTGATTACCCATTCACTTACGCGGATACAAAAAAACGGAGAAGGCAAAAACCGCTCCGTTTTTAGTGTTGACTGTTATGATGTTGTACTCGTTATGATTAACATGTCTTTTTCGCTCCGCAAATTTGTCTAATGATACCCCAAATGCAGGTAAAATGTCTATGAAATTATAACAAGCAAATGACGCTTAATACCCAAACAAAAATGCTAACGCAACATCTCCAACGTCATCTTAACGCCTGCCACCAGCTTAGCCACATCATCTTCGGTGTTGTAAACCGCAAACGAAGCGCGAACCGTTGCAGGCACTTTAAAGCGTTGCATGACAGGCTGGGCGCAGTGGTGACTGGCACGCAAACAAATCTGCTCATGCCCTAACAAGGTTGCCATGTCTGAAGGATGTACGCCATCGACAATAAACGACACTACCGCCTCTTTATGCGCAGCCGTACCAATGATACGCAAGCCATCAATCTGTTGTAACGTTTCAGTTGCCAAAGTTAACAGCTTGTGTTCATGCGTAGCAATCACTTCCCAGCCAATACTTTGCACAAACTCAATAGCAGGTTTTAAGGCAATCACGCCTTCAATGTTGGGTGTGCCTGCTTCAAATTTATAGGGAATATCGTTAAAGGTTGTCTTTTCGATGGTCACCGTACGAATCATATCGCCACCACCCATGTAAGGCGGCAGGCGCTCTAACCACTCGCGTTTACCATAAAGCACACCCACCCCTGTCGGGCCATAAAGTTTATGCCCCGAAAAAGCCAGAAAGTCACAGTCCCATGCTTGCACATCGATGGGTGCATGCGCCACCATTTGTGCCACATCAACCAAAACAATCATATCAGGACGTACTGCACGCACGCGCGCAATCATGTCACGCACGGGGTTAATCGTACCTAAAGCATTCGACACAGCTGTAAAAGCAAAAACTTTCACATCTGGCGTTAGCCTAGTTTCTAAATCATCGAGTAATAACTCACCCGCATCGTTTAAACGAATCGCCTTAACGCCGATTCCCTTATGTGCGAGCAACTGCCAAGGTACAAGATTGGCATGATGCTCCATTTCAGTCAGCAAAATGCTATCGCCCGCTTGCAATAGCTGTCCTAACCCGCTGGCAACCAAATTAATACTTTCCGTCGTGCCTTTGGTAAACACGATTTCTTCACGCTCACGGGCATTAATAAAACTGCGTACCAAATCACGTGTCGCTTCAAAATCAGCCGTTGCGCGCTCGCTCAGCGGATACAAGCCACGATGAATATTTGAATAACCCTCGCGATAAAACCGATTGGCAACTTCAATCACCGACTCAGGTTTTTGCGTACTGCTGGCACTGTCTAACCAGACCAAATGAGGCTGAGATTGAAAAACCGGGAACTGGTTACGAATCTTGTTCATGCCATTCATGCCTGCTGAAGCTTATTGGCAATCGCCTGTTGCCATGCTAGACGCAGGGCTTCGACGGGCACATCGTCCAATGCCGCCTGTGCAAATGCCGCTGAAATCATGAGTTGTGCCTTTTCTGCTGGAATGCCTCGCGCACGCAAGTAGAAAACTTGTGCTTCATCGACATTACCGCTGGTCACGCCGTGCGTACAACGCACATCGTCGGCATAGATTTCGAGCTGTGGCTTACTATTCGCTTGTGCCGTTGGCGAGAGCAACAGATTATTCGTTGCCATATTAGCATCGGTTTTATCGGCCCCCTTTTCAACCACAATGTCACCATGAAAGACACCATTTGCCTGCCCACCAATGGCAAAACGATGCAATTGCTTAGAGCGTGCACTCATGCAGGCATGACGCGTATGCGTACGTACATCTTGCGTCTGCTTACTCATCGCAATGACCCCAGTCGCCACGTCAGATTCTGCATTTTCACCCATCAAGGTTACGGTTAATTGTTGACGAGAAACCGTACCACCAACTAGCAAACTGCGCTGCATAAAACGCGCATCACGCGCCAAAGTCACATCACGCCAGCCAAAGCTATGCGCTGTTGTATGCGCATCCTGCCATAACAAATGCGTACACTGAGCATTTTGCGCCACATCAATTGAACACTGCGACAACATCAAACCCTGCTCGCCAGCTTGCTGAGCCTCTATAATGGTCACGCTAGCATGAGATTCAACGACAATCTGAAACTGTAATGATTGCATCGCATGATCTTGTAGACCAATCTGACGAATAATAATCGGCTGAGCTAGCATCGTATTGCGTTTAATCGTTAGCTGGTAGTGAGCAGACAAACTGGCTTTTGCTAACGCATGTAGCGCATCAGTATCCCGATGATTGTCACAAACACGCGTAAGCGGACTTAATTCTAACCCCTCAGGAAAGTCGCTAGCTGGCGATGAATCCATTGCACTAAAATAACCATCGACAAAAGTCAGCACCAACCCTAATGCATGCCAGTCAAACGAAGAACTCGGCGAGAGTTGTTCAGTCTGCGACCTTGGCAACAGTAACTCTTGCTTCCACAAGCCAGCAAGACGGGTATATTTCCAGTCTTCTTGACGAGCATGTGGCATGTCCACAACCGCAAAACGCGCTAATGCCTCGACACGACAGGCTTGAATCGATTCGCCATCTGCCTGTTGCTGAATCCAGCTATCGACCAACTCGTGCAAGCGGATCTGCGCCTGCAACGCAGGATTAAGCAGCTGCTGCGAGTGCGTCATAACCCAACTCCTCGATTTGCGCAATCAGCTCCATACCACCCGATTTCACGATACGTCCCTGATACAAAATATGCACCACATCAGGTGCCACATACTCCAACAAACGCTGATAATGGGTAACTAACACAAAGCCACGCTCAGGCGAACGCATCGCATTCACACCCTGCGCAACAGCTTTGAGGGCATCAATATCTAGCCCTGAATCGGTTTCATCTAAAATACAGAGTTTTGGCTCCAGCAATGCCATTTGTAGCATATCGTTACGTTTTTTCTCGCCACCAGAAAAGCCAACATTCACCGCACGCTCTAGAAACTCTTGGCGCATACCCAGCAACTTCATTTTTTCTTGCACTAATTGCGAGAACTCAAACATATCTAATTCGGGCAAACCTTGTGCGGCACGAATCGAGTTTAATGCAGTCTGCAAAAACAACTTATTGCTGACACCCGGAATTTCAACAGGATATTGAAACGCTAAAAACAACCCTGCTTGCGCCCGTGCTTCAGCTTCCATTTCTAACAAGTCTACGCCATTGAGCAAAGCCGCACCGCTGGTAACCTCATAATCTTCACGACCAGCCAATACCGAAGCAAATGAACTTTTACCCGCACCGTTAGGACCCATAATAGCATGCACTTCACCTGCTTTAATCTGCAAATTTAAGCCTTTCAACACCGCTTTATCGGCGACAGTTGCTTGTAAATTTTCTACGGATAACAACATATTAACCTACACTTCCTTCTAAGCTAATGGCGAGCAATTTTTCAGCTTCTACTGCAAACTCTAATGGTAACTTCTGAAACACTTCTTTACAGAAACCATTCACGATCATCGAAATAGCATCTTCCTCTCTAATACCGCGCTGAGCACAATAAAACAGCTGATCTTCACCAATACGAGACGTTGTCGCTTCGTGCTCAACCTGAGCCGTAGCATTTTGAATTTCTAAATAGGGAAAGGTATGCGCACCGCACTGTTTTCCAATCAGCATCGAATCACACTGGGTAAAATTGCGTGCGCCATCCGCACTCGGTAAAACCTTAACCAAACCGCGATAAACATTCTCGCTCCTACCAGCACTAATACCTTTAGAAATAATCGTGCTCTTGGTGCGCTTACCGATATGAATCATCTTCGTGCCCGTATCTGCCTGCTGACGACGATTGGTTAAGGCAACCGAATAAAATTCCCCGACGCTATCATCACCTTCTAAAATACAGCTAGGATACTTCCACGTAATGGCCGACCCTGTTTCTGCCTGCGTCCACGATAACTTGCTACGAGCACCCTTACAAACACCGCGCTTGGTGACAAAATTTAGAATCCCACCTTCGCAGTTATCATCACCTGGATACCAGTTTTGCACCGTTGAATACTTCACTTCAGCATCGGCATGAACAATCACCTCTACCACAGCAGCATGTAACTGATAGGTATCACGCACAGGCGCAGAACAGCCCTCAATATAACTGACAGAACTGCCTTCATCGGCAATCACAATGGTACGTTCAAACTGACCTGTTTTGGCTTCGTTAATACGGAAGTAGGTAGATAAAGGGACAGGACAAGTCACACCTTTTGGAATATACACAAAGGTACCATCAGAAGCCACCGCTGCATTTAAGCAAGCAAAGAAGTTATCATGATGAGGGACAACCGTACCCAAGTATTGCTGCACTAACTCAGGATGATGCTGTACGGCTTCCGAAAAGGAACAAAAAATGACGCCATGCTTTTCTAATAACACGCGCGATTTTGTTGTCGACACCGAAACCGAATCAAAAATCGCATCGACAGCCATTTCTGTTTCACCACCATCGTCACCCAAGTTAATACCTAACGCAGCAAACGCTTTAGCGACTTCGGGATCAATTTCTGGTTCGGCAGGAACGCCCCCTGCACTGGCGCATGCATCATTGGTACAACTGCCGCATTGCGGTGCCGAATAATAACTGTAATCTTGATAATCCAATGGCGTATAAACAGCTTTACCCCAATGCGGTTCAGCCAGCGTCTGCCAATGTGCAAATGCTTTCAGACGAAAATCGAGCATCCATTGCGGTTCGTTCTTTTTTGCCGAAATAGCCCGCACTACCCCCTCATTCAATCCCTTTGCAAAGGTCTCAACGGCGGTGGTGGTAAAAAAACCTTCTTTATAGGTCGCCTTAGCGCCTAACAAGTCAACAATTTCAACTTGCGTCTGCACCAACTTTTCCCCAATCTTAGCATCTTGTTAATAGTTGACCATTTTAGTCAACTTTAGACATTAAATCTAGTCTTTACTTATCGCAACTGATTTCGACATAGATCGAAATACCCAAACTTTAAAATAAAATGCTTAGTTGACGCTCCTTTTTTCTTGGTCAACTTTAGACATTAAACCTAGTCTTTACTATTCGCAGCGCACTCAGCAATGGCTTTTGCTTGATCCAGCAACCAAGCTGGATAACCGCCAGCATAATTGGCGCTACCAAGCGGATCCGTTAATGCCTCTTTTAGATTAGGCGCTAAACCTTTTAACCAACCCATTGCTTTAGGTTCAAATTGCGGCTCTCTCAAAACACAACGCAACTCGCCATTGCGCAACTGTCGCTCCAGTCCTGCAATCGAAGCAGCGCCTACGCTTTGCTCTGGTGTAATTTGCACACGCGCGCCCTGAGTCAAGCCAAAATAGCGAAAGTAATAACGCCACGCATCATGCATCACCAACAAAGGAACGCTTTTGACAGGCGCAAGTATCGCAATGGCTTCTTGTCTTGCGCGCTCAATGTCTCGTAACAACTGTTGAGCGTTATCAGCATACAGCTGAGCATGAACGGCATCACGAATTATCAACTCGTCACGCACGGCAGAGATATACGCCTGCATTAACACAGGATCCAACCACAAATGCAAATCCCAAGCACTTTGGTCATTATGACCATGCTGAGCAGCTGTTGCTGATAAAAAGTTAATGTTAGGTAAATCAGTCATCGCCAAGCTAGGTTTACGTAATTGCGCTAATGGCTTTACTAACCAACTTTCAAAGTCAGGCGATACCAGCAACACCAAGTCCGCTTTCGCCAAAGCCTGACGATGACTCGGCAACAACTGCAACCCATGCGGCGATTGACGACCATCGACTAACAACACCGATTGCCCAACACCGTGTAACAACGCATCTGCCACCATCGCTAAAGGGGGAATGCTTGCCACCACGGTTACTGCTTGCACAGGCAATGAAAATAACACTGCCATAAACAGCCAAACTCTGGCAAAATAACGCATTAAGAAAACCTTTTGTTATTGATAAAAACAACATGAACGCGCATTATCCCGCCTTAATCCAAGCACGTCAAATGACTCATGCCTTCAACGACACGCCGCTATTTACAGATATTGACATCGATATTGCTGCTGGCGAGTATTTGACACTCATCGGCTTAAATGGCGCTGGAAAGTCAACTTTGTTACGCATCCTGCTCAAACTGATTACACCTGACACCGGCGATGTCACCCATCAAAGCGGGCTACGTATCGGTTATGTACCCCAACGCTGGCAACCCGACAGCCAACTCCCAATTACTGCCGAAGCACTGCTGCGCTTAAGCTTAACAAAGGGCGACTCACCAACAATGGCGGAACAACTGATCGAAACATGGAAGCTTAACGCTTTTGCTAAACAGCAAATCCACAATCTATCGGGCGGACAATGGCAACGCTTACTCTTGGCTCGCGCACTCATTAACACGCCACAATTGCTCGCACTTGACGAACCAACTCAAGGATTAGATTTAAAATCTCAGCACGAGTTCTACCAACACATTGCTCAACTACACCAGCAAGGAACCAGCATTTTAATGGTCTCGCACGATCTTGCGCATGCCATGAGTTACAGCCAGCGCGTGATTGCACTAAGTGAAGGAAAAATCTGCTGCCAAGGTAGCCCACAACAACTCATGGAAAGCCCCCACTACCAACAACGTTTTGTCTGCGCCCATCAACCCGTTTGCCATCACCACCATTAAAGGGGAATAAGCCATGCCTGACTTCATGATTCTTGCATTCCTCGGCGGAATGCTCATTACGTTAATGAGCGCCCCGGTCGGCACCTTTATGTTGTGGCGACGCATGGCATACTTTGGCGATGCCCTCGCACACACCACCTTACTGGGGCTAGGCATCGGCATTTGGCTGCAACTCCCAATTCAACTCTCTTTGCTTGTCATTACGCTAATTGTTGCCATCAGCATCACACGTATCAAGCAAGGCAACACGCTAGGAACAGACACCTTTATTGCCATAGCAGCGCATAGCAGTCTTGCCTTAGGCATGTTAGCCATCGCCCTATTACCAGCGGGTAGAATTGATCTAATGGGCTATTTGTTTGGCGACCTGCTCAGCCTAACGCAAACGGATTTAATATTACTGTTATTCGCAGCCTTTGCCAGCATTGCGACAATCATGCGCAATTGGCAGGGACTCATCATGAATAGCCTCAACCCAGAACTTGCCCAATTGGCTGGGTACAACAACGCGCAACTTAACCTGACATTAGCCTTACTGATCGCAGTGGTCGTTGCGATTAGCACCAAGCTTGTTGGCGCGTTGCTGATGACAGCACTGCTCATCACCCCCGCTGCTATTGCTAGACGTTGGTCGACGACACCGCAAGGCATGATTGTTAGTGCCATTATCGTGGGCTGGATTGCCATTGCAGCAGGACTGGCTTTATCGTGGCACTACGATTTACCCGTATCGCCAGCGATTGTATCGCTTTTATTTGCAGGATTTATCATAAGTCGACTTATCCACAGCCAGCAACATTAATGAATATCTGAAAAATGCGACCGACGCCTTTTTCAGACTTCTAACCCGTTAGGCTTTTAATCGTCCCCGTTACTTTACCAATACTGGCGGCAGAGGCGTTTCGACAACCTTAGCTGCGTCCAATTGTAAATCGAACCAACTCACCCCCCAATGCAAATGCGGCCCTGTCGCGCGACCTGTTTTACCAACACGCCCAATCAACTGACCACGCTTTACCATATCGCCCGCCTTAACTGTCATATCCGACAAATGGACATAAATCGACTTAACGCCTAAGCCATGATCTAACAGTAAGGTCTGCCCAGTTAACACCATATTAGGATGCGCCAATAACACCTTAGCATTATCTGGCGCATAAACAGGCGTACCTTCTGGCGCTGCAATATCAACACCAAAATGTGGACGACGCGGCTGACCATTGAGTACTCGCTGTGAGCCATACACACCACTGATACGCCCTGATGTTGGCCAAGCAAACGGAAACTGAGGCTCGACAAAACGATCCCGCTTGGCACGCTGCTGTGCAATATCCGCATTATTCTGCTTAATCTCAGCCACTTCCTGCGGATTAGGATTTACTTTGTTATTAGGCAAGCCATTAACCTGTTGAATATCGTAACTACGCGTTATTACGACCTGTTGATGGTGATGCACGACACCCTGCACATCTTGCCAACGAATCTTTAGCTCAGTGGCATCACGCCCAATACCAATCGTAGAGCGTCCTTTTGCGCTGACCATTAATTCACGACCATCGACCCATAGCTGCATAGGAACAGGTAATTCAATGGTTAACAATGATCCCTGCACCCACTCACCGAAAACAACTTTGAATGGTAAATCAGAAGCGAGTAACAGTGACGACCATAACAACAAAAGAAAAGATAAGAAAGATTTAAGCATCTCTAAAAACCTCAATGGTTTGGGGAATTAGGTTTTCATGGACAAATCCCAGAAAACAAAAAAGGCAACACTTACGTGTTGCCTTTTAATTTGGCGCAGCGGACGGGACTCGAACCCGCGACCCTCGGCGTGACAGGCCGATATTCTAACCGACTGAACTACCGCTGCATTTTGGTGGGTGCAGAGAGATTCGAACTCCCGACCGCCTCCGTGTAAAGGAGATGCTCTACCAGCTGAGCTATGCACCCGAACTCTTCACAAACCAGCTCTGTCCAGCTGTTTTTGATGTTTGCGTCGTTTCGATAAGGTGAATATTACAGGACTCACCTTATCCTGTCAACAAGTTTTATAAATATTTCTTATCTTAAATCGAAATATTTGATAACCCATTGTTTATTTGCCGTTAACGCCATCTTTTAATGACTTACCAGCAACAAAACGTGGCAACTTAGAAGCTGCAATTTTCATCTCTTTACCTGTCTGCGGATTACGACCCGTACGTTCAGCGCGTTCTGCCACTTTAAAAGTACCAAAACCGATCAATGTCACGCTATCGCCTTTTGCCATCGCACCGCTAATCACGCCTACGGCAGCATCAATTGCTTTATGCGCCTGAGCTTTTGTCAAACCTGCTTCTGCAGCAACTGCAGCAATGAGTTCCGTTTTATTCATGAGCCACTCTCCCGATATAAGGAATATAATAAAGTATCATGAGCTTTATACCCGCCAGCCTCACTACCTGTCAAGACAGAAAGGCTGTGAATAAGCACATTTAATGGGTTATCTTCACTGGTTCTTGATTTGCGCCTATTTTAGCTGCTATTTCAGCCGACACTATAGGCTCTGGCAAGCGCTCTAGTGCCAATGCCAACACCTCGTCAATCCAACGCACCGGATGAATGTCTAATACATTTTTGACTTCATCTGGCACATCTTTTAAATCGCGAAGATTGTCGTGCGGAATCAAAACCGTCGTGATCCCACCGCGCAATGCCGCCAACAACTTCTCTTTCAAGCCACCAATTGGCAACACTTCACCCCGTAAGGTAATTTCACCTGTCATCGCAACAGTACAGCGCACAGGAATACCTGTCGCTGCCGAAACCAATGCCGTACAAATACCAATACCCGCAGAAGGACCATCTTTAGGCGTAGCACCTTCAGGCACATGCAAATGAAAATCTTGCTTTTCAAAATAGTCTGCTAGAATACCGAATTGATCGCCGCGTGCGCGCACAACACTCATCGCGGCCTCGATCGATTCTTTCATCACATCGCCAAGCTTACCTGTACGTACCAGTCGACCTTTACCAGGCATGACTGTCGCTTCCAAAGTCAAGAGTTCGCCACCAACCGACGTCCACGCCAAACCCGTAACCTGACCGACGCGGTTTTGTGTATCAGCCAAACCAAAACGGTAACGCGCAACGCCCAAATAAGCTTCCAAGTCATCGACATCGATCGTAATAGGGGCATGCTTCTCGCCGAGCATAATATGCTTGACGGCTTTACGCGCCAATTTAGCTAATTCCCGATCCAAACTACGCACACCCGCTTCACGAGTGTAAGTTTGGATGATTGCCGTTAGCGCTGCCGGTGTTAAGATCAACTCAGATGGTTTTAAACCATGATCTTCTAATTGTTTTGCCCACAAATGATCTTGCGCAATATGATGTTTTTCTTGTTCGGTATAGCCAGACAAACGAATCACTTCCATTCGATCAAGGAGCGCTTCAGGAATATCCATCGAGTTAGATGTCGCGACAAACATGACTTCGGATAAATCATAATCTACATCTAAGTAGTGATCGCTAAAGTGCTTGTGCTGTTCAGGATCAAGCACTTCTAATAAAGCAGCCGCTGGGTCACCCCTAAAGTCACGCGCCATTTTATCGATTTCATCTAGCAAAAATAAGGGGTTCTTTACCTTAACCTTACTCATTTTTTGGATAATCTTACCGGGCATAGCGCCCAAGTAGGTACGACGATGACCACGAATTTCCGCTTCATCTCGCACACCACCAAGCGAAAAGCGCACATACTCACGATGCGTCGCCTCAGCAATCGAACGTGCCAGCGAGGTTTTACCCACACCAGGAGGACCCACTAAACACAAAATAGGACCACGTAAATGTTTCACACGAGATTGAACCGCGAGATATTCCAAAATACGTTCTTTAACCTTATCTAACCCATAGTGACGTGCATTCAGCAAGTCCTGTGCTTTCACCAAATCACGATGGACGCGGGTACGCTTTTTCCAAGGAATATCAAGCAGCCAGTCTAAATAATTACGAACTACCGAGGCTTCAGCTGACATCGGCGGCATCGATTTGAGTTTTTTCAGTTCGGCTGTCGCTTGTTTTGTCGCCTCTTCGGGCATACCCGACTCAACAATACGCTCGGCAAAACGTTCAAACTCATCTTTGCCCGAATCATCCAAATTGCCTAACTCTTTTTGAATAGCTTTAATTTGTTCGTTTAAATAGTATTCACGCTGGTTGCGTTCCATTTGCGTTTTTACTCGCTTGCGAATACGACCCTCAACTTCATTCAGGTCAATTTCACCTTCAATGATGGTGAGCAAATGTTCGAGTCGTGTCTGCACACCAGAAAGCGCTAACACTTCTTGTTTTTGAGCCAATTTAAGATTGATATGCGCGGCAACAATATCAACCAACTGATTAGCATCTTTAATTTCTTTAACCGATAAAACCACTTCGTTAGGGATTTTACGATTCATTTTCGCAAAAGCTTCAAACTGAATTTGTACTTGGTTAAATAGCGCTTGAACCGTTTTAATATCATCGGGAAGATCATCAATACGTTCGACATCGGCAACAAAGTGTTCGCCATTATCCAACACCTGATTGATACGGCAACGAACTTGACCCTCGACTAACACTTTGATGGTGTCGTCGGGCAAGCGCAACATTTGTAAAATGGTTGCCAAAGTACCCACATCATATAAGTCATCAACAGAGGGATCTTGATTTTCGATAGATGTCTTCTGTGTCAGCAGAATGATTTGCTTGCCTTGCTTCATCGCAGCATCTAAAGCCGCTACGCTACGCGAACGACCAACAAATAGCGGCATGACCGTGCCTGGAAAAACAACAACATCACGAAGTGGCAACAGTGGAACATCAAATTTTTTATGATTGCCTTGTGAAAAACCCATTTTTCTCTCCTGAAAAAAAGCGGCTGTTAAGCCGCTTTCTCATTTGCGCTATAAGACAATACAGGCGGTTTATTACCCGCAACAACATCTTCGTCAATCGTAACCGAAACAACATTTTTTTGCCCTGGCAATTCAAACATCGTTTCCATCAACATGCCTTCAACAATCGAGCGCAAACCGCGCGCACCTGTCTTACGCTTTAACGCTTCTGCTGCCATCGCAGACAAAGCCTTCTCTTCAAAAACAAGTGCAGCACCTTCCATATCAAACAGTTTGGCAAACTGCTTCGTAATGGCATTTTTCGGTTCTGTTAATATACGCACCAGCGCATCAACATCAAGCTCATCTAACGAAGCGACAACTGGCAAACGACCAATAAACTCGGGAATCAAACCAAAACGCATTAAATCATCTGGTTCTACCTGACGCAAAATGTCCGCAGCAGGCTTGTCTGTTTTGTCTTTAACTGAAGCAGAAAAACCAATACCACCGTTCTTTTCAACGCGACCAGCAATCACTTTATCTAAACCTTCAAACGCACCACCGCAAACAAACAAAATACGCGATGTATCTAATTGCACCATTTCATTCGATGGGTTTTTGCGTCCACCTTGAGCCGGAATCATCGACACAGTACCTTCAATCAGCTTCAACAAGGCTTGCTGAACGCCTTCACCCGATACATCTCGTGTGGTTGAGCGGTTTTCTGATTTACGAGCAATTTTATCAATTTCATCTAAATAAATGATGCCACGTTGCGCTTTTTCGACATCTCCACCCGCATTCTGCAACAAGCGATGCAAAATACTTTCCACATCATCACCAACATAGCCCGCTTCTGTCAGAGTCGTTGCATCGGCAATCGCAAAAGGCACAGACAAAACACGCGCCAACGTCTGAGCCAACAAGGTTTTACCTGAACCTGTTGGTCCAATTAACAAAATATTGCTTTTGTTCAACTCAACACTATCATCTGCGATGGCATTCAAACGTAAGCGCTTGTAGTGGTTATAAACCGCAACCGCGAGTGTCTTTTTAGCCACGTCCTGACCGATGATATAATCATCCAAAATCGCTTTAATTTCTGAAGGTGTTGGCAGTTTATCTAAGTCAAAAGACGAAGAATCATCAGCTTGCTCTGCAGCTTCGATCGATCCAAACTCTTCTAAAATAATTTCATGGCACAAATCGACACATTCATTACAGATAAATACATCGGGACCTGCAATCAGTTTTTTAACTTCGTGCTGACTTTTACCACAAAAAGAACAGTGGAAATTACCATTATCAACGCTATGCGACATGAGCTTTCCTATTCTGGACGTTGCGTTAATACGCTGTCAATTAAACCATAATTCTTCGCATCTTCACTGCTCATGAAGTTATCGCGATCGGTGTCTTGTGCAATACGCTCAATTGTCTGACCCGTAAAATTTGCCATATGACGATTCAAATCGTCTTTTAAACGTAAAATTTCACGCGCGTGAATTTCGATATCGCTTGCCTGACCACGAAAACCGCCTAATGGCTGGTGAATCATGATGCGTGCATTGGGTAGTGCAAAACGCTTACCCTTAGCACCAGCACCCAACAAGAAAGCACCCATGCTCGCTGCCTGCCCCATACAAATGGTGCTGACATCTGGCTTAATAAAATTCATGGTATCGAAAATCGACATACCCGCCGTGACAACGCCACCAGGCGAGTTGATATATAAGTAGATATCTTGCTTTGGGTTTTCGGCTTCTAAAAACAACATCTGAGCGACAATTAAGCTCGCCATGTTTTCTTCAACTTGACCTGTTAAAAAGATAACGCGCTCCTTTAATAAGCGCGAGTAAATATCATACGAACGCTCACCACGACCCGATTGTTCAACAACCATCGGTACGAGCATGTCGGTTGGGGGCAAAAAAACCCCAAGGTTATTTATCATCAGAACACCTCTAAAACCCTAAAAGGGAGGGGGGCTGCTAAAAGGGATTGCGAGCCTAACCGATAAGGTGTTATTTATCCCCTTCCGCCAGCTAAAAAACAAACTTGGTACTCTAAAAATAAGCGAAGCCGCAGTTTTTAGAGCACCATCAATTAACCCGCCAATTCTTCGAGTGCTTTAGCCACTTCGGTTACCTGAGCTTTTGACATTACTAATTCAACGACTGCATTTTCGATGGCAATCGCTTCAACTTCAGTACGACGTTGTTTGTCACTTAAATACCAATCAACAAATTGCTGAGGATTGTCATAGCTATCAGCTTCTAATGCTAAAATATCACGCACAACTGACTCGTCTGCTTTGAGGTTGTTAGCTTTGACCACTTCGCCCAACAACAAACCGAGAGAAACGCGCTTAGCCGCTTCTTCGCGGAAGTTTTCTGGTTGCATTAAACTAGGATCAACTTTAGCACCTTGCTCTTGCATACGCTTCGCCATTGAGTCCATCATGCCGCGCAATTCACGCTCAACCAAAGACTTAGGAACATCAAATGTTGCTGCTGCTAACAATGCTGTCATTGCATTTTCTTTGTTTTGCTTCATCAAAGACAAACCAACCTGACGCGTTAAATTCTTTTTAACATCTTCACGGAAATCAGCAACCGAACCAGACTCAACACCAAATGCTTTCATAAACTCAGCATCAACTTCTGGCAATACTGATTTTTGTACACTATTAACCGTAATCGCAAATTGCGCTGTTTTACCCGCTAAATGCGCTGCTTGATAGCCTTCAGGAAAAGTTACATCAATGACTTTCTTTTCGCCAGTCTTCATACCCATGATGCCGTCTTCGAAACCAGGAATCATACGACCAGAACCTAAGACTAAAGGTACATTTTCAGCACTACCACCGTCGAAGTTCACACCATCAATACTGCCAACAAAGTCGATATTGGTCATATCACCAGACGCAGCAGCATCTTCGGTTGCAACGAAAGTCTTACGCATCTCACGCAAACGTTCAATCATCGCATCAACTTCAGCTTCAGTTACATTGGCAACCACTTTCTCCATACTGATACCAGCAAAGTCAGGCAACGCTACAGTTGGATAAGTTTCAAAACGGGTCACAAAACGAATGTCTTCACCATCGTTAGCAGAAATTTCTTCGAAACCTAAAATACCTGCAACACGAACTTTCTCTTGATCCGCTGCTTTGAAGAAGCTGTCGTATAGAATCTCTTCTAGCGCTTCAGCACGAACCTGTTGACCATGACGCGTCTTAACCATCGCCATCGGTACTTTACCAGGACGGAAGCCATCCATACGCACTGTCTTTTGAATGTCTTTTAGCTTCGCATCAACTGCAGCTTTAAGACCTTCTCCTGCGAGAGAAACAGTAATAATATGTTCTAGACCTTCGGTCGGACGTTGAATGGAAACTTGCATGGAGTCCTCGATATTAACTAACTTTGAAATAAATGCTGCGATGAGCGCAAAATAAAAGGGGTAGTCATTAACTGACTACCCGACGAAATCACTTGTCAATCGACCAATCAAAGCCGACTTCAACGGATAATTTTCACCCAATTATCATCTAATGTCAAGATTGCGAAAATACTTAGCCAAACAACTTGCACTTTAGCCAAGACAGTCTGTTTAAAAAACGGTAAAATCAACAACATTAATTATTAAAGGAAATCTTTCATGCCGCTACTCGATAGCTTTCGTGTCGACCACACTATTATGGCTGCGCCCGCCGTTAGACTTGCTAAAGAAATGACGACCAAACATGGCGATGCCATCACGGTTTACGACCTGCGCTTCTGCAAACCCAATGAGGAAATACTGAGTGAAAAAGGCATTCATACCTTAGAGCATTTATTTGCAGGCTTTATGCGCGACCATCTGAATAGCGACGATGTCGAAATCATTGACATTTCACCTATGGGCTGCCGTACAGGCTTTTATATGAGTTTAATGGGGCGTCCCAATGAAGCGCGTGTCGGTATAGCATGGAAAGCCGCGATGGAAGATGTATTACGTGTGACGAACATGAAAGACATCCCTGAGTTAAATGAATATCAGTGCGGTACTTACGTTATGCATTCGTTAGATGAAGCACAAGAGATTGCACGTAATATTGTTGCGCGTGGTATCGGCGTGAACGACAATCAAGCCTTAGCATTGTCTGATGAAACCTTAGCTGCATTGGGCAACTGATTAAGTCGCATTGCACCTTAATTCAGATGTTCCTTTTCTTTTTATTGGTTGGTAAAAGGGTTTTGAAGTCTTCATTGGAATTTATTAACACAAACTCCCTTTCCCCCAACCCCCTTCCCTCTTGTGTTTTTTGAAGGTTTACTAACTATCATGATTGCTATTATTGGTGCTATGGCGGAAGAAGTTGCCGCTTTTAAAAATGAGCTTAACGAAAGTAATACGACAAGCATTGCGGGCATCGAATTTCATGTCGGAAAAATTAGCAACGTCGATGTCGTATTGGCACAATCGGGTATCGGCAAGGTAAATGCTGCCATGACAACCACCCTAGTTTGTCAGCACTTCCAGCCAAAGTCTGTCATTAATACAGGTTCGGCTGGCGGTTTTAACGAACAACAAGCCGTTGGTGATTTGGTTGTATCTATTGATGTTCTTCATCACGATGTCGATGTCACAGCCTTTGGTTACACTGCTGGGCAAATCCCTGGAATGCCTGCCACCTTTGCTGCCGAACAAATCTTGATTGATATTGCGCATGACACGTTAGTGTCCTTAGCGCTAACAGCTCATCGTGGTCAAATTGGCTCTGGCGATAAGTTCATGACCAAGCAAACGCACATCCAAGAAACACGCGATATCTTTCCAAGCTGTGATGCCGTTGAAATGGAAGGCGCGGCCATTGCTCAGGTTTGCCATCGCTTCGGAACGCCTTTTGTAATTGTTCGTGCCTTATCGGATATTGCTGGGCAAGAATCGCCAATGAGTTTTGAGCAATTTTTGCCGCTTGCGGCTGCTAACGCGGCAAAATTGATTGTTGCCATGCTGCCGCAGGTTGCGGCTAAGGGATTAGCCTAGAAATAGACTTAATTACCCCCCCTCACATAGCCTTCTCCTTGTAGGAGAAGGCTTGACCCATACAATTCAATCAAAAAAAATAACAAAACATCAAAGTTGGCACGCATCATGCTTTAATCTTGGCAAGATTAACGCACGGAGCGAAGACAATGGAAACCATTCAAAACCAAACACAAGATAGCAGTTTACTAAAGCCTTACGTTTATAACCGTGAGCTAGAAACTGATTTAAGTGAAAAGACACACGTTTATATTTTATTGTTGCTACAGCGTAGCGTTGAAAAAGGTGTACAAGCCAAAGAATGCCACGAAAAAGGCGAACTTGTTGCCAAGGGTTTCCATTTGGGTCGCATGACTACGTTGGTTGATGCCTTACGTGATCGTCTCGTCTTTAAAGAGCAAAACATCATTGCTTACAACTTCGCCGAATTATATGAATATGTTGATTTCAGCATTCAACAAGCAGTCACCGAAGCGGGTACAGAGTACCTAGATAGCGCCATTTTAATTATGAACGAGCTGAAGCAAGCTTGGGAAGAAGCCATGCACCTAACAGGCAATGGCACGACGCCCGTTCAATAGCCCCTACTCGACGCTGCTGTTTTGTTCTCGCAGTAGCGTCTCATGATCTCCTCCCATTGCCGGTAGGTCAGATGACCTCCGGCCTTTTTATTTTTAGCTGAAAGAAAGAATTTAATCAATGCGTTACATGCTTCTTTCAAAACTACCTTCCTCATACTCATCCCACCTAATAGGCATTCGGACATGTTCCTTTCTATAAAAACGCTTCTAACACATGATTTAAATAACGATAACCTAATGTCGTCGTAACCAGAGAATGGGTCATTGGCTGCAAAAAACCATCCCTAACCCCTTGCTGCCATTGCTTTTCAATAGCATCCAAACCTAACCCTGTTCGCTCTTTATATCGCTCTAAACAAACCCCTTCACGCAGACGCAAGGCATTCATTAAAAATTCAAATGATAAGTTTTGTGTATCAATCCGCTCGGTTTTAGCCAGCAATCCAGACTCAATATCCTGCACATAACGCACGGGGCTTTTCGCGTGATCGGTACGCACAATAGTGCCATCTGCCAGAGTCAATTTACCATGTGCACCTGCACCAATACCCACATAATCACCAAACTGCCAATAATTTAAATTATGACGACTCGCATTGCCGCGTTTGGCTTGCCATGCCGACACTTCGTAACGGTCAAAACCTGCCGCCTCTAGTCGCTGATGGCAAAGCAGTTGTAAGTTATCGGCTAGATCATCATCAGGTAAGGATTTAGGCGGACGGGCAAAAAATGGCGTATTCGGCTCAAGGGTGAGTTGATAATGAGAAAGGTGTTCAGGGGCAAAAGACAAAGCTGTTTCAATATCGGCAAGCGCAGTTTTCTCGGTTTGACTAGGCAAACCAACCATTAAATCCAAATTAATGTTATCAAAACCAATTTTTCTTGCCACCTCAATCGCTTGCTTCGCTTGATTGCCATCATGAATACGACCAATCTGCCTTAACAATTCTGTATCAAAGCTTTGTATTCCAAGCGATAAACGATTAACACCTGCTGCATAATATCCTGCAAAATGTGCCGCATCAACCGTACCAGGATTAGCTTCCAAGGTAATTTCACAGTCGCTCGTCAAGGTGGCATCTTTTGCCACCCGCTCTAACACAGCGGCAATAAAGCGCGGATGCGCTAACGAGGGCGTACCACCGCCAAAAAAAACACTGCTGATCGCTCGCCCCGACAAAGCGGGCAATTGCAACGCCCAATCGTCGAGCAACGCCCGCGCATAACGCACCTCATCGGCATCGCGTGCAACATGAGAATTAAAATCGCAATAGGGGCATTTTTGCACACACCAAGGCCAATGAACATAAAGCGCTAACGGAATAGCTTGAGCAATAATGGACATTATAAAGCTTCTAACTGCTTCAGTAACAACTGCATTGATTGACCACGATGACTGATACGATTCTTTTCGCTGGCATCGAGCTGCGCGCTAGCGCAGCCATGCGTGGGCACATAAAACAGTGGATCGTAACCAAAACCACCCGCCCCGACCACTTCAGTTAGAATACGACCTTCCCACACCCCTTGCGCGATCAACGGCAAGGGATCATGTGCATGACGCATGTAAACCACCACGCTAACAAAACGCGCTGACCGTTCAGCTTCTGGCACATCGCGCATTGCCGCTAACAACTTATCGTTATTGGCAGCGTCACTGGCATCCAACCCCGCATAACGCGCCGAATAAATGCCGGGTGCACCCGCCAAGGCATCAACAACCAACCCAGAATCATCAGCAATGGCGGGCAAACCTGTTTGCAACGCAGCCGCACGCGCTTTAATTAATGCATTTTCGACAAAAGTCAGCCCATCTTCTGGCGGCTGAACGACATTAAACATCGACTGCAAACAAACATTCATACCCAAAGGTGCTAATAACGCCGTCAATTCTTTGGCTTTTTTGGCATTGCCAGACGCTAAGACCAGCTCCATTAGACAGCCTGCAACACAGCTTGTTGCGCAACAAACAATTGCTCAATACCCGATTGAGCCAAGGTTAGCATCGCCTGCATTTCGGTAAAAGAGTAAGGTTCCGCTTCTGCTGTGCCCTGCACTTCAATAAAGCGACCATCATTCACCATAACCACATTCATATCGGTATGTGCCGCTGAATCTTCAGCATAATCTAAGTCAAGCACTGGCTCACCTTGATAAATACCTACAGAGACAGAAGCAACCTGATATAACAACGGATTCTGCTTCAGCTTACCCGATACCACTAACCCGTTAATGGCCAAAGCCAAGGCCACATAACCACCCGTAATGGCTGCTGTACGCGTACCGCCGTCAGCCTGAATGACATCACAGTCAATCGTAATCATTCGCTCGCCCAACAGCTTCATATCGACTGCAGCACGCAACGAACGACCAATAAGGCGCTGAATTTCTTGCGTACGTCCTTGCTGTTTTCCGCGAACCGACTCACGATCCATACGAGTCGATGTAGAACGTGGCAGCATACCGTATTCTGCTGTTACCCAACCCTCACCCTTACCACGCAAAAAACTTGGGACTTTCTCATCCACAGATGCCGTACAAATAACCTTGGTATGTCCAAAAGAAACCAAAACCGAACCTTCAGCATGCATGGTAAATTGAGGTATGATGTTAACCGTGCGCATTTCATTCGATTGACGCAAACTGGGGCGAGAAAAAGCAGCAGACATAGTTGTTTTCCATAAATAAGGCAAAAGATAAGTAATCTTTGAAATATAAAAAAATGGGTTAGGTGCTTGGGGGAAGTTAGGCACTGCAGTTACTATTTAATTACTTGATACAACACCTTCCACCAACCAAAGAACAAAAATAGGAAGTCTAAAAAAGGCAGACACCGCATTTTTTGACATTCCTTAAGTTTAATTATAGCCCCAACAGCAAATATTCGTTACAATCTACACACTAATAACAGAATTAATAGGAAACGCCCATGCGTAGTATGACGGCTTTTGCCCGCGCCAGTAAGACATTACCAAACGGTGGACTAATCTGGGAAATTAAATCGGTTAATCATAGATTTTTAGAAGTCTTTGTTCGCATGCCTGAGGAAGTTCGCCATGTAGAGATGATGGTTCGTGAGCGTCTACGTGAAAAACTCAGCCGAGGAAAGGTAGAAGCAACCCTTAAGTTACAGCTTTTACCAACAACAGACAGTGCTCTACTTGATACTGATCGATTAGGACAAATTGCAAATTTAGTTGCTCAAATTCAGAGCACTGTTCCTGGCACAAAAAACCTTGATCCAATGACTATATTGGCTTGGCCTGGGATTATGCAAAACAGTGCTGGTGATGGTGACGCACTGGAGCAGGCAATTATTGCTGCCTGCGACGAGGCAATCGACGCACTCAATACTGCTCGTGAACGCGAAGGTGGTGCTTTGGCGGAAATCATGCGCCAACGTGCTGAGGCTGCGCTTAAACTTGTTGAAAACTTACAACGCATGGCACCCGAAATTATCCGTCGCCATATCGACAATTTACGTGCCCGAGTGCGTGACTTGGCTGGAGAATTAGATGAAGGTCGCTGGTCGCAAGAAGTCGTCTTATTGGCACAGCGCTCTGATGTAACCGAAGAGCTAGATCGTCTATCAACGCACTTAAAAGAAATCTTTAGTATTTTAAAGAAAGATGAGCCAGTAGGTCGTCGTTTAGACTTTTTGATGCAAGAACTTAACCGTGAAGCCAATACATTAGGTGCTAAGGCGTGCACCATGGATATCACTCAAGTCAGCCTTGCATTGAAAGTATTAATCGATCAGATGCGCGAGCAGATTCAAAACTTAGAATAAGATAATCTAAATCAAGTTAGCGGTCTTGTCAGTTAACGAGTATTTAGGTATAGTTTCATTGTCCATACTGAGGCGTTTGGGAGTACAAAATGATTGAGTTATTAAAATTTGTTGGATTTGTTGTTGCTGGTGTTGTTGTACCGTTAGCAGTTCTTTTGGGTGTATACTTTGGTATTCTTCCTCAAGAAGTGAAAGCAGTTGTAGCAACAACTGGTACAGCGCTAGCAATCAGCATCATCGTTGGATTCAGCGTATGGATGCTGTGGGACGACATTAAGTCGGGTCGTTATAGCAAAGCGTAAGCCGAGCTTAGACCTACCTGCTAAAACCCCAGCGATTTGCTGGGGTTTTTGTTTTCTACGATTCCTATTTTTCTGGCATAATAAGCCCCATAGTTACACACGAGATTTTTTATGGAACGCGTTCTGCCCACTGCTTCAAACAATCAATCCAATAAAAAAACGCGCTCTCTTTTCGATGATGATTTTCATATTCAACATCCAGACGCTGAGCAGTTGAACATGCATGGACAAGATCGTTATGCTCACACCGCTCAGCCAGCAAAACCAAAACGCATGTCTCGTTTATTAAAACTCTTTCTTTGGACCAGTGTATTAGGAACCCTTTCCACCGTTGGCATTGTCGCCTTTGCTGCCTTTAGCTATTGGACCAGCGTTTACCCAACGCTACCTGATGTTAACGAATTAAAAACCGTACAAATGCAAGTGCCCTTGCGCATTTACACCAGCGACAACAAACTGATGGCAGAATACGGTGAAAAGCGTCGTATTCCATTAAGCTATGAACAATTCCCTCCGCAAATGATTCAGGCGATTTTAGCTGCCGAAGATGACCGTTTTTTTGAGCACCCCGGTGTTGATTACCAAGGCATTCTTCGTGCAGTCTTTGAATTAGTCAAAACAGGTCATAAAAGCCAGGGCGGCTCAACCATTACAATGCAAGTAGCGCGCAACTTCTTCTTATCGCCAGAAAAGTCTTTTATGCGCAAAATCAATGAGATTGTTTTGTCATTTAAAATTGAACACGAGCTAAGTAAAGAAGAAATCATTGCACTCTATTTAAATAAAATTTTCTTAGGACATCGATCTTATGGCTTTGCCGCGGCGGCACAAACCTACTTTGGTCGCAGTATCGATCAACTGACCGTTGATGAATTTGCTGTATTAGCTGGCTTACCAAAAGCACCTTCTACCCTTAACCCTGTTACCAATCCAGAGGCTGCTAAAAACCGTCGTGACTATGTACTGCGCCGCATGAGTGAATTAGGCTATATCACTGACAGCGAACGCGTTCAAGCCCAAGCGCGTCCTGTTGAGTCAGCTATTCACAATGCCGTTATTGAAGCCAATGGCGACTATATCAGTGAAATGATTCGTCAATGGACAATTGAAAAGTTCGGTGAAAATGCACTAGAACAAGGCTTAAACATTACCACAACGATTCGTGCAGACTTACAAACACAAGCGCAAAAAGCCATTAATACGGGCGTATTGAGCTATGAACGCCGCCACGGTTACCGAGGTCCTGTTGTTGTGCTTGATAGCGCTGCACAAGCACAATGGCCGACCAGCATTAAAGATGCCATCGAGCCAGATGATTTGAATCTTGCATTAGTGACGGCTTGGAACGATAAAACACGTGTTGCCAGCATTAAACTTAAAGACGGCAGCGTGCAAGCACTCGATAGCAAGGCAACTGACTGGGCAAAAAGTTTTAAGGAACCAGGGCGCAAAAACTTTTTACAAGTCGGTGATGTGATTTATGTCGACAAACAAAGCGATGTTTGGCGACTCGCGCAAGCACCACGTGTACAATCTGCTCTTGCCAGTATCGATAGCAAAACTGGTGCGATTCTTGCGCTTTCTGGTGGTTATGATTTCTCGCGTAACCAATTTAACCGTGCGGTGCAAGCGCGCCGCCAACCAGGTTCTAGCTTTAAACCTTTTTTATATACCGCTGCGTTAGATAAAGGCTACACCCCTGCTAGCCTCATTAATGATGCCCCGATTACCCAATACGATGAGTTTAGCGAAGACTATTGGCGCCCCGAAAACTATACGGGTAAATTCGGTGGTCCTACGCGCATGCGTATGGCATTAGTGCATTCTTTGAATTTGGTGTCGATTCGCATCTTGCAAGACATTGGCGTTGATTACTTTTTAGCATACGCAAAAGGCTTAGGCATTAATACCAAAGAAATGGATTCAATTCACAATCTGTCTATGTCACTCGGAACAGCTTCGGTCAATCTATTAGAACATACGGGCAACTATGCTATGTTTGCTAACGGTGGCTATCGCATTCAACCTTATTTTGTTAGCAAAGTAACAGATCCTAAAGGCAACATCGTGTACGAATCGGTCGCACGTCCCTTCTGCGAAGAAAACTGCGCGGACAATACGGCTATGCGAGTTATCAAACCCAAAACACACTACCTCATTACCAGCATGATGCAAGATGTCGTGCGCATGGGAACCGCACATGGTGCCATGGTGCTAAAACGTAACGACTTAGCGGGAAAAACGGGAACAACTAACGACATTAAAGATACGTGGTTTATGGGCTTTAACCCAGACATCGTTACGGGCGTATGGATGGGCTTTGACCAGCCCGATAGCCTTGGCAAGCAAGAGTCTGGTGGATCTTCATCGCTCCCCATTTGGGTTGACTATATGCGACTAGCGCTCAAAGACAAACCCGACTTAGGTGCGTACAAAAAGCCAGAAGGCATTGTTACCCGTCGTATCGATGCCACAACAGGAGAATTAATCCCTGACGACAAATCAGGCGGTATTCCTGAAGTGTTCGATCAAGACAACCTACCAGCCATTGCGGCACCAGACCCGTTGCGAGAACTGCAACATGAACTTTTCTGAGTGGCAACAGATTGCCAACAACGCAGGAATTGGCACGGTTGAAACAACACAAACACTGCAAGAGAGCGATCATCAGCAGTGCTGGCAAGTCGTAACTAATCGCGGTATTTACTTTGTCAAAACACAGCTTAAACGCTATGCACCTTTATTAACCACGCAGGCGCATAATCTAAGGGCTATTGCGCAGACACGAACGCTACGCTGTCCACTCGTGATTGCAGAAGGTCAGACCCATAAAACAGCATGGCTCATACTAGAATGGTTGGCATTAAAACAAACTGGCGACCAAGCACAGCTCGGAAAACAGCTTGGCGCGTTACATCACCATACAGCCGCACAGTTTGGCTGGCAAGAAACTAACTTTATCAGTCAGAGCATTCAATATAATCATCCGCTAGCAGATTGGGCTGCATTTTTTCGCGCACAGCGCTTACTACCGCAGTTGCGTTGGGCAAGCGAACGCGGACTGGCTCACAGCACAGTAAAAAAGATTGAGCATCTACTAGAAGAAATAGACGACCTTTTTATTGACTATCAACCTCAAGCAAGTCTATTACATGGTAATTTTTCAGCAGAAAACATTGCCTTTTTAGAAGATGGTACACCCGTTATCTTTAATCCATCGTCTTATTATGGTGATCGAGAGATGGATATTGCCATGAGTCAGCTATCAGGACACTTCGACGATGTATTTTACATGAGCTATCAAAGAGATTACCCTCTCATGCAAGGTAATGAAGCGCGTAAAAAACGATATCAGTTATATTACCTGCTCAATAAATTCAATTGCCATGGCTCTGATTATGCATCCCAAATCAAAGCGTTACTAAACGATTTTTAGAAAATCTTCGACATTAAGCACAAGATAAGCCTCAACAGCAGGTTTACCCACAGATATCCCACGATATACATGCAAACAATCAATCCGATGTGCATAATCGATCTGTTTTGTTTGTGAAATAAAACAGTCAATCATTGCTTTTTTCTTGACGCGTAGTTGGTCATCTAAGTTAACAAATGCATTCCATACTGGCAAGGTTCCCCATACTTCATAGAAGGCAACTTGCAAACTTGGTTTGTATTCCTTGTCTCGTAACAAGCGCTGCAACAACCAAGTCACTGCTTTATGATCGGGATGTTGATCTAAAAAGTTAGGAATAAAAATGACATCGATATTGCCAATTGACAAGCTAGAAAAGCGTGTGTAAGCATCGGTAAGAGACTGATCAGGGATACCCAAATAACGAAAAGCATGTACGCCTGCTAATGACATCGAGTCAGCCAGTTCAGACTCACGCGTCTCAACGAGCAGATGCGCCGACATATTCGGATCACCTCGCGCCCCATCGGTTAGGCATACAACTTCACATTGCGAAGGGTAACTTGCCAACAAGCCACCACAGCCAATACTTTCATCATCAGAATGCGGTGCCAATATGAGCAAGCGCGCATCGGCAGCAACTAAAATTGGCTTAGGTAACACACTTTCTTTTGCAGATAGCACTGGTGCAAAGGATAAAAAACGAAACAGCAATCGACGAGCAATAAAATCACTCACCAAACGCGTTCGCTTCCATAATGTTAGACCTCGCTCAATTAAATAACTTAGTCTAGGCATTACATCTCCTCCCGAGTGCTAAACTTAGCAGCGAGAGCGATTGCAACCACATCAGGAACAAAATCGGCAATAGCACCACCTAAACGGGCAATCTCGCGCACTAAGCTGGATGAAATAAAACCATACTGTTCGGCTGGTGTTAAAAATACCGTTTCCACGCGCGCATCCAAGCGACGATTCATACTCGCTAACTGAAACTCATATTCAAAGTCAGATACTGCTCGCAATCCACGCAAAATGACTTGTGCATCCACCGAGCGAACAAAATCAACCAACAAGCAAGAAAAACCTAAAACCTGCACATTCGGTAAATGCGCTAAGGACGCTTGAGCTAACGCAATGCGCTCATCTAAGCTAAATAAGGGATGTTTGCCTGCATTGTCGGCAACAGCAACAACAACTTGCTCAAATAAACGCGCTCCGCGTTCGATAATATCAATATGACCACTCGTAATGGGGTCAAACGTGCCGGGATAAACAACCTTAGTCATGAATGCTACTCATTTTTGGGCGTTTGAAACTGCCATAAACCAAAACTCACACCCCCTGACTGCTGCTGCCGATGGGCTCGCAAATAAGGCAAGGATACCACACGTTCACGTGGTTGTTCGATATACAACCACGCATTTGGCTTTAACCAACCATTATTGATCAACAGTTTTAACCATGAATCTAAGTCGGCATCACGAAAAGGTGGATCTAAAAACACGCCATCAAAGGCCTTTTGCTGTGCGTTATTGGCAAGCCATACTTGCGAATCGGCATTAATCACTGTTGCACCCTGTGCGGCTAGCAACTGCTTATTCGCCTGTAACTGTTTAGCAACTAAGCTACTTTTTTCGAGCATCACCACTTCAGCAGCACCACGCGATAATGCCTCAAAACTCAGCGCACCAGAGCCAGCAAACACATCAAGCCACTGACTCCCTTCCCACTCGAACTGTAACCAGTTAAACAAGGTTTCACGAATCCTATCCCCAGTCGGGCGCAAATCTTCACTAACAGGAACGGGCAGCTTTCTACCACGCCACTGTCCGCCAATAATGCGAACGAAACCCGCGCCTTGCGTTTGCTTGATGTTTTGCTTCGGCTTAATGATGACCTCCTGCAACAGGCGCAGCTAACGTCTGAACTGGCGCATCGGCCTTACTCGGCTTACCCAACACAACGCCAGTCCAACGCTCAGGTTTTAGGTGTGCTTGAACGACCTTCATTAAAGTGTCGCGGTCGATAGCTCGGACTTTATCGGGAAAAGTCGCCAACCAGTCATTCGGTAAACTGTAAAAGCCCATCATCGCCAAATAAGCGACGATGTCTTTGTTGCTATCGATTTCTAAGGCAAATCCACCGATGATGTTATCTTTATGCTCATCCAATTCAGCTTGTGGAATATCTTTCAACAATCCCATGACCGTTTCTTGCACCACTTTTAATGCTTCGCTGGTATTGGCATTGGCTGTTTTGAGTGAAACGAACCAAGGACCTGTTTGGTGCATCGGTAACAAACTCGAACCAACGCCATACACCAAGCCGCGCTTTTCACGCACTTCTTCCATTAAGCGTGACGCAAAACCACTGCCACCTAAAATATGATTGGCTAAATACAAAGCAACATAATCTTTATCCTGACGATTCACGCCCATTTGCCCTAATAAGATTTGCGTTTGCGTCGAAGCAAATTCTATTGATTCTAAGCCAGCAGGCGGCTGAGTCACATTAGGCAAAGTAGCAACCTTTTCACCAACAGGAAATGCATCTGCTAACTGTTCGGCAATGGCTTGCGCTTCTGTCTTACTAACCGCTCCAACAATCGCAACGGTAGCATTGTTAGCCAGATAATAACGTTGATAAAAAGCTTTCAAGTCCGCCGATGTCATGGCTTTAACTGTATCTTCACGCCCTTCTGCTGCTGTGGCATAAGGATGTGTTCCATAAAGACGTTGCCAAAAGCGATCGTTGGCTAAAGCACCTGCCGATTGTTGTTTCGCTAATAATGCCGTTAACAAATTACCTTTTTCACGCGCCAGAACCACATCTGAAAAGCTCGGTTGACTAATCGCTGTGCGGATCATCGCTAAAGCTGGCGTGAGAATCTCGGGACGCGTGAGGCTGCGCAGACTCACGACAGCCATATCTTTAAGTGATTGCGTCGAAAAACTAACACCCAAGGCTTCTGATTCGGCGGCGAAAACCTCTTCGTCACGTTGCGCATCACCCATGCCAATTAATTCGGACGTTAAATAAGCAACGCCTTTTTTGTCACCATCACGCGCTGATCCTGCATCAAATACCATACGGACATCGACCATCGGTAACTCTGGCGCGTAGGCATAGAGCACCTTCGCGCCTTTGGGCGTTTGCCATTGATCAATAGTTAAGGCTGCTTGTGCTGAAAAACTACTAACTGATAGGATTGCTAATAAGCATAACGACTTCATTTTTTCGCTCCCTGTTCAATTAAGGCTGTTTTGGGCAAGAGATAAGCAACGGTTAGTCGATCATCGACCAGCCATTTTTTCGCTGCTGCTTGCACCTGCGCTGCTGTGACCGAGCGCAAGCGTTCGAGATAAGCATCGACCTCTGCTAAAGGAATACCAACAGTCGCCGCTTCACCCAGCTTCATGCCTTGATAAAACATCGAATCTTGACCGAAAATGTATGAAGACTCAACTTGAGCAAGAACGCGTTTTAATTCAGCATCGCTTACGCCCTCTTTCACCAACTTTGCAATGGTAGCTTTGATTGCCTCTTCGGCTTGCTCCAAGGTGACGCCTTCGCTCGTCACGGCAGACAAGGTAAACTGTGTCGATAAACGTGCATACAAGTCGTAACCAACATCAGCTTGCGTTAACTGCTGACTACCACGGACTAATTCTTTACTTAAACGCGCGCTACTACCACCATCTAAAATATGAGCTAGCACTTCCAACGCATAGGCTTCCTGCTTATTCTCGCTGGTTTTCCACGAGGGCACAGCATAGCCCATCATTAGGCTTTGAATTTTGGCTTTCTCATCACGAACCACGAGTCGTTTCTCGCCAACTGGCAATAATTCTTGGCTCGGCTTATGTGACCCTGTTGGTCGGATCGGCAAACAACCAAACTTTTCTTTGGCTAAGGCAAAGACTGCTTCGGGCTTAACATCACCTACGACTACTAAGGTGGCATTATTTGGCGAGTACCACTGGTTATACCAATGCTGTAATTCGCTAAGCTGGTAAGACTCAATATCTTTCTGCCAACCAATGACGGGACGACGGTAAGGGTTCACATCGTAAGCAATGGCATCGAATCGTTCTTGTAGGCGTGATTCTGGTTTATCTTCCACCCGCATACGACGCTCTTCTAATACCACCTGACGTTCTTTCTGAAACTCTGCATCATCTAACTTAAGATAGCCCATGCGCTGCGCTTCTAACTCGAACATGCGCCCCAAATGCGACGCTTCAATATTTTGAAAATATGCAGTGTAATCTTGACTGGTAAACGCATTTTCAGAACCACCCAAGCGCGCGACAATTTTAGAAAACTCACCTGGTTTTAATTTGGCGGTTCCTTTAAACATCATATGTTCAAGAATATGCGATACGCCTGTAATACCCTCTGGCTCATAACTCGCGCCAACCTTGTACCACACCTGAGAAGTAACAACAGGTGCGCGATGATCTTCTTTAACCAGTACCATCAGTCCATTATCTAACTGAAACTGAGCAACTTCCGCTGCATAAATAGGCAACATCGACACTGCGAATAACGAAAATACCACTTTTTTGACCAATAACATCGCT
Source organism: uncultured Francisella sp. (assembly GCA_964606405.1). GTDB lineage: Bacteria > Pseudomonadota > Gammaproteobacteria > Thiomicrospirales > Thiomicrospiraceae. The sequence continues at coordinate 36,583 of CAZSGH010000030.1, forward strand.
TACCTCCTTGAGTCTGCGCGTTTGAGCACCTATCATTACCTAATCTATTAAGAGTAAATGATATGTTCTCGATTTTCAAACGTAAATCTGCAAAACCCGATACAAATGTAACGCATGATGCCGTTATTGCTCCTGAAACACAACTAAAAGATCCTATTTCAGAAATAACCCCTGCACCATTAATCGGAACTGAAGCACCGACTGAAGCACCGACTGAAGCACCGACTGAAGCACCGACTGAAG
>CAZSGH010000031.1:0-34051 GCA_964606405.1 uncultured Francisella sp.
CATCACCCAACCCTCCTAAAATAACTTGTTAGCATATCTTACCACAAAACAAAAAAGCGCCCCTTTCGGAGCGCCTTTTACACATTTCAAATTGAAAACCGTGTTGCCACGGCAAGCAATTAGAAGTTGTGGATGATACCAACAGACAATGCTGAGTTGTCTTTGCCAGTAATAGCAGTAACAACTGAACCTGAACCACCAGAAGCCATGTCAGTAGTGTAACCAGCGTTAGCAGCGTTGTGTGCAGCAGCATAAACAGCATAAGCAGTTGTGTTCTTGCTTAGAGCATGATCATAACCAACAGTTGTCAAAGTACCGTTAGTGTCAGCTTGTGCACTGTTGTTGCCAGCCATGTAGTACTGAGCTTTAACTGTACCAGCAGCGCCAACTTTGTAAGAACCACCTAGACCGTATGTATCTTGCTTAGCATTTACAGCGCCACCGATAGCAGCGTTCTGGTACAAACCAACAACTTTAGCCGCACCGAAAGTATAGCCAGCACCTAAACGGTAAGCTGTGAACGCTTCGCGAGTAGCACCCAAACCAGTTAATGCACTAGAACCATTGTCGATGTTGATATAACCTAAAGTAGCACTAAAGTTACCAACAGTGTAATCAGCCAATGCAGTTAAAGCAGCTGCTTTGAAAGTTGCATTATCGTAAGTTTCATTTTGAGTTGTAGCTGATGAAGGAACATAAGCAGCACCAAAATGGAAGCCTGACCATGTTGGAGAAATGTAAGCCAATACGTTGTTATGACGACCATCAACAGCGAAAGTAGAAATATCAGAAGCATTAGTTACAGCTGTAGGCAAGCTCATGCGCAAAATGTTACGGTTGTTACCAACTTGGTCACCGAACAAGTCATATTTACGACCAGTCATTTTGATTAAAGAGTCATGACGACCAGCCAATACTGTACCGAAACCACCACCTAAACCAATGAATGTGTTACGTGCAGCACCACCTAAACCAGACGTACCAGACTCACCGTCCATGTTCACACTGAATTCCATTTGGTAAACAGCTTTCATGCCAGCGCCTAAATCTTCAGAACCCTTGATACCTAAACGTGAAGAGTTAGAAGAAAGAGAAGTTAAACCAGTAGAAGAAGGAGTACTAGCACCATCAGAAACTGAAGAGAAAGAGTTGATTGATTCGTGAGCAACACCGTATACAGTTGCAGCAGCGAAAGCAGATGGAGCCATTACCGCAGCAGCGATAGCGATAGCTAAAATATTCTTAGTCATGTAGAAATTACCTCGTTTGTTTTCAACATATGAATCAGGGAATGTCCCTGTATTCAACCTCAGGAACAATCTTACAACAGTGTTTTGTGAGTTTGCAACAGGTTTTTGTGATTTTTGTCATATTTTTTTATGGTTTGTTGTTTTTTTGCAACAGAAGAGTGAGGGGTTGGGGGTGAGGAGTGAGGAAGCTGTGGCATATTTTACGTCGCATAAAGCTTAATTCGGTTAGTGGGCATCTACTATACTAGAGGTGACCTCTAATTACCCGTCATTCCCGCTTCCCCGTCATTCCCGCGAAAGCGGGAATCTATCTTCTTGATTTCATGGATCCCCGCCTTCGCGGGGATGACAAAAAGGTGGTTTTTAGAGCCACCCTAGATAAGGTCTTGCTCCGCTCGGCGAATATGAACCACTTGAATGATGTCTTGCTCGATACGATAAAAAACTAAAAACAGACCATCAGCAACCACAAGGCGGCGTAGCACTCTGTTATAAGGCGTTCCTAGATAAGGATGCATTTTCAAGTTGTTAATAGGTTGTCGAATTCGTTTAACCATTTTGGAAGCTAGGGCATTACCACCGACTCGTTGATAATAGATAGCAATGCCTTCAAGATCAGAAAGTGCCGAATCTAAAGGTTTAATGCGCATATTTTGCTTCTAGCTGGTCAAAAACTTCATCAAAATCACGCCAAACTGCGTTAGGACTGTCTGCTTCACGAACACGTGCATCCAAAAGCGCATGCAGTTCTGCATCGGGATCGCTTTTAGGGGTCGTTAAAAAACTTTGCACCTGCTGATAGACACGCTCTATCAGACTCGGTTCAGCATCTTGTAATAAAGCGTTAATGTCTTCTAGTGTGTGCATGACCCCTAATGCCCCATCATTTTGGGCAATACTGTGAGCAATAATGCAGTTTGCCCCAATATCAGCCCAATGAGCCATTTGAGCATATCTAGCTTTGCATCGGTGAGGTCTTGCTTGGTTACTAATGCTGACTGCTCAATGCTTAACCTATGCGCTTTTGTCAGCGCTTCGGCTTGTTTCTCATCAAAACCCGCTTCGCGCAGGGTTTTGTTAAACTCAAAAGTGTCGAAAGTAATGGTGCTCATCGTGTGCTCCTAGGTTGTGAGATTATTATAACAAATAAAAAACGCCCCCCGTCTATTTCTAAACAATCTAACACTTCGTCATCCCCGCGTAGGCGGGGATCCATAAAATATACGAAATGTAACTCATTGATAAAACACCTTCTTCCAGCTAAAAAATAAACTTGGGAAATCTAAAAACGAGCGAAGCGAAATTTTTAGAGATTCCCTCCTGTGTTAAAATAGTCAGCAAGACATTTTTACTGGAACTGCTATGACCCCGCGCCATCTCGCCTTAGACATTTTACTGGCTGTTGTGAATAAAGGTGAATCGCTTTCTGCCGTTGCACCCCGCTTGTTGGGTCGTATTCACGATAGCCGTAATCGTGCCTTGGCTTACCGACTCACACTCGATACCTTGCGCCATTTAAACCGTTTTTCGTGGATACGCGACAAACTGCTAGAACGTGCCTTTACAGGCAAAGATATGGATGTCGCCCTACTGCTTACCTTGGGCATTAGCCAGTTATCCGATCCAGACTTGCCTGTTCATGCCAGCCTGAACGAAACGGTCGAAGTCGCCAAAACCTTTAAGAAAAAACCTTGGGCTGCAGGCTTGGTGAATGGTGTGTTGCGCAATTTTCAGCGTCGCCAAGAAGAATTAACCGCCGCAGCCAACAAACAAGACACCTTGTTTTTTAGTCATCCGCAATGGTTGCTGACGCAACTTCAGCAAGCCTACCCCAACCAATGGCGCGCGATTGCACACGGCAACAATACCCCTGCCGACTTGTGCTTACGCTTAGCGCCGCGCATCGATCCTGCAAACTACCTAGCCCAACTGCCTAGCGAGCTGAATGCACAGGCACACCCCCATTTAAGTCATGCGATATTACTGAACTCTACCGATGTCACCGCCCTACCGGGTTTTGAAGTGGGTGATTTTAGCGTACAAGATGCCAGCGCTCAGTGGGCTGCGCACATTTTGCAACCGCAAGCAGGCGAAACCATCCTCGATGCCTGTGCTGCACCAGGTGGCAAAACCACCCACCTATTAGAACTGAGCCATAACCAAGCACAGATAACTGCCTTAGACATCGAGGCCAAGCGACTTGAGCGCATCCAAGACAACCTTACCCGACTGGGACTAACAGCGACCTTAATGGCTGCCGATGCCAGCGACACTGCAAACTGGTGGAACGGGCAGACGTTCGATGCGATTTTGCTCGATGCACCTTGTTCGGCGACGGGGATTATTCGCCGTCATCCCGATATTAAATGGCACAGAAAACCAAAAGATATCGAACAGCTTGTCAGCACGCAAGCCAAATTACTCGACACCCTATGGCGACTACTCAAACCCACAGGGCGAATGCTGTACGCCACTTGCTCGCTGCTACCGAGCGAGAACAGTGAACAAATCAAAGCATTTTTAGCACGCACACCCAATGCCAAGCAGCAAGCATTAACGCTGGCCGATAGCCACAACACGGGGTTTGGCAGTCAGTTTTTACCCGCAACAGCACAAGATGGCGATGGGTTCTTTTACGCACTACTGGTTAAAGACGATGATAAATAAACGATTGGGTACCTCTAAAAATCCGTCATTCCCGCGAAAGCGGGAATCTACCTCATTGACTTCATGGATCCCCGCCTACGCGAGGATGACGAAATGGTGGTTTTTAGAGATTTCCAGTAAGCGATTGATAACGGGGATATTGCTGATGTTGTGCTTATCCGTCGCGACGGCTGAACCAACACGCACAACACAATTGCAAGTGAGCACTGTGGATGATAAGTTACTGGTCGATGGGCAAATTGCTTTGGGCATCACCCCAACGATGGAAAGTGCGTTACTGCATGGCATCGCACTGGAATATAACATCGATATTAAACTCGACGACCCAGAGCGCCGGTTTTGGCAGAATCCGATTTTACTCAAGCGCACACGGGTCAAATTAAGCTTCGACAGTTTAAAACAAACCTATCTGCTCACCAATTTAAGCCTACAACGCTTCAGCACAGACCGTGACCTAAAACGTGCTTTAATGACTTTGGGCGCGATTCAGAGCCTGCCCTTGGCACAGCTCAACCAACTACAACCCAATCATGTCTATCACTTACGCACCCGCGTACAACTCGAACGCGACAGCCTACCCAATGCCTTACGCCTTTCTAGCCTGATCGACACAGAGTGGCGCATTGATATGGACTGGCAAAGCCAAACATGGACTTATTTGCCGAATTAATTGAACAGTATTATCCATTTTTATGAATGCGATCTTGATGTTCTTCAAACTTAAAATAAAGTAGAAAAGCAACAGCCATCGCAACAACAGACCAAATAACAATAACCAATGCATCCATCACACTTTCTCCTGATCTTTAGGCATAATAAGGAAGGCAAGCAGCATAATCATTAAACCGCCTAATACCCCCCAAAAAACAGCCTTTCCATCGTATTGACTGGGCAACATACTTGTAACGGCTACTGCCGTCAATAAATATTTAGAAATATCAAAAAAGACTTTTGCTACCTCTTTTCTTCTTTCACGATTCATATTACTCCAGTCCAACGCATACGCTTCAGATAAAATAATAACACAATAAATCAACAGTCTTTAAATATTCCACTTAATCTCGCGTATCTGTGGCTGCAACTGCTCTGCTGTTTGTGGCACAACAGGACTGGCATCGCGGGTGTTTTGATCGACAATGGCGACTACTTTGCGTGCCATCTCGCGGAAAATGCCACTGATTTTATCGTCGGGATGCGCCAAGACAAAAGGCACACCAGACTCATCGCCTTGCTGAATGCGCTTATCGAGCGGCAACGAACCCAAAAAGTTGACCAAATACTGTAACGACATCAGCTGGGCAGCATCGTGACCAAACAAGTGTTCTTCGTGTCCGCATTGCGGGCAAATGAACATATTCATGTTTTCGACCACACCCAGCACAGGAATCTGCAACTGATGGAGCATTTTTAAGCCTTTTTTAGCATCGAGCAATGCTAACTCTTGCGGTGTCGACACCACTAACGCACCCGCCACTGCAACTTGCTGACTTAAACTTAATTGAATATCACCCGTACCCGGTGGTAAATCAACGACCAAATAATCCAAGGCTGGCCAGTTGGTATCGAACAACAACTTTTCGAGTGCTGAGTTTAACTGAGCGCCACGCCAAATCAGTGCCGAATCTTCGCGCTGTAAATGGAAGCCAATCGACATCAGCGCCAAACCATGCGCCATAATCGGCGACATTTTGCCATTAGCATCAACATCGGGACGCTGCTCACTAACACCAAAAATCAACGGCTGAGAAGGACCATATAAGTCAGCATCTAAGACACCAACCTGATAACCTTCTAGCTGCAACGCCATCGCCAAATTCGCAGCAACCGTCGACTTACCGACACCACCCTTGGCAGATGACACGGCAATAACCTGTTTGACATTCAGTAGTTTTTGAGACATTAACCTTTCCTTAATTAGGGCTTATTCCGATTCATCAGTACAACAGGATCGTACTGCCAAGTATAACGCGACAAAGCTAACAGACACAAATAACGTCCAACCCGCTGCTCGCCTTGCTGCAACAACTGCTCAATGGCAGGAATACAGTCAACGTGCAATAAGAAGCATAGGTTATGGCGACCTAAGGCATCGCACAGCACAGCACCGTTAGTGTTTTCTGTTTGCGCGAGTCGATACAGACGATACCCAATATCTAATGGCAACCACGGCATGTCACATGCACTCACCAACACCCAAGAGACGCCCACAGCTTGCGCATGACGCAACAACGACCATGCACCCTTCATCGGACCTGCAGGAAAATCAGAGTCTGGCTCAATCACAAGCGGCAAAGATAAATCTTCTGCCCAGCTCAGCTGATCGGCACGCACACACAAGCCCAACAGCGAATGCGCTCGCGCCAATCGACGCACCATCACTTGCGCTAACGGCAAGCCAAAGTGATCGCCCAATGCTTTAGGATAACCCGCCCAACGGCGAGAATCTCCACCAGCTAAAATACCAAAGTGAATTGTTGGTTTCAATATACTCATAAACTCAAAATACTATCTCAGGCATCTCTTAATCGACACTATTTACCCTTCAAAAACCGCCCACGAATACGCGCGGCATTGCCGATCACCAACAACGACGATACGGGCATACCAATTGCCGCCATTAATGGCGTTAATTTCGCTGAAACTGCCAGAGGAACCATAATCGCGTTATACAACAAGCTCATGCCGATATTCTGACGAATGGTACGCAGGGCAACGCGCGACAAATCAATACTGGTTAACACCGACTGCAAACGATCGTTTAGCAACACCACCTGCGCACTATCGACCGACACCTCTGTGCCCGACCCCAATGCGATACCCACATCGGCACGAACCAAGGCTGGCGCATCGTTGACACCATCGCCCACAAAAACAACCACGCGACCTTCACCTTGCAAGGCACGAACCGCAGCTTCTTTATCCGCAGGCAGCACCTCGGCTTGCACATCCATACCGCCCAACTGCAGTGCGAATGCATCTGCAACTGCCTTGCGATCTCCTGTCAACATACCGACGCTAATACCACGCGCTTTAAGTGCCGTCACAACAGCAACAGCGTCGTCACGCAAACCATCGCCGACAGCAACGGTGGCAACCAAGTCACCTGCACGGGTCAGACAAACGATAGTGCGACCCTGCTGCTCTTGCATCTCAACCCAGCTCAAAACACCCTCAGAAAAAGGCATCGACTGTTCTCGCATCCAGCCGACACTACCTGCTTGCCATAACACGCCATCAATTTGTGCCTGCACACCGCGCCCCGAAAGCGCAACAAAGCCCTGAGACTCTCGTACCTTAACGCCTTGCTGTTCACTAAAAGCCAATAAGGCTGTCGCCAAAGCGTGCTCGGAACGCTGCTCCAAAGTCGCCATTGCTTCCCAAACTTGGGTTAAAGCTTCGTCGGTATGCCATACCTGCCAATCAGTAACCGACATTTTGCCGGTGGTGAGCGTCCCCGTTTTATCGAATACAACATGCGTTGCCTGCGATAAGCGTTCTAACACCGCACCATGTTTAATTAATATGCCCATACGAGCACCGACACCCGATGCCACCGCAATCGCCATCGGCGTTGCCAAACCAAAAGCACACGGACAGGTAACAATCAGCACCGCGGTTGCGGACATAATGGCGGTATCTAATCCACTTTGCCACCACCAAAAAATGAGCGCAAAAGTCGCCAACGATAGGGTTGTCGCCACAAACCAAGGAATAACGGCATCGGCAGTGCGCTGAATCGGCGCTTTACTACCCTGCGCCTCTTCGACCAAGGCAATAATGCGCCCCAGCATCGAATCGGCCAACAACTGCTGCACCTCGACCAATAACGCCCCTTCTTGGTTATGCGTACCCGCAGAAACCTTATCGCCCACACGCTTATGCACCGAGCGAGACTCACCCGTTAACATCGCCTCGTTAATATGACTCTCACCTTCAACGACGACACCATCAACAGGAATACGATCGCTAGGATGCACCCACACCAAGTCGCCCGCTTTTAATAAGCGCACGGCTTCCAGCTTTTCACTGCCATCATCCATGCGCTTACGCGCCACCTTCGGCTGAAGTTCTAACAAACGATGGGTTGCATCGACGGCCTTACTTTTCGAGAGTGACTCCAAATAGCGACCCAACAGCAAAAAGAACATAAAGTCGACCAAGGTATCGAAGTAAACCGCACCACCCGATTCCGGCATGAGCGTGACATACAGCGAATAACAATAGGTGGTTAAAATGCCTAAGGCAATGGATACATCCATACCCAAACGTCGCCCACGCAATGCCTGCCAAGCACCGACAAAGAAGGGTTGCCCCGAATACAACAAGGTCGGCGTTGCTAAGGCTAAAGCAACCCAATGGAAAAACTGCTTATACTCGGCATCATCCGCAGCACCAAAATACAAAGAGATAGACACCCACATGATATTCATCATGGCAAAGGCAGCAAAAGCAAAACGATACAACAAACCACGGTTGTAATCTTCTAGTGCTTTCTGACTGAGCTGCGGATCGTAAGGCGTACTCGCATAACCCAACTCGGCCAAAATATGCAAAATGCGCGACAAGGCAATCACACGATTATCCCAACGCAATTTAATACGGCGCGTGGTGAAGTTGACATTGGCTAACAACACACCAGCTTCTTTTGCAAGACGGTGCTCGATGAGCCACACACAAGCAGCACAGTGGATACCATCAGCCATTAGGGTGATCTCTCGTACATCTCCCATATTCGCAATGAATTGACGCTGAATTTCATCATGATCAAACATCGCCAAATCGCTAGGAACTGCTTGCGGTGGTTGCCAATGATCATCTTTATTTGCTCGCTGATAAAAAGCATCTAAACCAGCATCATAAATGGCCTCACACGCCCCTGCGCAACCATGACAACAAAAATCACGTTGCTCACCACCAACATGTCGCTGCACCAACCCGTCTGGCGCAATCGCCTGCCCACAGTGATAACAATTTTCTGTCGTCATGCTCTCCTAACTCCCCGCCTTCACTTAATCAATCACGAACAAACAAATCGCCTGCAATACTGCTCTTATCCGTACCACGATGAACCTCTGCAATCCAATCCCAGTTACCGTGTTTAGGTACATTAAGCTGCGCTATATACACGCCAGCTTGCTCCGTAGGTGCAAACTTCAATACAAAATCATCCTTAACATCTGCAGGGCGATAAGCATAAAGCTCCACACGATCAACCGCCAGTGCAACACCATCCTTATCTTTCGCTTGTAGCGTTAGGGTGACAGGTGTATTTGCTTTAACTTCAGGCCAAGCAATAGAAAGCTGCCAACCTAATAATGCTTGAGCTTTACGGGCTTCTAATATTTTTTCGTAATTCGCACCGTGTTTGTATGGATTGTCATTAACAAACCCAGGAGCGGTCACGATTGCCATACTGACCATAAAAAAGTTTACTGCTAAGACCGTAACCAAAATCAAAATCCAAAAGATCACGAACGGATTACGCCAAGGCTTACTCCAATTTTTCACCACTTTGGTCGGTTGTTGAATGTCAGACATTTTCTACTCCATTTTGTATTGATAAAGAAAAACCCAGTAGAGACTGGGTTTTTACTTTCCCTAAGCAGGGATTATAGACTAATTTGCACTTTATTTAGGACCAATAAACATACTGTTGTAGGTCTGCTTCAACTCAGGACTAGCAATATCCTGCGCATGAATCTGAACTGGCGTATTATCGCCCTTCAAATTTGCACGAGGAACCTTAACCAACATCGTCGTGGAGCCAACGTTACCTGGTTCAACCAACAATAAATCGGTATCGCCTTCAACACGCATATCAGCAATACCATCGGCCGACAATTTAACCTGCATCACCTTATTGGTTTTATTCACGACCTTAATGGTCAATTTGTTCTGAATCGAACCATCCGACAACATCACAAACAAAGGTGCGCGCTCGTGCAGCACATTCAACTTCATCGGCGCAATAGTCGCCAACCCGTAAACCAACACCGCACCCGCAAACGCCATAATGCCGCCATACACCAGCACACGTGGACGCTTGAATAAAGGAGGCTGAACCTTACCTTCGAACTCTTCTAACGATGCATAACGAATTAAGCCTAATGGCTTATCAAGCTTTTCCATCACCGAATCACAGGCATCGATACACAAACCGCAAGTAATACAACCCAACTGCTGACCATTACGAATATCAATCCCTGTCGGGCAAACGGCCACACACAGGTTACAATCGATACAATCACCCAATTTAGGCGCTTCTTCGCCTGGGCGAACACGCTTCATGCGACCACGAGGTTCGCCACGGTCAATATCGTAAGTAGGAACCATGGTTTGTTTATCGAGCATCGCACCCTGAATACGTGCATAAGGACAAACACCCACACAAGTTTGCTCGCGCAAAATAGCGGCAAAGAAATAGGTCGAAACACCCAATACAAGAATAACGGTAATTGCCGTAGCCGACGCCGTCCCTGCAAAAATATCTTGCCACAACTGCAACGCATCGGTAAAGAAGGCAACAAAGCTAAAACCCGTTAGCAGCCCGATTGTTAAGAAAATAGCATGGGTTAGCCCTTTCAGTCTGATTTTTTCCCAAGTCCAAGGCGCTTTATCTAATGCCGCTTGTTTATTGGGGTTACCAATAATTTTCTCTTCAATCCACGTAAAGGTATCCATCCAGACTGTTTGGAAACAAAAATAGCCACACCACAATCGCCCAGCTACCGCCGATGCCGCAGCCAATGCCATTGCAAAGAACAATAAAATAAGCGCCAACATCCAAATATCTTGCGGCAGAATGGTTAGACCAAAAATATGGAACTGACGATTGGGGATATCCCACAATACAGCCTGATGTCCATCCCAGCGTAAATAAGGACCTAAGAATAATAGCAACCAAATCGGTGCGATCATTGTTTTAATATTACGAAAAAAACCACCAATGCGCTTGGCATGAACCGTTTCACCGCCAACGCGGATTTGTAATAATTCCACACCAATATTATCCAGCGTATTGGATACACCGTGTTCTACGTTTTGAATTCGTGATGGATCATAATCCACCTTTTGGGTCATATTATTTTCTTGTGACATGACATTACCTATTTTTATGTGTTAGCCCGCTTAAAATAATAACGGCTCAGGAATTACCCGAGCCGCTATTATCGCGCTTAATTATCTTATTTAGCTTCGTTGCCATCCATGCCTTCCATTGCCCTAAAGGTTTTCCAACCCCATGCAATAACAGACACAAAACTCAATGCCACAGCACCCAGCGAAATCCATAATACGAAATCGCTATTTAGTCCACCCATCATAATTAACTCTCCTCAGTTCGAACCTTTTATATGGTCTCAAGGCACATCATACAAAAGAAAAGAAAAAGGGGAAGCATTCACTTCCCCTTATTCGCTCTAAAATTGACTCACGTCAACAAGCATCTTATTTACCACCACCTAAGCTGTGGACATAAACTGCTAAGCGTTTCACTTCTTTGTCGCCTAAACGTTCAGCGAACGCTGGCATAACAGCAGGACGAGTATTTTTCTCACCCATTGCATTCACACCATGCTTAATGGTTTTAACCACTTCAGCCTTATCGCCAGAGAAGCGCCATACTTTGTCGTTTAACTTAGCTGCGCCTAAAGCTGCCATGCCTGAACCATCTGGCATATGACATGCAGCACAACCAATGTTGTTAAACACATCTTTACCAGCTGCGACAGTTGAGCTTTCTGCATTGCCATTCGCCATAGCGATAACAAAGTCTGCAACATCACCAATTTGCTGTTCAGATAACATTGCGCCATAAGCAGGCATGTTACCGATACGACCACTTACCAATGTTTGGTAAATCGTTGCCACATCACCACCATATAGCCAATCATCGTCAGCTAGAATTGGATAACCTACGTTACCCATACCACCTGAACCGTGACAAGCTGCACAGTAATCACCGAACATCGCTTTAGATGTTGCTACAGCGTAGTTAACCAAATTCTTGTCTGCCAAGATTTCGTCAACCGACTTAGATGCCAAAGCCTGCTCTTGTGCAGCAAACTTTTCACCGCGCCATTGCTTCAGAACATCAAAATCATCATGATATTCCTTGACCTGAGTCCAGCCAGCCAAACCAGTTGTATGTCCTGTAGGACCTGGTAACGCTGGATAGTAAAGCGCGTAAAAAATAACCATCACAAAACCCGCATAGTAAGCAAGCATCCACCACAACGGAGGCGGATTATCTAACTCACGGATATCTTCATCCCAAATATGGCCTGTATTGCCTTCATTCGGCCATGGATTTTCATGTGCCATAAAAATGTCTCCTCAATTCCTGATTATTCGTCACGCAAGGGCGTCATGCGCTGTTCTTCTAGCATCTTAGCGTTTTTAGGGCGTAAGGCGTAAAAGAAGGCAACCGCCATTGCAATGAACACAGCAACAGTCAACAACATCCCTACCCAATCCTGAGCGGTCAGAGCCGCCCAGTCGGTATAGAAATATGCTTCGATCTTATTCACGATAAGCCTTGCTGTCGTCTAGTTTGACCATGGTACCCAATGCTTGCATGTAAGCAACAATCGCATCCATTTCGGTATAGCCTTTGATTGCATCATCAGCCATTGCAACGTCATCATCGGTGTAAGGAACACCCATCAACTTCATTGCAGCAACGCGCGCTTTCATATCACGCTTCGTACCTAAAAAGTCATTCTCGATCGAATTTTCAGCTAACCAAGGATAAGCAGGCATCACTGACTCAGGAACCAACGCCTGAGGACGCAATAAGTGCATGGTATGCCACTCGTTCGAGTACTTACCACCAACACGAGCCAAATCAGGACCAGTACGCTTAGAACCCCATTGGAATGGGTGATCGTACATAGATTCTGTTGCCAATGAATAGTGACCATAACGCTCACGCTCATCACGGAAAGGACGAATCATCTGGCTATGGCAGTACAAGCAACCTTCGCGCATGTAAATGTCTTTACCAGCTAGCTCTAGTGGCGTGAAAGGACGAACCCCATCACCCGCTTTCCAATCCGATGCCCAGTTACCTGACTCATCTTTGTAATACAGACGCTTGCCTTCACGATTCCACACAAGTTCAGGAGAAACTAAGTTACCCGCTTCATCGGTACGTGTATGCTCAAAAGTGTCTGTGAGATAGAACAACGGAACAATCTCGACGATACCCGCGATAGAAACCATCAACGCAGTACCTAGCATTAACGCAAATACGTTACGCTCGAGCCATTCCTGGATATTTTTTGGCTTATCAGCTGCCATTGTATCAACTCCTCAGTTGGTTGCTGACAAAGGGTGCATAAACAACACACCCTTCGCCTCTGTTTGTGTCATTATGCGTGAGCAACCGCAGACTGACGCGCGCCAGCCATACGAATTGTCATAACCATGTTGTACAACATGATAATCGCACCTAATGTGAACAACACACCACCGACAGCACGCATTGCGTAGTAAGGATGCATCGCAGACACAGATTCAGCAAATGTGTAAGCTAATGTACCGTATTCGTCATATGCACGCCACATCAAGCCCTGCATGATACCAGACACCCACATACCAACGATGTAGAATACGGTACCAATGGTTGCCAACCAGAAGTGGAAGTTAATCAAAGGCATAGAGTACATTTCTGTCTTCCACAGCTTCATTGTCATATGGTACACAGCACCAATAGAAACCATTGCTACCCAACCCAACGCACCAGAGTGAACGTGACCAACTGTCCAGTCAGTGTAGTGCGATAACGCATTCACTGTCTTGGCAGACATCACAGGACCTTCGAACGTAGACATTGCGTAGAAAGCTAACGCCATAATCAAGAAGCGTAGAATGTAGTCTGTACGCAGACGATCCCAAGCACCTGACAAGGTTAACATACCGTTCAACGCACCACCCCAAGAAGGGATAATCATCGCTAAAGATACCACAGCACCTAACGAACCTACCCAGTCAGGTAAAGCAGTGTATTGTAAGTGGTGAGCACCTAACCAGACATAACCGAACATCAACGCCCAAAAGTGAACGACAGACAAACGGTATGAATAAACTGGACGTTGAGCTTGCTTAGGTACGAAGTAATACATAATACCTAGGAAACCTGCAGTCAGGAAGAAACCTACCGCATTATGACCCCACCACCATTGAATCATCGCATCCTGTACACCACCAAACAGTGAGTAAGAACGGAACAAGCTGACAGGAACAGAAAGACCATTTACTACCCATAGGTACGTAATCATGATCATCATGCCTAAGAAGAACCAGTTAGCCACATAAATATGAGGCACTTTTTCTTTGTCACGTGTCGCAATTGTCATCACAAAGTTGAAGGTAAACATAACCCAAACCAAAGCAACTGCTAAGTCTAGCGGCCACTCTAACTCATGATATTCCTTACCTTGCATCATGCCCAAGGCTAGCGAAATAACCGCTAACAATAAGCCTGCTTGCAATGCAACAAACTGAATCCAAGCTAATGCATTGCTATACAACGAACGACCACACGTACGCTGAACAATGTAAAAACCTGTTGCCATCAACACGTTAGCACCAAACGCATAAATCACTGTATTAGTGTGAATAACACGTAAGCGACCGAAAGTAATTTCAGCCATGTCGAAGTTTAAAAACGGCCAAGCAAGCTCAGACGCCGCATAAGTACCCATAAAAGTACCTAGCACCAAGAAAACGATTGAAGCCAAGGCAAACGCCTTAATGACACCATCGTTATATTGCGGTTTTACTACCGTGTCCATCTATGATTTCCTCTCTATAATTGAACACACCTACTAAGTCTGCTGTCGACCTAAAAAGAAACTGGGCACATCTAAAAACCATCTAAATTGAGCGTCATCAGCTACCAATTAGATAAGTTTTTAGAGATGCCCTATCTTCCAAGGACAACAACCTGATCATAAGTATAAGACCAGCAGACCACCTTTATCGAACAGGCTTAAGCAAAATTAACCAAAACTTAACTAAAATCAAGTCAAGCTTAGGTCGATAGCAGACACAACCTTCCATTAAGAACCCGCCATTCTAACAAGACAAGCGCAGCATACCAACAGAAATTATTTATAACCTCCATAAACTATTGTTATGCACTTAAATTTTTACCTAAAATATCTATCTATTGCGTTAGCTAAGAAACAAACGCCACAATACGATGATTTCGACCAATACAGCGTGCGCGCCCCGTTTCTTTGGCTTCGTACAAACGCGCATCCGCTTTCTCAACCAAACATTTCCATCCTAAACATTGGTCAGACATTACCTCGGACAAGCCCATAGATACCGTTAATGGACGACCATCAGGACGCAAACCAAAACCAGCGTCATAGATACGCTGAACGACTACTTGAGCGGTTTCACAGCTGGTATGAGGCAAAACAATAACAAACTCCTCCCCACCCCAACGAAATACACCATCGCCCTTACGAACACCTTCTTTTAGCTTTTGCGACAATTGAATCAATGTCTGATCTCCCGCTTCATGACCAAAACTGTCGTTAACCGACTTGAAATGATCAATATCAACGAACAACAAGCACATCGGAGATTCTTGCAAGCCAGTCGCTTTAAACATTAAATCAATTGTGTCGATACCCGCACGACGCGTCATCACACCTGTTAACGGGTCGAAAGAGGCGCGCCGCACCTGCGCATTCATGGTGCGCATTTGCTGAAAAGATGAGAAAAAACTGGTACCGATAATGAGCCACATCAACCACAATTCGGTTAAATGACTCGACAACACATCGTCTTTAGGCCAAATCGCCCAAGTATTTAGCAATGCTAACGGAATAACCAACAAACCAAACTCACGCAAGGTAAGCGGAAAAATTGATAAGGCCGCAACGATAACATAGGGCAATAACCCATATAAATTAACAATAGCACCAGACCAACCATCTAGCTGAATACCGCTCAATACAGGCTGAGAAAGAATAAAAAACACGCTCGGCACATACATTAATACCCATAAATTTACATGCGCCCGTGTTAGGTTCTGATCTTGATCGTTTTGATGAGAAATCTTTGCCAATACAGCAAAGACGACTGCCGACCCCAATCGCAACACTAGCAAATCCGCTGCAACGTCTGCGGGCAAAAAAGCAAAATCAATAATTGACCACAAAGGAATAAGCACAGCAAAAACTAGGGCAAAAGAATGTACCCGTTGATTAATTAATGCGGCTCGTTGAGCCTGAAACACTTGAGGATGCTCCGCGCAAGACACCAACTCCATAAATTGTTCGCGCGAATGAACATCAAACAGACTCTGCAGTAAGCTTATCAACCAATTTTTCATAAACCTATCCCCTTGTTATAACCATTGGCATAGTAGGTAATTTTTTTAAATAGCGCAATCAAAAAAAAATTTGGGCATGCACAAAAAAACACCGACAAAAAGCGCAACATGACGCTTAAAACATGGCAGGACTTAACTGGCAATGTTAAAATAAGAAAAAGATTATTATTGGACACAACGACAAGGGTTGGAGGTCTGGAGGAAGGGATTGAAGCAATACGCCTATAGCACCTTAATTTACTCCTTAACTCCAGCTAAAAATAAACTTGGAAAGTCTAAAAACAAGCGAAGCGAGGTTTTTAGAAGTTCCCTACTTCAAAAAGATTGCATCATGCGCCAAGCTCATATCGAACGCAAAACACTCGAAACCCAAATCAAAATCGACGTCAATCTCGATGGTACAGGTAAAGCTCGTCTCACAACGGGCGTACCCTTTTTAGAGCACATGATTGACCAAATTGCTCGCCACGGTATGATTGATATTACCATCGAAGCGATTGGCGATAATCATATCGACGATCACCATACGGTTGAAGACATCGGTATTGCGCTCGGTTCGGCTTTAGCAAAAGCTGTTGGCGATAAAAAAGGCATCGCACGTTATGGTCATGCCTATGTGCCATTAGACGAAGCACTTTCTCGCGTGGTCATCGACTTATCGGGTCGTGCGGGCTTGCAATTTCACTGCGCATTTACAGCAGAGCGTATCGGCAACTTTGACACCCAACTGGTACAAGAGTTTTTCCAAGGTTTTGTGAATCATGCACACGCGAGTTTGCACATCGACAACATTCGTGGCATCAATGCGCATCACCAAGCTGAAACCATTTTCAAAGCTTTTGGTCGCGCCCTTCGCATGGCATTAACAGCCGATGAGCGCATGGCAGGCATCTTACCGTCGACCAAAGGTGCGCTGTAAATGGCGTTGCGTGAAATCGTCGTCGTTGATTACGGCATGGGCAATTTGCGCTCGGTGAAGCAAGCTTTATTGCATGTCGCACCTGCCAATACACGCATTAGCGTCAGCGAAAATAGCGATCAAATTGCGAATGCCGATGCCATTGTTTTTCCTGGACAAGGGGCGGCCAAAGCCTGCATGAAAGCACTGAACAATATTGAAGGTTTACGTGAAGCCGTCTTAGACAGCGCCAAGAGCAAGCCTTTTTTGGGTATTTGCATGGGTATGCAAGTGCTGATGACCCATTCACAAGAAAACGACGGCACCGACTGTCTCAATCTGTTGACAGGTGATGTCACGGCATTTGCTAATCAGCCCAACTGGAAACCAGAACATAAAATTCCACAAATGGGCTGGAATCAGATCAAACACACTCAAGCACATCCTTTGTGGCATGGCATCGAAGATGCGAGCCGCTTTTATTTTGTGCATAGCTATTTTGTGTCACCAGAAAACAAAGCATTGGTTGCTGGTGAAACCGACTTTGGGTTGAACTACTGCTCTGCCATTGCCCAAGATTCATTATTTGCCATTCAAGCCCATCCTGAAAAAAGCAGCGATGCTGGCTTACAACTGTTGCGCAATTTTTGCGCATGGAAAGGAAAATAACGGAAAAATCTAAAGACCACGCTTTGCTCATCTTTAGATTTTCCATCATTTATTTATTAGCTGGAGGAATGGATTAAATAAGGGATTACATATAAGTTTTTGCATTCCCTTCCTCCAGACCTCCAACCCGTTAGTTTTTTAGAGGTTGTTAAAAGTTTATGTTATTAATCCCAGCTATCGATCTAAAAGATGGTCAATGCGTTCGTTTAAAACAAGGTCGCATGGAAGATGCTGATGTATTTTCGAGCAATGTACTAGACACCGCTACGCGCTGGGTCAATGCCGGCTGTCGCCGTTTGCACATGGTCGATTTGAATGGTGCTTTTGCTGGCGAACCTGTTAACGCCAAAGCGGTACTCGAGATCACCAAAGCTTTTCCTAATCTACCTGTACAAATTGGCGGTGGCATTCGTGACTTTGATACCATTCAGCGCTATTTAGATGCGGGCGTAAGCTATGTCATTATCGGTACCAAAGCAGCGAAAGAGCCTGAGTTTGTCGCTGCTGCTTGTGCGAAGTTCCCAGGAAAAATCATTGTTGGGCTAGATGCACAAGACGGCATGGTAGCAATTAATGGCTGGGCAGAAATTACTGAGCATCATGTCATCGACCTCGCTAAGCGTTTTGAAAACGATGGCGTGAACGAAATCATCTATACTGACATTGGTCGTGACGGCATGATGCAAGGCGTCAATATCGAAGCCACAAAAGCATTGGCTGAAGCCGTGAACATTCCCATCATTGCCAGTGGCGGCATCACCAACCTAGATGACATTCGGGGTTTATGCGCGGTTGCCGGCAGTGGCATTTCAGGCGCGATCACAGGTCGTGCCATTTACGAAGGCAGCCTTGATTTTGCACAAGGACAAACCTTGGCGGATCAGTTGATGGGACGCGCATAAATGGCACTGGCAAAACGCATTATCCCCTGTTTAGATGTCGATAACGGTCGCGTTGTTAAAGGTGTTCAGTTTTTAGATATTCGCGATGCGGGCGATCCCGTTGAAGTAGCTCGCCGCTATAACGAGCAAGGCGCGGATGAAATTACCTTTTTGGACATTACTGCCACCGCCGATGACCGCGACACCATTGCTCATGTTGTCGAGCAAGTTGCCAGCCAAGTATTTATCCCACTGACCGTTGGCGGTGGCATTCGTACACTAGACGACATTCGCAGAATGCTGAATGCAGGCGCTGACAAAGTATCCATTAACAGTGCAGCTGTGTTCCGCCCAGAATTTGTGCAAGAAGCCAGCGACCACTTTGGCTCGCAGTGCATTGTGGTCGCCATTGATGCCAAGCGCGTCAATGACCATTGGGAAATCTTCACCCACGGTGGTCGTAAAGCCACGGGGATTGATGTTGTCGAATGGGCGAGAAAGATGCAAGCCTTTGGGGCTGGCGAAATCCTGCTCACCAGTATGGATGGTGACGGCACAAAAAAAGGCTACGACTTAGCGTTGACACGCGCTGTGGCTGATGCCGTATCGATTCCTGTCATTGCTTCGGGCGGGGTTGGCAATTTGCAAGACTTGGCCGATGGTATTATCCATGGTGGCGCGGAAGCAGTATTGGCTGCCAGTATTTTTCACTTCGGTGAGTACACGCTAGAACAAGCAAAGTTGCATTTGCAGGGACAAGGGATTGAGGTACGGTTGTGATTTATGTCCAACCGCAGATACTTGCACTGACAATATCTCATTAGATTGCGTAAACTCTAACAATCACATGCTAATACAGGCATGTGACATCATCTATGAAACGCAATTCATCTCTAGACTACAACCGATAAGCTAAGCTGTAATGATAGCGAAGCATCATCACGTCAACGTCCTGACTCAGAATACTTTCTCGATGCCATTCAGTGCTAATTAAATGACCCTTCCATGGCTTCCAATTAACAATAATTCCCCGTGATTCAAGCACCTTGTCAGCACTTAAAATGCCTGATTGTTTTGCAACTTGAGTAGCGTTGACCCCATTTAGATTATGCTCTGCAGTCCCTTGCTCTAAACGGACACGCACATTAAGCGTTTCTGTAATAGCATAACCAATATCCATCCAACCTCCAGAAAAGGTTCCAGTATAAGATGGCAAACCATAATAACTGTCTAGCAAACCCTTATCTTGCTTAACAAACCACTCACCTCCAAGCCACAAGCCTGTTGATTGAGGTTTCCACTCTGCCGCCAAATTAAAAATATCAGCATCGCCTTTGAAGCATACTCGGTATTGATCGACTGTATCACAAGAAGGTAGACTATGGGTGTGACCGCTTGTGCCTTGTGAAATTAGGGCACGCCCAGACGATTGTACTCGAGCATAACCTGCTTCCAGTTTGATTTCTTGTCCTTTCCAACCAAGACGCAAGGTACGCATGTTCATTCCCGCTATGTTAGGCGAGCCAGGGAACGACTCGTTATGCCACAAGCCAAATCCGATATCAAACCCTTTTCCTAGTTGATAATCCATACGACCACCATCAACCATCCAAGCGTCATTCATCACTGCACGCATCGCAATAGGCGCAATACCTGATTCTCGGTTATGAACTTCTTGCAGGTTTACAAAACCTAGTGGTGCCATTTGACGTCCAAGACGATAAGCCAATCCTAAGCTTGCAAGATTTCGATCCTCAAACCAAGCCATCTCGACCTCTGGATCGGTATTCGAATGTTTAGCAAGTTTAACTTTAACACCTTGTGTTTCATTAAAGGCAGAACCAAAGCCAACTTCAGCGTAACTGAGCATCCCACCACGCTCATCCTCTCGCGCAGAGCCACTTTCTAATACTCCAGAAAGTCGCGCAGCAGGATAAGCATTGTCACTGCTGGTATATTGATATCCAATACCAAAATATAAATCGGTATAACCTGTATCGTGGTTTTCATGTGCTTGTGCCGAAGATGTCACTACAAGCAATAATGATAAACAGAGTTTAATTAAAAGGGTCTGAAAAACGTTCATTGGTTAACAGTGTCTCGTCAGTTAGTGTTTTTAGGAAGGCTATAATATCGGCTCTTTCTTGTGTGTTCAGCTCAATTAACCCAATGAACTCACTTTTGAATGGGTTAAGTCGTCCATCACCTTGATAAGCACCAGAGGTAATATTTCTACCGCCACTAGCATAAAAATCAAGCACCTCCTCTAGCGTTGCAATACTACCGTCGTGCATATAAGGACCAGTTATTGCAACATTCCAAAGACTTTGTGCTCTAAACCTACCCATATCATAGGACTTCCCTGTGAAAGCAATTAATCCTTGATTATCAGCAGGAAAGGTTCCATCACCACCAATATTGTACAAACCCGTATTGTGAAATAAGTTTTCTTCTGGTCTGCGACCTAAAAAGTTTACTTGATCATTGAAATTAAAACTTCCATGGCAGTGAAAGCACTCAGCCTTTTCGCCATTAAATAAGTTGAGACCTCTTTCTTCCGATGCACTAAGCGTTGTTTGGTTTTTTTGGTAAAGTTCAAACTTTGAATTACCTGTTAATAAAGCTCTTTGAAATGTTGAAATTGACTTAATAATGTTATCGAAGTGAATGGGCTCTGCTTCTGATGGAAATGCTGAATTGAAAAGGGATACATATTCAGGGCTATCTTTGAATCTTTGCAGAATAATTGCTCGATTCGTATCATCAACGCCCATTTCAATAACTTGTGTCGTAAACAAAGGGGTTTCCATTTGCTTTTCTAGTGTTAACAGTGTCGGATTTACCCATGTGTAGGTTGAATGATACGCACTATTAATCAAAGATGGCGCATTTCGGTTTAATGTTTGCCCTGTTGATCCTGTCGATAATGTTAGAACATTATCATTCCCGTCTTTTCTACCATCTGTAAACGCTTTGTTCTGTTGGTGACAACTAGCACAGGAGAAAGTACCGTTGCCAGACAACTTTTTGTCATAAAAGAGATGCCGCCCAAGTTGAAACTTTTCTTCAGACATGAAATTGTTATCAGGAACAACAGGTGTTGGGAAATTGGGCGGCAAACTCCAAGTCCAATTAGATGAAACGAGTGAAGTGTCAGTAATCGTTGTCCCACTACTGCCTCCTTGACAAGCCTGTAACAAAGGCAAAACAAGCCCTACCAACAGACCTAATCGAATTAAAAACATAAATTCCTCAATATGTTGTTATTTTTGCTGAATGATAAAGGGGTCACTGAAGCGAGGATTCGTCAATAGACTCTCATCCGTTAATGTCTTTAAAAATGCAATCAATGCTGGTTTGTCTTCCTCTGTTATTTCAACCTTATCAAGTATTGGGTCTTTTAACGGCGATAATTTTCCATCACCCTGATTGTCGCCTTTTGAGACAGCTCTGCCATGACGAGCATAGTGATCAAGCACTTCTTCTAAGGTAGCAATTGAACCATCGTGCATATAGGGTGCAGTTAAGGCAATGTTTCTAAGTGCTTGTGTACGAAATTTACCCATATTTCTGTCTCCAGGAATCACTGCAACGAGTCCTTGATTATCAGAAGGATAGGCCCCCTTACCGTCAATATTATATAAACCAGTATTATGAAAAGGCCAATTAATATATGGTAATTCTTTAGCGTAAAACTGGTCGCTAAAGTTTAATCCGCTATGGCATTGTGCACATTGTGCTTTACCGTAAAACAATGTTTTTCCAGTTGTTTCAATGGGCGTGAATGAATCCTCACCGCGCCTAACTTTATCAAATTTAGCGTTTGCAGATATCATGCCACGCTCAAAAGTCGCAATCGCTTTAATAATGTGACTAAAATCTAACAGTGTTACCTCTGGAAATGCGTCTTTAAACATCCGCTGATAGAGAGTGTCTTGGGTGATCCTTCGTAGCACTTCGTTCTGATTAGATTGATCTATACCCATTTCTACCGGTAAATTATCCGTAAAAAGCGGCACCATCGCTTGACGTTCTAATAAAGTGAGAGAAGGGTTAGCCCATGTCAAAGTTGGGAAATAGGCCACGTTTACTAATGACATTGCGCCACGATCCGTTTTTTCGCCCGTGCTACCAATCGATTTATCGCGACCGTCGGTAAATGCCAAATGCTGTAAATGGCAAGAAGCACATGCCATCGTGCCATTTCCCGATAGACGTTTATCGTAAAACAAATGTCGTCCCAGTTGAAACTTAACTTCAGACATTGGGTTATCAACTGGCACAAAAGGTTCAGGAAAACCATCTGGCAATTGCCAATGCCAATCATATGTTGCCTTATTCAAATATAATTGAGAAAGACCAAGCACAATTAAAACAACAAAAGCCATCCCAATCAGGATGGCTTTGTTAGATAACGATATTTTGCTTAAAAACATTATTTCGTCATAACCTTAAAGATTGTTTGTGTATTGTTGCCATTGGCATCGTACAAGGTTTTTCCATCTGCATTTTTGCCATCACCTGGAAAACCAAGCCCAAGTTGTTCAAAAATTGCAGGGCAGTCTTTGTCTGTTGTGCCCGACATGCAGCCGACCGACACAGCATCCATGTAAGTTAAATCAGACTTGGCATATAATGCCGCAACATCAAGTGCGATTTTCTTTGTGCTTGCATCAAAACTACTAAACTTTAACGCCATACGGTTAGGGTTACTGCAGTTTGGCTCAGCACCAGTAGCTGGGTTATTGGTACAGCCTGTTGAACCTAAATGAACGTTCCAATGAGTATTCGCTACGGGTGACTGACCTGTTCCTTTCGTAACACCTGAATCAGGAACAAATTCAACTTTCATGAACTTTCTGCCACCAGCCCAATTCCAAGTCATGCTTTGTGATGCTTGACTATTTTGCAATGGCGTAGGAGTTACTTGTGTATCAGACGCATTTGTATGGTTAAGCGGACTCATGTTAGTGTCTGCGGCATAAACAGGAACGCCAACGGAGAACTCTATTCCAGTATATGTACCTGGCGCCACTTTACCGACAAGCTTGGTGTTGTTTAGGTTGGCATTACAAGCAGTGCCATGACCAGTTAAGTCATATCCAAAGTTAAGCAGTGCTACCCCTTTATCTTGATAATTATTACTTGTTAAAACAAGTGGGGTTTTTTCTCCTTGTGCACTCACAAGCAGGACATTAGATACATAAAAGCGTGTATCGGTTAATTTTCCACTCGTTGCTTGACCCACTTCTGGATTTACCGCAGTAACAGTAGTACGATCAAATTGAACATTCAATAAAGACATTGATGTACCACATACAACAGGTGTTGTGCCATTTACCAAGTCAAATGTGACTTCGATGTCTTGAGTAGCTGCTGCGATGGTTGCTTTTTTAGCTGCAATGGCTGCTTCTAAGGTGGCTTTATCGTCGCTTACTGCTGTGCCAGATTTAGCTGCTTTACGCGCAAATGCAGCCACTGCTTTACGTGTTGCATCAGGATCAGCGCTTGCCACGGTTGTTCCTACTGCGGCTAGATTGGATTGCATTGATTGAACTGCTAATTTTGCCTTATTGTGTGCTGTCGTATAGTTTGCATCGCCCGAAATCGTCATATAGTTTGTAAACGCATCTACACTCGCAATACCTAAATCTGTTTTTACGGTAGTTTCAGCAGTGCTAACAGATGCATTAGATGCGAGCATTTCATGATGAACCAATGTCGTTAATGGACTGATAAATGCATGTTTTCCTGCAGGAGCACTCATGGTATAGCCTTGCGTGATCGTTGTACATGTAGCAGAAGCATCACAATCTTGTGCTCCTGTTGGCACAATAACCAGCAATGGATAACTACCTTCTTCACCTTGTGTAATATTGGTCAGAGTATAAGCACCATTTGTGCCTGTTGTTCCAGATGGTTCGCCTGTATCACAGACACCATTATTGTTTTTATCCAGACAAACTGTTGCACCAACGATATAGTCATCCGCGACAGTGCCAGAAAGCGAAGTCGTTGCAACAGACGTCGCCGAATCACCACCGCCACCACAACCAGCAAGCAAAACAAAGCAAATAGCAACGGCACTTGATAACGCAATTTTTTTCATCATTAAATTCCTTTAGATCGATAAATTCGTTTGAAGATACTAGCAAAAACACCTCCGAATGAACATGTGACAAATTGACGCATTTCTTTATTAATGCATGCATTAATAAAATTTATCATAGCTTTAGACTGCCTGTACAAAAAGCATAAATTGGCACGTCAAACATAGAATTAGAAACAGTCGTCTCTACGCTAAAAATGACATACAAACTTTATTTTCTTAACCAGCCTACCGCTAATAAAATCAAACGGTGCTATAATCCACAGTTACCACATATAATCAAAGGAGCAAGATCATGGCACAACTTTATTGTTATGTTCCTGACTCATTAGCAGAACAAGTTCAACATCGTGCAACACAAGCAGGCTTAAACCTGTCACGTTATCTTGCCGAGCTTATTAAAAAAGATGTATCTGAGCACAACGCATGGCCAGAAGGTTATTTTGAGCTTTTTGGACAATGGCACGGTGAACCCTTGGTTCGTGCAGACGGCTTACCTTTAGAAGATCGGATTGCGTTTTCATGACCTATTTGCTCGACACAAATGTATGCATCCAATTGCTCAACAATAAAAATGCGTGCATTATGGAGAACCTACGCAAACATCATCCTTCAGAAATAGCTATCTGTAGTGTTGTTAGAGCAGAGCTTTTGTATGGTGCACGTCGAAGCCAACGTATAGAAGCCAACTTGGCGTTACTCAATGGGTTCTTTGCCCCCTTAACAAGCTTCTCATTTGATGATATGTGTGCCGAACATTATGGACAGATTCATGCCGAACTTCTCAACAAAGGCACACCCATCGGTCCGAACGATACCTTAATCGCTGCTATCGCACGCGCAAACAATTTAACGCTTGTCACACATAACACACGTGAATTTGGTCGTGTAAGCGACCTAAAACTCGTTGACTGGGAATCAAATATATGAGTAAAGACGTCAACACCAACCTCCCTTGGCTCGATGCCATTACGTGGGATGAAAAAGGACTGTTAAACACCATCGCTCAAGACGTGGATACTGGCGACATTCTGATGGTCGCTTGGATGAACAAAGAATCTTTACTGCTAAGCTTAAAAAAGGGTGAAGCCATTTACTGGTCGCGTTCGCGCAATCGTTTGTGGCACAAAGGTGAAGAGTCGGGCAATACACAGCAAATTGAAGAGATTCGTTTAGACTGCGATGGTGACGTGTTACTACTTAAAGTTCGCCAAACGGGCGGCATTGCTTGCCATACGGGGCGCAAAAGCTGTTTTTATTTAGCGTTAAACCAGCAAACTGGACACTGGCAAGCAGTGGACCCAGTCCTAAAAGACCCAAAGGAACTTTATGCAAAATAATCAATTAGATAGCTTATCCGCACTCGCAGCCGTTATTGAAAGCCGCAAAGGTCAAGATGCCAAATCTTCTTATGTCGCCAGCCTGTTTGCCAAAGGCACAGATAAGATTTGCGGCAAGATGGCCGAAGAGTGCATGGAAACAGGGTTAGCTGCCAAAATCGAGGATAAAGACGAAATCATCTACGAAATGGCGGACTTATGGTTCCATAGCATGGTATTATTGGCGCACCATAACATCGACCACAATCAAGTTCTACAAGAACTGGCTCGGCGCTTCGGCGTTTCTGGGCACGTGGAAAAAGCTAACCGCGACCATTAAGTCACCCCTTAATGCTTGCTTTAACGTGGAAACATGCACAATGAGCACCGTATTTGGTAAGATTATTCGCCGTGAGATTCCTGCGGATATTGTTTATGAAGATGATCGCGTGGTTGTCTTTAAGGATATTAATCCTAGGGCACGTGTTCACCTACTGGTCATCCCTAAAAAGGAAATTGCCAGTTTGTTTGAACTGACCCCAGAAGACAAGGATCTGATGGGACACATGATGCTGCTACTGCCACAACTGGCAAAAGCGCATGGTCTGGACGCTGGGTTCAGAACACAAATTAATACGGGTGAAGGCGGCGGACAGGAAGTCTTTCATGTTCACATTCATCTGTTGGGTAATTAACTTAATCATTTTTTGAGGAAATCGTCATGGGTTTGAGTATTTGGCATCTACTGTTGGTTTTAGCCATTGTTTTAGTGTTGTTTGGCGCAAAACGCCTACGTAATGTTGGTGGTGATTTAGGTGCTGCAATCAAGGGCTTTAAAGATGCCGTTACGGATAAAAAAGAAGGCGAAACGCCAGCTGCTGGAAATGTGTACGATGCTCAAGTCGCACCAACAGCGCAACCGCAACCACTGACACAGCAACCAACTGTTGCTCCTGTGGCGGCAGCGAATCCAACGACTGCACCAACACAAGCTCCACAGCATAACCACCACGGTTAATGCTTATTTTCTGTCTTAGCGGTAGTTAGTACTGCCAAGACACGCAAGGAGTTGTTGTGTTTGAAGTTGGTTTTTCAGAAGTACTACTGATTCTCATCATTGGCTTGGTGGTGATTGGTCCTGAGCGTTTACCTGAGGTGGCACGTGGTATTGGTAGCGCTGTCGGCAAAGTGAAACGCTTTATTGACAATGTTCGTAGCGATACCGACTTACACGGAGAAATTGCTGCTTTACGCCAGCAACTTGACCTATCGAAAGAAGCGGCACAGCTACAAAACTTGGGCGAAACACTGAAGAACGATATTCAGTCGAGCGTAGCAGAGGTAGATTATTCTCTGTACAATCGCCCCAGCACCGAAGAGATTCGTCGTCAACACCGCGAGGCTGAAGCGCATAATGCTGCGCAAAACACGCCAACGCTAAGCACTGACGAACCTGATTTAGCCGAAATTCAGCGCCCTACTTTTGGTCGTGAAGCTTATGAAGAGCTACCACCTTACTACCATCAGCAATCGGATGGCGTCATGTTGTCGAAAGCACCCAACATTCCTGAACCACCTCCTACACTTGCACCAACAGAAAGTACAGGCTCAGTTGAAGTATCGAACACAGTGAAACAGGCATGACAACAGAATCGACAACAACACCTCCGATTAGCGATCAAGAAATGTCTCTCGTTGGGCATTTATTAGAATTTCGTGACCGTTTGGTTCGTGCAATTTTAGCCATTATTGTTGTTTTTTTGGTACTATTCCCCTTTGCTAACGACTTATATAGCTTTATGGCGGAGCCGTTAACCAGTCATTTACCGCAAGGTAGCAGTATGATGGCGATTGGTGTTATTTCTCCGTTTTTAACACCCTTAAAGCTAGCGCTCATCGCTGCTATTTTTTTAGCTATGCCATTTATTTTGTATCAACTGTGGGCATTTATTGCGCCTGCACTTTACCAAAACGAAAAGAAGCTCGCTGCACCTATGCTAATGGCAAGCACCTTTTTGTTTTACGCCGGCGGTGCTTTTGTTTTCTATATTGTTTTCCCGCTTGTTTTCAAGTTTATGGCAGGAACAACACCCGATGGTGTTCAAATCGGTACTGACATCCAACTTTATTTAGATTTTGTTATCGGCATGTTTTTTGCCTTCGGCTTGGCTTTCCAAGTACCCGTCATCACCGTATTATTGTTGGTGACCAATATGGTTAGCCCTGAAAAAATGCGCCATGCACGCCCTTATGTGATCGTTGGCGCTTTTTCGATTGCGGCATTTATTACACCACCCGATGTCATCTCGCAAACCTTATTAGCCGTACCCATGTGGCTAATGTATGAAGCTGGATTATGGTTTGGTGAACGCATGGTCAATCAGCGTCTTGCCGAAAAAGCAGCGGCAGACACCCCGCCACCAACTAACCCACCTAGTTCTGACGTACCAGCAGCGGCCACTGCGGGCGTGGTTAGTGTCATGGGATTAGACAGCATCAACGATGCCATTGCTCGTGATGCTACCTTAGACTTTACTCAGTCGAATTTAGCACACGAACCGCCGAAAGATGCTATTGTGGACAATGCGCTGGATAGTGACGAAGACTTTGAACGCGCCTTTGCGCAAATGGATAACGAGCGAGCCGCACTAGATACCGCCACAAAAGAGACTACAGAGACTGAAACACCAATAACCGTTGCCTTGGATGGATCATTAGCAACAACGGTTAAATCATAGGCATCTTTAATGAAATGAGCCGCCGTCATCTTGACGGTGGCTTATTTTCTTCTTAGAATTAAAAGATAAGCGTTTCATTATTTTTAACAGGAGTTCACAGACTTATGAGTCATAAAGACCTGACCACCTGGAAACCAACCAGCGCACAAGCCCTCGTGTTAGCAGAACCAAGCAATGACTTGAATGGTTATCTGCGCCTCATTCGCTCACTGCCACAATTAAGTGCTGAGGAAGAAATCGAGCTGGCACGTCGTTATCATGACCATCAAGACTTGCGTGCTGCTGAACAGTTGGTATTATGCAATCTACGCCATGTTGTACCTATCGTTCGCGGCTACAAGGGTTATGGTCTGCCAGAAGCCGACTTAATTCAAGAAGGTAGCATTGGGCTAATGAAGGCAGTAAAACGCTTCGATGTCAGTGCTGGTGTACGCTTAATGACCTTTGCCAGCCATTGGATTCGTGCCGAAATTAATGAATATGTGTTACGTAACTGGCGCATGGTTAAAATCGCCACCACCAAAGCACAGCGTAAACTCTTTTTCAAATTGCGCAGCCACAAAGACAGTCTTGATGCGGTGACACATACGCAAGCCATTCGCATTGCACAAGAGCTAGGCGTAAAACCCGAAGAAGTCTTGGCAATGGATCTGCGTCTGTCTTCCCCAGAGGTATCGGTAGCCGTACCAAACGATGACAACGAAGATGATGCACCACAGCTTACACTAGTTGATCAACGTGCGATGCCAGAACAGTTAGCCATCGAAGAAGAAGAAGAGCGTAATCAAGTTGCTTTAGTTCGTGACGCCTTAGCAACCTTAACGCCACGTGAGCAGCAGATTATTGAAGCGCGGATTTTACGTGACGACAAAGCAACCTTGGCTGACCTAGCTGTACAGTTTGGCGTATCACTAGAGCGAATTCGTCAGATCGAAACCGCTGCACTCAAGAAACTGAAGACACATCTATCGGTGCTCAAGGCTTAATATTAGAACACATTGACTTACTTATTGGTGAGATTGGCATTTTCAAAACGCAGCACATAGATTTTATACAGACAACTGCGTTATAATGAAAGGTCAAATAGCTTAAAGAGGTTTATATGGCGCGCGTGACCGTAGAAGATTGCCTAGATCAGGTAGAAAATCGTTTTGAATTAGTATTGGTTGGCGCTAAGCGTGCTCGTCAGCTCTCTCGCGGAGCATCGGCAACGATTGAGTGGGAACAAGACAAACCAACCGTGGTTGCCTTACGCGAATTAGCGGCACATCAAATCAGCCCAAAAACTATCTTGGCTGACGAAGAAACACCTCCTTACTTCTATTAAATAAAAAGCAATTAGCAGATGGACAAGGATTGCGGCACTGCGCCGCCTTGCGAGGATGCTCCGCTGTCAGATCCTAACTGTCTGCAAACATTACTTCACAAAACCAGCTATCTTAAGCCCGAACAACAAGACCGACTTCGCTCGGCCTTTTGGTTTGGTGCGAAGGCGCACGAAGGACAAACCCGCAAAAGCGGAGAGCCTTACATCACTCATCCGCTTGCTGTCGCGGGCATTTTAGCCGATATTCATCTAGATGTTGATAGTTTAACTGCTGCAATTTTGCACGATGTGGTCGAAGATACTCCTATTAGCCGCATCGATATTGCCGAACGCTTTGGTGATGATGTTGCCAATCTTGTCGAAGGGGTTACCAAGCTCGGAAAACTCGAATTTTCCAGCCCACAAGAGGCACAAGCCGAAAACTTCCGCAAAATGTTAATGGCGATGGCGCGCGATTTGCGCGTCATTCTCATTAAACTTGCAGATCGCTTACACAACATGCGCACCTTAGGTAGCATGCGTCCCGATAAGCGACGACGTATTGCTCGCGAAACATTAGATATTTACGCCCCCATTGCCGCTCGCCTTGGCATTAACGCATGGCGTATGGAGTTAGAAGACTTGTGCTTTACAGCCAAGTTTCCTGTTCGCGCACGCGTACTAGCAGAGGGCGTACGCAAAGCGCGCGGCAATCGCAAAGAGTTAGTTGAGCAAATTACCGATGCCATTTCTCATCGTCTCACACTGGAAGGCATCACTTGCGATGTTAAAGGACGTGAAAAACACCTGTTCAGTCTATACAAAAAAATGAAGCAAAAACATCTACACTTTAATGAGGTGATGGATATTTATGCCTTCCGCATCATTGTCAATAATGCGGATGCCTGCTACCGAACTTTGGGCATGATTCATTCTTTGTATAAACCAGTACCAGGTAAGTTTAAAGACTATATTGCTATCCCAAAGCCTAATGGCTACCAGTCGTTACATACCGTTCTGTTCGCAACACAAGGTGTCCATATCGAAGTACAAATTCGCTCTAACGATATGCATACGCTTGCCGAACATGGTGTCGCTGCGCATTGGTCTTATAAACTGAATGGTTCTTCTAAAGTCGCTGCTGCCGATCAGCGTGCTCAAGAATGGGTAAGGCATTTACTCGAAATGCAGCAAAGTGCGGGTAATTCGCTCGACTTTTTAGAAACAGTCAAAATTGACTTGTTCCCTGACAGCCTTTACGTCTTTACGCCCGATGGCGATATTAAAACCTTGCCACGCGGTGCGACAGTGATTGACTTTGCATACGCTGTACATACTAAGTTAGGAAATACCTGCATTGGTGCCCGCGTCAATAAAATGCCCGTACCACTCAAGACGCAATTACAAAACGGCCAAACGGTTGAAATTGTTCGAGGTAGCGCTCCCGCCCCCAACCCGAACTGGCTCGATTTTGTGACTACCGCAAAAGCGCGCAGCCAAATTCGCCACTATCTTAAAAATCAGCATAGCGAGCATGCCATCGCACTAGGCGATCGCCTGCTCAAAAAAGCACTACACGCGCTGGGTGTACCCAATACCCCGATTCCTGCCAACCAACAACAACATCTGTTGCTCGAGCTTAAGGCAGCCGACTGGAGCGAATTACTCATGGCAATCGGGCTAGGCAATCGCTTACCTGCCCTCGTTGCCAAACAAATAGCCGATGGACTAAACGAAAGCAATCCAGTACCTACCTTGCCGCAACCGCTACACATCTCTGGAACAGAAGGCTTGGCGTTAAGCTATGCGCACTGCTGCCATCCCGTCCCTGGTGATTGCATTATGGGCTTTATTAGCAGTGAGCGGGGTTTGGTTATTCACCGTACGAGCTGCCCAAACCTGTCCAATTTCCGAAAACACCCCGAAAAATGGCTCGATGTACAATGGGAAGAAGGCATTAATAGCGAGTTCCCCGTCGCGATTACGGTTGAAACACAAAATAAGCGCGGCGTACTCGCTATGGTTGCTAATACCATCGCAACAGAAGGGTCTAACATTGAAAGTGTTGATAATGCGGATAAAGACAATCATCACAGCGTCATGCACTTTACCATTACGGTGCGCGATCTAGACCATTTACAAGGCGTACTTCGCCGCCTACGCAACATGCCTGATGTGCTTAGCGCCGAACGAGATGCGAGCTAAGAGGGGGGTCTAAATCATGCTCCTAACCTTCGTTATCCTGTATATTGTCGTTTCTCTTGCCGTGAGCTTATGGGCAGCGCGACGCGTTCATTCGGCACACGATTTCTATACAGCGGGGCGATCGTTACCGCTGAGCATGGTAACCGCGATGATGTTTGCAGGATGGTTTGGCGCAGAAACGGTATTGGGCATTCCCGCTACCTTTATGGAAGACGGCGTCATTGGTTTAATTTCTGATCCATTGGGTGCTGCTGCCTGTTTGATTATTTTCGGACTATTTTTCGCACGCCGTTTATATCGTTTAAACATGATGACCATTGGTGACTTTTATCGTCGTCGCTATGATCGGGGCATCGAAGTGCTGACAGGTATTGCTATTGCTTTGTCTTATTTGGGCTGGGTTGCTGCACAGATTACCGCACTGGGCATGATGATTCACTTGCTCTCTAGCAACCTTGTTAGCGTCGAGCAAGGCATTATGCTCGGTACTGGCATCGTGTTAATGTATACCATTGTTGGGGGCTTGTGGTCGGTAGCAATCACGACATCAATTCAAATTGTCATTACCGTTATCAGCCTAAGCAGCATTGCTTGGTTATTAGCTAGCCAAGTGGGTGGCGTCGAATCTGTCATTGATCATGCTATTGCACACGATGCCTTTAGCTTCAAAGAAGAGGTTACGCCACTACTGGCACTGGCAATGCTGACTTCTTTTATTACCCTTGCTTTTGGCTCTGTGCCCCAACAAGATGTTTTCCAACGCGCCAATGCTGCGCGTAACGAAAACATTGCGGCATGGAGTGCGATATTAGGCGGCAGCCTTTATCTACTGTTTACAGCCGTACCGCTGTTTATGGCTTACACGACTAACTTAATCAATCCTGAATTCGTCAGTCACATCATGCAAACCGATGGCGAGTCGCTATTACCGCGCATGATCGAACAGCAGTTACCCCTATTTGCCCAAGTCGTTTTTTATGGCGCACTGGTTGGTGTGATTATGGGAACGTCTGCCAGCACCTTGCTAGCACCTAGCTTTATGATTACCGAAAACTTACTCAAAGGACTGTTCACCAAACCCCTAAGCGATAAACAGCTACTATTACTAACACGAGCGGTCTTAATTGGCTTTGCTGTATTGGTTTGTTGGTATGCACTTTGGTCTCGCCAACATGATACGGGTATTCATGCCATGGTCGAGGCAGCCTATAAAGTTACCTTAGTTGTTGCTTTTGTGCCTTTGGTGGCGGGACTATTTTGGGCAAAAGCCAATAAAGTCGGTGCTTGGTGGTCAATCTTATTAGGACTAAGTGTTTGGATTGGCTGCGAGTTGGCATTTCCCGATGCGCTTGTTAGCGCACAATGGTGGGGTCTATTAGCCAGCACACTGGGCATGGTAGTGGGGAGTCGCTTCGCTTGGAAAGAGACTCAAACGCTGCAGCAGTATCGTCTTTAAAAAACGCACAGCAAACAAAAAATAATCAATAAGCTACAAAAAGCCTATCGTATTTGATGATCTTCTGATTTTACGAAGTGCTCTACGCAGCAACTCCCGCGTTCGCGGGAGTTGCAAGTTATGACGACAAAGGATACAACTAATGGAGTTTAATCTACTTAGAAATAGCACCAATCGCAAGCAACGCTGGCCATATAATAC
>CAZSGH010000031.1:34061-34392 GCA_964606405.1 uncultured Francisella sp.
AAGCCTAAATATGGGGTATACTCAAGAGCACTAACGCCTAATACTCCAATCACATATATGGTCATTAAATATTGTTTAATTTTTACCATGCTTCTTACTGATTTTTAGTTGCAAATGCCGATATAGCAGCATCCTTGTTAACTGCTAGTGTTATTTCTTTTTGCACATAACCATCCTTAATCAATCTTGCAATCTGAAGCGATGATGCTTTTATAGAAAAATAAATGTGATATACCAATACCAACATAAACATAATGCCTGTGCCACCTGGAGTTTGCGCCAGTTCAGACGATACTGCAGGATCTGGCGATCCTTGATATCCCAATATAAG
>CAZSGH010000032.1:0-3780 GCA_964606405.1 uncultured Francisella sp.
GCCATCAAAGAGCGTGCTCGTGCGATGGGGTGTCCGTTTTAAGTTTATTACGACATGCTAACATCAAGCCACCACATACTGATTTTTACCAGCGGTTTTGGCTTGATACATGGCATGATCGGCTAAACGCATCAGTTGATCCGCGGCAATATCTGTTTCTTGAGGGTAGTAAGTCATACCAATACTAGCAGATACAAACAATAGCTGGTTATGCCATAAGACTGGCTCCGAAGCCGAAGCCAACAAGCGTCTTAAAATACGATCACAGACCTCTGGAGATTGTAAATCTAATAGAACCCCAACAAACTCATCCCCGCCTAAACGCGCCAAGGTATCTCCCTCGCGAAGCGCCTCACTCATCCGCGCTGCTACCGTTATTAATACGTGATCGCCTGCCTCGTGTCCATATGTGTCATTGACTGTTTTAAACCCATCCAAATCGATAAACACCACCCCCATTAACCGTTGACTACGCTGCGCTTGCAGCATAGCCTGTTGCATGCGATCAGCAAACAACACCCGATTCGGCAATCCCGTTAAGGTATCATAATGAGCAATGCGCTCGAGACGTTGCTCATTGTCTTTCAGGTGTGTAATATCCGAAAACAAGGCAAGATAATATTCAACACATCCCTGAGTATCCCGCACCGTACTGATGGTCAACATGACCGCATAAACTTCGCCTGTTTTACGACGATTCCAAATCTCACCGTACCAAAAGCCACTATCCAGCAAACGCTGCCACATTGTCTGATAGAAATCTTTATTCTGTCGACCAGAGCTTAACATTTTAGGATTACAGCCAATGACTTCGTCACGCGTATAGCCCGTAATCTCAGCAAACGCCTCATTCGCATCGATAATATTTCCTTGGACATCTGTAATCAAAATCCCTTCTCGCGCAAAAGTAAAAACATTCGCCAGTAAGCGTAGTTTTTCTTCTCGGCGCTGCAACTTAGCCAACAACAGATTAAAGCCACCCACCAGCTCACCAATTTCATCGTGACGAATGATGGGAATGGGTTGTGGATACTGGTGACTCTGCGTCCAAGCAAGGACACTTTTAGCTGCAGAAATTAAGGGATTCAATTGACTTCTGATCAACCAAGACAATACCAAAAAAGCAACCAACATTATCACAACGGTCACGATCAACACCCGTATCAGGAAGCTGCGAACTGGCTCAACTATCGCCCCCTTCGTTGGCACAGCAATCATTAGCGACCAACCAGTAGTGCCCACAGGACTAGCAGCAGTTAAGCTTTCAACACCTTCCAAGTTAGCAACCTTGCCATAACCTTCATAGCCCGCACGATAGCGCTCAAACAGCGCGTTAGGAGACAAATCGCGTGCATTGCGATGTATTTGCTGATCGAGATAAAAACTAATATCATCCGATGCAGAAGCTGCCAGTAAATAATAACGATTATGGTAACTACTGCTCTTTTGTAACTTACTTAAGAAATCAAGACGCAACACATCGACAGTACCCAACAAAACCCCAACAGGCTTACCCGCTTCATCATGTATGGGCGCAGACAATGCCAAGTGAGGCAACCCTGCAGGATCATTACTAGCAACACGACTCAATAGCGGTTTATTTTGAACGATGGTAGCTTGCATGGCAGCAAACAAATCCATTTGACGGTAGTTCTGTTCAGGCACATCAACCAACAGACTAGCTAATTGATGATCGTCTTGCTTAATATAGATAGAAAGACCATCTGCAAAGAGTGTACTAATAAAAGGATAACTGTTGAAATAGGTTTGCCAAGCACTTGCTGAGGATAAATCGAGCCTTTCCGACTGCTGTGCAACGGCCTGCAAAAACTGCAGACGCAAGGTCAACGCACGATCAACTTCATCGCTGACCAACGCAACACTGCTGGTCAATTGCTCTCCTACAATCTCCTCCGCCATGTTTTGCAACATATAAGTACCAATGCTAGCGCGAACAAGAATCCCTGTCAAAAAGATAAATAGCATCGCAATAGTAATGGTTTTATAAATAGATCGCTTTATTGGCTTTTCTGAACTCATCATCTGTTTTCAACCCACACAAAAAGCGCAAAGCAGTGCTTGTTCATCCTCTACCTTAGGTAAAGGAAGCGAGATGCCATTAAATAATTTTCGAAAACTTACCCGTCGCCTTCACGCGATTATAAATATCGAACACCACCGCCATCACACGTACCATCATGCGCCCAACAGGTTGCACTTCGATACGACTTCCTTCGATTTTGAGCAAACCATCAGCAGCAAATTCCGCTAAGGCTTCGCGTTCTTGCGCAAAGTAACTCATACCATCAATGCCCCATGCTTTACCAAAAGCATCGAAGTCCAAAGCAAAGTCACACATTAAACGCATAATAATGGCACGACGAATTTCATCATCACGCGTCAGTGTCACACCACGGAAAATCGCCAACTCATTGGCATCGATTTTAGCGGTGTAATCATCCAGTCCGCGTAGGTTTTGCGAGTAGGTATTGTCAATCGATGAAATACTGGTCGAGCCAAGCGCAATTAAATCGCAATCCGCATGGGTCGAATACCCTTGGAAGTTACGGTACAACTTGCCTTCGCGTTGCGCAATGGTTAACTCATCGTTCGGCTTGGCGAAATGATCCATACCGATATAAACATAACCCGCTGCTTGTAAGTGCTCAATGGTCATCGCCAACATGCGCAACTTAGTATCACCATTAGGCATATCCGCTTCATTCATGCGCTTTTGCGCTGGGAACATGCTAGGCAAATGCGCATAGTTGAACACCGTAATACGATCAGGACTCGCTTCTAAAATACGGTCAACGGTACGAATAAAACTGTCTTCGTTTTGCAGTGGCAAACCATAAATCAAATCGACGTTAATCGACTTAAAGCCATTGTCACGCGCAGCATAAAGCACCTCGAAGGTTTCCTCTTTACTCTGAATGCGGTTAACCGCTTTTTGCACGGCTGGGTCAAAATCCTGCACACCCAAGCTCATGCGGTTAAAGCCCAACTCACGCAACAGCTTAACGCTTTTGGCATCAGCTTCGCGAGGGTCGATTTCGATAGAATACTCACCCTCATCATCATCGCGCAGATTAAAATTGGCACGCATCATATCGATGAGTTGTTTCATTTCATCATTACTGATAAAAGTCGGTGTACCACCGCCTAAGTGCATTTGATCGACGACTCGGCTCTTATCAAACAGCTTAGACTGCATGGTCATCTCGTGATACAAACGTTCTAAATAAGGGGCAGAGCGTGAGCGGTCGCGGGTGGGAATTTTGTTACAAGCGCAATAAAAACACGCCGTATTACAAAAAGGAATGTGCGCATACAAAGATAATAAACGGTTAGACTCATTCGAGCGTGTTGCCGCTTGCGCATAATCGTCTAAGGTGAAATTTTCATGAAACTGCACAGCAGTAGGATAAGAAGTGTAGCGCGGCCCAAGACGATCGTATTTTTTAATCAGCTCTGGATCGAAAGTGAGTGCTTGTTGCATGGCGCATCCTAATTCTTACACAATAAAATAGGATGAAATGATAGCAGAAAGCACCTGTCAGCGACAGGCACTTAACCGTGTGATTTTTGCGAATGCACCGAATGACTTTGACTAACCGATGTGGTTTCTGCCGAAAAGTAATGCGATTGAATGTAAACCAAAGCGGCTAATAAAGCAATGGCTGCTGGATAAGCCCATTTAGGCGTGTGCTTCTGTTGTTGATTGTCCATAAAATTTTTCTCTTCTTAACTCGATAAGTTTATTTTATCACAGATACA
>CAZSGH010000032.1:3880-6000 GCA_964606405.1 uncultured Francisella sp.
CTCATCACTGAGCATCAACCACTCTTCCTCAACCTCTGCCAAGCGACTTTTTAAGCTACCTTGCTGCTGCAAGGCTTGCTGTAACTTGGCTTTCTGATCAGCCTCGTAAATACTGGCATCGCCGAGTAGTGCTTCGACCGTAGCCAATTCAGCACCGAGCTTTTCCATTTCTTTTTCGAGCTTTTGTACTTTTTGCTTTAACGGGCGTAAGCGTTCGCGCTGCTCGGCGGCTTCTTTACGGTCTTGTTTTTTATCAACCTTAACCGTATTCGTGTCAGTCGAAACGCTCTGCGTGACTGCACTGGCTTGTTGCGCTTTTTGTCGATCTTTTAGCCAAGAAGCATAATCGTCCAAATCGCCATCGTAAGGCTGAACGCAGCCATCGGCAACCATCCAAAACTCATCGACAGTACTCGCCAGTAAGTGCCTATCATGCGACACCAACACCATCGCACCCTCAAATTCTTGCAACGCAATAACCAGTGCTTCGCGCATATCCAAATCTAAGTGGTTGGTTGGCTCATCGAGCAATAACAAATTCGGGCGTTGCCATGCCAATAACGCCAATGCCAAACGTGCTTTTTCACCCCCCGAAAAATTACCGACCGTTGCTAACGCCGCATCACCCGCAAAACCAAAACCACCCAAAAAGTCACGATGTTCCTGCTCTTTGGTGGTTGGCGATAGCCGTTGTAAATGCAACAGTGGCGAGGCATCTGCATCTAAAGCTTCGGTTTGATGCTGCGAGAAATAGCCAATGGTTAAGTGGTCACCGACCAGTCGCTTACCTGCCAACTGGCGAATCTCACCCGTCAGGGTTTTAATCAGCGTCGACTTCCCTGCCCCATTCGGACCTAGCAGCCCGATACGCATACCAGGTAGTAACGAAAAGTTCACTTTACTTAGAATCGTTTTGTCGCCATGCCCCAAGTCAGCAAACTTGAGCGTCATTAATGGGCTGGACATCTTCTCATTGGCTGGTAGGCTAAAACTAAAGGGCGAATCGGCATGAGCCAACTGCACCATCGGCATCCGCTCTAGTGCTTTTAAGCGACTTTGAGCCTGTTTGGCTTTGGTTGCTTTCGCTCGAAAGCGACGCACAAAATCTTCTAAATGCGCACGTTGTGCTTGTTGCTTAACGTACATCGACTGCTCTAACGCCATGCGCTCAGCACGCTGACGCTCGAACGCAGAATAATTACCCGTGTACAAGGTTAGCTTTTGACTATGAATGTGCAAGGTATGGGTACAGACATCATCTAAAAAATCGCGGTCATGCGAGATTAAAATAAGCGTGCCCTGATAGGCTTTTAAGAAGTCTTGCAACCATAACACCGTTTCTAAGTCTAAGTGGTTGGTTGGCTCATCGAGCAATAATAATTCCGACGGCTGATAGAGCGTACGCGCCAAATTCAATCGAATACGCCAACCACCCGAAAAGCTGCGCACGGGACTATCAAGTTTATCTTGGCTAAATCCAAGCCCTGCCAATAACGCTTGAGCGCGTGGCTTGGCCGAATAGCCGTGCATGGTATCGAAGGCCTCGTGCCAATGCGCCAACTGCATCGGGTCGGTATGATCATCGGCAGTCGCTAAGTTACGCTCAATATCACGCAAAGCAACATCACCATCGAGTACATAATCTATCGCGCTTTGCTCTAAGGCATCAACTTCTTGCGCCATATGCGCAACACGCCAATCTTTCGCAATCAGGGCTTCACCCGCATCGGGCAATAAGCCACCCAACAACAACGAAAACAAACTCGACTTACCCGTACCATTATGCCCAACAAAGCCCAAACGCCAGCCCGTGTTAATGGTTAGGTTGGCATCTTTAACTAACTGCTGGTCACCACGGTAAAAAGAGAGATTGCGGAAGGTGATCATTGCGTCACACCCAATGCCCTCAACCCATCTAACCCCAACTTTTGCAAGGTGCGAATATTATTCTCATAAATCTCATCGGGGTTTGCCATCACGGCAATGGCTCTGTCGATACTGGCTTCGCGTAACAAATGCAGCGTCGGGAAAGGCGCTCGATTGGTATAGTTTTCGACATCATCCACTTCAGTACCTTCAAACTGAAATTGCGGATGAAAATAAGCAACCTGAAAGTCATC
>CAZSGH010000032.1:6100-32591 GCA_964606405.1 uncultured Francisella sp.
CTTCAGTACCTTCAAACTGAAATTGCGGATGAAAATAAGCAACCTGAAAGTCATCGTCCAGCTCTAAATCGGCAATAGCGTCTTCGCACACACCGACAAAGTCATTAAAATCCAAAAAGTCGTGCATTGCCCAAGGTGCAATCAGCAAGGTGGTTTCGCGCTCGCTCATCTCATGGTTTTTTAAGTCCCATAAAGCATCGGTAAAATCTTTGAACAAAGCTTTCGCATTACGCGCCTCGCTGACAAGGTAGTGCAGGCGATTGTTATCAACCGTTGGCTTGGCAAAAGGGCAAAGGTTTAAGCCAATAACGACCTTTTCGACCCATTGGCGTGTTTGTTCAATTTCGGGGACTGACATGGATTTTCCTGAATAACAGCAATAATGCAGAACATTATACCCTTTCTTAGGCATTAATCCCGTGATGCCTTCCAAGCCAAACCCAACCAACTCATCAACCAAACACTACCACCAATCGGCGTAACGAAGACAAGCGGATGCCAACCCGTCAGCACCCAAGCGTATAAACTTCCCGAAAATAACAGCATGCCGAGCAACAACCCCCATGCAACTTTGGTCGCCCAAATAGGCGCTTGACCTTGCAACCAAATCGCCACGGCAAACAAGGCTAGCCCGTGAATGAGGTGATACTGCACCGCCGTTTGCCATGTTGCCAACTGTTTGACATCTAACACCGACGCTAAGGCATGCGCACCAAACGCCCCCAACCCAACAGCCAACGCCATACTCATCGCCGACACACTCAACCATACTTTTGCTTTCATTTCACTCGTCCCCAATCGAAACCTAGTCCAGGGTCTGTCTTTCGCTGAGGTGCAATATCGCTATGCCCAACCACTGGCGCTTGTGCCAAGCTCGGATAAGCGTCGCGCAAAGCAACCAACACCGCATTTAAGGACTCATACTGCGTATCGGTGTAACTACTCGTGTCTGTACCTTCCAACTCGATACCAATCGAAAAGTCATTACACGCGGTGCGATTGGCAAAACGCGACATACCAGCATGCCACGCCCGCAAATGAAAAGGCACAAACTGCACTACCTCACCATCTCGTCGAATAAACACATGCGACGACACCTTAACACCACTCAACTGCGCATAGTAAGGATGCTTATTACAGTCCAGTGTTCCCTGAAATAAGTCGATGACATCACTACCACCAAACTGACCGGGCGGCAAACTGATGCCATGAACCACAATCAATGACATGTCGTCTGCTGCTTTTCTGTCATCACAATGCGCAGTTTCACAGAAATTCGCACCTATTAACAAACCAGCTTGCGTATCTATGCGCATAGCCTGCTCCATTCTTGTTATAATTAAAAATCATTTTTGGTTTAGTTTAGTGTATTACAATGCAAAATTCAGCTTGGCTTATCAACGAAGTTCGTTTAGCACTCAATGAAGACATTGGGCATGGCGACCTATCCGCAGGATTAATTCCTGCAGAACGCACAGCAACAGCAACCATTATTTGTCGAGAAGCAAGCGTCATGTGCGGACAGGCATGGCTTAACGAAGTCTTTAAGCAACTCGATCAAAGCATACACATTGATTGGCATTGTAATGAAGGTGATGACCTTGATGCAGATAGCATCATTTGCAAACTTAGCGGTAACGCAAGAAGCTTACTAACGGGCGAGCGCACCGCACTCAATTTTTTACAAACCTTAATGGGTACAGCAACCGTTACCCGTCATTATGTACGAGAACTGGATGCACACGGCATGACTAAGCTGCTCGATACACGCAAAACCTTACCGGGCTTACGACTCGCACAAAAGTACGCAGTGCGGATTGGCGGTGGTGTCAATCATCGTATTGGACTATTTGATGCTATTTTAATTAAAGAAAATCATATTATGGCAGCAGGCGGACTTGCAGCAGCGGTTAGCGCAGCCAAAGCACAACATCCCAACACATTTATCGAAGTCGAAGTCGAAAGCCTATCCGAACTGCACGTTGCACTCACACTGCCCGTCGATCGCATTATGCTCGACAATTTCTCGCTATCCGACATCCGGCAAGCGGTGATGCTCACCAAGGGTAAAATCCCGTTAGAAGCATCTGGCAATGTTGGTTTTGGTAATTTGTTCCAACTCGGACAGACTGGCGTTGACTTTATTTCAACGGGTGCGATCACTAAACACTTACATGCTATCGACTTATCGATGCGTTTTAATATGGATACAGACTGTGCATAATACGCTTTATGAAGTTTTGGGATTGCTACTTGTCTCCGTCTTAATGGTAGCTGGCTTTAAACGATTACATTTGCCACCCATTTTAGGCTACATCGTTGTCGGCATTCTGATGGGACCCCACGCATTAGGACTGATTGCCAACGAAGCCAATATTCACTTTTTAGCCGAGTTTGGTATTGTTTTCATGCTGTTTGCCATTGGGCTAGAGTTTTCAATTCCCCAATTCTTAACCATGCGCCGCACCATGCTAGGACTAGGAAGCCTGCAAGTCATTCTTTCAATGGTTGTATTTGGATTTATTGCCTATTCAGTTGGTGTCAGTTGGCAAGTTGCGCTTTTGGCAGGGGGAGCGCTGGCAATGTCATCAACCGCGGTAGTACTCAAACAATTAAACGAACAAGCCGAAATGCAGTCACGACATGGACGCAATGCCTTTGGCATTCTGCTCTTTCAAGACTTAGCAGCCATCCCTTTACTGATTATTATTCCTGTGTTAGGTGCCAATTTAAGTGGTGCAAACGGTACAGATAGCACCATGTCTCACGAACTGATTTGGGCATTGGTTAAAGGTATTCTTGCTGTCG
Source organism: uncultured Francisella sp. (assembly GCA_964606405.1). Taxonomy (GTDB): domain Bacteria; phylum Pseudomonadota; class Gammaproteobacteria; order Thiomicrospirales; family Thiomicrospiraceae. The sequence continues at coordinate 8,909 of CAZSGH010000032.1, forward strand.
TTGTTTTGCTCATTATTGGACGCACACTCATCAGACCTCTCTTTCACGAAGTCGCGCGCTCAAAATCGAACGAACTTTTCACCCTAACCGTTTTACTAGTAGCCATCGCAGCTGCCGCGCTCACCAGCAGTCTCGGATTATCAATGGCGTTAGGGGCATTTATTGCTGGGATGATGTTAGCCGAAACAGAGTTTCGCCATCAAGTTGAATCCGACATTCGTCCCTTCCAAGACGTGCTATTAGGCTTGTTTTTTGTCACCATTGGTATTCTTATTGATCTAGGCGTTGTCTGGCAACACGTTGGACTTGTTCTGACACTCACGCTGGGTTTGATTGTACTCAAAGCATTAGTTGTCGGCTTGCTCGAATATGGCTTTGGCAATAATGGTGGCGTAGCACTTCGTACCGCCCTCGTATTAGCACACGGCGGCGAATTCGGCTTTGCGTTGTTATCTCTCATGTTTAATCAAAAACTACTCCCCGAACTCGAAGGACAAGTACTCTTAGCAGCGGCCATTTTTAGCATGATGCTCTCCCCCATTCTGATTAAGTACAATGGGAAGATCACCAAAAAAGTCATGGCTGGAACCTATAACAAAGATCGTCAAGCACAAGAGAACATGATCGCAGCAGAGTCTATTCACTTAGATGGTCACGTTCTTATTTGCGGCTTTGGACGTGTAGGTCAAACCCTTGCACGTTTTCTTAAAAAAGCAGGCATCTCTTATATTGCGCTTGACATGGATATTGCTCGTGTTACCGAAGCAAAACAGGCTGGAGAACCTGTTTATTATGGCGACTCATCACGGAAAGAAATATTGCACGCAGCGGGAATCGACCGCGCGCAATTAATTGTACTATCTATTTCCGACTTTGCTACCTCACTCAAAACCCTCTACCGCGTGCGCGAAATGCGACGAGATGTGCAAGTTATGGTGAGAACTCGTGACGAGGCACATTTAAGCCAATTAATGGAAGCAGGCGCAACAGAAGTTATCCCTGACACCTTCGAAGCCAGCATGATGCTATCCTCTCAAGTACTATTACTGATGGGACACTCTCCCGCCAGTATTCTCCGAGAGGTTCGCAAAGTGCGCCAAAGTCGATATAGTTTATTGCAGGGCTTTTATCCTGGCGAAAGCGACGAAGCCACGACGATTGATAAACCAACCACGATTCTGCACACCATTATTTTGCAAGCCAATGCCGCAGCAGTTGGTAAAACATTGGAACAACTGCTGAACAAACACAAAGAGATTGAAATTGAAGCGGTTAAACGAGATGGTATTCGTGGTGACGAACCCGATATGGGATTAATGTTACAGGCTGGCGACATATTAGTTGTGAGAGGGATGCACGAAGCAATTAATCACTTTGAACAGTCTGTGATGTTAGGAAGCGCCTGAAAAACACACACGAAGTCTGCACAAGCCAAATTGAAGACATGAATAAAAAGCAAAGCGAATGATTCATGCCTTCTTTAGGAGATTAATCTCCTAACCAAATCAGTGTTGCCATACGTCCCGTTACACCGTCTCGACGATACGAAAAAAACTGTTCTGGACGATTAAACGTACACCAATGCCCACCGCCTAGCCAACAAACACTGAGCTGATCTAATTGCCACAATGCGATGCCTGCCAGATCAGCCAACCAATGCCCAGCCCGACTTGGCTTAAAATGATATTTTTCAGCTTGACCAGCGCTCAAAAAATGATCTCGGACATCTGCACTAATTTCAAAAGCAGAAAAACCAATACCGGGACCAACCCATGCCATTACCCGCTCTGGCGCTAAATTGGCACGACGCACAGCCTGCTGAATAACACCATCAGCCAACCCGCGCCAACCTGCATGCAACGCCATCACGAAAGAACCGCTTCGATCTGTCAACAAAATGGGTAAACAATCAGCCGTCATAATCGCCAACACACGACCATGCTCATAGGTCCAAGCACCATCAGCATCAGGTAAAGGTGCATCGACAGCAGCCCACACCGCATCATCGGCATTAACAACCTCTGTACCATGCACCTGATTTAACCAAAATGGCGCACTTGGCAATAGCAACTGTTGTGATATCAACTGTCGATTGTGCGACACAGCGGCTGGATCATCGCCAACATGCATTGCACAATTTAATGCATCATAGGGCGCGAGAGAAACCCCACCCTGACGCTGCGTAACATATGCCTTCACGCGCGCTGGCGCCGGCCAATCGGGTTGAATAAAGGTTAAACTCACGACAAACTCACGATACCATCTGTTGAGAAAACTCCTGAGCATCGAGATGCAAAGCAGCAATCAATGCCTGCATATCATCTGGCAAAGGAACTTCAAAGGATAATAACTCACCCGTTAACGGATGTTCAAAAGACAACTGCGCCGCATGTAATGCCTGACGTTTAAATCCACGCAAAATAGACGCGTTTTCAGACGACATCCCTCTAGGCAAAGTCAAACGACGACCATACTCAGCATCACCCAATAACGGAAAGTTAATGTGTGCCATATGCACACGAATTTGATGTGTACGCCCCGTTTCTAGCTGGCAACGAACGTGCGTATGCGCTCGAAACTTCTCGACAATACGATAGTGTGTCGTTGCCTCACGACCTGCATGATCGTTTACCGTCATTTTAGTTCTGTCGGTACCATGACGCGCAATACCCGCCTCCACAGTTCCACCTGAAACCATCTGACCGACCACAACAGCATCATAAATACGCGCCACATCATGGTCTTTCAATAATTCAGTTAATGCCAACTGAACAGCCTCTGTTTTAGCAACAACCAACAAACCACTGGTCATTTTATCAAGACGATGCACAATACCTGCACGCACCAAATTGCTAGAAGCAGGATAATGAAACAACAAGGCATTTAACAGCGTACCGTCGCTATTGCCTGCACCAGGATGAACCACCAAACCTGCTGGCTTATTAATCACCAACAAACCATCATCTTCATAAATAATGTCCAAAGGAATATCTTGCGCTTCGTAAGTTAGCTCTTCTCGCTCTGGCAATTCAACGGTCAGGCTTTCACCGCCCAAAAGAACTTGTCGTGCGCGCGTCACCACAACCCCATTAACACGAACCAAACCAGACTCTACGCAGGTCTTTAAACGCGCACGTGACACTTCTTTAATCAACTGACCCAACACACCATCTAACCGTGTTCCACCCAAATCTAGAGGCACTCGCCCTTGCCACTCTGTCATTTTTTTGCCTTATTTATTTATAATATGAGAGAATGATGCTATGTTTATGGCTATCTGTCTAGCAGCCTATCGAAGTTAACGATAAACAAGCGATAAAATAGACTAACTAAAGGGTACATCTAAAAGCCCAATGGGTTGGCGGTCTGTAGGAAGGCGATGTTGAAAACAGCATGTAACTGCTTGTTAAATCGCTTCCTCCAGCAAAAAAAACAAACTTGGAAAGTCTAAAAACAAGCGAAGCGAGGTTTTCAGACTTTCCCACCGAATTATCACAAGGTTATCATGAAAACAATTCGCACATTTTTTCTTATTGCTATAACGATTCAACTGCTTAGCGGATGCTCTATGTTTAGCAAAGAACAAGAACCGACACGTGCCGTCGAAGAATACTTTCAGCGTGGTCACGATGCGCTCAATGACGGATCATGGGACTTGGCCATTAAAGAATTTGAAAAGCTGCGTTCGGTGTATCCTTATGGTACTTGGTCAGAACAGGCCTCTTTGGAGCTTGCTTATGCCTATTATCGCAATAACGAACCGCAATCAGCAGTAAGGGAAGTTGAAGAATTCATTCGCATGTATCCCAAACACGCCCGCCTACCTTATGCCTTGTACATCAAAGGCATTGCACGTGAAAGTACCACACGCAGCTTTTTAGATAACTACATCGCTGATCCTGCTCGCCGCGACAGCGAGCCGTTGCGCCAAGCCTACCAAGATTATCTCAATCTCATTCAGCGCTTCCCCAATAGCGAATACGCAAATGATGCTAAGTTGCGCTTAGTTCGTCTGCGCAATAGCCTAGCGCGCCATGAAATGCAAGTTGCCGAGTTTTATGTCGAACGTCAAGCATGGTTGGCTGCCGTCAAGCGCGCGCAATACGTGCTCGAAAATTACCCACAAACACCAAGCAGTCAGCGCGCACTACAAATTATGGCGCAATCATACGATGCTTTAGGATTAACACAATCGACAGATGAAGTTAAACAAGTCATCAAACTGAATAGCGCGTCAAAATAAAGGATAACGCTAAAAGCTCAACGAACTGGTGGTTGGGGAAAGGGATTCCAAAAACTTGCCTGTACCGGATAGACTTACCGACATTCCGGCAGTAAAAAATAACTTTGGAAGTTCTAAAAACAACCACAACATGGTTTTTAAGGACATCATCTCTCTTAAAATACGAAGGAAATTGAAATGAAGGCAAAACAGTGGCTTTTCTTATTAACAGCCATCACTGCCTTAGTGGCAACTTTCTTTTGGTGGTCACAACCCAAACCCGTCGAAGCAATTAAAGTCGTCAAAGACACAATCACTCAAAGCATTGTTGCAACAGGTCGTGTTGCCCCTCTAGCAAAAATTGACATCGGCAGCCTTATCACAGCAAACATCTATGACATCCATGTTGTCGAAGGCAATAAAGTTATTGCAGGACAACCATTGATTACCCTTACTGATAATGCGTTAGAAGCATCACTTGCACAAGCACAAGCGAACCTAAAAGAATCAGAATTGCGCAATGTCGAACTCGACACCCTGACACGCCCTCTCGCACGACATGCCTTAGAACAAGCACAAACAAACTTAAAACAATCTCAAACAGACTACCAGAGACAATTAGAACTTAGTCAAAAAAACATGCTGGCAAAAACCACTCTAGACCAAGCTAAGCGCAACTTAGAGATTAACCAAACAGCACTCGAAAGCGCACAGTTACAGTTAAATGCAACACAAGAAAATGGCAGTAGCCGTCGAGTCATTCAAGCAAAGTTAGAGCAAGCGCAATCAGCATTCGCGCTCGCACGAGCAAAAACAGAGCAACTCATCATTCGTGCGCCCACTGACGGCATTATTTTGAACCGCAATACCGAAGTCGGCACAACAGCACAACCAGGGAAAACCCTCCTAACCCTTGCCAACATCGCGGAAACACGCATCGAAGTGCCCATCGACGAAAAAAGCATTCGCCACCTTAAGCAAAACCAAGGAGCAACAGTTATTGCCGATGCCTATCCGAAAGAACCTTTTACGGCTCGTTTGTCATTAGTTTACCCAAGTGTTGATGCCGCACGCGCCACCGTTAATGTTCGACTGATTGTCGAGACACCACCCGACTTTCTCAAACCCGACATGACTGTCAGTGTAGAAATGAAAACGAATCAAGTAACAAACGCACTCATTTTACCGACGGACGCAATTCATAATAGCGATAGTAACCAACCTTGGGTACAAGTGATTCGCGATGGCGTCGTACAGCAACAAATCGTTCAGACAGGAATAAAAGGAATCGGCAATACCCAAATTCTATCCGGGTTAGCTGAAGGAGACTGGGTCGTTACCCAAACAGGCATCAAAAACAACACTAAAGTCCAGCCAAAAGCCAGAGAAGATCAATTAATCAAAGGCTTTGACTTACCCGATGGCATTAAATAATGGAAACAACTAAAAACTGCGCTACGCTTGTTTTTAGAACCCGCTCTTTGGCTCTTTGACTAATGGAAGAGGAACCTCTTGATAAGTTACAAATTAATTGCTTTCCGCCTTCCCCCAGAAAACTTGCCTATTTAGGTCTTTAGAGGATCCAGAATGACGCTTAACTTTGAATGGCTACTGGCTGTACGTTTTTTACGAGAAGGACGTATGCAATCACTACTGATTCTGGCCGGTGTTACGGGGGGTGTAGCTGTTATTATTTTTTTAACACAACTGATTAACCAACTACAGGGCAGTATTATTGATCGCGTTTTATCTAGCCAAGCACACATTGTGATCAGAGCTGCAGAAGAAACCCCTTTACGTCTCATACCCGACAAAGCCATTGCCGCCACTATTCAACCAAGGGGACAGCGATTACGAAGCATCGATCAATGGGAAAATATTGTACAACTAGCGCGCAATACTCCTGGCGTTGTTGCTGTATCGCCTGTCGCATCAGGTCCCGCATTTGCACGACACAATCTCGCAACAAAATCGATTGCACTTGTTGGCATGATTCCCAATGACTATCGTCAAGTTGTTAAGATGAATAACTACATGTTAAAAGGCGACTTCAATCTCTCAGGAGACCAAACCATTATTGGCAAAGACTTGGCCAGCGATTTAGGCGTCAATCAAGGTGATCGCATCCAAATCATGACAGAAAATGGCACACAACAAAGTTTGACCATTGTCGCAATATTTGATCTTAACAACAAAGACTTGAATAAACGCTGGGTATTCACAACCCTACGCATGTCGCAAAGCCTTCTTAATATCCCTGGGGGTGTATCAAATATTGATCTGACAGTAGCAGACCTCTTTGGCGCAAAATCTCTTGCTCAACGTCTAAGCGCACAAACAGAACTGCTCGTTGAGTCTTGGATGGAAACCAACTCAGGACTGCTGAACGCATTATCAAATCAAACCGTTACCAACAACCTCATTCGCGTGTTTATTGTAATCATTGTTGCACTCGGCATCACCAGCGTATTGGTCGTATCTGTGGTTCAAAAACAAAAAGAAATTGGCATTTTACGTGCAATGGGAGCAAAACGCGGACAAATTATGCGCATTTTTTTACTACAAGGTGCTATTTTTGGCACACTAGGATCTCTTATGGGAGCATCCCTATCCTTTGCACTGCTCACGTTATTCTCAAACATCTATAAAGCACCAGATGGCAGCACGCTCTTTACAGCACAGCTCGATCCCAAGCTAGTGATTATGGCAACGGCTGTTGCAATAGTTGTGGGTATCTTATCTGCGCTTGTACCAGCAAGGCGCGCTGCTCGCATGGATCCCGTTCAAGCGATTCGAAGTTAACTCGGGTAAAAACCAATAATGAATAACATCTTGCAATTAACCAACATATGCAAATCTTATGGCATCGGAACACCTGTTGAAACAGAAGTATTACATAACATCAATCTGAGCATCGCAAGCGGTAGTTTTAGCGCACTAACAGGACCATCTGGATCAGGAAAGTCAACACTACTCAATCTTATTGGTTTACTAGAACCTCCGACAAGTGGCACATTAACAATCAACAAACAAAATACGAATCAACTAGATGACCAAGCAATGACCAAGTTACGTGGTCAAAGTCTCGGCTTTATTTTTCAATTCCATCACCTCCTCCCTGCCTTCAGCGCATTAGACAATGTCATGATGCCAGCCATCATCGACAACCAACATAGAAATCAGCTGCAGGATATTAAACACGCAAAAGAGCTCCTTAATGCGGTTGGACTCAGCAATGCTATTGATAAAAAACCTGCCGAACTCTCTGGTGGTATGCAACAAAGAGTGGCAATTGCCCGTGCTTTAATGATGAGTCCACCCCTTGTTTTAGCCGATGAACCAACAGGCAATCTAGACACCCATAGTGCTAACGAAGTTTTTAAACTCATGCGTAAAATTAACAACGAACAAGGCATTGCTTTTCTCATCGTTACTCACGATCCCAACTTAGCAGAGCGCTGTGATCGAACATTTAACCTCATTGATGGCTATCTACAATGAAAAACGCCCGATTAAGCACATTAAGAACCTCCTTTTTAGACGAACAACACGCTATAATGTACAATATAAGTCTAAATAAAGGCCAAGGATGGCCGCTAACCCCATAAATAACGCACCGACAACCTTGTCATTGGAGTGACGCTGAATGGATGAATTAATGCTGGTTTTTCGCCAAACCTATCTCGAAGAAAGCTTTGAAGGGTTAGCGGCGATGGAGTCTAACCTTCTGACACTGCCAGAAGGCGTACCCGATACCGAGGTCGTCAACACTATTTTCCGTGCTGCGCACTCCATGAAGGGGGGTGCTGGAACCTTTGGTTTCTCTGAATTAATCCATCTAACACATATCCTTGAAACTTTGCTTGATGAAATGCGATCTGGCAAACGGAATGTTACAGCTGAAAACCGTGAAGCCTTACTCGAATCAGTGGATGTCTTGCGTGTCATTTTGACAGCATACCAAAACGCTGAGTCTATTGAGATGACCGCAGTTAAAGCAATGGAGCACAAGTTAGAGGCTATTCTTGGCGGCACATCAAACACAATTGAAGCAACAACAACGACAAACAATGCGCCCGCAGTAACAGGGTTTGAAATACATCTATCGCCAAGTGACGACTACTTCGAATCTGGCATTGATCTACTCAAGCTCTTGCATGAGTTGAGTCGAACTAAAGGCGTCACCAATACTAAGATTAACACACGAATAAATGATGACAAGGCTGTACAAGTTGACCATTGCGTCCTTGCATTTGATGTCACAGTCGAAGGTAGTGTTGAGCTTGCCGATATTCAAGAAGTTTTTGAATGGCTGGATAGTGATAATTGCCATATCAGCATTGTCCCTATTGAAACATTAGTAGAAAGCAAAGAAAGTCTTGTATCTGCACAAAGCACAGCGGTTTCTGGCGCACCAAAAATAACAACACCGACAGCAACGGCAGGTGCTGCGACACCAGGACCGCAGCAAGAAAGTTCCATCCGTGTTTCTATTGGCAAAATCGACCAAATGGTCGATATGGTTGGTGAGCTGGTCATTGCGCAGTCAATGCTGTCTCGTTTTGGCGTTCTCGCCGACCAACTGAATGCACCTTGGGCAGACGAACTAAAAGAAGGTCTACTCGACATTGAGCGCCACACGCGCGCCATGCAAGAATCAGTCATGTCCATCCGCATGATGCCAATCAGCTTTGCCTTCAACCGCATGCCTCGCATCGTCCATGACGTCAGTGGCAAACTCGAAAAAGACATTGAATTGGTAATGGAAGGTGAAAACACCGAGGTCGACAAAACTGTACTGGAAAAACTAACAGACCCATTAGTACACATCATCCGCAACTCGGTTGACCATGGCATTGAAAAACCCGATGTTCGTGAAGCCAATGGCAAGCCACGTAAGGGAACGGTTCGTCTCTCTGCCTTTCATGCGGGTGGTAACATTGTTATTCAAATTAAAGATAACGGTGCGGGCATTCGACTCGACAAAGTCAAACAAAAGGCTATTGACGCGGGCATATTGACCGAAGGTCAGGTTATCACTGAAAAAGAAAATATTGATCTGATTTTCCATGCTGGCTTCTCGACTGCTGACGTGGTTACTGACATATCTGGACGCGGCGTAGGTATGGACGTGGTACGTCGTAATATCCGTGAACTCGGTGGTACCATCGAAGTCCAAACTGAACAAGGAAAAGGGTCAGTCTTTACGATTCGCCTCCCCTTAACCCTAGCGATTCTGGATGGTCAGTTGGCAAAAGTTGGTGATGAAACCTATATTTTCCCTCTCGCCTCTATTGTCGAATCAGTGCTACCTGCAGCGGATCATATTAAAAGCGTTAAAGGCAATTATCTCTATCGATTGCGAGATGTTTATATACCGATTGTTCGTCTTAACGAGTTTTTTGCCCGTCCTAATGGCAAAACAGAGTTGACGGATGGTTTATTGGTGGTAGTTGAAAATGGAGACAAGCGCTTTGGTGTCTTTGTTGATACATTGGAAAGCCAACAACAAGTTGTCATTAAGTCACTAGATACAAACTATCGTAAGGTTAACGGTATCTCTGGCGCAACGATTATGGGTGATGGTAGAGTCGCCATGATTTTAGATTTAACCGAATTATCACAAGAAATCGACTAAGAGGTTATCATCGTGGAAGAAAACAAGCAAATTTTGACCTTCATCTTAAACAATGAAATCTATGGCGTTGACATCTTAAGAATTCAGGAAATCAAAGATGTCGAAAAGTGTACTCCCATCCCCAACACGCCAGACTGGACGCTTGGCGTGATTAACCTACGTGGTTCTGTTGTGCCAATTTTCGATTTGCGTCGTATGTTTTTTAATTACGCATCGGAAGAAGGCGTAATCATTGTCCTGCGCGTTGAAAAAGACGGCAAATCAAAAGTCGTTGGCATCGTCGTTGATGCCGTTTCAAATACAGAGTTTGCCAACATGTCTGAATTACAACCTGCACCAAAGGGCGACATTAATTCTACGCACGTCTTCGTAGATGGTCTTGTTTCGATAGAGGGACGTATGGTAATTCTGACAGATATTGATAAAATAGATTTCTTCAGGGAGTAACACCAGATGGAAGAGCTAACATACAAGTCCATCATGGCAAATAAAGAAGACTTTGAGAACTTTATACTTCGTGATGATATTAAGACACAAGTTAAGCAAATAGAAAAAATTGACACTGCTGGTGCACAAATTTTGATTGGATTAATGAAAGAAGAAAAAATTGAGTTATCGGACTTATCCGATACAATTCAAAGCGAACTGTTGTTTTTAGGAGTGAAATAAATGGCCAAGAAGATTTTAGCCGTCGATGATTCTAAGTCTATGCGCCAAATGGTAGCAATGACATTAAAAAGCGCTGGTTTTGATGTAACTGAAGCGGAAGATGGTGTAGATGCGTTAAGCAAGGCCAATGCTGGACAGTTTGATCTGGTTCTAACCGACATTAACATGCCGAATATGGGTGGCATCGAGTTGACGACGAAACTACGCGCTATGGGTAGCTACCGTTTAACACCCATTATTTGCCTAACAACAGAGTCATCTGATGACATGAAAGGCAAAGGCAAGGCTGCAGGCGCAACGGGTTGGATTGTGAAACCATTTAGCCCAGAAAAATTACTTGCAACCATCAACAGAGTGCTGTAATTGCATGACCTAAGCCCCTGTTTAAGCCATCAAAATAACAATCATTATATTGATGAGGCTTAAACAAGGCTTTGCCCTTGCTATGCTGCGCCGTCCATCATCGTATGCAGCATACGATCATCTGCTTGTGCATCTTGCAAAGGCACACAAGACCAAAACCACCCATTAGTATTCATGAATTTACGTGCAACGTAAAACACATCGTTAGCAAGCACAACGTGCAGCCCTGCAAAATATTCCCTAACCACCTCTACTCGGTCAGTCGTTAAAAACCGTGAGCGTCGATTTAAAGACCAATGCAAATAAGGATCAAAAGGTGCCAAACCACCTGCAACCTCGTTCAACGTGCTTTCTAACCACTCTATCTTTTCTGAGCTCGACTTATTCCAAAACAATGGCATTGTGTTAATCCTTTACTATAGTGAACCGCTAAAAACAAAGCTTCGCTTATTTGTAGCGCTCCCAAGTTTATTTTTTGCGAAAGGAAGGAGTTAACTTAAATAGGCTATAAGCTGATTTCTTCAAACCCCTTCCCCTGGCACATTTAGATTTTTAAAACGCTCTATAACGTTAATTAACCCATTAAAAAGGTGCAACGCGATACTTGCCAGACTGGACTAAGACGCGCACAGCTTGACCAGCTGTAAAGACTTCATCACTGGCTTGAACAATCGACATGATTTGCCCCGAATCGTCCATTTTTACGGTCAACTCAAGTGCATCCGACTTATTTGCCATTTTCTCAGTAGCCGAGCCAGCAATTGCACCAACAGTCGCACCAATTAAGCCGCCTAAAACAGCTTCTGCACCCTTACCTGATCCCATTTGAGACCCAGCAACACCCCCAATCGCACCGCCAGCCATCGCACCAGTGGTAGTACTTGACGAGGTTTCAATCTGCACGGGCCTGACAGAAAGCAACTTAGCCATTCTGACCTCCTGAGGCTTAAGCGCCTCAGACGACTTATAAACACTACCAGAAGGCGCCGAAGCAGAGCAACCCACCAACGAACAACCGACACTACCCAATACAGCAGTTATCGCTAACAATTTAAGCATTCGCAACGCCCTTTAGTAAAAACAATCAATAGGGTGTATTTTACAGGATATATGAACATTCAAAACACCAACAAGAAGATTGATAATAAAATATTTTTCGTGCAAAAAGAAAAATAGTTCGCTATAATGAAAAGCTATTTATTAAGTAATCGGCTTTTGGCACAATGAGCAAAGAAGACGTCATCGAATTTGAAGGCACGGTCAGTGAAGTACTGCCTAACACCATGTTCCGCGTTGTCCTAGAAAATGGACACAGTGTATTGGCACATATTTCTGGCAAAATGCGTAAAAACTATATTCGTATTTTAGCAGGCGACAAGGTTAAGGTAGAGTTAACACCCTACGATCTTAGCAAAGGTCGCATTACCTTTCGCGTTAAGTAATCGAAACGCGATACAAAAAAGCACGCAATATGCGTGCTTTTTTTATGGTTCACAAGAAACACTCTCAATAAAAAAGGCACGAGATATCGCGCCTTTTTAACGAACACCTTTATTCTAAAATCAAGCCAGTCTACCGCAACATTGCTTGTACTTCTTTCCCGAACCACAAGGGCAAGGATCGTTACGACCAATTTTAGCATCAGTACGAATTGGCGCTTGCGCAACAGGCAAGGGATCACCACCAAAAACTGGTTCTGCCTCTGGCGCATGACCATAACTATCAACAGGAAGCGCATCATGATGTGCATAGAGCCCTATTGGTCGTTGTGCGCGCTCAGCGGCTTCTAAGGCAGCAACTTCTTCTTCACTGCGTACGCGAACCAAAGAGAGCGCTTTGACTGTTTCATGCTTCACATCTTGCATAAAGGCACGAAACATCTCAAAGGCTTCACGTTTGAACTCTTGCACAGGGTTCTTTTGTGCGTAACCACGCAAATGAATCCCAGCACGCAAATAATCCATCCCCGCCAAATGCTCACGCCACAAACTATCGAGCGTTTGCAGCAAGAAGACACGTTCTAGATGATTCATTAAGTCCGCACCAAAAGCTTCTGCTTTCGCTGCGTATGCCGATTGAATACCCTCTAAAATACGCGCTCGGATACCCGCTTCGTTAAGGTGTGCATCTTCGGCAACCCAAGCTTTGACATCAAATGTCTGACCAAAATTTTCTTGCAATGCATGAACGAGCGCATCAAGCTGCCATTCATCTTCTAAACTCGCTGTCGGCAAGTAAGGCTCGATGACCAAATTAGCGACTTCAAAACGCATCTCAGCCATCCAGTCGCCAATATCAACGGCATCAAGCACGTCATTACGCTGGGCATAAACGGCCTGACGCTGATCGTTGGCTACGTTATCGTATTCTAACAATTGTTTACGAATATCGAAGTTGCGCCCTTCTACTTTGCGCTGTGCATTTTCGATCGAGCGATTCAGCCATGGATGCTCGATCACATCGCCATCTTTCATGCCCAGTTTTTGCATCATAGCACGCAGCTTTTCACCCGCAAAAATGCGCAACAAGTCATCTTCTAAAGACAAGTAAAAACGGCTCGAGCCTGGATCACCCTGACGACCCGAGCGACCACGCAACTGATTGTCGATACGACGTGACTCATGACGCTCCGTACCAATCACGTGTAAACCACCGGCAGCTTTAACCGCGTCATGACGTGCTTGCCATTCAACTTTCATGGCTGCAATATGTTCAGGATCAGCGTCGCCCATGGCTTTGGCTTCCATTTCCCAGTTACCGCCCAGCACAATATCCGTACCACGACCAGCCATATTCGTTGCAATGGTTACAGCACCCGGACGACCCGCCTGAGCAATAATGAAAGCTTCACGCTCGTGCTGTTTGGCGTTAAGTACTTCATGTGCAATACCTTTGCCATCTAAATAGGCAGACAAAGTCTCAGAAGCTTCAATGGACGCCGTACCGACCAAAATCGGCTGACCTTTAGCGCTACGCGCTTCAATATCAGCAACGATAGCTTCAAATTTATCTTTTTGACCCATATAGACCGCATCGGCAGCATCTTTACGTTGCACAGGACGATTCGGCGGAATCGGCACAACTTCGAGGGCATAAATCTGCATCAGCTCAGCAGCTTCTGTATCTGCCGTACCCGTCATACCCGACAGGCGACCATATTGACGGAAATAATTTTGAAAGGTAATCGAGGCAAGCGTCTGGCTTTCTGCTTGAATAACCACATTTTCTTTTGCTTCAATCGCCTGATGAATCCCTTCCGACCAGCGACGTCCTTTCATCTGACGACCTGTGAACTCATCAATAATAACGATTTCATCATCTTTGACGATGTAGTCTTTATTGCGAACAAAAATATGATGCGCTTTGAGACTGGCTAAAATATGATGCATCAGTACGATATTGCCCACATCGTACAAGCTAGAACCGGGTGCCAACAAACCCGCTTCGGTCAATAAGGCTTCAACGTGAGTGTGCCCTTCTTCAGTCAGCAAAACTTGACGTGCTTTCTCATCAATCGTGAAATCACCAGCCACTTCAACGTCATCGCCTTCACCAATTTGACGAGTGAGTTGTGGTGCAATGACATCGATTGCACGATACAAATCACTTTTATCTTCACTTGCACCCGAAATAATCAACGGCGTACGCGCTTCGTCAATTAGAATTGAGTCGACCTCATCAATCACGGCATAATGTAGCCCACGTTGTGTGCGCTCTTCTTTTGACATGGTCATGTTATCGCGCAGATAATCAAAACCATATTCATTGTTGGTACCGTAAGTAATGTCGCAAGCATAAGCAGCACGCTTATCATCGGGACTCTGCTGATTACCCGACAAGATCACGCCTGTGCTTAATCCCAAGAAATGATAGAGTTGCCCCATCCAAGCAGCATCACGTTGCGCCAAGTAATCGTTAACGGTAACAACGTGTACGCCTTTACCCGCTAAGGCATTTAGATAAATTGCCAAAGTACTGGTCAGCGTTTTGCCTTCACCTGTTAGCATTTCGGCAATACGACCATCATGCAACACCATACCACCGATCATCTGCACATCGAAATGACGCATGCCAAAAACACGAACACTGGCTTCACGCACAACGGCAAAAGCTTCAGGCAACAAATCATCTAAGCGCACACCTTGCGCAATTTGTTCTTTAAACGCCATCGTTTTTGCTTGCAACTGCTCATCCGTCAGAGCTTGCATCGCAGGCTCTAAGCTATTAATACCTTGCACCGCTTTACGGTAACGTTTCACCAAACGCTCATGACGAGAGCCAAAAACAGTTTTCAGAAGTCGAGTAATCATGCATCATTCCAAGTAAAATACAGTTTTAGCTGCTCAGTTTACCATCTCAAAGGGCAAAGGCAAACCATGCAAACTTTGTTTACACAATATAAACATAAAACAGAGGGATTAAATCATCTCGCTGAACAAGTCGAACAGCGTGAACGATTGTTAATTACACTACGCGCTTGCCTTAATAGCAACATGCAGCACGCATTGTTGAGCGCAGAAATCCTAGACGACACCCTTGTTTTAGTAACACCAAGCGCAGCTTGGGCAACACGTCTGCGTTTAGAAGCGCAGAAGCTATTAGCAAGAGCGAACCACCCCAATCTGCGCCAATATCGCATCCAAGTTATCACTAACCACAAGGAGTTACCAACAACACAACAAAACAGGAGCGCAGAAAAACCAAGCGACGAAGCCATCGTTGCGCTACAAGAGATCACAAACAACCTCGCTGCCAATGACACCCTTAAAGCCAGTATGACGCGATTGCTACGCTTGGTATCACAACCATAAGAAAGCTTGCAAATAACTCACTTCTTACGTTCGGACTGCCCAATTTTATTTTTTAATTAGGGAAAGCGTGTTAATTAACAGGTTAATGGCTCAAGGCACCTGGATTTTCTTCATAGCTAATCGCACCACCTGCATCAGACAAAGTGGTGAACTCCCAGCTATCAGGATTAGCTAACAAGGTACGCAATAATCGATTATTGAGCGCATGCCCAGACTTGTAAGCGGAAAAAGAGCCGACAATCCCCGACCCAATCATGTACAAATCACCAACAGCATCCAGCACTTTATGGCGCACAAACTCGTCTTGATTGCGTAATCCTTCAGGATTCATCACACCATTTTCATCGAGAACAATGGCATTATCCAAACTACCACCTAAAGCAAGATTGCGTTTACGCAATGCTTCGACGTCTTTCATGAAACCAAACGTACGCGCACGACTGATTTCTTTTAAATAACTGGTAGACGAAAACTCGATCGTTAAATGATTAGCTGTTTCATCGAAAGCGGGATGATCAAAGTCGATGGAAAAACTTAAACGAAAGCCTTCGTAGGGATCAAATTGCGCCCACGCACCGTTGTCTGTTTCGACACGAACGGTCTGTTTAATGCGAATAAAACGTTTATTCTCTTCTTGGTCAAGAATACCAGCCGACTGCAACAGAAAAATAAAGTGCGATGCACTACCGTCCATGATCGGCACTTCATCAGAATCGAGATCAATGTAAAGGTTATCGATACCAAAACCTGCCAAGGCCGACATCAAATGCTCTACCGTTGAGATTTTGACCCCATCTTGACTCAGTGTTGTACATAGCACCGTTTCACTGACCACATTGGGATGAACAGGAATTTCGACGATAGGATCAAGATCAATGCGACGAAAAACGATACCCGTATTAACGGGCGCTGGGCGCATTGACATAAGTCCGTGGTGACCTGTATGTAGCCCAACGCCGCGCGCACGAATTGGGTTTTTAATGGTCCGTTGCTTGAGCATCGGTGCTGTTTCCATGCGAAATTGTTTCATTGTAACATAAGGGGTAGGTATAAAACTGCGCTGTGCGCTTTTTTAAACCGCCCGTTTAGAACTGATGTGCAAACCAACTTTTCATTTTGCTGATTAGACTTTCTTCTCTGGTATGACGATGAGCAACCGTGGTTTCTGAAACACTTGGCTCGTCATCATGAATCACTGCACCATCTAGGTGTTCGCTGGCATACTTCAGCAAACCAACCCCTGTCGCGTATGAGGCATCGCGCAGTTGCGACCCTAAACCATTCTGTGATTCTGGCAGACCTAAACGGACGGGTACACCAAAAATCTCTTCTGCCAACTCGACCGCACCTTCGATTTGCGACGAGCCACCCGTTAACACAATCCCACCTGCACGAATAGCGTTGTCGTAGCCACTCAAATGCAGTTCTTGTTGAATGAGTTGGAAAATTTCGGCAAAGCGTGCTTCAACCACATCAACCAAAGTATGACGTTTAATGCAACGGGCTGGACGATCGCCAACACTCGCCACTTCAATTTCTTCATCGGGGCTAACCAGCTGTGGCAACGCACAACCAAAGTTCTTTTTAATTTCTTCTGCCGCATGAATCGGGGTACGCAACACGGCTGCAATATCATTAGTCACTTGATCGCCACCGACAGGGATAACCGCGGTGTGGTGCATCGCGCCTTGGATAATCACGGCAATATCGGTTGTACCTGCGCCAATGTCGATTAAACAAACACCCAATTCTTTTTCGTCTGCTAACAACACCGCTTCGGCTGAAGCAAGCTGCTCTAATACAATATCATCAACACGCAAATGGCAGTTTTCAACACAACGCGATAAGTTACGCACAGCACTAATCGCGCCTGTAATCATATGTACACGCGCTTCGAGCGACACGCCCGCCATACCGACAGGCTGACGAATACCAGGCTGATTATCGACAATAAACTCTTGCGTTAAAATGTGCAATGGCTTTTGATCACCAGGAATAGAAATGCGCTTGACGGCATCATCTACCACTCGCTCAACATCATGATTACCAATTTCATCGCCAGAAACCGTTACCATGCTGTGTTGGTTGTAGCTTTTAATGTGGCTGCCCGCAATACCAACATAAACGTGTTCAATGGTCACGCCCGACATCTGTTCGGCCGCATCAACTGCGTGTTGAATAGCATCAACTGTTGCGTCAATATCGACCACAACCCCTCGGCGCAGACCGCGCGAGGGGTGACGCCCCATACCGATGAGTTCCATGCGCCCGTTGCTGCTCACTTTAGCAACGAGGGCAACAATTTTGGATGTACCGATATCCAATGCAACAACAACATTAGGAGACTGTTTTTTACTGCGAGCCATATTCTTTATCCTAGGGTTTGGCGCCTGTCACTGCGGGCATAGTTTCTACAACTGACCATTTTACCGCAAATCCATCGCGATATCTAAGGTCTATGCGCATATTCGTATTTTCTTGTCGTGGAATACTGCCATAAAGCAGTAGCAAACGCTTCAAAGATTCAATCGATTCCTGTGCGGGCAATACCCATTCATCGCCATTCACCAGCCATGCATGCCAGCTACCATCGGCTTGGCGATGCAATGCCCGAACATGCAAACCATAGGGATTAATTAAATCTAACAACTGGCGCAACATCGCCAGTACTTCGCGAGGTTCTGGATTAACAGCAGACAAAGCAATTAATGTTTCGCCATTAAAACTGCCACTAGCGTGAAAAATCTCGCCTGTTTGATTTAATAAATCATGTTCACCCCAACGAGCAACAGGAATCTGCTCCGTCACCTCAATACGCAAGCTATTTGGCCAAAAACGCGACACCTCCGCATGCGCCACCCAAGGATGACTTTCAACTGTCTTGCGAATCAGCGACAAGTCAAGCTGCCAAAAGCCCAACCCTAACTGCGGACGCAACAAATCACGCAATTCATCTTCTGTTACATGGTTAGTGGTTGACACCAACTCGACATGCACCAACTCACCACTTTGATGCTCTTGCCATAAATGCCAAGCCTGCAAACCACCCCACAACAAACCCGCAATCAACGCAGTAAACAAGCCCGCTTTGAGTATCAACAGCAACCAACGCCCAAGGCGCTTGGCAAGTCGTTTTAAGAAACTCATGGACACCTCTAAAAACCTAATGGGTTGCGGGGTCTGGGGGAAGGGCTGCACACTAGAAACAGGTAAGCAATTAATTTAATGCCCTTCCTCCAGCTAAAAAACAAAGTTAGGGACTCTAAAAATGAGCGCAGCGAACTTTTTAGAAGTTCCCTCATGCCGACAATGCCACAATCCGCTGTACTAACGCTGCAAAGTCGAGACCAGAAGCTTTGGCTGCCATGGGCACAAGGCTATGGTCAGTCATACCAGGAACCGTATTCAGTTCGAGCAACCACGGCTGCTCCGAACGATCAACCATTAAATCGATTCGCCCCCACACGTTAGCACCTAATGCACGAAAGGCACTTAGAGCTAAGGATTGGAAACGAGCCTCATCTGCTTCAGATAAACCGCAAGGACAGAGGTATTCCGTGGTATTTGCTTGATATTTTGCTTCAAAATCATAAAAACTATTCGGCGTTTTAAGGCGAATCATCGGTAAAGCAACATCACCCAAAATCGCAATGGTATATTCGTCACCATCAATCCACGATTCGAGCAACACATGACTGTCAAAGGTCAATGCATTGTCGACCGCAGCTTGCAATTGTTCAGCTGAGTCGACTTTGAACATACCAATACTTGAGCCTTCACAAGCGGGCTTCACCATAATCGGGTAGCGCAACGGCTGTGACATCAAATTTGCCATGTTTTCGCGGGTAACGACAAAATAATCAGCTGTTGGCAAGCCCATTTCGCGCCACAAGCGTTTCGTTAGGACTTTATCCATCGCAATCGCGCTAGATAACATGCCACTTCCTGTATAGGGAACCTGCATAATATCGAGCAGTGCTTGTAGCTGACCGTCTTCACCACCCTTGCCATGCAAGGCATTGAATACCATCAGAGAAGGGGGCGCATCCGCCAATAGCACCATCATGTCGGACAAATGATTTATTGTCCAATCGAGAACAGGCTCTCCCACCGATTGCAAAGCGGCAATCACCGCTGCTCCCGAACGTAATGAAACGTCACGCTCGCTGGCGCTGCCACCGCGAACCACCGCAATGGTTGTTTTTGTTTGACTCATACCGACTCCCGCCAACGCTTACTTAATGCACCAATGTCTCCCGCACCCATGGTTAATAACACGTCATTTCCTTGCAACATGCTAGGAAGCAATTTGGTTGCACCGTCTAAGCTGTCAGCCAACACAACCTGATTAAAACCACGTAAGCGCATCGCCTGTGCGACCGATTTACTGTCTGCGCCAGAAATCGCCGCCTCTCCTGCCGAATAAACAGGCAGTAAAACGACGACATCCGCCATCATCAGCGACTGGGCAAAATCATCGAGTAAGTCGCGTGTTCGCGTGTAACGATGTGGCTGAAAAACAGCAACAAGTCGCTGCTGACCAAAAGCAGCGCGCGCCGTGCGCAATACAGCAGCCAATTCGGTGGGATGATGACCATAGTCGTCGACTAAGGTAAGAGGCTGCCCTAAAATCTGACGATCTGGGTACACTTGGAAACGTCGACCAACACCACCAAAGGCGGCTAATGCACGCTGGATAGCAGCAATGTCGACATCTAACTCTAATGCAACCGCAATGGTTGCTAACGCATTACGCACATTGTGCTCACCAGGAATATTCAGCGTGACGCTAAAGGGCGCTTGATGAGGCGCAATCACCGTAAAACGAGAGCGCAAGCCTAAACATTCGATGTCGGTGGCACGGATATCCGCCTGCTCAGAAAAGCCATAGCTCAGAATCGGACGTGTAATATGCGGCAATAAACCTTGAATACCCGCATCGTCAATACAGACAATCGCCAACCCGTAAAACGGCAAATGATGTAAAAATTCAGAAAAGGTTGCGGTGAGCTTTTCAAAGCTGCCGCCGTAGGTTTCCATATGATCGGCATCGACATTGGTCACAATCGCCATCATCGGCTTGAGGTAAAGAAAAGAAGCATCAGACTCATCAGCTTCAGCAACCAGATAATCGCTACTACCCAAACTGGCATGGGTGCCTGTTTTATTGAGTCGCCCACCAATGACATAGGTGGGATCTAAACCAGCTTCGCCCAGCACACTGGCAACCAGACTGGTCGTGGTAGTTTTTCCGTGTGTTCCCGCAACAGCAATACCAAACTTGCCACGCATCATTTCTGCCAACATTTCCGCACGCGGAATGACAGGAATACGCGCCTTACGCGCCGCTTGTAGTTCTGGATTGTCTTTGGGAATAGCTGTCGAAGCAACGACCACATCAGCCGCGCTCACCAAATCTGCATTGTGACCGATGGCGACTTGAGCGCCCAAGTCGATTAAATGCTGCGTGACAGGAGAAGCTTTGGCGTCAGAACCACTCACAACAAACCCTTGCGTTAATAACACCTCGGCAATACCCGACATGCCCGAACCACCAATACCGACCAAATGAATATGGCGCACCCGACTAGACATGCTCATCTTGTTATTTTTCCTATTTTCTATCCACAATCGCTCGCGCCAATACGGCCGCTGCCTGATTTTCTGGCAAAGCAGACAGACTATTATAAGCCAGCTGATGGGCTTCTGGCTGGGATAAATACTGATTTAGAAAGTCTCTAATTTTTTCAACCGTTGTTTGAGACTGAACAAATACGCTTGCACCACCCGCTTCGACAAGGCTTAACGCATTCACATACTGGTGATTGTCGACAGCGCTTGGAAAGGGAATAAATAAGGCAGGACGTGCTGTTTGGGCAATTTCGGCAACGGTTAGCGCACCCGAACGCGCGATGACCACATCAGCCCAAGCATAAGCACTCGCCATGTCATCGATAAAGGCATCGACTCGTGCCTTAACACCCGCGTAATGATAAGAAGCATTCACGACATCGCGTTGGTTAACACCTGTCTGATGCCAAATCGACAGATTATTACTGACCCCATCATTCATGACACGCGGCAACAAGTCGTTCAGGAAGCTGGCGCCTTGACTACCACCCAAAACAAGCACACGCAAGACAACCGTATCGTGACGCGCTTGCTGGCTTCGTGAGAGCGCCTTGCGCAAGGGATTGCCGATTAACTCGGCTTTTTCCCAACCAAATGGCGTTTTGTGCAAAGGCAAACCAAGAAAAAGTCGTTCGCTTAATGGCGCTAACAAGCGATTGCTTAACCCCGCAATCGCGTTTTGTTCGTGCAACCAAACAGGAATACCTAACAAGCGCGCGGCAATGCCTGCGGGAGCAGAAATGTAACCGCCCATGACCAGTAGCAATTCTGGCTTTTCTTGCTTGAGTACACGCCATGCTTGAGCAATGGCACGCAATAAACGAAAAGGAGCTTGTAACCAGCCTAACACCCCCTTTCCGCGCAAACCTTGCATGGCAATACCATGAAAGCGAATCGACGCTTTAGCAACCCAAGCGCCCTCTTTACCTTGCTGCGTTCCTAACCACACCACCTCCACGCCCTGTTGTTGCAAAGCATCAGCAACAGCTAATCCAGGAAAAACGTGTCCACCCGTCCCAGCGGCGGCGATCATGACTTTCATGAAGCAACCACCTCAGCAGACTTTTCCTGTACCACTGGCGCATCAGGAGCAGGCGCTGCTGGCAGTGCAACCACTAAATGCGCATGTCGATTTTCCCAATCGATACGCAATACCAATCCTAATGCGAGCATACTCATCAGTAAGCTTGAACCGCCATAACTGACAAAGGGCAAGGTCAGTCCCTTTGTTGGTAACAATCCTAAATTAGCCCCCATATTGATGAGCGCCTGAACAGCAACCCATGCACCGACACCATAGCACATTAACGCAGCAAAAACCTGACCGCGCGCTCTGGCAATACTGCCGACACGGAAAATGCGCCAAATCAAAAACAAGTAAAGCGTAATCAAAAAGGTTACACCAACAAAACCGAACTCTTCGCCATAAATGGCAAACAAGAAATCGGTGTGCGCATCGGGAAGGTAAAAGAGTTTTTCGACACTATTGCCCAATCCAACACCAAACCAATCACCTCGCCCCAATGCCATTAACGAATGCGTTAGCTGATAGCCTGTCGTTTGAGCTGCACTCCACGGATCTAAAAAGCTGGTTACCCGCGCAACACGATAAGGCTCAATAATAATCACCAAAATCAGCACACCGACCAAGGGCAAAACGGCCCAAACGAACAAACGCAAAGGCGCACCTGCAACCAACAGCATGGCAGAAATCAGCAATAAAATCACCATCAAGCTACCAAAGTCGGGTTGTAACAAGAGCAAAATAAAAATAGGCACAATGGGTAACAACAAGCGTTTTACCGCCTGCATTTGCAAGGCTTTTTCGCGCTTTAAATCACGATTGCCTTGTTCATCTTGCTGCGTCTGAAAATGTTTTTCGAGATAAGCTGCCATAAAGATAATCACGACCAGCTTCAAAAACTCGGATGGTTGCAGATTAAAAAACCCTAAACTAATCCAACGCTTAGCACCATTAATTTCTCGGCCAAAAACAAGCGCCGCCATCACCAAAGCCATAGCACCCAATAACAAGGCACCGCGATTGTCGCGCCACCAGTCTAACGTCGTGCGTTGAATAATGAAAACCGACAGCGCAAAAGCACCCAATAAAAAAACAATCTGCTGCATGGCATAACGCAACTCTAGCCCAAAGCGCTTTTCGGCAATGGCAATCGAGGCAGAGCCAACCATAATCACACCGATACAAGACAAGACAAGCATCACCCCAACAATCGACCAATCAATCGGAGCTGTATCTTGAATCGACCAAGGTCGAATACTAATGCGTTTGCGCATCCAGTGCGCTGCAGGTAGTTTCACGACAAAGACGCCACACAGTCAATAAAG
>CAZSGH010000033.1:0-31695 GCA_964606405.1 uncultured Francisella sp.
GCGCATTGGCTGCTTTCGCTTAATAATTGTGCTTGTTGTTCGTTAGAGAGTTGATGCACTTCCGTTAGGTTGTCGATGCGTGGCACGAGAATCAGCCATGGAAAATTGCGCACGTTTTCTAAGCGCACTTGGCATAGCGGTAGGTCACAGACGTAAAAACTGTCCGCTTCGATTTGAGAATGAAGGGTGAAAGACATGCTGGATTACCTTTAAGCTGAAAATAGATCTGCTTCAAATTAAGGGAAGGGGGTTCTGGGGGAAGGGGTGCTGTGACCGAGTTTATGTAACATTTTTGCTCCCTTTCCCCAGTTATTAACTTTAACATTAAGACGAAGTCTTAATCCTTTTCATTGCGGTTAATCGCATCAATGACTGGTAATGGATAGCGATTAAAAATGCTGCAAAATAAATCAGCCGTTTTTTGCGTATCGTAAAGCGCACTATGCGCCTGATCGTTATCCCATGCAATACCCGAAAACATCGACGCTTTAGCCAGTACCGTCTGACCGTAAACCAAGGCACCTAAGGTCACGCTGTCGAGCGTGCTGAATTGGTGAAAGGGTGATTTAAGCTTATGGCGATCTGCCGCAGCCTTAACAAACGACAAATCGAAAAAGGCATTGTGTCCACATAAAATGGCACGGGTACAGCCCGTTTCTTTAATACGTTTATTGATGGGTGCAAAAATCGCTTCCAATGCTGTTTTTTCATCGATAGCGAGGCGTAATTGGCTAAAAGGGTCGTAGCCTAAAAAGTCTTTGGCGGCTTTTTCGATATTAGCGCCTGCGAAAGGCTGTACGTGGGCGTGAACGGTTTCGCCTGGGCGCATTAAACCGTGTTCATCGACATCTAAAATAACGGCAGCGATTTCGAGCAGTGCATCGGTATTGCAGTTAAAACCGCCTGTTTCTACGTCGACAACGACAGGTAGAAAGCCGCGCACACGGCGGGCTAGGGGGTGTTTAACGCGGTTGTTCGATTTGCTCATGCGAGATCCTTGGTAAATACCGCAGAGCGGCGTTGAAAATTGTAGAGTTGAGCGCGCTGGTTGGGTAAGGCGCTAATGTCTGCTTGCACAAAGCCATGACGGATGAACCAGTGCATGGTTTGCGTGGTCAGTAAAAATAAGGTTTTGATGCCACGCTGACGGGCGCGTTTTTCGATTTCGGCAAGTAGTTTAGCTCCGCGTCCACCACGGCGATAGTGAGCATCGATGGCAAAAGCAGCCAACTCGGCAGCAGCATTGTCTGCGTAGGGATAGAGGGCGGCACAGCCGATAATGGTGCCGTCTCGTTCTAATACGGTGAAGTAGTCAATTTCCATTTCGAGTTGTTCCCGCGGGCGTTTTACCAGCGCACCGCTCGCTTCAAGCGGGTCGAGTAGGGACAAAATACCACCAATGTCTTCGATGGTGGCTTGGCGCACCATGTCGTAATCGTTCTGGTTAATCATGATGCCGACACCATCTAGGGTGAAGAGTTCGCGCAATAACGCGCCATCTTGGCTGCGATCGAGCAAATGAACACGGTCAACCTCTTGTGCAGCACGATAGCTATCGCGTAGTAGTTTATTGGTGCTATCGGGTAGGTTTGCTTTGTCTAATAGGGCAGGCATGTCGTTAGCAGAGAGCTCTGTTGGTAAGGCAGCACGTGCCGCATTGAGGTGTTCGGAGTCTACCAGCCAAATGAGTTTGTCCGCTTCTAAGGCTATGGCGGCTTCGACAGCGACATCCATACTGGACAGGTTGAAAATGTCGCCTGTCATCGAATAGGCTTGCGAGGTCAGCAAGGCGATGTGTCCCATATCAAGTACGCCTTTAATCGGGTCGGTTTCGATGCGACGCACCGCGCCTGTGTGCTGAAAATCGATACCATCAATGATGCCTAATGGTTTTGCCATCACCCAATTGCCCGACGAAATAAACAGCGGACGCACGGCATAGCTTTGTTTGGCTTGCGCGCTCGAAAACCACGACTCTAATTCGATACGCATTTGCCCAACGGCTTGCGCTACTGCGGGCAGATGTTCTTTGCGCGTAATACGCAATCCTTGATGACACTGCCAGTCTAATCCCTGAGCTTGCATCTCGCTATCGATAAAGGGACGCGCACCTGCTACTAACACAATGCGCACATCTAAACTTTGCAATAAAGCAAGATCTTGAATGAGTGGCAGGGCAGCATCACCATGCTGCAAGGCGGTACCATCAAGGTAAATTACCACGGTGCTATCACGATGGGCATTGAAATAAGGCGACGATTGGCGAAAAACCTGAACAAAGTCTGGCGGAGTCATGGGGCAACTTTCACTAAAATATGCGAGAATAGGCACATTATACCGTTTTTTGTTAGAAGGACACTGCTATGCCGCAATATCGCTCTCGTACATCCACTCATGGTCGCAATATGGCAGGCGCTCGTGCGCTATGGCGTGCGACAGGTATGGGTGAGCAAGATTTTGGTAAGCCGATTATTGCCATTGCCAATTCTTTTACCCAATTTGTGCCAGGGCACGTCCATTTAAAAGATTTAGGTCAGTTAGTTGCGCGCGAAATTGAAGCAGCTGGTGGTGTGGCGAAAGAGTTTAATACCATCGCAGTCGATGATGGTATCGCTATGGGTCACGATGGTATGTTGTATTCGTTGCCGAGCCGTGATTTGATTGCTGATAGCATTGAATACATGGTTAATGCACACTGTGCTGATGCGTTGGTGTGTATTTCTAACTGCGACAAAATCACCCCCGGTATGCTGATGGCCTCTTTGCGTTTGAATATTCCGACCATTTTCGTGTCGGGTGGTCCGATGGAAGCGGGTAAGGTGGTGTTGGGCGGTAAGAAAATCAGCATCGACTTGGTTGATGCGATGGTGGCAGCCGCAAACAGCACTGTCTGCGATACCGATGTCGATGCGATCGAGCGTTCGGCTTGCCCAACCTGTGGTTCGTGTTCGGGTATGTTCACTGCTAACTCGATGAATTGTTTGGCAGAAGCATTAGGCTTGGCATTGCCAGGTAATGGTTCTGTGTTGGCAACGCATAGCGATCGTAAAGAATTATTTTTAGAAGCGGGTCGTCGTATTGTCGAAATCACCCGTCGTCATTATGAACAAAATGACGAAACGGTTTTGCCACGCAGTATTGCTACTTTCGATGCGTTTGAAAACGCTGTTGCGCTAGATGTTGCAATGGGCGGTTCGACCAACACTGTATTGCACTTATTGGCAGCCGCACACGAAGCCAAGGTTGACTTTACCATGGCAGACATCGATCGCATGAGTCGTAAAGTTCCTTGCTTGGCGAAGGTTGCCCCTAACCACCCCGATTATCATATGGAAGACGTGCATCGTGCTGGTGGCATTATGCGTATTTTGGCGGAACTGAATCGTGGTGGGTTGTTACACGCACATTGCCATACCGTCCATACACCAACCATGGGCGATGCCATTGCCCGTTGGGATATTCGTAGCACGGATGATGATGCGGTTAAAACCTTCTTTAAGGCGGCACCTGGTGGTATTCGCACCACCGAAGCTTTCAGTCAGTCAGCGCGTTGGCAGACCCTAGATGATGATTCGGCTGGTGGTTGTATTCGTTCGGTCGAGCATGCCTACACGCAAGACGGTGGTTTGGCTGTGTTGTTTGGCAACATCGCTCAGCATGGTTGTATCGTTAAGACAGCAGGTGTTGATGAGAGTAACTTCACCTTTGAAGGCAAGGTTCGTATTTTTGAAAGCCAAGATGCAGCCGTGAAGGGGATTTTAGCCGACGAAGTGCAGGCTGGCGAAGTCGTGGTCATTCGTTACGAAGGACCTAAAGGCGGCCCTGGTATGCAAGAAATGTTGTATCCCACCTCTTACCTCAAGTCGAAAGGCTTGGGTAAAGCCTGCGCCTTGTTAACGGACGGTCGTTTTTCGGGTGGTACGTCGGGCTTGTCGATTGGTCATGTATCGCCAGAAGCAGCAGAGGGCGGTAATATTGGTTTAGTGCAAAATGGCGACATCATCACTATTGATATTCCTAACCGCAGCATTAATGTTAAGCTGACCGATGCACAATTGCATGAACGTCGTGAAGCGATGGAAGCCAAAGGCGTGCATGCGTGGCAGCCAGAGCATCCTCGTGAGCGTGCGGTATCGCCAGCATTGCGTGCTTACGCTGCCATGGCAACCAGTGCTGCCTTTGGTGCGGTGCGTGATGTGTCTCAAATTGAATTTCGCAAAAAATCTTAAGAGGGTCAAAAGCCATGCGTTTACATCAATTTGCCGTTTCGGGATTTGCTTATAAGCTCACACAATCTCAGCGCGAAGCACTCTTACAACTGCTGGTACAAATGGCAGGTGTTGATTATGAGGTGTCTGTTGAAGAAGAAGCTTTTTTGGTGGCCTGGGCAACGGACTGGAGTTTGCCCTTAGATCTGACACCAGAAATAGAAGCGAATGAGTCGCAATTATTGGCGCAATTTGATACTTTCTCAGCGAAGATTGTTGCTTTACAGGAAATGGTTAAGCTGGGTTACCAAGATGGACATTTTGGAGAAGAAGAACGAGCAAAGGTTCATGCTTTTGCACATCGTTTAGGATTGGTTAATCCCGATATTCTGACAGATATTCATAAGTGGGTGCGAGCATGGCATGACTGGCACTATCAAGGCGAGCAAATGTTGGAAGGAGAGCCTTGGTCAGGTGTGATTCACGACTAAGATGCTCACAGATCCCTAGCGACCCGTGAGTCGCTAGGTTTCCTGCGTGCTTGCGGCTTATGCCGTTGTATCGATATTTTGCCCGAGATTAGGTGGATTGCTTGCTGGATTAACGGGGGATGCTGCTTGTGTCGCAGCGTTAATTAAGGCAAGCGCGCCTTCCGAGTTCATATCGAGTGATTTTTTAAATAATGCCACTTGAACTTGTTGCAGGTTAGCTGCTTGTTTTTGTTCAAGTGCAGCGCTGACGGCGCCGTTTGCACTGATTTCCATAGTTTTTACCTCCCAGCAGACAAAAGTATCCGCTAGTTAGTTTAGCGGCATGCTGTGCTAAAAGTTTAGGTTTTTTTGAGAAATAAAAAAAGCCACAGCATAACCGTGGCAAATGGGAGGAGACCCTTAAAACCTGTTGCACAACCATCTTGCGTTGTTGCCGCGATTCTCGCGCTTCGTTGCGTACTGATGGTCGCGTCTAGCGTCTGCGAGTCTTGCGCCTAGCAATTTTGGTTGCTCACGACGGTTTTACAAACGTTGATTGCGTAATCATCTTGCGTTGTTGCTATTACGCACGAACCTGCCATGTTCCATCTTGTTGTTGGCAAGCAGATCCTTTGTCATAAACCGTTTTTCCTGCGTCATTCAACGTTGTTTGGAAGTCGCGACATAATTGGCTGTTAACCTTGTAGCTGCGCGTTGGTATGACCGTCAAGTCAGAATCTTTTTCTGAACGCATGAATTTATAAGGTTGTTTGTCGGGCGCGTTATTTAATGTATAGCCAACGCGAGAGCGATCGGTGCTATCCATACCTTTGCCAAAATAGTTACCAACCCACGCGCCCGCTGCTGCTCCGCCTGCAATGGTGTACCAAGCCGTATTGCCGAACACAACAGGTGCTAAGGCACCACCAATCACGGCGCCGCCAACAATACCCCAATCCTGTTTGGTAACGTTACAGCCAGACAATGTAGCCAGAGAGAGTGTTGCTGTCGCTGCGACAATAAACATCTTACGCATGATAGGTTGCTCCAAAAATTTATTAATTACGAGAAAACTAAAAGCATAAAGTGTGCCTGTTTTTACTTTCAAATAAAAAAAGGAGCAATTGCTCCTTTTTTATCGTTTGTTGCTTTGGTTACTCTGGTGCAGGTAGGGACAGTGGTTTCGTATTGCTGTGTTCGCTATCGGGAGCTGTCTGTACTGTATCGACCACTGTATCCGTTGTTTGTGTTGAGCCTTGACGATCACGTCTAATTTGAAAGCGATTGACGATTTGTTGCATGAGTGTTGCTTCTTTTTGTAGCATGCCAGCTGTTTGGTTATTTGCTTCAACCATCTGCGCATTTTGTTGTGTTACAACGTCCATTTGTTGCATGGCTTGGTAAATGTGTTGAATGGCTGATGCTTGTTCTGTTGAAAAGTTTGCCATCGTATTAACTAAGTTGGCGGCCTGTCGTACTTGTTGTCGAATGTTATGCAGTTGCTCGCCTGATTGATTCGCAAGTCGTGCCATGCCATGAATTTCACTGCTGGTATTGTCAATGAGTGTTTTAATTTCTTTGGCGGCACCGCCAGCTTTTTCAGCTAACTCACGTACTTCGCTTGCTACGACGGCGAAGCCGCGACCATGTTCACCTGCACGAGCCGCTTCGACGGAAGCATTAAGCGCCAGTAGATTGGTTTGGAATGCAATGCTGTCAATGAGAACAACAATGTCGCCAATGCGTTCACTGGCAACACGAACGCGATCCACAGCAGATAATGTCTGTGTCATGTTTTGCCCAGCGGTTTCGGCTTGTGTGAGCGCTTGACCTACTAAGTCGCTGGCGTGATTGGATGTGTCTGCAGCCGTGGCAATTTGTCCCGTTATTTCTTCTAGGGTTGCAGCTGTTTCTGCAACAGATGCCGCTTGTTCTTGCACTCGTTGTGCTAATTCTGTACTTGAGCTGGCGACCATGCTGCTGTTTTGACTAACGGTTTGGCTAGAGTCCATTACTTGTAAAATGGCTTCACGTAAGCTACGTTGAATACGATTAATACTGTCTTTGAGTTTTGCTAGTTCGCCGGTGTAACTACCACTAACAAACTGACTTAAGTCACCAGATGCTAATGCTGATGATACCTGTTGGATTTCAGCGATACCTTCGGATAGTTTGAATACCATGGTATTGATGCTAACACCTAAGCGCCCGATATCTGTTTGGGCATCAACTTTGAGTGTGATGGTTTTATCGAGTTCGAATTGCGATAAGGATTCCGCTACTTTGATGACATCACCGACAACCGTTTGTAGCATGCTCATGGCGGTATCGACTTCACTACGAATGCTGGCTGCGGCTCGGCTATCCATTCGTACCGCAAAGTCACCTTTTGAAATGCCTTTCATCACTTGTAAGGTTGCTTTTAGGTTCAAATCCATCATTTGGACGGCTTTATTAACCCCTTCTTGCAGTTGGCGTAGATCGCCACTCAATTCTGCGGTGACGCGTTGCGTAAAGTCTCCCTGTGCCGCTGATGCGACAACTTGTTCAACTTGTTTAATAGCGGTTTGTAACGCAGATAGCATAACATCCATGTCTTTTCCAAGTTTGTCTAGCTCTGTCTTTCCTTTTGGATTCATTCGTTTACTAAAGTCACCGCCTTGTGCAATGCTATGCATCAGACGCTGCATCTTTTCTAAACTTTGACTGATGCCTCTTACAATAAACAGACCAATAAACAACATGACTGTGATCGCCGCAATGATAATGAGTGCGATACGCCATAAAGCATCCATAAAATCTTTATTGACATCATCAATGTAAATACCTGTTCCAACGATCCAACCCCAAGGTGCAAACAAGCGGACATGCGATAGTTTAGCAACAGGGGTTTCTTCTCCTGGTTTATTCCAATAATAGTCAACAAAGCCACTACCATTGCCCGCTTTAATTGCTTGTACCATCTCAACGAAGAGTTTTTTACCGCGTTTGTCTGCGTTATTTGATAAGTCTGTCCCATCTAGTTTGGGATTGGTTGGATGCATAATCATTGTAGGGTGTTCATCATTGACCCAAAAATAATCATTGTTGCCATAACGTGTTTGCTTAATCCACATACGGGCTTGTGCGCGAGCTTCTTCGGCGGATAGTTCACCACGTTTAACTTGGTTTTCGTATTGTTGAAGTTGGCTAAAAACCAAATCAGTGACGCGTAATAGCTGTGTTTGGCGATCTGCTAGCAGGGCTTCTCGTAAGTGTAAGAGTTGGATGGTAGAAACAGTCACCATTGCAATAATCGCAAGGAGA
Source organism: uncultured Francisella sp. (assembly GCA_964606405.1). Classification (GTDB taxonomy): domain Bacteria; phylum Pseudomonadota; class Gammaproteobacteria; order Thiomicrospirales; family Thiomicrospiraceae. The sequence continues at coordinate 7,985 of CAZSGH010000033.1, forward strand.
ATAAGAGATATGATGTTACTTCTGATCGACAGCTTGTTCATTTGTTATGAATCCTTATTATTCGTGCTATTTTGTTTATCGGCAGGTGCTGCTGATAGCTTAAGCTTAGGAAGGTCTGAAAATACGGATTCCGTTTTTTTAGACCTTCCTGATCTTGTTAGTGGAAGGGTTTAGGGAATCTCTAAAAACCTCGCTTCGCTGGTTTTTAGACTTCCCAAGTTTGTTTTTTAGCTGAAGGAAGGGAGTTTATCAATGCGTTACATGCTATTTTCAGTAACCCCTTCCTCCAGACCTCCTGTCCATTGGGTTTTTAGGAATGCCATTTATATCAAGTCGTTAGATGTTAAAATCGTGCATCCCTTTCCTTAAAGCCCTAAACCGTTACTATTTTTAGGTTCTTTTAATTCGCAGGTTTGGGTTGTAATGCATGACCATTGAAAGTAATACCAGCCCAGCCGTCTTTCATAAAGTTACGAATATTTTGATGGTCGTTGGCATCGGGGGTATTTAAAACGTCTTGATAGAATCTTCCAAAACATTTTAGTGTCGTGGTTTCATCAAGCGCCATCAGTTGGGCAAAGGCGAAAATTTTGCATGAACCTTCATTTTTACCCGCTTCGTTAATAATAGCGCCGTTTGATAATCCATTGCTAAAAGGTGTCGGTGTATACTCAAAGGCAGCGTTAATGACAGCGATGGTATCTTCAAAATCTAGTTTTTCGCCCGCACGAAGGGCGTCGATAAATACTTGTGGCGTCATGATTAACGATCCTTAATGGGTACATACTGGCGGTCACATTCGCCTTGATAAATTTGGGTTGGTCGGTAGATTTTGTTTTTCTTCAGTTGTTCGTGCCAGTGCGCCAGCCAGCCAGCCGAACGTGAGATGGCAAAAATAGGGGTATAAGAAGCAGGATCAAAGCCCATTTCACGATATAAAATACCCGAATAAAAATCGACGTTAGGATAGACGCCTTTGTGCGCTAATAAATCTTTACACACTTCCTCGACGACTAACGCCGTTTCGAACAACTTACTCAGCTTGCCGCCTTTATCAATCAGGTTTTCTTGGATGAGTTGTTGCAAGATAGCTGCGCGCGGATCTTTGGTTTTGTATTCACGGTGCCCCATGCCCCAGATGACCTGCTTGTTAGCGAGGCGCTTTTCGATATATGCGCGTGCATTGCTGGCATCGCCGATTTCTTCTAACATGGTAATGACTTTTTCATTGGCAGCGCCATGCAAGGGACCTGACAGAGAGCCAATCGCAGAGGAGACAACTGAGCAGGGATTGGCAAGTGTTGAGCCTGTGACCAACGCGGTGAAGGTCGAAGCATTAATGGTGTGTTCGGCATGTAAAATGAGGCAGGCATCGAGTAAGCGCTCCCAAACAGCTTCGGGTTCTTTGCCCGATAGCATGTACAGCATATTGCCTGCGTAAGATAAGTCTTTGCGTGGTGCAATGGGATCGTAACCATAACGTAGGTGTTCCCACATGGCAACGAGCGTGCCCATGTGCGCGAGGATGTTTTCGGAAACTTCGCGAATGTAGGTGGCATCGTTTTCATCGCCGGCCATATAAGCAGTCGATGGGTAAAAGCTGGCGAGGGAAGCCACCACCGTTTGCAGCATATGCATCGGGTGCGTGCTTGCGGGGAGGCATTTCATCAGTTGGCGCACGTTGTATTTTACGCGACGATTTTCGCCAAGTTTGCACTTAAAACGCTCTAACTCGTCTTCAGAAGGTAATTCGCCTGTTAGGAGAAGTAGCGATGTTTCTTCAAAAGAGGAATGTTGTGCTAAGTCAGCAATGGAATAACCCCGATAGCTGAGAATGCCTGCTTGACCATCGATATAGGAAATACTCGATTCGGTGGCGGGAACGCCTGCTAGTCCTGGGATGTATTCCATTGTCATATATAAATCCTTAGTAATTACACACCAAACGACGAACCACAGCCACAGGTTGTTGTTGCATTCGGGTTTTCGATCACAAAACGTGCGCCAGATAAGTCTTCTAGGTAGTCGATCTTAGCGCCGACCAGATATTGAAAACTCATTGAGTCGATGAGTAACATCACACCTTCTTTTTCGACGGTGGTGTCGTCTTCGTTAACGGTTGGGTCGAAGGTAAAGCCATATTGGAAGCCAGAACAACCACCACCCGTAATATAGACGCGTAGTTTCAGTTCGGGGTTATTTTCTTCTGCAAGTAAGTTTTTAACTTTATTGGCAGCATTATCGGTAAAGTTAACAGGAACAAATTCTGTGGTCATGGTTGTAGCCCTTATGTTTCGGGAATCTCTAAAAAACCTCGCTTCGCTTGTTTTTAGACTTCCCAAGTTTATTTGTTAGCTGAAGGAAGGGGGTAATTAATGGGGTGCATGCTATTTTCAGCACACCCTTCCTCCAGACCTCCTACCCATTTTTAGAGGTTTCCTCTCTATTCTATCACGGGAGCAGGGCAATGGTATCAAGCCCCATGCTTTCGGGTAGGTCAAATAAGATATTCATATTTTGCACGGCTTGCCCCGCAGCGCCTTTGGTGAGGTTGTCGATGACTGATGTAACAACCACTTTATTGCGTCCTTGTGGGCGGTAGACAGCAAGGCGGCAACGGTTCGTTCCTTTTACCGTGCGCGTTTCGGGGGTGCTGCCTTGCGGCATGACATCAACGAAGATTTCATTGGCATAGCGTTTTTCGAATAGTGCTTGTAATTCGTTTAGGCTAATGTCTTGTGTTAGGTTGGCATAGGCGGTAATTTCGATACCACGAATCATGGGCAGTAAGTGAGGCACAAATGTCATGTTAACGGGCTTGCCTGCCATCACGCTTAAACGTTCTTCGATTTCGGGTAGGTGGCGATGACCGTTTAAGCCATAAGCTTTAAAGCTGTCATAAGTTTCGGCAAAGAGCATATCGACTTTTGCGCCACGACCAGCCCCCGAAATGCCCGATTTTGCATCGACAACAATATCGGTAATGTCAATTAAGTTGGCTTCGATGAGCGGCATTAATGCTAGCTGTGTCGCTGTTGGGTAGCAGCCAGGGTTGCCGATGATGTTCGCAGCACGAATCGCCTCACGATTGGCTTCGGGTAAGCCATAAACCGATAAAGGGACGAGTTCGGGAGAGGGGTGCTTATGCGCATACCACTTTTCCCAAACAGCGAGGTCTTGCAAACGAAAGTCGGCTGCCAAGTCGATGACTTTAACACCTGCAGCGGTAAGTTCGGCTGCTTGCGATGCAGCAACACCATGTGGGGTGGCAAAGAAAACCACGTCGCACTGTGTTAGATTAGATTCGTCTGGTGTTGTGAAAGCTAAGTCTAGCTCGCCACGTAAACTGGGGAAAAGCTGAGCAACAGGTACGCCAGCTTCGCCACGCGAGGTAATCGCCACAACTTCGGCTTGCGGATGACGAGCCAGTAAACGCAATAACTCCGACCCAGTGTAGCCTGTGCCACCGACAATACCGACCGTTACCTTTTTCATTTGCTGTGCCATTGTCACTTCTATCCGAGTTGATTAAAAATAGCAAGATAGCGCAGACAGGGGTTTCGTGCAAGGGGGCAGACCTTCCCTTACATCAAAAAATGTGCGACTTGATACACTGCAACAGCAACTAACCAAGCAAATAACAGTGACCAGCCAAGCGATGCTAACATCAAGCGCCAACCGCCTTCTTGCTTGAGTACCGATAAGGTAGCGAGACAGGGTGTGTACAGCAAGACAAATGCCATTAATCCTAAGGCTGCTGCGGGTGATAAGCTTGCAGCAACTGCGCTCGACAATCCTGCATCTGAAACGCCTAATAACACCATTAGTCCGCCCAAAACCACTTCTTTTGCGACCAAGCCAAACAGAAGGGCGAGAATGTAGAGTTGGGGTAATCCCATAGGTTCAAATACGGGAGCCATTAGGCTGGCAATGTGAGCGGCATAACTATCAGTCGAGCCTGCAATCACGCCAATAGGTAAGTTGAGTAGCGCCCAAACAGCAACGACACCTAAAATAATGAGCGTGCTGGCTCGACGTAAAAACAAGGAAACCTCGTGCCATGAGGTACGTAAGGCCATCGTCCAATTGGGGATGCGATAAGCGGGCATTTCGAATACGATGGGATGCAAGCCTACAGGTTTCATCGCTTTTTGACCAAGCCATGCGGTGATAAGTGCTGCGAGTACGGACAGTGTATAAAGCCCTAATACTACCAAAGCAGCTTGCCAAGGCACAAAGAGCGCAGCCGCAATAAAGACAAACACTTGCAGACGGGCAGAGCAGAGGGCAAAAGGCAGCATCATTTGAGTCAGCAAACGCATGCGTTTGTCGGGGATAATGCGCGCACCTAAAATAGCAGGTACATTACAGCCCATGCCCATAACGGTCAGTACCAGCGAGCGTCCTTCTAGACCAAAACGTGCCATCAGTCCGTCGGCTAAGAATGCCATGCGCGCTAAATAGCCACTTTCGGTTAAGCTGGCGAGTAAAAAGAAGAATAAGGCAACTAAGGGGACAAAGCTGAGCAGGGTTGCAATGCCTGTGTAAACACCATCAATTAACAAACCCGATAACCATGAAGGTGTGGTACTCAGTAGTGGGGTGAGCAATGTCTGTTGTAAGCCATCAAACGCGTTGGAAAGCATGCTTTGAATGCCACCACCTAGCCAAAAAACACCTTGAAAGAGCATAACCATGATGAGCGCAAACAAGGGTAAGCCCCATAGCGGATGCAAAAAGATGGCATCGAGCCGTTCTGTGACATCATCGGTTAAGACAGAGGGTGCTTGCCATACATCCACTAACAGTTTGTCATCAGTGTTTGCAACAGGACGATGGATTAATGGTAAGTTTGCGAGTGATTCGCACACAACTTGTTGAATCGCATCTATGCCAACACATTCACGTCCGCTGACGGCAAGCACGGGAATTCCAAGTCGTTGTTGTAGCTTGTGAGCATCAATGCGAATGCCGAGTCGTTTGGCTTCATCAATTTGGTTAATCAAGATAACCATTGGCAGCTTTCGGTTAATAAGTGCTTTCAGTAAGGCTTCTTGACGCGGTAGATGCACGGCATCTAACACCAATAACCATAAGTCGGCATGGGTATTGTCAACGAGTTGTTGAGCGAGCTGTTCCTCTTGTCCACCACCCGTGAGTGAGTAAAATCCAGGTAAGTCCAAGATTTCAAGCATTTGTCCGCACCAAAAGACTTTGGCTTGTTTAACGTCAACCGTTAAGCCAGACCAGTTGCCAATGGGGGTGAATACGCCAGTTAGACGAGAGAAAAGGGACGACTTGCCAACGTTGGGTGGGCCGATAAAAGCGATGCGACGACTCATTAAGGTAGTTTGCGCACACGAATCTTAGTGGCATCCTGATGACGAACCATTAGGTAAGAACCACCCGAACGTAACATCATCGGACCTTTGCCGTGGCTTTGACGCACAATTGCTACTTCCTGCCCAATACCTAATCCCATTGCTTGGAGGCGTAGGCGTGCTTCTGCCTCGAAGGCGACTTCTTCGATGGCGGCTTTGACGCCTGTCGTGAGCGAATCTAACCACATACTGAATCCCCTAAAAACTCGCTAAAGCCGCGCTAACGGCGTTAAAAAAGTCCTCAAAAAGCACCTACTAGCATGTAGGTTTACTTTTTTGCGGGCTTTTTTGTCTTGTTATCATCGCCTTTCTCATGTTTTGTACTGGTGTTCATAAGAACACCTCGCGCTTGAGAATGAGAAAAGTTATTGATTGCATTCTACCACAAGCCGAAGTTATTCGGCAGGTGATGTTGCTTTTTTCGCGCGTGTGCTGGGTTTTTTGACAGTTGTTTCTGTCGTTGCTGTTTTGGTTGTTCTAGGTTTGCGCGCAACGGGTTTTTTCTCTGTGCTTGCTTCTGTTTTTGCTTTAGCAGGCGCTTTGGGTTTGGCAGGTGCTTTAGCCTTAGGTTCGGCTTTCGCTTTGGTTGTCGTTGCAGGTTTTCTAGCAACGGCTTTTTTCGCTCCACGCATGGGCTTGCTAGGAGCTTCGACTAGGCGGCGCTGACATTCTTCTAGCGTTAAGTCGTGTGGGTTTTCGGTTTTAGCGATTTTGGCGTTAATTTTTTTAACGGTATCACTAATGTAAGGTCCCCATTGACCATTGAGAATTTGAATGTCTGTGCCTTCAAATTTTTTCACCACTTTATTCGCTTCTTGCTCTAGTTTGGCTTGCACTAATGCGAGCGCTTCTTCTAGGGTAATCTCAAGCGGGTCAAAGCCTTTAAGGGTAACGTTCAATTTTCCAGCTTGGATGTACAAGCCAAAAGGTCCGCGTTTGACCATGATTGGTGTACCCGCTTCGACAGCAAATAAGCTGCCATCACTGCTGTAGGCGCTGAGGTGTTCGGGCGCAACGCCCAAATCGCGTGGTAGTTTGAACAAATCAAGGGCATCGGCGAGTTTGATGGTGTCCATGCGTTGCGTGTTGCGCAGGCTGGCATAAACAGGTTTTTCGCCCGTTTCTTCTTCGCTGCCACCCAGTTGCGCAAAGGCACCAAAACGTCCCATACGCACGGTAACGGGTTTGCCGCTGACAGGGTCAATGCCTAATTCACGCGCTTGAGATACTTCTGAACGCGAGATGCTTTCTGCCGCTTCCACTTGTGTATGGAAAGGATTGTAAAACTGAGCGACACTGGATTGCCACTGGGCTTTTCCGTCGGCGATGGTATCGAAGGTTTCTTCCATGCGTGCGGTAAAGTGGGTGTCGATCACTTCGGGGAAGTGGGCGATTAAAAAGTCGGTGACAATACCCGCAATGTCAGTTGGGAAGAGTTTGTTCTTCTCACCACCCGCCATTTCGGTTTGAATATCGGTGCTGATTTTGCCATTTTCAAGTGATAATAAACGCACTTCGCGCGGGCTACCCTCGCGGTCTTCTTTGACCACATAGCCACGTTCTTGAACCGTCGAAATCGTCGGCGCATAAGTTGAGGGGCGACCAATACCCATTTCTTCGAGCACTTTAACCAAGCCTGCTTCGTGATAACGGGCAGGGGCGCGGCTAAAGGTTTCTTTCGCCATCGCTGCTTGTAGTGTCAGCACCTGTCCGACCTTCATCGGTGGTAAGCGACCATCGTCGCTATCCTCGTCTTCGGTACGATCATCGTAGGCACGAATAAAGCCGTCGAACAGCAAGACCTCACCTTTTGCCGTTAGGCTTTCGTTGGGTAGGGTGCTGATGGCAATGTCGGCTGTGGTGCGCTCAAATTTGGCGTCGCTCATTTGGCTGGCAAGGGTACGTTTCCAAATCAGCTGATATAGTCGTTGTTCGTTGCGCTCACCATCGACCATGTCACGTGATAAGTCGGTAGGACGAATGGCTTCGTGCGCCTCTTGTGCGCCAGCTGATTTGGTTTTGTATTTGCGCACCTGATGGTAGTTGTCACCAAAACGATCACGAATGACATTGCCCGCCTGACCCAATGCCAAATCCGATAAATTGACCGAATCGGTACGCATGTAGGTAATTTTACCCGACTCGTACAGACGTTGTGCGACACTCATGGTTTGTTTGACCGAAAAGCCGAGCTTTTGCGCCGCTTCTTGCTGTAGTGTCGAGGTAGTAAACGGCGCACGCGGACTACGGCTGGCAGGTTTGGCTTCGATGCTGGTTACCGTTAACTGAGCTTGTGCTAGGGCTTGCAAAAAGCTTTCAGCTGCGAGCGCGTCGGCTAAATCTTTGTTGCGTTTGGCGGCAAAGGATTGGTTGTCGGCAAGCAAGCTCGCGCTGAGTTTAAAACTGGCAACAGGGGTAAATGCCTGAATTTCACGCTCGCGCTCGACAATAATGCGTACCGCAACTGATTGTACACGTCCTGCAGATAAACCCGTGCGCACTTTTTTCCACAATACAGGTGACAACTCAAAGCCCACCAAGCGATCGACTACGCGGCGTGCTTGTTGGGCGTCGACCAGATTAATATCTAAGGTGCGAGGGTGCTTAATGGCTTGCTCGATGGCATGTTGCGTAATTTCGTGAAACACAATGCGTTTGGTTGTCGCGGTATCGAGTTTAAGGGCTTGTGCTAAATGCCAACCGATGGCCTCTCCTTCACGGTCTTCGTCGGTTGCCAGCCAGATAGCGTCTGCTTCTTTCGCTAATTTTTTCAGCTCCGATACCACCGACTTTTTATCGGCAGAGACCTCGTAATCGGGTGTAAAGGTGGTTAGGTCGATGCCCATGCCTTTTTTAGGTAAGTCGCGAATGTGACCGAAACTAGAACGTACCGTAAAGTCCTTGCCTAAGTATTTTTCGATGGTTTTTGCTTTAGCAGGTGATTCGACGATAACTAAGTTTTTCATGATTTTTATTTTCCCAGTCGCGACTATCAAATTGCGGGAATCTCTAAAAACTTCACTTTGTTTGTTTTTAGACTTCCCATGTTTGTTTTTTAGCTGAAGAAAGGGGGGATAATTAAGGGGTTTCATGCGCTTTTCTGTAACCCCTTCCTTCAGACTTCCTACCCATTGGGTTTTTAGAAGTGCCCTTGTCGATTGGCAAAATTATACCTTGCTTCAACGTATTCGGGCGATTTTACCGCCACCGTGTATTTCAACGCTATCAGATAGTTCCAATTCTAGCAAGAGCGAAGAACAGTCTGCTGTGCTTATTTTTGCAATGTGTAATAGATCGTCGACCAGAATGGGTTCGAAGGGAATATGTTGTAACAGTAACTTTGCTTCAGCAGATAAGGCGTCATATTCCGCTGTATTTGTTGCCTTTTCGACTAAAAAAGGGCGTAGCTGTCCTGACAGTTCTGATAAGACATCGGCAACCGTTTCGGTTAGTTTTGCTTGACCTTGCTTAATTAACTGATGACAGCCTTTTGCTAAGGGATTATGAATGGATCCTGGTATCGCGAAGACATCACGTCCTTGTTCGAGTGCCAAACGAGCCGTAATGAGTGATCCTGAGTTTTCTGCTGCTTCGACGACTAAAATACCCACCGATAGCCCTGAAATAATGCGATTGCGTTGCGGAAAGTGCCAAGCCTCTGCTTTAGAGCCGAGTGGAAATTCACTGATAATCGCGCCTCGAGAGAGCATCTGCTCCGCTAAGGGCTTGTTGCGTGCAGGATACATCACATCGACCCCAGTTCCTAAAATGCCGATGGTTTGTCCGTTTTGTGCTGCTAGCGCACCCGCATGGGCTGCGGCATCGATGCCGCCTGCTAACCCACTGGTAACGGTCATGCCCGATACGGCAAACTCTTGTGCAAAATCGAAGGCGATTTTATTGCCACTGGCACTGGCATTGCGACTACCAACAATGGCGATTTGTGGGGTGTGTAAGGTGGCAATGTCGCCTCTAATCCATAATACAGGCGGTGCGTCGGGAATGGCAGACAGGCGTGCAGGGTATTCTGGCGAGTCCCAGAAGATGAGATGGTGTGCTATTGGGTTTTTGGCTTGCCAGTCGAGCTGTTTGTCGGCAATTTCATAGGCGGGATTTGCGAGTGCGCTTTGTTGTTTGTCGTTCAATCCCCATGCTCGCCATTGCTCACGTCCAGCCGATAAAATCGCTTGCGCACTGCCTGTTTGTTGTACGAGTCGAGCAAAAAGCGCACGTCCTAAAGCATAGTTAACCAAAATGGCTAAACGGGCACGTTGTTCTTCGATGGTGATCATCTCAAGTCCTGCTGTTGATTTTGTCATATAATAGCGCAAAAAAGTTAAAAGGATTTCTGCATGCTGCTGGATATTGTTCTGCATCCCGATGAGCGATTGCGTCAAATGTGTACCCCTGTTACGGCGATGAATGATCGGTTAGACGATTTGTTTACGCATATGTTTGAAACCATGTACGAAGCTGACGGTGTTGGTTTGGCATCGACGCAAGTGGGGGAATCTTTGCGTTTTTGTGTGGTCGATGTCACCGATGACAGAAGCAAGCCAATGGTGCTCATTAATCCCGAAGTGGTCGCAGGTAAGAACCGCATTACATGGAAAGAAGGGTGTTTATCGATTCCCGAAGTTCATGCCGAAATTGTCCGCCCTAAAAATATTTTGGTACGTGCTTTAGATCGTGATTTTAAACCCATCGAGTTTGAAGCTGACGAGTTGCTATCGGTTTGTATTCAACACGAAATTGACCATTTAAATGGCAAATTGTTTATCGATCATTTGTCGTTGCTCAAGCGTAAGCGACTCATGGATAAATACGCTAAGTTACAGCGCGAGCAGGAGTAACATGCCACTTAATATTATCTTTGCAGGCACGCCAGAGTTTGCGACCTATCCACTGCAAGCATTGCTGGGTTCTGAGCACAAGGTCGTGGCTGTATTCACGCAGCCCGATCGCCCAGCGGGTCGAGGTAACAAGCTCACGCCGCCACCTGTTAAGGTGCTGGCAGAGGCGCATGGTATTCCTGTGCATCAGCCCTTGTCGCTTAAAGATGCTGATAGCCAAGCCTTAGTTGCTCAATATCATGCCGATGTGATGATTGTCGTTGCTTATGGGCTTTTGTTGCCCCAAGTTGTATTAGATATGCCCAAGTATGGTTGCTTGAATATTCACGGTTCGTTATTGCCGCGCTGGCGCGGTGCTGCGCCAATTGCACGTGCGATCGAAGCAGGTGATAAACAAACAGGCATCGATATCATGAAAATGGATGCGGGCTTAGATACAGGCGATATTTTAGCGCGAGCCGTATTGCCGATTTTGGTTTCTGATACGCAACAACAGGTTCATGATAGCCTTGCACCAATGGGCGCTCAATTATTACTTCAGGTGTTGTCAGCATTGCCCGATTATTTAGCACGCGCACACAAACAATCGACGGAAGGCATTACTTACGCTCACAAGCTCAAAAAAGAAGAAGGCAAAATTGACTGGTCGCAGTCCGCAGAGGTTAGTGCGCGTAAGATTCGCGCTTTTGCCCCGTGGCCTGGAAGTTATTGCACGTGGGGCGAGCAGACACTCAAAATTGGCTTGGCGCATGCTATTAGTCACGAAACGCATTCACCCGTTGGTACGGTATTGGGTTTAGATGCGCAAGGCTTATTGGTTGTAACGGGTGATGGTGTGCTTTGCTTGCATAGCTTGCAGCGTGCAGGCGGTAAGATGTTGGCTGCTGCTGATTTTAGTAAAGGCTGCGATTTGGTGGGTCAGGTTTTAAGTTAAGGAACAAAAAATGATTATCGTAACAGGCGGTGCGGGTTTTATTGGCAGTAATATCGTCAAGGCTCTGAATGCTCAGGGTGTCACTGATATTTTAGTGGTGGATGATTTGACCGATGGCACTAAGTTTCGCAATTTAGCAGATTGTCAAATCAGTGACTATATGGATAAGGATGACTTTCGTGCGCGTTTGGCCGATGTGAGCTTTTTAGCGGGCGTTCAGGCAGTCTTTCATCAAGGCGCTTGTTCGGCAACCACCGAATGGAACGGTAAGTATATGATGGATAACAATTATACTTACTCACAAGAATTGTTAGCCGCGTGTCAGGATGCTAAAGTCCCGTTTATGTATGCCTCGTCGGCGTCGGTGTATGGTGATGGTCCTGTTTTTAGTGAAGGTTTAGAAAACGAAAAACCGCTGAACGTCTATGGCTACTCTAAGTTTTTATTCGATCAGCATGTGCGCAAGCAGTTACCACATGCGACAGCGCCGATTGTCGGTTTCCGCTATTTCAATGTTTATGGCGAACGCGAACAGCACAAAGGTAGTATGGCAAGCGTGGCTTTCCATTTGCATCAGCAAATTCTTAAGGGCGAAAACCCGAAATTATTCGGTGCTTACGATGGCTACGAAGCGGGTGGTCAGTCGCGTGATTTCGTTTATGTTGGTGATGTAGCAGCGGTTAACTTGTGGGCGTGGCAGTCGGGCGTGAGTGGTATTTTTAACTTGGGTACGGGTCGTGCACAGCCTTTCCGCGATATCGCCGAAGCCGTTATTGCTTATCATGGCAAGGGTGAGATTACCTACGTTGATTTCCCAGAAAACCTTAAAGGTCGTTACCAAAGCTTTACGCAAGCAAATATTGCCCGTTTGCGCACAGCGGGATATGACCAACCCTTTGCCGATGTTGCTACCGGTACACGCGCTTATTTGCAATGGCTGACCGAGCAGGGATTGTAACTATGTCGGTTGCATGGCAAGAAAAACTTGGAATATGGCAGTCGTGGTTGTTGGTTGCTTTTGTGTTTTTCTTGCCGATTTCGTCAGCTGCGCCTAACTTAATCTTATTAGTTATTCTGACGCTTTGGCTAGTCGAAGCCGATTTTGCACGTAAATGGGCGCAAATGAAGGCGCATCCCATTTTCTTTCCGATGCTTGCCTTTGCCTTGATTTATCCTGTGTCTTTGTTGTGGACAGAAGATATGGCTTGGGGTCAGCACATGGTTGAGCGTCATGCGATTTATCTATTGTTTCCGTTGTTATTAACGGTGGTTCGACGTGAGCATATTGCCTATTATCTGTCGGCTTTTGTCTTGGCAATGACGATTTCGGAAGTAGCCTCTTATTTGGTTTGGTTTCGTTTGGTTGATATTGTTGGCATTGATCCGCTCGATCCAGCTGGCTTTATGGGGCATTGGGAATACAATCCGTTTTTAGCGCTAGCCATTTATTGGATGGGACATAGTCTGTTATTTGGTCAACCTCAATCGTGGCAAAAATGGGTGTTTGGGCTGTTTATTGTCACCATGAGCATTAACATGTTCATTACGGGTGGGCGTATTGGGCAGATTGCTTATTTCGTCTTGTTGCTCTTGTTGTTTGGGCAGTTCTTTGCCAGTAAGGGACAAATGTGGCGTGGCTTGATGACAGCAGCAGCTGGTTTGGTTGCTGTTTTTGTGTTGGCTTACGCTATCAGTGATTTGTTTCAAACGAGAGTAGACAGAGCGATTCACGAAGTACAAACGCATGATAATACCAAGACAGGTTCTGTCAATGCGCGCTTTATTTATTGGCAAAATACCTTAGGGATGGTTACAGAGCGTCCATTGTTAGGTTCTGGAATTGGCGACTTTCCACAAGATTACAATGCGTTTGTGGGTGATGATGCGCCGATTCATATGAGTACCTTTGGTGAGGGAGGGGGGCATAGTCAGCCACATAGCCAATATTTGTTTGAGTTGGCAAGCTTTGGCTTGCTAGGTGGTTTGGTTTTTGTTTGGCTGTTTGCGTCCCTTGTTCGTATTGCGCTGCAACGTCAGGGCGAATGGTGGCGATTACGACAAGCATTTATCGTGTTGGCCTTGGTGATTATGCTGACTGATAGTTATTTATTGGTGCAAGCCTTCTCTTATTTATTTGTGGCGATGGTGGCGATGGTGTGGACACCTAATGTGAAGCAGGAATATCAATGAAAGCCTTAATTCAGGTGTTACAGTCATCTTTAGCAACCGATAAAAAGATCAAACTTCTGCTCTGGTGGTTGGCAAGTAGTGATTCGCGTTGTTATGTGTCGCAAGTCAAAACGCAGTTCGATGATGTTGGGTTGTCAGATGTGTTGGTGTTACACCCCTTTGTTTTTTACATGTTCCGTGCGCATGCCTTTTTATTAAAAGGGCAATCGGCATCTGCGGATATCGCTCGGGCGCTGTTCGCACATTATGTTTCTTTGGTATCGCGTATGGGGCATGAAGCCGTACCGTCATTGTTTTCGCAAGGATTGTCGCTCTATAAACAAATTTTTGATGATCTCTCGGTAGAACTCGTGTTGCAATACGATCATCGCATGCGTTTTGAAGGACAACTGAGTTTGAAATTGTTGCTCAATGGTGATGAAGCCTATTTTGTGAACTTTGTGCTTGATGGTGATGCGGTCAAGGTGGCAGGCGTTCAGGGCGTGAAAGACAACAAAGGCTTATACAAAACTTTTACCAAGCAATTGCATGGCTTACGTCCGCAAAATTTCATTTGGATGGCGTTTTTGGATTGGTGTAAATCGGTAGGTGTTACACAGGTATTGGGCGTGCGTCCCGAATGGCACGTGTATCAGAACGAAACCAAATCGCAAGGTAAAATCGGCTTCGATTACGAAACCTTCTGGCAAGAAGTGGGCGGTGAGGGTTTTGATGATGTTTGGTATGTGTTGCCGATTGATTACCCACATAAACCGATTGAAGAAGTGGAGCAGAAAAAGCGTTCGCTATATCGTAAGCGCTATGCCTTGTTGGATGAGGTTAAGGGGGTGATTGAAGCAAGAGTGAAAGCAGTATGAAGTGGTTGAGTGTGTTAGAGCTGCTTCGCCCTCACCAATGGCTTAAAAACCTATTTGTGCTTGCACCATTGTTTTTCTCGTTTCACTTCACCGAAGTCAATATGGTTGCTGCTGTTTTTGGCTTTGTGTTGTTCAGTTTGGCGGCGAGCAGTATTTATGTCCTGAACGATTACCACGATATTGAAGAAGATCGTCAGCATCCAACGAAATGCCATCGCCCACTCGCCAGTGGTGCGGTAACAAAACCACAAGCGATACTGTTAATGTTGGGCTTGTGGGGCGTGGTGTCGGTTGGTGCTTATCTGCTGAATCCCACTTTTTTAGCGATTGTGATTGCTTACGTTTTCTTGAATATGCTTTACAGCTTTAAGCTAAAACATATCCCGATTTTAGACATCACCATCATTGCGATTGGCTTCGTGTTGCGTGTGTTTGCGGGCGCGGTGTTGATTGCCGTCACACCGACCATGTGGATTGTGCTGGTAACCTTTTTATTAGCCTTGTTTTTAGCCTTGGCTAAACGACGAGATGACTGTTTATTGGCACAAGATGGGCTAAAAACACGTAAAAATATCGATGGCTATAATTTGGAATTGGTCAACGCCGCCATGGTGTTGATGGCTGCCGTCACTCTGGTGAGTTACATTATGTACACTGTTAGTCCAGAAGTGGTGGTGCGTTTTGGTTCTGACTATTTGTATCTCACTGCCTTGTTCGTGATTGTTGGTATCTTGCGCTATATGCAAATTACTTTTGTCGAAGAAAATAGTGGTAGTCCAACAAAGTTGTTATTAAAAGATCGGTTTTTACAACTGACCCTGGTGGGTTGGGTAGTGAGTTTTGGACTCATTAAGCTTTTATGAAAACAACTCTTTGGTATCTGCTGTTTGCCCTTATTGCGACGGGTGTTAACCTAGCGGTTCAGTATCCTTTCTTTGAACTCTTTTCTGGGTGGTGGGTCATTTATGTGGCATTATTGTTTGGTACCTTAGCTGGGCTAGTCACTAAGTATTGGCTCGATAAACGCTGGATTTTTGTCTATACACCCAAGAGCAAACAAGATGATTTATCGCGGTTTGGTTTGTACAGCTTAATGGGCGTATTTACCACCATTATTTTCTGGGGAACAGAGATGGTGTTTTATCACTTACTAGCCTTTGAAGGTTCGCAATACATCGGCGGCGCGCTAGGGCTTGCCATTGGCTATGTGATCAAGTACGAACTTGATAAGCGTTTCGTCTTTAAGTCGGATGCAGGCGTATGATGCTTTCTGGCTGGGGTCGTTATCCTGTGATCGAAGGTGAATTAACAACACCGCGTCCTATTCAATCTATCGCACAGCATATCACGCAAGATCAAACCCTGATTGCGCGTGGTAATGCGCGAAGTTATGGCGATAGCGCCTTAGCATCAACCGTGGTTTCTACACTGGCTTGCGATCACTTTATCGCTTTTGATGAAGCAACGGGTTTGCTTACCTGTGAAGCGGGTGTTTTACTGAGCGAGATAATTACCGCCTTTCTACCGCGTGGTTGGTTCTTGTCGGTGACACCGGGTACAAAGCTGATTACCGTTGGCGGCGCGATTTCTTCCGATGTCCATGGTAAAAATCATCACAATATGGGGTGTTTCAGTGCTTGTGTGGAAAGTTTTCAGCTCCTCTTAGCCGACCAGTCTGTGTTGACCTGTTCGCGCACAGAGAATAGCGAACTCTTCCATGCCACCTGTGGCGGTATGGGCTTAACAGGAATCGTGTTAACCGCTTCTTTTTATCTCAAGCGTGTCGCCTCATCGCATATTCATCAAACTACCATCAAAACCCATCATCTCGCCGATACCTTAGCTGCTTTTGAACGCTATGCCAATCAAACCTATTCTGTTGCTTGGATTGATTGTTTAGCGCAAGGTGATCAATTAGGTCGAAGCCTATTAATGGTCGGTGATTTTGCTCAAGATCACGATTGCGCCTATTCACCCAAGACGGGTCTGTCAGTGCCGTTTGATTTTCCCAGTTTCGCCCTTAATACTTGGTCAGTGAAAGCCTTTAATGCCTTGTATTACGGCAAAGCTGCAGAAGGGGTTTCTCAACAACAGGTAAGCGTTGATCAGTTTTTCTATCCGCTGGATGCCATTGGGCAGTGGAACCGAATTTATGGCAAACAAGGGTTTGTGCAGTATCAGTTTATTTTGCCTAAGGCCAACAGTGAGCAAGGCTTAACCGAGATACTTCAGCGTATTACCCACTCAGGCATGGGCAGCTTTTTAGCCGTCTTAAAACTCTATGGTGCACAAAACGACAACTGGTTGTCCTTTCCACTAGAGGGCTACAGTCTCGCACTCGATTTCAAAATTCAAGATGGGCTATTTGCGTTGCTAAATGAATTAGACCAATTAGTGTTGCGCTATGGTGGGCGCATCTATTTGGCCAAAGACGCACGCATGTCACAAACTGTCTTTGAGCAAGGCTATCCTAACGTCGACGCTTTTCGCCAATTGCGAAAAGCGCTAGGCGCAGACAAGGTATTTCAATCGCACCAATCACAAAGGTTAGGCTTATGATGTTAGATAATTTGAGTTCAGGAAAATGGTTATTGGTATTGGGTGCAAACAGTGATATGGCGATTGCCATTGCCAGACGTTTTGCACAAGCGGGCTGGTCACTTCAGTTGGCATCACGCAATATTGAAACACTGCAAACAGAAGCGCAACATTTACAGGTTGCTTATGGTGTACAAGCCGAAGCATACGAGTTTGATGCACGCGATACTGGCAGTCATGCTGCCTTTTATAACGCCTTAGCACATAAGCCAGATGGTGTTATCGTTGCTTTTGGCTTGCTGGGTGATCAAACTGAAAGCCAAACGGACTTTGCTCAGGCATTAGCAGTAATGGAAACCAACTATACGGGTGCTGTGAGTATTTGTGAAGTCATCGCAACCGATTTGGAGCAACGCCAACAGGGTTTTATTGTCGGCATTAGCTCGGTCGCAGGAGATAGAGGTCGTGCCAGTAACTATATTTATGGCAGTAGCAAGGCAGCCTTTTCTGCTTATCTGTCGGGATTAAGACACCGCCTGTTTAAATCGGGTGTGCATGTGATGACTGTTAAGCCTGGTTTTGTTGCCACCAAAATGACCGAAGGGTTAGACTTGCTCGCCAAGCTTACTGCAACACCTCAAGAAGTTGCACAAGCTGTATTTAACGGTGTCAGCAAACGGAAGAGTGTGATCTATGTGAAATGGATGTGGCGTTACATCATGTTGATCATTATCCACTTGCCCGGTTTTATTTTTAATAAAACCAAGTTGTAATCATGTCTAAAACTCTTGCATTGTTCGATTTTGACGGTACGATTACTGATAGAGACAGCTTGCCCGATTTTATTGTCACTGCCGTTGGACTTCCCCGTTTTTTATTAGGGATGTTGGTGTTATCGCCGATGTTAGTCTTGTATCTGCTCAAGCTGGTGCGTAACGACATTGCAAAAGAGAAAATGCTCGGTTACTTTTTCAAAGGCTGGATAATTGACCGATTGAATAGGGTTGGGCAAGACTATGCCTTAACACGCATTCATCACATCATTCGACCACAAGCACGGGCACAATTACAATGGCATCAAGCGCAAGGACATGACATCGTGATTGTGAGCGCCTCTACAGAGCACTGGTTGCAAGCATGGACGCAACAGCAAGGTTATCAATTGATCGCCACTAAAATGGCGGTGAATAATGGTGTGTTGACGGGTAAGTTTGATGGTCATAATTGTTATGGACAAGAAAAAGTGCGTCGGATTCAGGCGGCATTAGATTTAGCGCACTATGAGCATATTTACGCTTATGGTGATAGCTCGGGTGACAAACCTATGTTAGCGTTAGCAGATGAAGCTTTTTATAAGCCCTTTAGGAGTTAATCATGAAGTTGTGGGATAAGTGGGTGAGTGCTGTTAATGATGGCTCGCCTGTTAAGTTGTTTTATTACAGCCTGTTATTTATCTTATTGACTGTTGGGGTTAACTCTTACGGTGACGAAGTTGTGCCATGGTTGCAAGATTTATTTGCGAATCCTTATCAAGGTACATCGGCTGATCGACAGTTTTTGCTGACCAGTTTTTTGGGGCCAATGGTTGCCTATGTTCTACACATTCGAGATGAAACGAGTTTTCTGCTACTGACCTTAGCTGGCTTTATTATCGGTAGTGTTTTTATTTTTCGTCAGTTAACAGCGCAGGATAAAGCGCGTTACTTTGTGTATGCATTTTTGCTGTATTCTCTATCTGCCAGTTTGGTTGTTTGGTTTGGTAAATCTGACATGTGGTTTTTTGTGCTATCGACGCTGCTCGTTATTTTTAGAAAAGAACATCGTTTGTCATTTGTGTTAGCGCTGCTGTTAGGTTTAACGCATTTAGAACAGGCAATCATTGTGGTGGGTATGTTAGGGTTGATGCTGCTGAATGATGCACTGCAAGATGGCTCTTTTAAATTGGCGTTGAAGCATTATGCGTTGATGGTGTTCGGTCTGCTGTTGGCGAAGCTGACACTGATGTTGTTTTTTAGCTTAAATGGTTTCGGTACGATAGAAGGTCGATTAGATTATATTTTGAACAGAGGTTTTGAAACCTTCATCGAGCCTGTCTTTAAAAATGCGATTGTGTATTTCTTTTCGATGATGGATATGTTTTGGTTGCTGTTTTTTGGTTTAGCGTCGGCTTTTTTGCAGCAAGGTGGAAAGCGATGGATGCTGTGGGTAGCGTTTATCGTTGCTGTGGCGGTTGCATCGCTCACGTTTGATGCTACGCGTGTATTTTCGCTTGTTTTTTGGCCGATGATTGTCTATTTGCTGTTGGTTGTTCCTAATGAAAAACTTGCCGAGGTGTTTAATCGACGAATGATGCCGATGTTGCTAGCGGCTGCCTTATTATTTCCTGTTGTACAGGTAAAAATGTCTGGATCCTTGCTGTTTGCGGGCTCTGTTACTTACACGTTGCCAAGGTAATTCATGAAAGATAATGCTAATGCCAAAATCGCCATCCTCGGCTTAAAGCGTATCGGTGATGCGATTTATACCTTACCGCTCATCGAAGCTTTGAAGCAACAGGGAAAAGCGGGGCATATTACCGTCTTTACCGAACCACAAGTGGCAGCAATTTACGAAGCCAATCCCTTTATCGACGATGTTCAGGTGTTTCGTAAAGCCGACTTTTGGCGTCAGACGTTAATGCAGTTAAAAGCCGATCCATACGATGTGTGTATTGTGTTACACAATGCCTTTAAGTACGCGTTATTGCCGTTTTTGGCGCGTATTCCTGTGCGTGTCGGTTATATCAAGGAAGGACGCGGTTGGTTGCTGACGCATAAGTTGCTACTGCCCACCGCTGTTACGCACCGTTTAGAGCATAATGCCCGCTTGGGTGATGTGTTAGGTGTCGATGCGCGTGGCTTATTGCCACAGATTTATTTTGCCGATGAAGAAACTGAAAAGTCTCAAGCGTTACTGAAACATTTAGGGTTAGTGGCGGGTGGCTATGTGGTGATGGTGGTTGGTTCAATATCGCCAACGCGGCGCTGGTTCCATGATCGTTTTGCGGCTGTGGTTAAACGTATTGCCGTCGAACTCAAACTGACGGTGATCATTGTCGGTGGTCCTGATGATGTCGAAGCGGGTGAGTCGGTAATGCATTTATCGGGCGGATTGGCGCGGAATTTGGCAGGACGCACCAGTTTGCGCGAAACCATCTGGCTCATGCGTTCGGCGGCAGCGATGGTGACGAACGATACTGGCCCAATGCACGTTGCCAGTGCCATTGGTATTCCTGTTGTGACTTGGTATGGCGCGGCGAACGAAGATGAGATTGCGCCGCCTTCACCGAATACAACGATTTTGAATGCCCGTGTGCCGTGCAGTCCGTGTGTGAAAGAAAGCTGCGCTAATGGTTTGATCTGCCTAACAGGCATTACGCCGGATATGGTGATGACGACGTTGAAGGAAAAGTTATGACGTTGGTGCCTACTGCTTATGCGCATCCTAAAAGTCGCCCTTGGGTATTCGGGTTGCTGTTATTGCTGATGGTGTCGTTATTGGGTGTACCCATTGTCGAAAAAACGCCTAATGCCTTAGCCTTTGAAACCTTCTATAATGCGGGCGCTCACTGGTTGAGCGGCTTAGATCCCTATGCTGCCTACGAAGGCTTTGATTACTACAAACTCAGTCCCACGTTTTTACTGCCACTCATTGCTTTTGCGCAAGTGCCCTTTGTGGTGTCGGGGGTGATTTGGCAAGCGCTATCGATAGCATTATTTTTTGTGGCGATGGCGTGGCTGTTACGTGAGCTGCCCTTAGTCCGTTCGTTGGGCTTGGGTTTATCGCTTTTTTTACCGTTTTTACTGCTGACTGATTTTCAGTTAAATGGCACCTATCTTCAGTCGAATACCCTCGTTGTGGCCGTGATGACCTTAGGGTTGTTGTTTTACGCTCGTGGACAGTGGGTCATTGCTGCATTACTGCTTGCTTGGATTGCCAATACCAAACTTTACCCGCTGGTGTTGACCCTGTTGTTGTTTCTCGACTGTCGTTGGCGATTTATTGTTGTGACCTTGTTCGCACATGCTGTGTTGATTGTTCTGCCTTATTTGGTTTGGGGGCAAGCGCAGGCGACGCTTTTTTATAGTCACTGGTTTGATTTGTTGGCGATGGATAAAACGCTAACTTATGGCGAACCTTGGGGGCATTTCTTCTTAGGACTGAAGCCTTTCTTAGAAGTGAATTTTGGTTGGGTATTACAGCAAAGCTATGGGTTGGTATTGTTGGGGTCGGCTGCTATAGTGGCATTGCCTGCGTTATGGTTGCGTTGGAACAATGGCGCATTTAGCAAAGAAAGCTTAATGCTGTTACTGGTCACCGCTTTGGCGTGGATTTTATTGTTTAGCACGCGTACTGAAGGCCCAACGTTGGTATTAATTGCGCCTATTTATGCCTATGCACTATGGCGGATTATGTCGATAGATAGCGATAATCAGCGTCGTTTGGCATTGGGGGCGTTGATATCGGTGTTTGTACTCACCTCGTTATCAACATCCGATGTATTCCGTGGCACGATTGTGCATGCGTTGTCGTGGCAACATAACTTGCGCACCATCGGCTTAATGTTGGCTTTTTTATTGACCGTTTCTTTATTATGGAAACAGGCATTATCATCGAGGAAGCGTGATGATCAAGTGGTTTAGCCTAGGGCTTGTTTTCATGATGATGAATGCCGTCTTTGCTAGTTGCCAAGGAGATAAGGTTGTGACCCCAAAGGCTGTTTTAGACTACTGGTATACCGATGAATCGAAAGCCCATTGGTTTTCATCGACACCGCAGATTGACGCGCAAATTAAACAAAAATTTGAAACAACGTGGCAAGCGGCATCGCGTCACGCGTTAGACAGTTGGTGCGATACTGCTGATGGGTGTTTGGCGTTGGTGATTGTGCTCGATCAGTTTCCGCTCAATATGTATCGCGGACAAGAAATCAGTTTTAGCACCGAAGCACAAGCACGCAATGTGGCGCGTATTGCGATTCAAAAAGGGTTCGATAAGCAAATTGCCAAAGATAAGCTGTCTTTTTTGTTTTTGCCCTTTATGCACAGCGAAAGTCTTGCCGATCAAGAAACGTCGTTGCAATTATTTTTCGATGCGGGTTTAGATGACAACATTCCTTTTGCCCAGCACCATCACGATATCGTTGAGCATTTTGGGCGCTTCCCGCATCGCAATGCTATTTTAGGGCGCACGAGCACACCAGAAGAGATCGACTATATGAATTCTCCCCAAGGCTTTAAAGGCGGCTTGTATGACAACAAAAAATAAAATCACTGCCTTTGTGCTGACGTACAACGGCGAACATTACATCGAAGATTGCCTAAAAAGCCTGATGTGGGCAGATGAAGTGATGATCGTTGATTCTGGTAGCAAAGACAAAACGGTTGAGATTGCTCAGTCCTTGGGGGTGCGTGTCGAAACCAATCCTTGGGCGGGTTATGGCAATCAGCTCAATTATGCATTAAGTAAAGCCAGCCATGACTGGGTGTTTTTTACCGATCAAGATGAAGTGGTGATGCCTGAACTGGCTGAAAACATTCGCCAAGAATTGAATGGCGACATGCGCTACGATGCCTATCGCACTGGCGGGCAGAACTCTCTGTTTGGGCATTGGTTGCAATGGGGCGGCACCATTGAAGCGAATATTCGCTTTGTTAATCGTCATAAAATCACCTATTGCGATGAGCAACATACACGCATTTGTGAGCAGGTTCCGCGTAAAACCATTAAGGGCGTGGTGCGTCATGACATGGCGCCAACGATGTTGGATTGGTGGGACAGAAGCTTCAAGCTGGCAACCATCGAAGCCGAAGTCAATTATGCCAAAGGCGAACGCTTTAGTGCATTCAAAACTGCCATGTTTTGGTGGCGTTTTGTGCGTCGTTATGTGTTCAAATTAGGCTTTTTAGATGGTTGGGCAGGGCTGTATATGGCGTTGCAACGGAGTATCTATATTTTGGTGTATCAAGCATGCTTGCTCGAATTAGATCGTGGGATTCGCCAGCCTAAAGAAGACCCTGCCAAAACAAAGTTTCGTTAGGAAATCTCTAAAAACCTCGCTTCGCTTGTTTTTAGACTTTCCAAGTTTATTTTTAGCTGAAGGAAGGGAGTTAATCAACGAATTACATGCTGTTTTTCGTAATCCCTTCCTCCAGACCACCTTCCCAATAGGTTTTTAGAAGCACCCTTTCGTTAATCTAAAAATACTTCTGTTAATAAAAGCTGTGCTTGTTGACGTTCAAAGATAGACTGTCTAGCAGCCAGATTTTGTTGCGGAGCATGTCCCGACCAATGTGGCCAATAGTTAGCTGGCGACACACTAAATTGAAAAGGCGTTCGTTTCAGGTCGTGTTGTTTGGCAAGCCATAACCCCAAGGGTTGTGATCCCAGTGTTTTGATGTCGCTAAAGGTGTGCTGACGCTGTAAAAATGCAGTTTGTTGCTTGTGACTGCCAAGAGGAATAAAGCTGCGCGCATAGATCATCGGCTTATTATGGCAGTTCAGTAAAACAGCGCGCACCCAACCAGCGCTGTTTTCTGGCAAGGCAAGGGCAATTGCTTCGTCGGGTAATATTTGTCCAAAATCTTCGAACAAGGTTTGTACCTGCAAGGGCGCACCGCATTGTGCGGTTAGTTTGAGGGTTAATAGTCCACGAGTCGGCAAGAGCAATCGCGTTTTTGTTGCGATGTGTTGCGGTGGTTGTGCAAGCCAGTGCGGTATTTGAGCGTTATCCATGTCGATAGTTTAGCAGAATCGCAAAATATTGACATAGCGTCTTGACGAAATGCTGTTTTATCTGTAAAATTCGCTTTCTATTGTATGGCTATGTAGCTCAGTCGGTTAGAGCACAGCACTCATAATGCTGGGGTCACAGGTTCGAATCCCGTCATAGCCACCATATTCAAGATTAAAGCCGCTT
>CAZSGH010000034.1:0-30767 GCA_964606405.1 uncultured Francisella sp.
CAGTGTTGGCTGGGGCAAATTCCGCAGCCTCTTTGGCTTCTATGCCGATTGGTAATCTTTTGCTAGATGAGATTGATCGTTATGAGCATGACATCGATGGGGAGGGCGACCCGATCAAAATTGCTGAGGCGCGTACCACTACCTTTCGACGGGCAAAAATCCTGCTGATTTCGTCGCCAACCATCGAGAGCTTGAGTCGAATTAATAAAGAGTTTTTAGCTTCTGATCAGCGTCATTACCATGTTCCTTGTCCGCATTGTGGTGAACACCAAGTGTTGAAGTTTGAGCAGTTGCGTTGGCCAGAAAAAAAGCCAGAAGAGGCACTGTATTACTGCGAGCATTGTGGTACGGGTATCGAGCATAGCCATAAAACATGGATGTTGGATAACGGGTATTGGCTGGTTAACAATCCAGAAAGCAAGGTTGCTGGGTTTCATATTTCTGGGTTGTATGGTCCTTCTGGGTTGGCATTGACTTGGGGAGAGATTGCCGCTGAATATGATGATGTTAAGTATGATCCAGTTCGTCTGAAGGTGTTCAAAAACACACGCTTAGGAATCGTTGAAAAAGACCCAACCGAAAAATTGGAATGGGAAGAATTAAAGGCGCGAGCTGAAGACTTTCCATTGCGAACCATGCCTACTGGTTGTTTGGCAGTGACCGTTGGTGTGGACGTGCAGAAAGACAGGTTTGCGATTTTGGCTTTAGGGCATGGTAGAGGTGGGCAGCAATGGGTGTTGGACTTTGTTGAGCTAGAAACAGATCCAACCAAGCCAGAAACTTGGGATAGCCTAACAAGTTACCTAAACGAGCCATTTAGCAGTGCGGATGGCTTTAATGTGAAGGCTTTGTGCGTGGCGATTGATTCGGGTAACTGGCAAAACGAGGTATTGTCTTATGTGCGGCGTAAGCCGGTTGTCGGGCTGTTTGCAACCAAGGGAGCAAGTACTTATGGCAAACCCATTATTGGCAGGCCTTCTAAAGTCGATTTGACTATTCGCGGTAAGATAATGCCGGGCGGTGCTGAGCAGTGGCAGGTAGGGCATGATACGGCTAAGTTTAGTATTTTCTCGCGCTTGCAGGCCGATAAAAACACTGAGTATAACGAGGATAGACGGGTGCATTTTTGCAAATATTTGCCCGATTATTTTTACGTACAGCTCACGGCTGAAGTTTACGACCCACATAAGCGTAAATGGGTAAAGGTGCATCAACGTAATGAGGGGTTAGATACCTATGTTTATGCATTGGCGGCGTCTTATCATCCGCGCGTGCGCATTAACTTGTGGAACGATGCTAAGTGGGATTCAGTTGAGTCGAGATTAAAACCAAAACAGCAAGCCGACTTATTTAACACGGACAACGCGATAGGCGAGCCTGTAACTCATGAAAATGCCGCTAACGCGTCAAAAGCGAAAAGGAGACGTTGGGTATGACCTCGGAAGATTGGGTAGCGTTAGTTGGCTACCGCAAAGCAAACAGATTGTTTTTGGAATATGGTGGGCAAAGCGTGCACATCCCTAAGTTCCCGAGCGACAGTCACCCGCTGGCTAAATTATTGGGCTACGACTCACTGGTGATGTTGTCGGATAAGTATTGCAGCGAATTGCTATGGGTGCCACGTATGAACGCAGTTCTGGATGATTTTAAGCGTGCCTTGGGTGTGCCAAGAAGCCGACGACAACGCAAAGGGATATTCTCTTGTCCGCTGCAGAAAAGCCTGCTGGATTAGTGGTAATCAACGAATGCACCGACAGCATGGCGGTGCATGTGCTTGCACACCTTGCGCTTAAGAACTTAAAGCGTAGGGTGTGGACAAGGGAGGAGGTTGAAGCGTGGCTGAAAGGGATGGATGGGGAAACTCAGCAAGCGGTAAGGGATAAGATGAATGATGCTTGCTTTTTGAATTAACTTCTCACAGTGAGAAGTTGTGTTATCATTTGCATGTGCCCGTTGTAGCGGGTATTTTGTTTGCGGTTTTCAGCACCATAAACATAACCATAAGGATTTTGAAATGAACGAATTAGAAACTAAAAATCAAGAAGTTGCGAAGCATAATTTGTCTAATATTAGTTATGGTTATGCAAGCTCAGTGCTTGTTCAGTCTACACAAGATGATATTGGTGTAGGTTTTGCTGTGCCAAAATTTAGTGAAGATGGTAGCGTTTACTTGGATTACCATACCCTTGTCAGAATGCCAATTAGCGTTGCACAAAGACTGGCTTTGTCTATTAATCAGGCAGTTGCTGACTTAGAAAGCGCGGAAGCTGAACAGTCATAATGCATTCAGCTATTTTAGAGGTTTCAACACCAATAGGTGATGTGAAACTGTACCAAAACACATGGGAAAATCACATTATTGATAGGCATCCTGAAATGGATGGTCGTCTTGATGATGTTAAAACTTCACTTGTAGACCCTGACCATATCCGTGAGGGTAGAAAGCCAGCAACAGAAAACCTCTTTGTAAGAGAGTATATTAAACACGATATTTGTGTAAGCACCAGATTTATGCCTGATTATGGGCATCATATTGTAACCACCGCTTACACCACAGAGTCAGTAACAGACTCAAAAGGTAAGATTGTATGGCCAAAATAATGCTTAATAATGATTTGACCGCCAGCTATGATGAATTAGCTGATACCCTGTATTTATCACGCGGTGTTCCTAAGCGAGTTGCTTCATCGGCAGTGGATGAAAACTATGTTATCGTTAGAAAGGTTGATGGGGTTGTTTGTGGTATTACGATTGATGGATTTAAGGATCGCCATATAGATCATTCTTGGCGTGCTGATTTTGTTTCTAATTATTTTCCAGATGCTGACATTATGAAAATAGAGTCTTTAATTGCGTAGTTAAAACCCAACTAGTTGGGGCTTTTCAGCCCCATTATGACTAACATCCCCACGCAGCGTCGAACAAACCACAACGATCAAAACCCACACCACAAACCACTTTCGCATAACCACCTCGTTTTTTCATTTACTTATGATGGTTATAGCAATTTTTTCTAAAAATTTTTGCTGCTACTGTAAAAAAGTGCTTAACAGTCACAATCTATATACGCTTTTCTCTGGCAGGCCTTGGCTGTTTTGTGGTTCAAATAGAAAAAAGAAATAAAGCGCCAAATGGCGCTTTATTTATTGAGAACTGGCTTTACTCGCCAGCCTCATAAGCGGCAACGGTTGCTTTCAACCGATCAGCAAAGTCGTGTATTTTATCAACATCATCAATTTGAATCTTCTCTTCTTCTTTGCCGTTAAACAGACCAAGCACCAAGCGTGATGTATTGTTGAATCGTAAACGGCAGATAGGTTTACGGTTATTGTCATCAAGTAGTATGGCGCAGTATGATTGTGCATCTCTCATAAAAACACGTTTTGGCGGTACAATATCACGCAAAATTGAGCGTATGATATGGAATCCTTCAAGCTCATCTGCAGTTGTTATAATATCTTTACCTTCTTGCTCAGACTGTGCATCAGCTTCCTTTTGATCTTCTACTGCCACGCCAGTTACTACCTCGCTATCTGGGCGCATGGCATTGTTAAGAATGTCATTAATCTTGCTCGATATGAGTTGTTGAAAAGCGCGCTTAGTGATAGCAGCAAATTGGTCTTTGATGGCTGGCGTAAAGCGTTTCCCTTGTAATAAATCTGCAGCGACCAACTTAACAAATTCATCTGTAGGATTTGTCATTAGATCCGCAATAACATGGCGAATGGCGCGAGCATATTTAAGGTCACTTGCGGTTGCCAGAATTGCATCAACGTCAAAAGATGATTTCCCAAACTTCTTTAGTTCTTCGACCTCTGCATCTTTAAACGTCAAAATATTGAACTCAAGAAAAGGCTTCTCGTCCATTTTATTTGGTTGATCTAGGTCGGTAAAAAACTTATAAACGATGCCATTTGTAAGTACACCAAAGCGAGCTTCGGTAACATGGAAGTAACGAAATAATTGTGAGGCATGATTGATGTTTAGATCAGTTGTACATGACTTGCACTCGAAGATGAGGACGGGTTTATTCTCGCGGAGAATCGCATAATCGACTTTTTCACCTTTCTTTGTTCCAATGTCTGCGATAAGCTCGGGGGTAACTTCTGTAGGGTCAAACACGTTATAACCCAATGCCTGAATAAATGGCATAATCATTGCATTCTTTGTAGCTTCTTCGGTTTGAATCAGTGAGCGGGTATTTTCGACTCGAGTTGAGATAGCGCGTAATTGATCTAATAAGTCCATATTTATACCTCTTGCTTGTTAAACGATGTTGTTGCTATACTAGCACACGTATCGCAAAAAACGATACACGGAATTGGCGTTCCGTCGTTTTAAACAGGGTTAGAACAAAGCCCCTTATGGGCTTTTTGTGTTTCTAGCCACCAGCACCTACTCTACGAGCAGGCTGTTTGGGAAGAGCAGCAATGCTCGCCGAGTTTCTGTTTAATCGGTACGCCAATTTCCAAATAGTCTGTTCACCATAATTGGCGTTATGGGGTTCAGGTTTGCAGCTTTAAACAGAAGGCATACGCCATGAACAAACTTATCCCTATTGCTGGCACACGCATGTGCGAGTACAAAGTTGTTGCACCTCGCAGCATCTCATCAAAAATCATTACAGCCGTTAAAACCCTTGCCCGCGATTACTTTGTCGCCATTGGGGTGCGTCATGGCTAAGATCACCGCGCAACAAGTAGCCGAAATTAAAAACCTGCTCAAGTTCTCATGCGCAAGCTGGGTATTTTCTAGCAGCGATATGAACAAGGTTTATGAAACCATCAAACACCAGTTCAACGTTGCCACCATAGGCGACCTAGACGAGGACCAGTATTACGAAGTGCTGGAGTATCTTGAAACCGTTCGCATGCAAGTCATGAAAATCACCGTCATCCTCAACGACCTTAAAGAGCATAGCTTCAGACATTGCCTACTCGGTGGCGCGCCATTAACCAGCATCATCGTGCGCAAATACCGCGCCCAACTCGACGAATTACCGCCCGTGGTTAACTGGGCAAAAATGGTTCAAGACCTAGACACAGCCAAACAAGCCGCCAAAGCAGCACTGGAGGCGGCTCATGTTTGACCACAAACACATGACCTACAGCGGAACAGCGGTGGCATACGCTACCCTGCCAATGTACATGCTCAACATCATCATGCTCGATAACCGCCTAACACCAGCAGCCAAGCTGGTGTTTGTTCGTTTGATGGCCTATGCCAGTGCCGTTGGGGTTGGCTTTTTTGGCATCACCACGCCTTGGGTGCAAAACAACACGGGTCTATGTCGCAAAACAGTATCCCGAAGCTTAGACCTGCTTGCCCAGCACGGCTACCTAAACGAAAACGGAATCGTCTACCAAGAACCACCGCAGCAAGCCAAAAGGGTGGTTGTTCGGGAACCCAAATACACCACACCACAGAGCGTACAAGTACACCATTTTCCCGACGCCACGAAAATGGTCGTGCCAGCCATATCGCCCAAAGAATTAGAAGTCGATTTAGGCATCGACCTAGAAAACATCCCAGACTTAGACCTGAGCCTAGATTTCGACATAGACCAAGCCCTAACCACCGACCTTGGCTTAGACCTAGATCTAACCGTCAATTTAGAGCAAGATACGAACATAGGCGACCAACTCAACGACCTGTTAAAGTCACTTGGAAGCATCAAAAGAGTGGGTAAAAATGTCCCAGTAGCGCAGAGTAGGGTGGAAAAAATGTCCCAACAAAGTGGACAAAAAGTCCCACAACAGGGAAAAAATGTCCCACTCCATATAACAATCCCTAATAACAATCAGAAATTAAACACTCCAGCGCCTAGCGTCGCTGTTGGGGTGTTGCCTTCGACTTCGTCAAAAGGGTTTGTTGAACCGAGCAGACCAAAACCACTGGCAAGCTTTCTGCCCACCATCGCCAAAGGTCAGACGGTCGCCATTGGCAAACCAACAGCCAGCCTAAGCCAGCAACACACCAACTACATCGCCACAGCCCTACAGCGCATGAACGTGACCAGCCCAAGCGAACGCAAACGCTACACCAACGAAATCGCCTACGCTGCCACCAAAGGCGCGTTTGCTCAAACCTACCGCCACACACCGATCAAAGCCATCCGCGCCTGCCTAAACTTGGTCGAAGCTGGCAAGTGGCGAGCGAATGGGGGGGATGTATTAGAAAATTAAACGCACTGTGCTATACTTTGCCCGTACCCGTTTGTATGGGTTTGATTATGCTAGGAGCTGATGCTATGGCTCATACTAAAGAAGGCTGGGATGACTAATGTCTGAAATCGACGAAGTTAAAGAAGAAATTAGCTACTTAAAGTCGATTGTGTCGGTATTGCTTGCAGCACTATTCGCCGTTTCTGGTTGGTTCATTTTATACGATAGTAGCGATGTTAAGTCTGGTATGGCACTTACTGCTATTGTTTCGCTTATTGGTGCTTTGCTGGTTTTTCATACCAAAATTACCAAGCTAATTAGAAAACTAAGGGAGTTATAACAATGTTATTCGCCATGCAAGTATTAGCCTTGGTGCTGGTTGTTGGTACACTGTTGTACATGGCAAGCAGTATTTCAAAGCATTAACCAACTGCGTTTGCTTCCCACTAGACCCTAATGATCTAGGATTTTTAGATGCCATTTGCGGTATTGAAAACCAATAAAACCCACCACTGAGTGGGTTTTTTAATGCCCACCATCCCGCCTTCACGCCCGCACAGGTTTTGATCTTAACCACCCCATAACATAACCGCTTCAACATTAGGATTAGGAAGCGGGATATGAACGAATTAATTGCGACTGACTTTAATGGCAACATCATTAACTTTAATAGCGATGGCTGGTTTAATGCCACAGAGGTTGCTGCCACCTTTAATAAGCGTATCGATCATTGGCTAGAAAATAAAGAAACACAGGAATATATTGCCATTTTAAATACCCGGAATTACGGGGATTTACTTAAAACTAAGCGAGGGAAATATGGCGGTGGCACATGGATGCACCCTAAACTGGCTATTTTCTTTGCGCGTTGGTTGTCTGCTGACTTTTCCGTTTGGTGTGATGAGCAAATCGAAGGCATTATTTACGGAGAGCGCACAGCACAGCTTTTGAAAGAAAGCGAGTTAATGAAAATATTCGTTACTGAAAAGCGAGATACTCATAAAGAAATGATGGATGCCTTGGTGCAAATGAGAGCGGAGGATGGTAAATCAACCAGCGGACAGCTCTTTATCAATGAAAACAGGATGTGCAACTGGGCAGTTTTTGGCAGGTTTGATTCTGTTGATGAGTCGAGGTTATCACTTGATGATGTTAAGTTACTTGGATTCGCCCGTAAGATCAATGAAGGGTTAATTTTATCGGGTATGAGTTGCGCAGAACGAAAGCATACGCTTTCCTACACGCTTCAAAGCAAACGACGCAAGCTAGAAGCCTTGTTTCAGGCAGCAGAATGAAGAAGCAAAGATGTACAGCGGACTAGTAGTCTGCCGTAACGGTTTATTTGTATTAGGTGCGAGTATGCGATCGCCCTGTTTACATCCCATAGTACTTTGAGCTGAATGAGACAGTGATCGGGGCACCGTCATAGGTGCACATGACCGTTACTTTCAGCTTTTTCTTGTGATCATAATAGGTGTGGCAATGCGTCCTAGTCCGGATCAAATCAAGTTCGCTCGGATTGATGCTCAGTGCACCAAGCATCGGCTCTGGATCAAATTCCTGATTTTGGTTAAATGGAGCCGTTTTCTTTAGATCAATATCGATGTAGCTAATAAAATTTCCTTCCCGTTCCATGAACATTCGGCACTCATCATTTTCAACAATGATGTTGCCTGCCTCGTTAATATTTCCGCCAACGATTTCATGCACTTCCTTAACGCTCATACCTATGTACTGAAAAGGTCTGTGAAATGGCTTGAATAACATAGATAAATTAAATACAAACGCTCTGTCTAGGGCTTCACCAAGAGTAGCACCCACACGCCGCGAATCAAGAACCGATTTGTTATATACAACTCCAATGCTTTCAACTAAGCGTTTGAGTGCCGCAGGATAGGCTTGATCATCTGTAAAGTCTGCATAAAATTTTCCTAGTAGAAAACCAGGTAACTCACATTCGCGATAAAGAATTGGCAGCACTTTTACTTGACGTCCTGAAATTTCTTGATTCATAGCAACGTCCAACTCTCGCTGAACCAAAGGCGATGCAATCGAATTAGGTGACAGAACCGCTGCAACAAAATCTACTGTATCTAAGCCCTTCCGAATTTTTTCAATGAGAGAATCGCCCACTTTAATCTCGGCTTCGTCTAGCCAGTACTTTATACCATGAGCTTCGAGATCCGATGCCAGCTTACGAACGAACGGCTTATCGGTGTGTGTATGGCTGAGGAAAATAATTTTGCTCATAGATCATCATTAACTTGTAATTTAGGATTACAAGGATAGTCACGATTTTCTATTGCTGGAATAAGACCTATGGCGACAACAAGGCCACCAACAAGTGAGCCAATGTTGTATGCCCAATTTGTGTTACCGAATATCTCAGCCAAAAGACTTATTGCGCCAAAAATAATTATAACTGCAAGCATTAGATAGGAAAGCCAGCGAAAAACCGGATGAGGATCCAAGAATCTGGCAGCTCGCCCCTGAGCAATCTCCCAAAACGTAAATCCGGAAATTGCAATAATGAAGCCAAGCACATAACCAGATATGAGTTGGTATAGATCTGTCCAGCCCATTGAGTTTACTGTTTCAGCTGTAACCATGGTCACCATCCATAACAGTGAGCCAATAATTGCGATACCAAGTTTCCAGCTGGGTATGTTTTTTTGTGTGGACAAGTGATAACTCCTTCTAAGTAAAATTACGCTATGTATCAAGTTGTATTTATAACATAGAAATTTTTTTCGTCATAGCACAGTAATCATAAAACAAAGCAACGATCACGTTTTAACGTTAGTTGGCATGTATATTAGACTTGTGCCTAACTATTAAAAATAAAGAAAAAACAACTTGATAGTATTTTGCTTTAGAGTGAATATGAAAGCCGTAAACAGCAAGTAAAACAACCGATTAGGAGAACAAGGTGAGCAACATTCAAAACGCATTAAACAACGTAAGCCGCTTTATTAGCTTTGAATTGGCGCAGAGCCGAGCAAACCACCAAATCAAACCAGGCTTCATTTTACTTGGCGACGACGGAAAATACTGGGTAACTGCTAACCTACGTGACGGGCAAATCCTTCAGCGTTCTGGCTACGAATTAGCGCCGAAGTTTTGATGGTGCTTGCTTTAAATTAATCTTCCTCACGATCATCTTCCCATAGCAGATCCGCGCTAACCCCCATTGTGCTAGATAAACGCATGAGCATGTCGGCGCGTGGGATACTTTTACCATTTTCGTAGTTGTTAATTTGAGCTTGTGTGGCACCGACTTTTTTAGCCAGTTCTGCCTGGGTTAAGCCCAAAAAGGTACGCCATGCTTTAAGGTAGCTCATGCCTTGCATAAACATCATTTCGACAACTGCGTGTGGATAAGTTGTGCGCTTGCCTTCATCATTTTTCATGCGTAGCTCGTGGTAGTCCTAAATCACAGTAATTTTACGTGCTTTTGTATGTTTTGTTGGATATTTGCTCAAATTTAGACGATGACAATAACCACCACCAATCCCGCACAGGTTTTTAACCACTACCCACCATAAGATGCCAACCATGAACCAACATGAGAGGCATCTATGTCACAACCAAGCCAATTCGACATCGCCCGCGCCATGCTTAAAGTGCATGAGGGGCTGCGCTTAACCGAATACACCGACACGACAGGTCACAACACCATCGGCTACGGCTGGAACCTAGACGCTAAAGCTTTACCAGAAGGCATTGGCAAAATCGTCGATGGCAAGCTCACGATTACCGAAGTGGAAGCAGAACAACTACTCGACATGGCGATGTTATCGCACTGGGGTAACCTTGTTTCAGCGTTACCTTGGGTACTAAAGCTAGGCGCATGGCGACAAGCTGTATTGCTCGATATGGCATTTAACATGGGCATCCCAACACTGCTCACATTCAAAAAAACGCTTGGCTATATCGAAAACGGTCGTTATGGCAATGCCAGCGAAGGCATGCTTAACAGCAAGTGGGCGACACAGGTTAAGCGTAGAGCGAGAGTCCTTAGCGATATTATGCTCAATGGAAAAATGAACAACGCTTACTTGGTTGATTATAACCTTGGCGGCTGGGAGCACTTCTAATGCAGATAGATATTAACCTAACAAGCGTACTTGGCTATGGCTTTCTAGCACTAATGAGCGTCATTACTTATCTGTTAAAACAGGCGGTAGATGGGATTAAAAAGCAGATCGAAACTCTGCAAGAAACAGATAAAAAGCTTTCTGATGATATCCATAATTTGGAGATGTCTGCAATTACCCGTAACGACTTTGAAAGCTTTCGTAAAGAGGTTAAAGCCGATCACGAAAAGATTTATGACCGACTTAATGATCTATTTAAGGGGGTTAAGTAATGTGGGATCAAATTGGCAGTTTTCTTAAAGACTATGGTGGTAGCAGCGTCGCCTTGGTCGGTTCTCTTTTAACGGGAAATGTACCTGCTGCGTTTGCTGCAGGGCAGGCGTTAGTCGCAACGGCAACAGGAACAACCGACCCAAACAAAGCAATGGAAGCGCTGCAAAACCCAGAAACCATGCTGCGATTAAAAGAGCTAGCTTACCAAAACGAAGCCGATATTCGCCGCCACCTAGAAGCGATGACGCTGGCTGAACTGGAAAGCAAAAAAGCGGACCTAAACGATGCACAAGCCAGCCATGCCCAAACGCAAGAAACCATCCGCAATGGCGACAATAGCGAAGACAAAGACATTCGCATGGTGCGTCCCAATATGGCGAAACAATCTTGGTATGCCACGATCACTTATATCGCAATTATGGAGTTTGGTAGAGCGTTTGGATGGCACAACATGCCCGTTGTTATCGAAGTCGCAATGATGCTATCTGCACCCGCATGGGCATACATAGGCCTTCGTTCTTGGGATAAGTGGGGCAAGCGATGAGCACAGCTGCCGAACAACGCCTTGCCGCTTACTTGCAGGCAGAAGCCGACATCCTTGCAGGCAAGCGCGTGAGCAAAATTCAGGTCGATGGTGAAACGGTAGAGTTTACAGAAACCTCGGTTCTACAAATCAGGAACGGCATTGCAGAAGCACGCAGTGCGGTTAAGGCCGAGCAACTGGCACGCCGCAAGAACAAAATCCAATACTGGGGATACGGTGGACGTGAATAGTCTTAACAGCCTTATGGCTAAGGTAAATAATACATGAAAATCCTGAGCGGTTTACGAAAACTTTTTAGCCCCAAAGCCCAGTACGAGGCAGGAAAAGCACCTACTCGTCGCAAAGCAGGTTGGGGTTATGCCAATACCAGTGCCAGCAGTTCGACTACGCCATTTTTGCCAGTACTGAAAAACCGCGCCCGCGCTGCGGTGCGTAACGACCCTTGGGCTGGGCGTGCATTAGATGGCATGGTAACCAACCTGATCGGCACGGGTATTACACCACGCCCAGCGACAAAAGATGAAGACTTACGCAATACCCTAATTGAGCTATGGGATGAATGGAGCGATGACGCATTAAACGATGGAACGCTCGACATTTACGGCATTCAATCTCTGGTAGCTCGTGCGTGGTACGAAAGTGGTGAGGTGTTTATCCGCTTGCGTCAACGCTATCCAGAAGACATGACTGTACCACTGCAACTGCAGATTATCGAATCGGACCAAGTGAGTTATAAAAATGAAGCACTGAAAAATGGCAACATGATTCGCTCTGGCATCGAGTACAACGCACTGGGTCAGCGCGTCGCCTACTGGATTTACCCAACCCACCCAGGCGAAACGCTGGTTAAAAAACAGGGCGACACTAACGAGCCGGTGCGCGTGCTAGCGTCTGAAATCTTGCATGTGTTCAAACCGCTGCGCCCGGGGCAAGATAGAGGCGTTACCTTATACGCTCAGGTGCTACCCAAACTCGAAAGCCTAAATAAGTTTGATGATGCCGTGCTCTATCGTCAAGAACTCGCAAATCTATTCGTTGCATTCATTCGCCAAAACCCAGACCTTGCCCCAAGCATCGAAATGGAAGATGGTACAACAGTAGAAGCGGCCGATATTGTCGAAGAGACATTATTAAAGCCGGGTGCCAGCAGAGTTTTGGAGCCTGGGGAAGATGTCACTTTCTCAACCCCACCCGATGCTGGCAACAACTACCCAGACTTTGTGCGTCAGCAATTGATGAGCCTAGCTGCTGGCATTGGTATGCCTTACGAATTACTGTCGGGCGATTACAGCCGTGTTAATGATCGCACCATTCGTGTCGCACTGAACGACTATCGCCGCCGATTAGATAGCGACGCATGGCTTGTCATCATCCCACAGTTCCTGAAAAAGCTACGCAAAGCATGGATCGATACCGCTATTTTGGCAGGGCATGTGCCGCTTGCCAAACGATCCGAAGCCTTAAAAACCCACTGGAGCACACACGCTCACGCATACATTCATCCTGTGCAAGATGTGCAAGCCAACATTGCCGCTGTTAAAGCGGGCTTTAAGTCACGAGCCGAGGTGATCCGTGAGCGTGGTTATGACATTTCAGAAGTGGATGCTGAACGCTTAATCGATAACCTTGCGCCAGAGCAATAGTTCCTACACAGGTACTTTAGGGTACTTTGCCATTGCCACCTGAAAGGGTGGTTTTTTTATGCCTCACTAACCTGCACAGGTTTTTAACCTTACCAACCACGACAATGATACCAACCGAAAAAGGGAGGGCTTTCATGCCGTGGTTTAACGTTAAAGCACAAGCTGCCAACGCAGCCGTTGCCGACATTAGCATTTATGAGCCGATTGGCAGTTGGGATTTAACCGCTGCTCAGTTTATTGGGCAAGTAAAAGCATTGGGCGATGTGTCACAAATCAATCTCGACATCAATTCGCCTGGTGGTGATGTGTTCGAGGCATTAACCATTTTCAACTATCTTAAGCGTCATCAGGCAAACGTAACCGTAACGGTTGGTGGTGTGGCTGCCAGTGCCGCAAGCTTAATTGCAATGGCAGGCGATACCATCATCATGCCAAACAACACCATGATGATGATTCACAACCCGTGGACGTTCGCCATGGGGAATAGTGATGAATTGCGCGAACAAGCTGACTTGTTAGACAAGATCGGCTCTTCTTTATTCAGCACCTACCAATCGCGGACAGGTATGGACGAAGAAGCCTTAAAAGCAATGCTGGCAACAGATACTTGGTTAACCGCCGATGAGTGTTTGGCAAACGGATTTTGCGACCAAGTCGTTGATCCAATCACCGCTAATGCTGGCTTCGATGTGAGAAAATTCCCAGCGCAAGCGCAAGCCGTCTATGCTCAAGCACAAGCCAATGCGGAACCAGAAACGGATACCGATGTTGACGAAGCATTAGGCGATGGGTCAGAGCCAGAGCAAGCACCAGAAACGCCACTAACCGACATCGATGATGACGACCCATTAGCGCAAGCGCAAGCCAACGCGATGGAATACGCCGCCACTGTGGTTGACCTTTGTGCTTTAGCAGGACTACCACAAAAAGCAGGTACTTTCCTCAAAGCTAAAACCAGTCTTGCCGATGTGCGCTCAGAACTACTCAAAGCCAAAGCCAGTGGTCAGCAGCACCTAGAAACCTATCAACAACCCGCCAAAGCCACAGCATTACCCTTGGCTGGCGACATTTATTCAAAACGCAACAAACAGTCATTCAATAAGCAATCAGGAGCTTAATCATGCCAATGTTAGACCTATTTCACGCTAACCCAGCATTTAACACCACCAGCTTAACCGCTGCCATTAACGATATCGATGCGCGCCCAACACGCCTTGCCGAACTTGGTTTGTTTAGCGAATCAGGTGTCACAACCACAACGGTTCAAGTCGAAAAACAAGGTGCAACCCTTTCCTTGGTTTCCGCTGCTTCTCGCGGCGCGAATGGTCAGTCATTGGGTGGATTGTCACGCAACATGATCCCATTCAATACCATCCACTTGCCGCAAAAAACACAACTGCTTGCCGACGATATTCAAAACGTGCGTGCCTTTGGTAGCGAAAACGAAGTTCAGGTTATTCAGAACATCGTCAACGAGCGATTAGGTCGCATGCGTATGCAGTTGGACGCTACCATCGAGTTTCAGCGCATTGGTGCGATTAAGGGTCAGATTTTGGACGCAGACGGAACGACCGTTCTAACCAATATTTTAACGGCATTTAGTATCACTAAAAACACCCATGCCATGGCGTTGGCCACAGCAGGCACCGAAGTTCGTAACAAGATTGTTGAAGCAAAGCGCAAGGTCGAAAAAGAATTGAACATGATTCCTGTTCGTTCTTATCGAATTTTAGCAGGCGCTGCTTTTTTCGATGCCTTCATTTCTGCTGATGCGGTTAAAGCAGCCTACGACCGCTGGCAAGATGGTCAGTTTGGTCGTGACGACGTGCGTAACGGTTTTACCTTTGGTGGTGTGACCATTGAAGAGTATCGTGGTGGCATCGGTAGTACACCCTTTATCGCCGATGACAAAGCCTACCTCATCCCAGAAGGTGTGCCCGATTTATTCATTACCCGCTTTGCGCCAGCCAACTACATGGAAACGGTCAACACCATTGGCTTGCCATACTACGCCAAGCAGGAACTGATGGACTTCGATAAGGGTGTCGATATCGAAACGCAATCTAACCCTATCAGCTTGTGTACCCGTCCACGAGCTGTGATCGAGCTGAGTGCTTAAGGGTATTGATATGGACACCAAAAGTAAAAACACCTATGTGGTGACTAAGCCGTTTGAGTTAGACGGTAAAAAGCTAAAGCTAGGCAGTAAAGTGCAACTGACCTACCTAGAAGCTGGCTATTGGCTAACAGGTGGTTATTTAACGCCAGAACACCTTATGGCAGAAGAACCAGCGCAAGCATCGACACCACAGACGGAAGCACCAACTGATGCCCCCGTCGATCAGTAATCAAGCAGCAGAGGCTATCTTGCGTGTGCAAGGTGAGCCAGTGCTCATTAACGGCGTTACCACCACAGCAGTGGTGGTGCGTCATCAATCATCCGCCAAGTTCGGGCAAATGGCAAAGTACAACTTAAGCCCCAGCATGGTATTACTGAAAGTGTCTGGCACAGAGGACGCTTTCACTAATGCCGCCATTCAACTCGACGGCAAAACCTACAAGGTATCCGAAACCGACCAAACCAGTTTTGGACTTATCAATCTACTGTGCAGGTTAAGTGCATGAATATTGCCTATCGAAGCCAGCAGCTACAGCGGTTAATTAATGATTACCCGAATAAGTTAGATAGTGCAGCAAAAAAAGCCATGAAACAGGCTTCAAAAACGATCAGCATTGCTATTAAGCGTGACAATGCTGCCAAATCAATACCAATGAAATTAATTGATGCTCGCGTTAGGCACTACATAAATAAAGACAGTGCCACAGTTTTCATCGGCTTAAATATTACGCCATTTCGGCATTTTGCAAAATCAGAAAGTGAATTGAAAAGACTACAGAAAAATAGACCACCTGTAGGCATTTCTCTATTGGGAAAAACAGTGGCAGGATCATTCGTTGGACGTGGGCAGCGAGGGCAAACTTATGGAAGAGATCATCATGACAGCCTATTAATTTTTATCCGCAATGGCGGAAGAATGATGCAAGAAAACGCAATGGAAGTAGGCAGGACTCGCAACAACAGAGAGTCGATAAGCCAAGTTGCTGTTGGCGTTGAGGACGTGCTTAAAGTGCCAAAAGATTATGAAATTAAATCTTACTTAGACACTTTTAAGGTAATTCTAAAGCAAAGAATAGATGAAATTGAACCATGACCAACCAACAACTCGAACAAGCCATTTTATCGATGATTCAGTCAGACGCTAGTATCACGATACCGTTTCACGCATTTTCGGCCAACCCAAGCATTGTGAAAAAAATAGACCAAGGCTTAGGCGTGGTGCTTTATCGTGGCAGCGACAACGAAAACTTGCCGGCTATTGGCTACACCATGATTAAAAAGCAACTCACCTTGGTGCTACTGGTGTACTCCCACGACCTTGAATTGGTACACAACACACTAGACCAATGCTATGGCGCGCTATTAGGTAAGTCGGTTAGTGACCTAGAGCCGATTGTGGTGCTATCTGACTCGGTTGATCTACAAGACAGCGGCATTTACGAAGGCGCAATGATGATCCAAACCGCCACCTATATGCGTGGCGTTTAACCTGCACAGGTTTTAATTATCCCTAAAAAACATAATAGCCTTAACGAAAACCAAGGAGGCTATTGTGGCTACCAAGAAACAAACAGATGTACCTCAAGATGGACAAACCTATGTCCGCAATCCTGATGGCAGCCTCACGCCATTCAACCAACACCCGAACCAAGGTGGTAGCTGGTTGCGTCATGAAGATGGCACGCTCAGCAAAATGATAGAAACTCAGCCAACACTCGAACCAAGTCAGGAGTTAACCCATGATCTCTAAAAATAATGCTTTATTGGCAGCACAAGTAGAAACGACTTACGGCACAGCTGCCACATTAGCCGCTGCCAATGCCATGTTTGTGTCCGACTTCACCCACAACATGATCGAAGGGAATGTCGTCGAGCGTAACAATATCACAGGTCGCTTCGGCGGTCAGGGAAGCATTCGTGTTGAGCAGTACGCTACATTAGACGCTTCGTGTGAGCTGGCTGGTTCAGGAACGGCTGGAACTACGCCACGCTGGGCAGCTTTAATGAAAGCCTGTGGCATGACCGAAGTGGTCACTGCTGGTGTCAGTGTTGCTTATTCTGCTGTATCTACTGGATTCCAGTCAGCGACATTGGGCGCTTATTACAAAGACATCACAGGTGCGATACAGCGGGCCTTAATCACGGGTGCTCGCGGTGCTTTTACCATGGACTTGTCCGCAGGCTCAATTCCCAAATTAGACTTTAAGTTTCAGGGCTTGTTCAACGATTTAGCAACAACAACCGCATTATCTGGCGATTTTAGCAGCATCCCACTGCCGCGCGGCGTTAATAAAGCTTACACACCAACTTGTACACTGTTAGGTGAGTCTATCGAAGCAGATAAGGTAACGATGGACTCTGGCATCAACATCAAGTACAGCAACTTAATTAATAAAGAGTCTGTCGATTACATCGGTCGCACGGGCAAGTTGAGCTTTTCATTCCGTGCCACAAGCTTGGCGCAGGTGAATACGTGGATCGGTCGGGCTAAGAATAACAGCCAAGGCGCGTTCACGATTGCACACGGCACCACTGCTGGCAATATTGTCACGCTTAACGTGCCAAATCTACAAATTAAAACGGTCAGCAACACCTTCAAAGATGAACAGTTATTCCTGAACGTCGAGGCTGATATTGTGCCGTTAACAGACAACGGTGATTTCACCATTACCTTAACTTAGTCTTAACAGCCTTGCGGCTTACAAGATTATAACCCTGTTAGCCGTGGTGGGCTTTCCTGTTAACGGTTTCGGCTGTTAACAGTTTCCACCAAGGCAACCTTTAACCATAACTTTCACCCACCACATTGGAGAATCCAAATGGCTTTACTTAAATTTACCAATCAAACCAAAGTACCTGTTAACTGGAACGATGGCATTACACGAGGCATCTTTCACGCTATTTTTGAAAGCCG
Organism: uncultured Francisella sp.; assembly: GCA_964606405.1. GTDB lineage: Bacteria > Pseudomonadota > Gammaproteobacteria > Thiomicrospirales > Thiomicrospiraceae. Next base: position 17,755 of record CAZSGH010000034.1, read on the forward strand.
TAAAGATGAATCAGGCGACAACAAGTTAATGCTGTGCGACTTAAAAGACGTTGACCTTGGCGAGTTAAAAGAAGATTTTATTGCCACGTTTAATGGCGATGAGAAAGCGGCAGAAATCATCGACAAAGAAATGGGTGTGAAAGGCGTTGAAGTGATCATTGCCATTCAGAATGCGCGTGCCGATTTTTTGTCACGCAACGGTCGGGCGAACCGTTAAAAGCCTTTATATCAAGTCTTTATAATCCAGAACCTAGCATCGATGAGTTAAGCGATTTACTCATTGGTGCAGGGGCAGATGATACCAGCCACTTAGAAGATCAAAGGGATTCAAGCACCATTGAAGTGCATCGAATGTATCAGCCAGCCGTGGAATTATTCATGGCTTGCCAGACACAGTGGCGCACAGGAATGGTAGGCGTAACGGGGTTAGACTATATGGCAGTTGGGTTTGTAGCGAAAACGCTTGGCATTAAGCTGAGTAAGAAAGTGTTTTTGTGGCTGCAAGTAATGGAAGGCGAGGCGTTAAAACAGCTCTCATCTAAACAGGCTTGAAAATGACAGCAGCAGGATAAGCGCGAGTGCAAACCAGAACATCCACTGAAAGAAACTAACGGCAACCGATTTAACGAACAGATCAACGTAATTCATAGGCAACCTCAGCAATGGCAGAGAAAAACAGCGGTGTAAAGATTGTATTTAGCTCAGACGGGACACAGGTTACGAAAGACCTGCGCGTCATGGGCGAATCGTCTGAGCAGTTTAGCACAAAGCTCGTTGCCATTGCTAAAAACGCCAAGCAACTCGATTCTTATGTTTCTGATGCAGCAAAAGGATTTGATACATACGGTAGCAAATCGAGCAAATATTTAACCAGCCTAGAAAATCAACTAGCTAATGCTAGCCTGTCCGCAAAAGACTTGGCCATACAGACAGCCAAATTAAACAGCATGAAATTTGGTGGATCATCTGCCGATGTTGCCAAAGCTGGTGATTTGGCTGCCAAGATTTTCGATGTCAAAAATGCCAGCAAACAAGCGGCACAAGAAAGCGACAAGCTAGCCAATGCATTAAAGCACGTCGCTCATTATGGTGTGGGCTTAATCGGTATTGGAATGGTCCAAGGTATTGCATCGTCCGTCATTACCACTACGGCTGAATTTCAACGGCTAGAGGCAGCACTGGTAACCGTTAAAGGTTCAACGCAAGCGGCTGAAATCGCCTTCGATCAAATTAAAGACTTTGCTAAAACGACACCATACGAGCTTGCAGAAGTTACTGATGCCTTCATTAAGATGGAAGCACTGGGACTAACTGCCAGTACTGAAGCCATGACTGCCTATGGCAACACAGCCAGCGGTTTGGGTAAGTCGCTGAATCAAATGATCGAAGCGGTTGCTGATGCTTCTGTTGGTGAATTTGAACGCCTAAAAGAGTTTGGTATTAAAACAAGATCGGAAGGGGATAGGGTTAAGTTCACTTTCAATGGTGTAACCACCGAAGTTGGCAAGAACGCAAAAGAGATCGAACAATACCTAATTGGCTTGGGTCAGGCAAACTTTGCAGGCGGTATGGAGCGCCAAATGCACACCGCAGGCGGGTTAGTTTCTAATTTGAAAGATAATTGGTCTAGTGCATTTAACGCCATTGGTACGGCTGCCATGCCAGTAATTACCACAACAATCACTGGGTTAAACAGCGCGGCAGATGCTGTGCGGTTTATGGCAGAAAACACCGATGATTTAGCGACGATTGCGTTGCCAGCATTAGCAACAGGATTGGCGGCAAAGGTCATTCCGTCGTTACTTTCAACATCGGCGGCAATGGGAGCTGCTGCGGTAGCAACGGGCGGATTTACCGTCGCAATGGCGGCAGCAGCTAGAGCATCAATAGCGTTCATGACAACCCCGCTTGGCGTAGCATTAGGCACTGCTGGTTTGGTAATGGGCGTTTTAGCAATGCGGGCTAATGATTCTGCTGATGCAATCGATGAATTAAACGCTAGAGCAAAAGAATTCAATGTCAGCATGAGCAGCTCAGAAGTTTCCAAGAAATCAGCAGAGCTTGCTACGCTTCAGCGATCGCTTCGGGAGTTAAGGGAAGAGCGCGAGATTTATATTTCGCAAGCTGTATTTGAGGAAAAAGAGCAAGGCATTATCCAGCGTATTCACGATATTCAGTATTTGAAGTCTGAGATTGCAGAACTAAAAACCCAGTCAGAAATGCTCATGTTGCAAGACAAAGGCATGGGCACGCAGCTCGAAATGCTGAACGATCAAACCAAAAGCTTTGGCGTTTCAGTTGGTGACGTCAATAAGCTTATTTGGGAGCAGGGCGCAGCAGTTGCCAGTATTAAAAAGCCAATGGACGAATGGGATCGAGCAATTGACATCATTAGCGATGAGTTTAAAAAGCTACACGAGCAATCTGCGCAAGATTTAGCTGACCCAACTAAAAAGGCTTTTGATGCTACTGTTGCGGCGCAAAAAGAAGCAACGGAGCAAAGCAAGAGGTTGTTTGCCGAGCGTGCTGAGGCTTCTAAAAAAGCGTCCGAAGAAATACAGCAAGCGCATAAAGACGAATTAGCCATGATCAAGTCTGCTCAAGATTTATTAAACAGCTACCTAGCAACCGACTTCGACAAGCAACTAGCTGAAATTGGCAAGTTAGATGCCGCATGGGTAATACTCTACAGCAACGGACTATCGAGCCAACAGCAATTCGCTGATGCGCTTTATGCGATGGATTTGAAAGGCTTTGACTTGTCGCCTAAAGCCAGCGGAATCGATGAGTTAGAAAAGCGATATGATAGCTTCTACAGCAAGTTTTCTAAAATCAACGACCCATTAATTGATAGTTTTGGCGCGCTAATCGATTCAACCAGTGCTTACTTTGAAAATTACGAAAAATTGCGCGAAGGCATTGCAAAAGGTGACGCGGCAGCCATTGATGTTAATAACCGTAATCAACTGACAATGTATAGCAACATTGCTGGCGCAATGAGCGGCATGTACAAGCAAGGCAGCAAAGAACAAAAATCGTTGTACGATATTCAAAAAGCAATGACCATTGCAACGCTTGCATTAGATGCACAAAAAATGGCATCTTCTCTTGGTTTGATCGGTGTGAAAACTGCTGAAGCAACGGTAGCAGGAACTGCTGCTGTCCTAACGCAAGGCTCAGGAGATCCCTATAGTGCTTGGGTTCGCATGGCAGCAATGGCAGCGACAGTCGGGGCATTATTGGGCGCTATAGGCGGCAACGCTCCTAACGTAACGGCTAACGCTGGCGGTGCACTAGGTGGCAATGGCGTTAATAGTCCGCTAGGCAGCACTGATCAAAGCCAGTCTTTAGAAAAATCGTTAGACTATTTGAATAGCAATGGTGTCGATCAGTACAAAGAATTAACACGAATCTACAAAGAAATGAAAGACCTGAATAGTAATATCTCAGGCATGGTCAGTACGCTTTATGCGACGGGGGACATTAAAAACATTGGTGCAAACGCTGTGCGCTCAAGCTCAAGTTTAGGTGCTGATTACCAAGACTTTGTTAAAAATAACCCATTATCGCAAGCGGCATACAATTTGCCGTTAGTCGGTGGTTTGCTGGAGACATTAGACGGAATTGCATACGGTGTTGCTGGTGGTGTCATGCAGGGGTTGTTCGGTGATACCGAAGTCTACTCAACTGGCAGCGGCTTAACAGCAGACTCGTTTACGCTAGGCTCTGGCGCAAACCTTGGCTCTTATACCAATATGGTCAAAGACCACGACCCTGGCTGGGGCAGAAACACAGAATATACTTATTACACGACTTATCAGGATATTGCTGGCGAAGCTGACGCACGATTCAAAGCGGTATTTGAAAACATGCGCAATAGCGTTATCAGTGTTGGCGAAGCATTAGATCGTAATGTTGCGAGCAACGTCAACGCATTTGTCATTGATATTGGGAAAATTCAAACAAGCGGAAAAACGGGTGCTGAAATTGAGAAGTCTCTACAAGAGGCAATTAGCACGCAATCAGACAAGCTCGCTTATGCGATATTCCCAGATTTAGTGACAAAATACGCTAAATTAAATGAGGGCTACTTTGAGACGCTAAATCGCTTAGTCACCGACAAGGCGGTTGTCCAACAAACGTTTGAAAATCTTGGCATTGAACTGTCTGGTGATGTGCTTGGCGTTTCTGAGGCATTTGTAACTTTAGCGGGTACGCTTAATGAGTTTGTCGATAAAACGTCTACTTATTTTGATTTGTTCTATACAACAGCTGAAAAATTCGATCTGCTGAGTAAAAACCTAGCTGGCGCGATGAGCAGCGTTGGCATTAACGCGTTGCCGACAACAGCAGAAGAATATAAGAGGATGGTTTCTAGTCAAGATTTAAGTACGGCAGAAGGGCAAAAAACTTATTACACGCTCATTAGTTATGCTAGTGACTTCAAAAGTTACTTTGACCAAAATGGCGGGTTAACGAACTTATCTCAAACCAGTATGGCACGCTTTAGCGATGGTGGATTTACTGGCAATGGCGCGAGATTAGAGCCTGCAGGTATCGTGCATAAAGGCGAATATGTTGTTCCAGCATGGATGGTTAAAAAGCAACCAGACTTAGTCACACAATTAGAAAGTATTCGTAGTAACGGCTTTGCCAGCGGTGGCATGGTTGGTGGATTAGTTAGCACTAGCAGCGACAACAAGCTTTACGACTTACTCAAACGCATGGTCGACATTATCCGAAAATGGGATGGTGATGGTATGCCAATGGTGAGGGCGTAATATGCTAAAAATCATCATCCCAAGCATTTTTAACGTCAACAGCTCAAACATTGGCGGCACAACAGAAAACCAACAGTCTTTTGCTGATGGCATTGTCGGTACTGTATCGACAGCTACAGCCAGCGATGGTTCTATTCAGCTAACCATATCTGGCACAGGCGATGCGCTGGCATTGCTTGAAATGGGTGCAACATCAATCACAATCAATGGCTCAAACATCAATATTCTAAAGCCTGCTAGTGATTGGAAAAACTGGCTGTTTGCTCCTGTTGAAACCATCAAAAGTGTTGTCAACGAAAACGTGCCGATTAATGGCACGCAGACCATTCAATTGGACAGATCAGCGTTGGCACCTGCACAACTAGGTATGTTGATCTATGGTCGTGTCATTGAAGTTGGTGATGTGCAATATGGACTGAACTCAGAATTACTCGACTACTCAACTAAGTCAACCGATGCCAATGGATACGTAACACTTATTAAGCGTGGCTATGGGCACTCGTTCACAGCAAACATCGAACTAACAATGGATGTTGCCAATTTTATGTATCAAGCGCTAACTGATCTTCGAGCAACCCCGCTGTTGTTTTTCGATACAGCGGCAAACCTAATCAGTTATGGATTTTTCAAAAACATCAAAAAACAAATAAACCGTGTCAATCACACTTTATTGACCATCGAAGTAGAAGGGATGCAGTAAATGCCAATTACCCAATTACCAACACCACCGAGCAAGTCAGACCCAGCAACATTTAACGCGCGTGCAGAATCATTGGTCGCAGCACTGCAAACAATGATTAACGAGATTAACAGCCAGATTGCAGGTGCGTCATCTGGCACAAGTTTAATTTTTAGCTCAGCGATTACAGACCTTTCCATTGGCGGAACAGGCAATAAGTTCATTTTGGTCAACAGTACCAACAGCCAACAAGCTGGTATTGGCTATCAGCAAAACAGTATTGTGCGCTGGAAAGAATACGTTGAACAAACCACTGGCGATTACGTTATGGAACGTTTTAACGCAAGCGGTGTAAGCCAAGGTGTGGTATCACGAACGCGCGCTACGGATGGTGTTACGCCAGCGCAAAGCACAGCACAAAAAACACAACTGCTAACCGACTTAAAAGCTGTCGATGGTATTGGCAGTGGGTTAGATGCGGATTTATTAAGAGGGCTTCCTGCTGATTTTACATCATCGCTTGCTGCCAATGGATACCAAAAGTTGCCGAGTGGTTTAATTATTCAGTGGGGAACTCAATCTACAGCCACTAATACTGTTGTGTTTCCTATTTCATTTCCAAATATATGTGTACATGCAAACTGGACTTTTGAAAATAATGGATTTGGAAATCAGCCAAGAGTAATGGCTAGAAGTAAAACAGGATTTACTTTGGCAGGAGATTGCTGTTGTTCTTGTGCAGGGGCGCAGCCAGCAGCATGGTTCGCAATCGGTTATTAAAGGAGTAAAAATGCATTACATCACAAAAAATAATATGGATCGTGTTACGGGGCGCTATACAGCAGAGATTCACGGAGAAAACATCCCTCAAGATGCGATCGAAGTCAGCGAAGAGTTATTCAATGCATCTATTCAAATGCAACGCCCAGTTTTGGTTAATGGCGAGTTAATTGAACTGCCTTTACCAGAACTAACGCAAGACGAATTAGCCCAACAATCAAAATCTGCCGTCTACCAACTACTCGACACGACTGCCCAGCAATACGACTACCGCAATTTTTCTGAGGTAGCGCAATTTGTAAACAGTGGTGTGTGGAAGGCGGAAGCCGATGCACTACTAGCATGGCAAGATGCGTTGTGGGTGCGTGCTTACGAACTACTCAAAGAACCGATTACCAGTGTTGATGACTTTGTGGCGCAGTTGCCTAAGTTCGTTTAGAATCCAGCCACTCATTAAACCGATCCAAGAAAGGCCGTAGCAACCCTACTGGTCTTTTTCTATAATTAGCTTCATGCACAACAGACGGTTTGTGCCCCATGATTTGCATAACAACGCCTGGAGTTGTTGTTGAGGATGCTTTAGTTTATTTGTTTGTGGGTATTATAATGGGTATTAAATTTAAGCAAATAAATTAATAACAATAAAATCAATGTGTTGCTATTGTTTTTTTACTTATCCCGCAAATGCGTCACGAAGAACATTAATAACAACCACTCATTACAGGTTGTAACCAAGCCCCGCTACAATGCGGGGTTTGCTGTTTTTGTTGTTACTGTTTGGTAACCAAAAGCACCATACAGCACCAAAAATAGTGAGTATAGTTGTGAGTGATTTTTTAACGATAACTACAGGCGTTACTCACACATGCTAACCGATCATTAGTTCATAAAATAACGTATAGCTGTCATAAAAAACTTCTGTTCAATATCAACTGGATTGCAAATGGCGTTGTGCTATATTTAAACTAAGCACTAATCGTTATTTAGGATGCTAAACTAAAACAGTTAGTTAGCTGAAGTAGGGTGCCTTGATGTGTTGTATGGCATTGGAACGATAGCAGATTTGTATTTGTTACTTTTCATTGTTGTTTTTATTGTGATAGATGGCGTTTGTGCCGTATAAATGTAGTTAGGCCTCACTGGAGAACAGATGACATCGCAGCGTCTATTCATCTTGATCCTTGTGTGTATTCCCTTGGTCTTGGCCGGTTGCGCTACACCGGCTGACAAGGAAAATCGCAACTCGCAGCGGCCGCGAATTGAGCCGCCACAACAAGTCCAAAACAGCCTACGGTTGATCATCTACAGACCGCAGTCAATTGTTGGCATGATGGGTCGACCCGTTATTGTCATAAACGGTCAGAAGATGCTAACCGTTCTAAACGATAGTATGCTGGAGCCTGGCTCAGTCTTTGTAATTGATGCACCTTCCGAGCAAACAAAATTGACATGGATTCAATCCGGCAAGACTGAATCGACTGTTGAACCTCTCCTCCTCAAAGGATTGCGCGGAGCGCAGCGATACTTTCGCTGGACGCTCAGACCAACGTACGGCTACCTAGAGCAAGTCGACGAAAGTGTGGCCCGAGAAGAAATAGGTCCACTCATCTATATGGGTTATAAGAACGTAGTCGAGGTAAAATAGACGTTAGGGATGGAGAGCCGTAAAAGAGAGGACACTGTCCATGAATGAGATGTTTGATCTGATCTACAAACACTGGATGATGATCGCTGGCGTGGTACTGGCAATCGCCATCGTGCTTCTGGTCATCACCAGGCGTCGGAAGTCGCTGCCATACGAGAAGGGAGATTTAATCGAGCAATGGTGTCACACTGACGATGGACACATATATCTGTCCGGATCTGATTCGGCTAAGAAGGGTACCGTCTGGAAGGTGCTGCGCATAACGGACGACTTCGTCGAGATGGAACTTGTCTCTGGTCAATACGAATGGGGGTTCGACGGAGAGGCATACAAACTGCCCGGATATACCTCGAAGTTCAAGTCGAGCAAAAACTACCGCTCAAGTAATCCTGGATGCAAAGGAAACGAACAAATTCTTAAGGAGTGGCGTGGCGTGGCAGAGCCCAAACCCTAACAAGCAGGATACAGGCGACGACTTTCATGTTTTTGGCAAGGTGCGCGTGTCCGACATCATTGTGCCCGCAGTCAACCAGTACGAGAAGGGCAGTGTTGGCACTGGCTGTTTTCACAGGTCAGTCAGAAGCATGTCGATTTTGTCATTACCGATAAAGCGCTTAATTTTATTTGTGCCGTCGAGCTTAACGACAAGTCGCACGATAAAGAAGATCGTCAAAAGCGTGATGCCTTTTTAGAGGAAGCCTTCAATACGACTATCGTAATTTTGCTGAGGTGGCGCAATTTGTAAATAGTGGTGTGTGGAAGGCAGAAGCCGATGCACTACTAGCATGGCAAGATGCGTTGTGGGTGCGTGCTTACGAACTACTCAAAGAACCGATTACCAGTGTTGATGACTTTGTGGCGCAGTTGCCGAAGTTTTGACATAAACAAAAAAGCTGTAGCGCCGTTTGATAAAACTGCCCTACAGCTTATTCAACACCTTCGCCTTGTACACAAAAGAGCCAAACGGAATAAAAGACGCCACAACACCCGCCGAAGCCTGATCGAGCGAAAGGTGACCGCGAAAGGCGTAGATCATCAGCATCATATTAAATGCCAAAAACAACCCGCCATGAATCGGACCAACCAGTTTTACCGCTTCGGGTAGCCCGTACATAAATTTAAGTGGCACAGCGATTAGCAATAAAATCAGCAACGAACTGCCTTCTAAAAAAGCCATCAATCTTAAAAACTGCATACTGCTCCATGCCTAGTGTGTTTGTCAACGTTGCGATTATAGCCTGCTTGTGGTGGATTTACGCTAACCGATCATTAGTTCATAAAATAACGTATAGCTGTCATAAAAAACTTCTGCTCAATATCAACTGGATTGCAAATGGCCTTGTGCTATATTCCGACTGCGCATCAATAGGTATTTAGGATGCTAAACTAAAAAGTTAGCTGAAGTAGAGTGTCTTGATGTGTTGTGTGGCATGTTAGTGATAACATATTGTATTTTTTTGTTGAATGTGATAGACGGCGTTTGTGTCGTATAAATGTAGTTACGCTTCAAAGAATATCGAGATATTAGGAATAATTAGTGATAAGTAGCATAAAAATAGAAAGATTTAAGAATATCAATGAGCTAGTAGTTCCATTAGGTGGGTTGACCGTCTTAATCGGTTCGAATAATGCTGGGAAAAGTACTATACAGCAAGGTATTCAATTTGCGGTGTCAGTTTCTCAAACTACCAAGTATCAGAATGCACGTTGGAAGAGTGGTAGATGTCCAACGTCTATATCAAGCGAAGATTTACTTTATACACCGTTAAGAGATGTTGAGGCTTTAGCTCCGAATGGGCGCCTAAAAGTAGACCTCAAAGATGCTATTAAGGTTACTTTCAACGAAACAGAGCACTGCTCATATGTAACAATTAGAAAGGGAAAGAATAAAAACATCTCAACAGCTATTATCGGTAAAGAGTTAGGTGAAAGATTACAGGATATTGAAAATCCTTACTCAATAATTGTCCCTGGCTTAGCTGGTATTCCTGCGCTAGAAGAATACAAACCACCATCGATTGTTAGGAAAGCAGCTGCAAAAGGTGATGCGAACAGTGTATTCAGAAACATACTGCTATTACTATCAAAAAGTGCATCTAAATGGGATGAGTTTACAGACAAATTTCAGGCTATATTTTCAGAGTATTCAATTGCAGTCTTATTTGATGAAAATTATGATGAACAAATCCATGTTCGCGTAAAGAAAGGAGATGTCAGCTTACCGATTGATGCTTGTGGTACTGGTATTCTTCAATCAATACAGATACTTGCTTATTATTATTTGTATAAGCCTAAATTATTGATTCTTGATGAGCCGGATTCTCATTTACACCCAAACAATCAACGCCTGTTAGCGAGACTTTTAAGAAAATTAAACGAAGAAACTGGTTGTCAAATTGTAATATCTACACACTCTAGGCATTTGTTAGAGGAACTCGCAGATCACGCTCTTGTGCATTGGATAAGTGATGGGAAAATTATCGAAGATACAGATGACTCTGAACGAAAAATTCTCTTAGACATTGGAGCGCTAGATAAAGGGGACATGCTAAGAAATGGGGCTGTTCCTTGCGTGCTTTTAACTGAGGATACCGACATTTCATATATAAATGAGCTGGCTCTTTCTTCTGGGTTTATTAATGGTGAGTATCAGATTTGGTCGTATAAATGCTGTACCAATATAAATGTAATTCAAGCATTAAACTCATTCATAACTGATCATGCTCCCGCGACGAAAGTTGTTGTTCATCGTGATCGTGACTATATGAGTCTTGAAGAAGTTGCTGTGTATAGCAGGTCATTGGAAGTTTTAGGTATTAAAGTTTTTATAACCACGGGTAATGATGCTGAGAGTTATTTTGTCTCTAAAGAGCATATAAATGCTATATATTCTGATGTTTCAATAGCACAAGCTGAAACAATGTTAAATGAATGTCTGCAGGAGTGTAACACTAAGATTATTGAGAAAATGATTAATACACGACATATGAGACAGTTGCATGCTTCCTATTCAGGAGGCTTAAAACCGAGTCCCGGAGCAATAAGTACACAGTGCAATGCAGAATTTGACGAAAACCCAATAGGTTCTCTTCATGGTAAAATCATTGAAAAAGCAATTAAAAACAAACTTCAACAGTTAAGGGGTGGCAATATCAATCTGTGCGTAGCAAGTCATTTTCTAGATGATTCTTCTTTACGTGCGATTTCAGGTGAGATATGGGGGCAAGAGGCATAACAAACCCTTCAAGATGGACAGCCAACGCGTGGCATTTGCGGTTATGGCTGTAATGGTTGAGGTCAGTGGTTTTGCGTTTTCTGCCCCTTAAGCTGGCGTTAGGCACGTCCGGAACATTATTACGAGATAACAATGAAATACGAAACGCTCATCTTAATTCTTGATCAAATCAGGCAAGAAGCCCCTTCGAAAGGATCTCCTAGGTATCACCCTGTTCCGACAGATATAGAGAAAATTAATCAAGCGCGGTCACGTGCATTTATTCATCTTTATTTGAAGGTAATGTTTGGTATTACAGAGTTCGTAGAACGCGAGCGCACAATAACAGATGCTAGCTATGACGGCGGTATCGATGGCTACTACATCGACAAAGACGCCAAGACAATCCATATCATTCAATCAAAATTCAGAACAAACGAGAAAAATTTCGAAGCAAAAGAAATCTTATTGGAAGAGCTTCTTGCTATGGATTTAAATAGAATTCTGGAGGGCGAGAAGCACGACGAACAAGGCAATTCATACAATGGAAAAATACTTCAATTACAAAGAGAGATTTCAGAGATTCCAGATGTTGCTAGGTACTCCTACCGAGTTGTTATCTTGGCAAATCTAAAGGGCGTGAGTCCCTCGAAAATACAGCAATTAACCGGCGGGTTTCCTGCTGAGGTATTTGATTTTGAAAAAACCTATCAGTTACTAGTATTTCCTGTATTAACAGGCACATATTTTACTGCTAATGACATTACTATACCATATCGATCTATCAAGCAAAAGCACAGGCAGCAAAATTAGTTACAACGTAACAACTAGATATGGCAACTGCGAGATTACGGTCCTATTTGTGCCCACACTTGAAATCGCTAAGCTTATGCACAAATATAAGAACGCGATACTTAAATATAACCCGAGAAGTTATCTCGACTTGGATGGGCAAAGCGTTAATAGCTCCATAAAGTCAACTATTCTTCAAACCACCTCCAATGAGTTCGCTTTGTTTAATAACGGCATAACGATGCTCTCGGAAGAAACAAATTTCAACGAAAAGATCGGTCAGAAAAACAAAGCCCAACTTCATGTCAAAAATCCACAAATCATTAACGGTGGCCAAACGTCATTTACACTTAGCAGAATATATGCAGAGAATATTGTTGCTGCTGAACAGCGCTTTGCTGATAAGGAGGTTTTGCTCAAAGTAATTACTCTTCTCGATGGCGATGGAAGCACATCGAAGCTACATCTGATTGATGAAATTTCAAACGCCACAAACAAGCAGACTCCCGTCATTAACGCCGACCGCTTCGCAAATGAAGACTTTCATGTAAATGTGCAGCACTTAGTATTTGAGCGATATGGTTTGCTTTATGAGCGAAAAAGAGGGGAGTTTTCTGATGGAATACGAGACGGCTACGTCCTCTCTTCCGATGTTATAGAAAGAAATCATTTTTGGCGCCTGTACTACACTGCGAACGGAAAAATCAACCTTGGATTCCAGAAGAAATTATTCCAACGGAACGAGTTCCCAAACGTCGACGTTACTGATAACGCAAGCTTTGATCGTTTCTACTTGGCAATTCACGTGTTTCGACGGCTGAGAAAAGAGCTTTCGCTCCATGCCAGAATAGAAAAGGATCTTTACGGCAAGGTGTATGCATATATCCAGAGGTACTTTCATTTGGGCCTCATAACAGATGCAATTGAAGTTGATGACAACTTGGCCAAGCTGGAAAGTGATTGGATTCAATTTTTAGATGCACAAAAGGATAAGTCTGGCCCAGGGCGCTTGGCGTTCATAGATAAGATAACTGGCGAAGCACGATCATCCTTCAGTGTTAGGAAATATTGAGCCTGTAAATCTATTTGTGTAAACGCCCAATAAATTACTGGTAGTTTTTA
>CAZSGH010000035.1:0-27652 GCA_964606405.1 uncultured Francisella sp.
ACCGTCATCACGCGCTTCCGACTCGATGGTAATCGCGTTGGCAGGACAAACCGCTTCGCACAGTTTACAGGCGATACAACGCTCTTCACCATTGTCATAACGACGCAAGGCATGCTTACCACGGAAACGTGGCGACATCGGTGTTTTTTCTTCGGGATAAAGAACTGTAATTTTTGGCTTAAAGAAATACTTTAAGGTCAATGCCATTCCTTGGAACAACTCCCACAGCGTCCATGTCTTTAGCTGAAACTTAAGCGCTTTAATCATGCTATGCCTCCATGAACAAACCAAGGCGCAACTTTAAAGTATGCCATAGCACCCACTACAAATACCCATAGAATCGTTAATGGAATCAGTATTTTCCAACCCAAACGCATGATCTGGTCGTAACGGTAACGTGGAAAAGTTGCACGGAACCATAAGAATACAAATAATAAAATGAATACTTTTAATGCCAACCAAGCCAGACCCGGTACAAAACTAAATAGCGTTTCTAATCCAGGAATGCCTTCAAATGGCGACAACCAACCGCCCATAAACATAATGGCGGTTAAGAAAGAAATTAAAATCATCATCGCGTATTCTGCTAAGAAGAACACAGCGAAGGTCATACCCGAGTAATCAACGTGGAAACCCGCCACAATCTCAGACTCACCTTCGGCAACGTCGAATGGCGCACGGTTGGTTTCGGCTACTCCAGAGATGAAATAAACGACAAACATCGGCAATAAGGGAATCCAGTACCAAGATAGCATACCGCCTTGCTGACCCATGACAATATCTGTCAAGTTCATACTGCCCGCTGTCATAATAACCGTGACAAGCGCGAAACCCATCGCAATTTCATAGGATACTTTTTGTGCCGACGAACGCAGCGCACCCAAGAAAGCATACTTAGAGTTAGAAGCCCAACCCGCAATGACGATACCATAAACACCAATCGATGAAATGGCCAAAATGTAGAGCAAGCCCGCATTAATATCGGCAATCACCATGCCATCATCAAAAGGAACGACAGCCCACACGGCAATCGCTGGCGCAATGGCTAATACTGGCGCAATCAAAAACAAGTAAACATTCGATTGAGAAGGAATAATCACTTCCTTCATAACCAACTTTAACGCATCGGCAATCGGTTGTAATAACCCAGCATAACCAACACGATTTGGCCCTAAACGTACCTGCATGTAACCAATAACCTTACGCTCGGCGTAAGTCAGGTAAGCAACCGTCAACAACAAGGGCACAATAACCATCATGGCCTGAACCAAAATCACCAACACCGTTGCGACATCAGCGTGTACCCACTGCGCTAAGAGGGTTTGTAAACTATCAAACATCCAATACTCCTTAGGCAGTTAGCGTTAAATAATCGGCTGGCAAGCCAGATAGCAAGACCATCGGCGCAACGACACACCCCTGCGCCACTTTCGCATCGACCACAAATGGCAAACGAACAGAACCCGTCGCGGTTGTCACTGCAACCTCTGTTTGACCTGCAAAAGCTGTTGCGTCTTGCGGATTAATGCGTAACACCGCAGTACCCGCATGGTCATGCGCTTGCAAAGGCAAAGATTGTCTAACCAACATATCCGTTGCATACATTGGCATAGTGGCAACACGCGCTAAACCAGTCGCGTTCGTCAGCGCTGTTTGCACGCCTGCAACTGTCGCTAGCGTTGTTGCTTGCACGCTTTTAGCCTGAGCCTTCGCTTCTGCACTCACTTGATCTAATGATGTGAATTCAAAACCACTCACATTCATTAAATTACCCAACACACGCAAGACCTTCCAGCCTGGTTTTGCATCACCCTGTAATGACAAGGAGACTGGCGCAAACTGCCATGTCGCATTCGCATTAACATAGGTTCCCGCTGTTTCCGCAAAAGCGCCAATGGGCAATAACCAATCGGATACCTCACGTAAGGCAGGTGTATCAAATGCAGTCACTGAAATCACTCGCCCCGTTAGCTGTTGCGCTTGCGCGAACAACGCATCTTGCGGCTCAACACCCCACAAAATCCAATTCTTCATGCCTTGTGTGAGCATTTGTGCGGCATTCATACCAACGGTTGCTGGCTCAGCGCCAACTAATGCCGCCCCTAAACTATTGCCCGCCTCAGGTAACCAAGCCAGTGTTGCACCCGACAATTTAGCAACCAAGGCAGCCAACTGGGTTAAACGCGCAAACGCAGGATGAGACTGAGCAATCTGACCTAACAGAATGATTTTATGTCCCTCTACCGACAACAAGCCTGCCATTTTTTGTGCCATTTCGTCAGCAGTAAAACCCGACACTAAAGCTTGTTCTTCAGCTGACAACATCTTATCACCAGCCAAGGCAACAGCCAAACGAGCAACACTGTTGACCATCTCAGGCATTGAAACGATAGATTTAGCTGCCAAACGGTAGTTGAAATCAAAATCAACAGGATTAATCGCCATCACTTTGCCACGACCTTGCGTTGCTTTGCGTAAGCGAAGATTGAGCAAGGGCTGTTCGTGACGCAAGTAAGAACCGATCAATAACGCTGCCTTAACCGTTTCAACTTGCTCAATCGGCATTGGCAAATAAGGCATCACACCAGCGACATCCAAGCTAAAATCTTGCTGATGTAAGCGGTGGTCAATGTTATGACAGCCTTTCGCTTTTAACAGTTTCTGTAATAAATACAGCTCTTCAACTGTCGCTGTTGGGCTAACCAAGGCACCAACGGCATTTTTATCGCTATCTAGCTGACCTGTTAACAACGCAGACACTTCTGTTAGCGCCGCTTCCCAACCAATAGGCTGCCACACACCGTCAATTTTACGCATCGGCTGTGTTAAGCGATTCTGGCTTAGGCCCGCGTAAGAAAAACGGTCACGATCCGATAACCATGTTTCGTTAATACTTTCATTTTCGCGTGGTACGACACGCTTAACATCGCCCTGCTTATGATGCACATAAACGTGTGAACCCAAACCGTCATGAATAGCGATTGATGGCGTTGCCGACAATTCCCAAGCACGCGCCGTATAACGATAAGGCTTAGAAGTTAGAGACCCAACAGGACACAAATCAATGATATTTCCTGACACTTCAGAAACCATTGCTTTAGCAACATAAGTACCAATTTCCATGTGCTCGCCACGACCTGTCGCGCCCAGCTCCATAATACCAGCAACTTCCTGTCCGAAACGAACACAACGCGTACAGTGAATACACCGCGTCATGTCAGTTTGAACTAACGAACCAATATCACGATCACCAACAATTCGCTTGCCTTCATTGAAGCGACTGATGTCTTGACCATAAAGCATCGACACATCTTGCAATTCACACTCGCCACCTTGGTCACAAATCGGACAATCTAAGGGGTGGTTAATGAGCAAGAACTCCATCACCGCTTTCTGCGCTGCTAACGCCTTGGGTGACTTAGTGAAAACTTTCATACCATCTGTAATGGGTGTTGCGCAAGCTGGCAACGCTTTAGGCGCACCTGTCACTTCGACAAGGCACATACGACAGTTCGCCGCTACCGACAATTTCTTGTGATAGCAAAAACGGGGAATCGCAACGCCCGCATCATCGGCAACATCAATCAGCATCGAGCCTTCACGAGCTCGAATACTTTGACCATTAATTTCAATTTTTACCATTGTGTCGCATCACTCTTTGTTAGCACTGGCGCTTACATGCGGTCATAAATACTACAGCCATGCTCGATGTAATGCTCGAACTCATGACCGAAATGCTTCATAAAACTGGTGACAGGAATTGCAGCAGCATCCCCTAAGCCACAAATCACCTTACCCGTAATACGTCCACCGACATCACGCAGTAAAGTTAAATCTTCTGGGCGCCCCTTACCTTCACGAATACGCTTCACGACGCGGTGCATCCACCCCGTACCCTCACGGCAAGGCGTACACTGACCACACGATTCTTCGTAATAGAAGTAACTCAAACGCTCCAGCACCTTCACCATGTCCGTAGTTTCGTCCATCACAATGACCGAACCAGCGCCAAGATAAGAACCTGCTTTCGCAATACCATCATAATCCATGTCCATGCCCATTGCTTTTTCAGCAGGCAGAACAGGCGTAGAAGAACCACCAGGAATAACCGCTTTTAACTTGCGACCTTTCCACACGCCGCCCGCATTTTCAAGCAAAGTTTTAAATGGCGTTCCTAGACGCACTTCTTGGTTACCTGGCTTTTCAACATGACCCGAGACTGAAAACAGCTTTGTACCGCCATTATTCGGCTTACCCAATTCTAGGAACCACTGACCACCTTTCGCCAAAATCATTGGGATAGAAGCCAATGTTTCTGTATTGTTGATGGTTGTCGGACGACCATATAAGCCAAAGCTCGCAGGGAATGGCGGCTTGAAGCGCGGCATCCCTTTTTTGCCCTCAATCGACTCAATCAATGCTGTTTCTTCGCCACAGATATAGGCACCAGAACCCGCATGAACAAACAAATCAAAATCGAAGCCTGAACCTAAAATATCAGTTCCTAAAAAGCCAGCCGCACGCGCCTCTTCAACCGCACCCAAGTAACGATTAATCGGTTCGATAAATTCGCCACGCACATAGTTATACCCACGACTAGCGCCAATAACATAGGCTGCAATACACATACCTTCAATGAGCTGATGCGGGTTATAACGCAGAATATCACGATCTTTGCAGGTGCCTGGCTCGCCTTCGTCTGAATTACAGAGCAAAAACTTCTGCCCTGGCGCACGACGGTTCATAAAGCTCCACTTCAAGCCTGTCGGGAAGCCCGCACCACCACGTCCACGCAAAGCAGAAATTTTAACTTGATCAATGATCTCTTCTGGTGGCAAATCACCTGAAAGCACCTTTTTCCAAACCTCGTAACCGCCGTTTTCAACGTAAGTTTTTAATGTCCACGGTTCGGCTAAATGTAAGGTACGAAAACAATTTTCATTCATCATCGTTGCTTACTCCAAACCTGCCAAAATGGCATCAATTTTGTCAGTGGTTAAATGTTCGTGGTAGTGGTCACCAATTTGGAACATCGGCGCGCCTACACAAGCACCCAAACATTCAACCTCTTTAATCGAAAACTTGCCATCAGGCGTAACGTCACCGAAGTCACTCACACCCAATTTATTCTTAAGATGCTCAACCACTTCATCAGAGCCACGCAACATGCATGAAATATTGGTGCAAACACAAATTTTATGCTTACCGACTGGCTTGTGCTCATACATAGAATAGAAAGTAGCGACTTCGTAGACTTCGATTGGTGTAATGTCTAAATAGTCAGCTAACTCATCCATTAAATCTTGCGTTAAGAAACCACCGTTGGCATTCTGTATCACGGTTAGCGCAGGCATAACTGCCGACTTTTGCTTTCCTTCTGGATATTGCGCAATGCAATGATCAACGTCAGCTTTGACTTGTCCTTGAATCATGCTCATTAGCGATCTACCTCTCCAAATACGATATCTTGGGTACCAATAATAGCCACCACGTCGGCAATCATGTGACCGCGCGACATTTCATCCAGCGCAGCCAAGTGGGCAAAGCCAGGGGCACGAATCTTTAAGCGATAGGGTTTATTTGCACCGTCAGAAACCATATACACACCTAGCTCACCCTTCGGATGTTCCACTGCAGCATATGCTTCGCCTGCTGGCAAACAATAACCTTCAGTGAACAATTTAAAGTGGTGAATTAATGCTTCCATGCTTTCTTTCATGTCTGCACGCTTAGGTGCAGCCACCTTTAAATTATTCGTGATAACGTCACCTGGATTCGCTTTCAACCAGTCGATACACTGACGAATAATCTTATTCGATTCGCGCATCTCTGCCACACGAACCAAATAACGATCGTAGCAATCACCTGTTTTGCCCACAGGAATATCAAAATCCATACGATCATAGACTTCGTAAGGCTGCGTTTTACGCAAATCCCACGCAATGCCCGAACCACGTAGCATCGGACCTGTAAAGCCTAACTGTAGCGCGCGCTCTGGCGACACAATACCAATATCAACCGTACGCTGCTTCCAGATACGATTATCGGTTAATAAGGTTTCGTATTCATCAATATAAGCAGGAAAACGGTCAGTAAAAGCTGTCAAGAAATCCAACATACTGCCGTGACGTGTTTCATTTAAGCGATCCACATCTTTCTTGCTACGGAAAGGAGAATACTCGTACTTAGGCATGCTATCAGGCAAGTCTCGATAAACACCACCTGGACGGTAATAGGTCGCATGCATACGCGCGCCAGAAACCGCTTCGTAACAATCCATTAAATCTTCACGTTCGCGGAATGCATAAAGAAATACCGTCATCGCACCGATGTCCAGCGCATGAGCACCTAACCATAACAAATGGTTTAGCACACGGGTAATTTCATCGAACATCACACGAATATACTGTGCACGCTCAGGAACTTCCAAACCCATCAGCTTTTCAATAGTCATCACGTAAGCGTGCTCATTCACCATCATCGATACATAATCGAGACGATCCATATAACCAATTGACTGGTTGTATGGCTTATATTCAGCTAATTTTTCCGTGCCTCGATGCAACAAGCCGATGTGAGGATCGGCACGAACAATCGTTTCGCCATCTAGCTCTAGTACCAAACGCAAAACCCCGTGTGCAGACGGATGTTGAGGACCAAAGTTGAGTGTGTAATTACGAATTTCGCTCATTATGCAGCCCCTAAATACTCAGTGGGTCGAATGACGCGCGGCGTATTCACCCGATTTTCGATACTAACAGGCTCATAAATCACGCGATTTTGTGCGGGATCATAACGCATTTCGACCTGACCTTCGAGAGGAAAATCCTTACGTAAAGGATGACCAACAAAGCCATAGTCCGTTAGCAAACGACGCAAATCAGGATGTCCATTAAACGCAATACCGAACAAGTCAAAGGCTTCTCGCTCAAACCAGTTTACCGATGCCCACACATCGCAAACACTGTCAACAATCGGAAAACCACTATCCTCACAAAACACCTTAACACGCAAACGTTGATTATGTGCAATTGACAACAAATGCGTTACCACTGCAAAACGTGGTTCGCTGCTAGCTGTCGCTGCTGCAGGTGTTTCAAAATCAAAAATACCACGACTAAACCCTTCATTAACAGCAGAATCAGTCTGCCAATTAACCTGACCGTAGGCAGAATAGTCAACACCACACAAGTCAATTAACTGTTCGAAGGCAAGCGTATTTCGCAAATAAAGCGCCACTGAATGCCATTCTTGCGCTGGCACACTAACGGTCAATTCATCAATATCTGACACAGCACCTTGAACCTGTGGCCAAGCCTGCTGAATCATTTCTAGCAAGTGAGAAAGAGAACGCATATTGTTATTTTCCTAACTTAGCGCGCAATGGTATTGGTGCGCTTAATTTTATTCTGCAGCTGAATAATCCCATACAGCAAAGCTTCCGCTGTTGGTGGGCAGCCTGGTACATAGACATCAACAGGAACAATACGATCACAACCACGCACAACCGCATAAGAGTAATGGTAATAACCACCGCCATTAGCACACGAACCCATTGAAATCACCCAACGAGGCTCAGCCATTTGATCATAAACCTTACGCAAGGCTGGCGCCATTTTATTGACCAAGGTACCAGCAACAATCATTACATCGGACTGACGTGGGCTAGGACGAAAAATCACACCGAAACGGTCTAAGTCATAACGAGAGGCACCCGCATGCATCATTTCAACAGCACAGCACGCCAAACCAAAAGTCATTGGCCACAAAGAACCCGTACGCGCCCAGTTAATGAGCTTGTCAGCAGAAGTGGTTACAAACCCCTCTTGCAGAACGCCTTCTATTCCCATTCCAAGGCTCCTTTCTTCCACTCGTAGATAAAGCCAACGACTAAAATAAACAGGAACATCGCCATCGCTAAAAAGCCAGCCAATCCAATGGTGTCAAGTACGACAGCCCAAGGGAAGAGAAAAGCGATTTCCAAATCAAAAATAATAAATAAAATAGCAACCAAATAAAAACGCACGTCGAATTTCATACGTGAATCTTCAAAGGCTTCAAAACCACACTCATATGGGGATAACTTTTCACTGTCGGGACGATTTGGCGCTAAGAGCCAACCAGCGGCAATAGGACCAATGCCAAAGCCGATACCGAGCAGGATAAAAACCAGAACTGGCAGGTAATTTTCTAACATTCTGAACCTCCGTAATAACAACTAACTCAATAACGCTCATTTATTATGGTACCGACGACTGGACTCGAACCAGCACAGCTTGCGCCACTACCACCTCAAGGTAGCGTGTCTACCAATTCCACCACGTCGGCAAAAAAGCGTTTTTTTCGTTATTTCCCAGTTTGAACTGGTACATCTGCGGGTTGCATGGTACCACTTGTTGCTGGGCTGTCTGTTATCACGACGTGATCAGGAGTGCTTATCACGCTGTTGCTTTCAGACTGCTTTGTAGACAAATAAGCTAAGGTTAAGCTTGTCACAAAGAAGAACGTCGCTATTATAGCAGTAGTTCGGGATAAAAATGAAGCAGAACCGCGCGAACCAAACACACTTTGTGATGATCCCCCACCAAAACTAGCGCCAGCATCTGCCCCTTTTCCTTGTTGAATCAACACCAAACCAATCAGCGCAAACGACAACAAGACATGGATAATTAAAACTATTTGCATCATAAAAATAACCTATTATTTGGGTTGAGCACTGGCATAAATGCGCGAAAAGTCATCTGCATTTAACGCAGCACCACCAATTAGACCACCGTCGACATCTGGCTGTGAGAAAATCGAAGCCGCATTATCAGGCTTAACACTGCCGCCATATAAAATTTTCATCGATGCCGCCATTGTTGCATCCAACTCGGCCAGACGAGAACGAATAAAGACATGAATCTCTTGTGCTTGTTCAGGAGAGGCTGTACGCCCTGTTCCAATTGCCCACACAGGCTCATAAGCGACAATTGCTTGCTCCCAACCATCGACACCGACAACAGCACTGACTGCGTCTAGTTGTGCAGCAATAACAGCTTCCGCTTGACCTGCTTCGCGCTGATCTAAGGTTTCACCAACACAAACTAACGGGATCAAGCCCGCATCTAACGCCACTTTAGCTTTCTGTGCAACGACATCATTCGTTTCACCATATAAAGCACGACGCTCAGAGTGTCCAACAATCACATACTGACAGCCTATATCCGAAAGCATAAAACCCGCAACCTCGCCAGTGTAAGCCCCTGGAGAAGCAACCGATGCTAAGTTTTGCGCACCGACATGAATACCAGATTGCGCAGCGGCGCTAACTGCTTGCGCTAAATATACCGCTGGCGGACAAACCAACAGCGTAACATCTTCCTTAACAACCACTTTTGAGGTGAGTGTCGCTACCATATCAGCGGTAAATGCTACAGAACCGTGCATTTTCCAATTACCAGCTACCATCATTTGACGCATCGTTGTCTCCCAATAAAACCCATCAAGTTTACCTTTGAAGTCGCTATATTGCAACTTATCGCGCTTTTAGGCAAATCAACCACCATAAACCTCAATCACTAAAGCTTCCAGCTGTAAAACAATCTGTTTTACTTGAACAGCATCTCTACCTTCAACCATAATACGAATCAACGGCTCGGTTCCTGACAAACGAATCAATAGACGCCCATCTTTACCTAACTGAGCTTCAGCATCACTGATTGCTGCGACAATACGGGCATCATCTAATGCTTTGATTTTCTTAGCTAGACGAACATTAACTAATTCTTGTGGATAGCGAATAAAACCTTGCTTTAACGCATTTAGCCCGACTTTACGTTTAACCAAAACACTCAAGACTTGTAGCGCAGAAACAATACCGTCCCCCGTTGGGATTTTATCAAGACACAAAATGTGCCCCGATGGCTCTGCACCATAATTTAGACCTTCTGCCATCAGTTTTTCCATGACATGTCGATCCCCAACTGGTGTGCGATGAAAGTCGATACCCTGCTTACGACAGTAGTTTTCGAGTCCCATATTACTCATTACGGTACCAACAACCCCTTTAACAGGCGTATCTTGTCCGCTCATGATAATGAACAGAATATCATCGCCATCTAAAACGGCGCCCGTATGATCGACTAAAATCAAACGGTCACCATCACCATCTAACGCAATACCCAAGTCTGCCTTTTCACGCAACACCGAACGTTGCAACGCAGCAGGGTCGGTTGCACCAACACCATCATTAATATTTAGACCGTTGGGCGTATTACCAATCACGATAACTTCTGCACCCAACTCAGTAAAGACATGCGGTGCAACTTGATAGGTCGCACCATTGGCACAATCAACAACTATTTTTAGCCCATTTAAACGATAACCGTGCGCCATGGTGCTCTTACAAAACTCAATATAACGACCAGCAGCATCATTAATACGTGAAACTTTACCAAGCAACTGAGAGGGAACACAAATCATCGGCTCATCCATCATCGCTTCGATTGCCTGCTCTAAGTCATCGCCAAGCTTACGCCCTTCGCTATTGAAAAACTTAATGCCATTATCGTAATAAGGATTGTGTGAAGCACTAATCACTACACCAGAAACCGCACCAAAGGTCTTTGCTATATAGGCAATTGCTGGTGTAGGCATAGGACCCAACAAGCGAACATCAACCCCTGCAGCCGCAAAACCAGCCTCTAAGGCAGATTCAAATAAATATCCCGAAATACGCGTATCTTTGCCAATAATGACTGGGGCATTACTAATCTGTTTGAGCACCATACCTGCAGCCCAACCGAGCTTCATAGCCATTTCAGGAGACATCCCCTCCGATCCAACACGACCACGAATACCGTCGGTACCAAAGTATCGTTTTTTTGCTTTTGCTGCCATGGTTTACCCCAACTTAACTACTGAATTCAAACGCACCCAATGCGGATGCGACCAATAATGCGTCACGCGTCTGCGCAACATCGTGTACGCGGACAATTTTTGCACCCAGTCGAACAGCTTCGACTGCTGCTGCAACACTGCCTGCCTGACGCTCAACAGGATTATCTCGTCCTGTTAACTCGCCTATCATACGCTTGCGCGATACCCCTGCCAAGACAGGAAAACCTAAGGCAACCAACTTTGGTAACGCGCGAAATAAGGCAATATTATGATCTAAATTTTTACCGAAGCCAAAACCAGGATCCAAAACAAGACGCAAGGAATCAACATCCAATGTAGCAATTCTATTTTTTAAAAACTGCTGCACCTCTTGCACCACATCTTGATAGCTAGGTCGATACTGCATCGACTGGGGCTCGCCTTGAATATGCATCACACACAAAGAAGCATCGGAATAAGCACGAACAACCTCAGCAGCACCTGATACCGAAAAAGCCCGTACATCGTTAATCATCTCAACGCCAACAGTAAGGGCTGCCTTCATCACTTCTGGCTTACTGGTGTCAATGGAAATTGGCATATCGCTTAACTCGCGCAAGGCAATAAGGACGGGCATTAGGCGATCCAACTCTTCTTGCGCACCAATTGGCTGCGCACCTGGACGTGTTGATTCCGCTCCTAAATCGAGGATATGCGCACCATCGGCAATAAGTTGCTCTGCATGACGTAAGGCCTTGTCGCGCTGTAAAAAGCGACCACCATCCGAAAATGAATCGGGGGTGATATTTACCACCCCCATAATCCAATATGGCTTAGATTGCCAATTAATCATAACAATCCATCACGGCAACTTAACGCCACTTAGGTTGTGCATCAGGTGGATTTGTTGCATCTGCCGATGCACCAGCATCTAACACCGCATCCGCTGACGCATCGGCAGACTGAGCTTGCGCTGGCGGCTCACCACCCGTTGTATCCGTTGCAATCTCGTCATTCCAGCCTTCTGGTGCATCGGGAAAGCGACCCTCATTCATGATTTGTGCAATTTGCACATCATCAATGGTTTCGTACAGCATTAGAGCATCGGCCATAATGTGTAATTTATCGCTGTTTTCTTTCAGGATACGCTCTGCACGTTGATAGTTTGTTTCGATAAAACGATGAATTTCATCATCAATTAACTTGCCTGTTTCTGGCGATAGCGCCTTAGTACGAGACATACCACCACCCAAAAATGGGTTACTGTTATCTTCTTCTTCGTACATCTGTGGACCTAACTTATCCGACATGCCCCACTTCATGACCATACTACGCGCTAAGGAGGTTGCTCGCTCAATGTCATTACTCGCGCCAGTGGTTACTGCATCGGCACCAAAAATCATCTCTTCAGCAATACGCCCACCATACAAACTAGAAAGCTGACTTTCTAAACGGCGCTTACTATAGCTATAACGATCTTCTTCGGGTAAATACATGGTTACACCCAAGGCACGACCACGCGGGATAATACTTACCTTGTAAACAGGATCATGCTCTGGCACTAAGTGCCCAATAATAGCGTGACCTGCTTCATGGTAGGCTGTTAAGCGCTTTTCATCGTCTTTCATTACCATCGATTTACGCTCGACACCCATAATGATTTTGTCTTTTGCTTTTTCGAAGTCTTCGTGATTAACTTTTTCTTTGCCCATACGCGCCGCGAACAACGCCGCTTCGTTCACTAAATTAGCTAAATCAGCGCCAGAAAACCCTGGTGTGCCACGCGCAATCGCACCTGGCTTAACACCTTCTTCCATCGGCACTTTACGCATATGTACTTTAAGAATTTGCTCGCGACCACGAACATCGGGCAAACCAATCGTAACCTGACGGTCAAAACGCCCCGGACGCAATAAAGCTGGATCTAACACATCGGGGCGGTTGGTGGCAGCAATAACGATAATGCCTTCATTGCCTTCGAAACCATCCATTTCGACCAACATTTGGTTCAGTGTTTGTTCACGCTCATCGTTACCACCACCCATGCCTGCACCACGAGAGCGGCCAACGGCATCAATTTCATCGATAAAGATAATACAAGGGGCATGCGCTTTTGCCTGTTCAAACATATCACGCACACGAGAAGCACCGACACCCACAAACATTTCGACGAAATCAGAGCCTGAAATCGTGAAAAAAGGCACTTTTGCTTCACCAGCGATGGCTTTTGCGAGCAACGTTTTACCAGTCCCTGGAGGACCAACCATCAAGACACCTCGAGGGATTTTGCCACCTAGCTTGCGATATTTTTCAGGATCGCGCAAGAAATCAACAATTTCATGCACTTCTTCTTTGGCTTCGTCAGCTCCTGCCACATCTTCAAAGGTTACTTTAACCTGATCTTCCGACTGCATCCGCGCCTTACTTTTACCGAACGATAGAGGACCATTTTTACCGCCCAAACCGCCTGCCGAACGCATAAAGAAAATCCACACCGCAATCAACAGCAACATTGGAAACCACGAGATAAACATCTGCATCAACACACCCTGCTTTTCGGGTGGTGGTGCCGTGATGACGACATTATGATTGAGCAAGTCACCAACCAGCCCAGGATCACCTGGGTTGAAGGTCATAAAGTGGTCGCCGCTGGCATAAAAGCCATGGATTGTACGCCCATCCATATCGACACGCGCCACACGATCCGACTTAACTTCATTGATAAACTGCGTATAGTCGATACGGTGTGGATTACCCACTCTCGCTTCTTCTGGACTGCCCTGAAACTGATTAAACAACACTAACGTAACAGCCGCTAATATCATCCAAACCAATAGGTTCTTCATAAATTCGTTCATTCACTCATTCCCATCATATTAGGATTTTTGCGGGCGATAACCACGCGCCAACACATACACTTCGACACTACGACCACGAGAGGCTTTAGGTTTTTTTAATTGTACCTTAGTAAACACAGCTCTGACATCTTTTAAGAAAGCATCAAACCCTTCACCCTGAAATACTTTAATAAGGAGATCACCGCCAGGTTTCAAGACTAAATGCGAAAAAGCCAGCGCTAACTCTGATAAATAAATAGAACGTGGAATATCTACCCCTTTGATGCCCGACGTATTCGGTGCCATATCGGATAGCACAATATCAACGGGACGACCATCAAGTGTTGCCAATAACTGCTCTAGCACCTCGTCTTCACGAAAGTCACCCTGTAAAAAAACACAACCATCCAATGGGACGATCGGTAACAAATCAAGCCCTACGACAATACCAGACGCGCCAACTTGTTGAATCGCCCACTGACTCCAACCCCCAGGTGCAGCACCTAGGTCGGCAACAACCATGCCTGGTTTGATGAGTTTATCTTTCTCATCTAGCTCTTTAAGCTTATAAGTTGCACGCGAACGATAGCCTTCTTTTTGCGCTAACAGCCAGAAAGGATCGGAAAAATGTTCTTTTAGCCACGATTGTGACGTTTTTGTTCGTGCCATATACCCTAATCTTGTTACAATGTCTCGTTATAAAACTTTCTGAAGGAACTTGCGTTCATGTTATCAAATAGTCAAATCAAATTTTTACGCACCCTAGCCCATCATCGCAATCCGATGTTATGGATTGGTGCTTCTGGCGTAACCGAATCAGTCATTGCCGAGTTAGATGTTACCTTAAACACGCATGAATTGGTTAAAGTTAAAATGCTTAACGATGACCGCGAACAGCGCAAACTTATTATCGACGCCATTATCGATGCCAGCGGTGCAACCAAAATCCAAACGATCGGTAAGATGGTCATTCTCTATCGTCCAAACTTACAAGCACCTAAAATCGCATTACCAAAGCGTTAGAGGCATCTCCCTACCCCTCTCTCAACGGGAGAGAGGGAAGCAATTCCGTCTCTCTTCAAAAAAGGTAGGCTCATAAAGCCAAGTTAAGCTTCCAACCCTCGCACCAAGTCTGCTTTTAAGTCATCAAGAGACTCTAGCCCAATCGACAAACGAATCAAGTTTTCAGTAATCCCTGCTGCTAAACGATCCACTTCTGGTACTCGTCCGTGCGTTGTTGTTGCGGGATGCGTAATGATGCTTTTCACATCGCCTAAATTAGCAGAACGCGAGAAAATCTGTACAGCATCGATAATTTTCCAAGCCTCGCTTCGACCGCCTGCAACACGGAACGATAACACCGCACCGCCAGCCGTTTGTTGTTTGGCAATCAGTTCTGCTTGTGGATGACTCGCCAACCCTGGATAAAAAACCGACTCAACAGCAGGATGCGTTTCTAACCATTGTGCAATGGCTAACGCCTGTTCACTTTGTGCTTTCATACGTAACGCGAGCGTTTCCAACCCTTTCAAGAAAATCCACGCATTAAACGGACTCATGCTCGCACCAGTGGTACGCAAGAAACCATAGACAGGCGCCATTAATGCTTTACTACCTAATACAGCACCACCCAAAGCACGCCCCTGACCGTCGATAAACTTGGTTGCTGAGTGGATAATAATATCAGCACCCAAAGCCAGCGGCTTTTGTAAAATAGGCGTCATTAAGCAGTTATCGACCATCACCAAGGCATCAACTGCATGTGCAATGGCACATAAGCCCGCAATATCACCCACTTCCATCAATGGGTTAGAAGGTGTTTCTAAAAAGAATAAACGCGTTGTCTGCTGAATCGCATCCTGCCAAGCTTGATTATCTGTTAGGTCAACAAAGGTGGTTTGAATACCAAAACGACTTAAGTGGTTGGCAAAGAAAACTTGTGTCGCACCAAAAACACTACGCGAGCACACCACATGATCGCCAGCATTGAGCAAGCCCAAACACGCCGTCATAATCGCCGCCATACCAGAACTGGTGGCCACAGCCATTTCAGCGCCTTCTAACGCAGCCAATCGACGTTCAAAAGCAGCCACTGTCGGATGTGTAAAACGTGAGTAGATGTTGCCTGGCTCTGCACCCGAAAAACGCGCTGCAGCTTGCGCGGCAGAGTCGTAAACGAAGCTTGAGGTGAGAATAATGGCTTCACCATGCTCACCCTCTTGTGTCGGATGATAACCATAACGAATGGCTAAGGTTTCATCGCTCCACTGGCTGACATCTTGTTCGAGATTATTCGACATTATGTAATCCTACCGCACTCGGCTCTAAGTTATCTCCCTTAGCACCATCGTTACGTTGCTGAGCAATGCCCGCCAGATACTCAGGCGACACATCACCCGTCACATAAACACCGCTAAAGCATGAGGTATCAAACATTTGTGGACCAGGACCTGATTCACGCACAGCGGCCTCAAGATCAGACAAGTCTTGATACACCAACCAATCCGCGCCAATCACCGCACAAATTTCTTCGACACTCTTGTTATTAGCAACCAGCTCACTGGCTGCTGGCATATCGATACCATAAACATAAGGGTAGCGCACGGGCGGAGATGCAGAAGCAAAAGATACCTTACGCGCACCTGCGTCACGTGCCATTTGTACAATTTGCGCCGAGGTTGTACCACGAACAATCGAATCATCGACAAGCAACACATGCTTACCTTCAAACTCGCGCGCGATGGCATTAAGCTTTTGACGCACTGACTTTTTACGTTGTGTCTGACCTGGCATAATAAAGGTTCGACCAATATAGCGGTTTTTAATAAACCCTTCTCGATAGGGCAAACCCAAGCGTTGCGCCATTTGCAATGCAGAGGTACGACTGGTATCAGGAATTGGCATAACAACATCAATATCGTTATGAGGATTAACGCGCAGAATTTTTGCAGCCAGCTTCTCGCCCATATTCAGACGTGCTTCGTAAACCGACACGCCGTCGATAACCGAGTCAGGGCGCGCCAAATAAACATGTTCAAAAATACAGGGCGCAACAATGGGATTAGTGGCACACTGACGCGAGAAGAAACGACCGTCTTCAGTAATCACGATCGCTTCGCCTGGCGCTAAATCACGAATCACTTTAAATTCTAAGACATCGACTGCAACCGTTTCAGAAGCGATCATATAGTCTTTACCAGCGGGGGTATCGCGTTCGCCATACACCACAGGACGCAGACCAAAGGGGTCACGGAAAGCAAACATACCAAAGCCAGCGATCATACCAACGGCAGCATAGCCACCCTTACAACGTTCATGCACACGCGAAATTGCCGTGAACACTTCTTCTTCCGTCACTTTTTCTTTATGTTGCACCATCATTTCATGAGCAAAAACATTGAGCAACACTTCAGAGTCCGAATTGGTATTCAGATGACGTAAGTCTTGCACATAAATTTCTTTCGCTAATGCTTCGGTATTGGTTAGATTGCCATTGTGCGCTAAGACAATCCCGTAGGGAGAATTCACGTAGAAAGGTTGAGCTTCAGCACTGGAAGCACTGCCTGCTGTCGGATAACGCACATGACCAATACCCATAGGACCATGTAAGTCGCGCATATGACGGGTACGAAAGACATCGCTAACCATGCCGTTATCTTTGCGTTGATAAAAACGATCTTGATGCAAGGTCACGATGCCCGCTGCATCTTGCCCTCGATGTTGTAGTACCGTCAAACCGTCATAGATACTCTGGTTTACGTTGTCGCCATTTGCAAAAAGGATACCGATAATGCCGCACATAACTTTATTTTAACCGCAATGGAATTTGGGACGCTTATTATCCCACCAGTTCCAGTAGATGACAAATAGAATAAGACTTAATTTTAACCGTAATGAAATTTGGGACGCTTAACCTATTCATTTTTTGCCTTACCTGTCCAATAAATGACAAACAGCCAGCATTAATGTTCGCTTTATTTACCCAACACGACTGATTTTGCATTAAGCCGTGCATCGACAATGGCTTTTACTTTTTTGGCATCGTCTAATGATTTATACGTACCTGCTCGCAACAAATAGACTTTCTTGCCTTTTTTGTTGGTTGAAGGAACAATTTTACTGACAATGCCCATCGCGCGTAAACGCGATTGCGTTTCTAAAGCAACCGACTCGACGCTATAAGTTGCCACTTGCACGCTAAAATGACCGCCTGCACTCACTTCTGGCGGAGGACCAAAGACCTTAGCAGACTGACTGGCTGCTTTTAGGCGCCCCTGAGTATCCACCTGAGCCTCACGAGCAGACAAAGTCTGATGCAATGCCTGTACGCGCGCAGGATCGGCTGGCGGTGGCGTTACCGTTAATGGTTTATCGATGAACAGGGTCGAACGCGCATCTTGTTGCTGAGCAGCCGACTCAACTGCCGCTGCCGCGAGTGCTGTCGTGCTCGTTTCGACCGCTAAAGGCGCAGCGATTTCTTTAGGTGCGTTAGGCGAAAAATCAACAGGATGCATAAACCAAAGCGGTACAAAATAAACGAGTAACCCTGCCCAAAAAACAGCACCAATCATTCTGAGTTTCAGCGGATCAACGCCTAATGGGTGTTGCATGATTGTTCCTCTAACCAACGAAGTCCCTGTTCTACGCTAACAAAAGAACCACAAACCAAACGCGTCGCAGTCGAATCATAAACCTGTGCTAAGGAACAGGCATCACTGATTGCATCGCACCACTGAACACGATGCCTATCGACGATAAAAAAAGCATCTTGCAATTGCTCAAGTGGCGCACCACGCACACCACCTAAAGGCGCAACAAACCACTGATCCACATGGGGTGCTAAAGCTGCAACCATCTCGCCAATATCTTTGTCAGATAAGGCACTAAATACGGCAACAACAGGCGTTGCCTGAGCAGCACAATAACCGGCAAGCGCTGCAATGGATTGTGGATTATGCGCTACATCGAATAGCCAAGACTTGTCGGCGAGTTGACGCACATCCATCCGTCCCAACAAACGCACATCAGACAAGCCTTGCGCCAAAGCAGACACATCAACGGGCAAACGCGACTGTAGCCCATCAACCAACATCAACACGCCCGCCGCATTAGCAAGCTGAAAATCGCCGCGCAAAGCAGGCACTGGCAAGGAATAAGTGCGGTCACCTGTTCGCCACAACCACCGACCATCATCACAACGCTGCCAAGAAAAATCGCTTCCCGATAGCGACAGCGATAAATCCAAGGTCTGAGCAACGTCGATTAGCGATGATGGCGGCTGTGGATCAGAACAAACCGCGACTTGACCCTTACGTAAAATGCCTGCTTTTTCACGTGCAATCACGTCACGCGTGTTGCCTAAATAAGCTTGATGATCAATATCAATCGGCGTAATCAACGCGGCATCAGCATCAATGACATTTACTGCATCTAAGCGTCCACCCAAACCGACTTCGAGCACTTGAAGATCGCAGCCCTGTTGTTTGAACACCCACAGAGCAGCAATCGTACCCCATTCAAAATAACTCAGCGTTAGATCGTTACTGACCGCTGCAATTGCCCGAAACGCATCAACCAACAAGGCATCGCTAGCTGGCTCATTATTGATGCGAATACGTTCATTGTAGTGCAATAAATGTGGCGAAGAATACCAACCAACCTGATAGCCGGCAGCGGCATAAATACGAGATAACAGCGCAGTCGATGACCCTTTTCCATTCGTTCCAGCAACCGTAATGGTTAATGCCGACGGTTTATCCAAACCTAAACGAGACACGACCAACCGCACACGCGTCAAGCCCATATCAATAACTTGCGCGTGAGATGTTTCTTGAAAGGCCAGCCATTCAGCCAACCCCCAATGACTGTGCATTGTAATTAAGCTGCCTTAACAGGCGCAGCCTGCTTCATCAAAATCGCTAATTTACCTGCCAATTCATCACGCATGTTACGACGATCAATAATGCAATCAATCGCACCATGCTCTTGCAAGAACTCGCTACGCTGAAAACCTTCTGGCAATTTTTCACGTACGGTCTGCTCAATCACGCGAGGACCTGCAAAACCGATTAAGGCATTCGGCTCCGCGACGTTCAAATCACCCAGCATAGCAAACGAAGCTGACACACCACCCATGGTTGGGTCGGTTAATACCGATACGAAAGGTAACTTATGCGCACGTAATTGACCCAAAGCTGCCGATGTTTTTGCCATTTGCATCAACGAAAACAACGCTTCTTGCATCCGCGCGCCGCCACTGGCAGAAAAACAGACAAAAGGACAACGATGCGCAATGGCTTCATTGACTGCACGCACAAACTTCTCGCCGACAACAGCACCCATCGAGCCACCCATAAAGCCGAACTCGAAGGATGCAGCCACAATCGGCATACCATGTAATGTGCCACGTTGAACCAAAAAGGCATCTTTTTCACCCGTCTTGGCTTGCGCTTCAGTAATACGATCTTTGTATCGCTTCTGATCTTTGAACTTAAGCGCATCGACAGGAGAAACCAGCGCCCCGACTTCGACGGCAGAACCTGCATCTAAGAAAATTTCTAAACGACGACGCGCACCAATACGCAAATGCGACCCATTAGGGCAAACATGACAATTACGCTCGATTTCTGCACGATAGACAGGTGCTTCCATTCCTGGGCATTTAACCCAAGTCCCCTCAGGAACGGATGATTTTTGCTCGGTGTTACGACGCAAACGTGTCGAGAGTAACGTTCCTAATTTATTTTCAAGATTATCTAACCAGTTAGCCATGAGTATCGTCTCTTAATTTTATATTGGGGAAGGATTAACGCTGTAAGGCGGCACGAATCGGTTTAATCAACGCTGCAGCCGCAGCCAATACAATCGCATCGCCTTTATCGGCAACCGCTTCGATGGCTTCTACTAGGGCACTACCCACCACTACTGCATCAGCAAATGCGGCCATTTTACCCGCTGTCTCGGCATCTCGAATACCAAACCCCACACCAACGGGCAGGCTTGATTGCGCTTTTAACTCTTCTACTTTAGCCCGAACTTCGGCCAAATCCGACAATTTAGCACCCGTAACACCGCGCAATGAAACATAATAGATAAAACCACCCGCTTGTTGCAAGGTTGCTTGTTCGCGCTCGACGGGCGTTGTTGGCGACACTAAAAAGATATTCGCCAATCCGTGTGCTTTTAACGCTTGGGTAATCGGCATGGCTTCCTCTGCTGGATAGTCCACCGTCAATACACCATCGACACCAGCACTGGCGGCTTCGTGTGCAAACTGCTCAATACCCATCGCTTCAATCGGATTGGCATAGCCCATTAAAATCACAGGCGTAAGCTGATCTTGACGACGAAAATCCATCACCATTTCTAACACCTGACGCAAGCTCACGCCATAAGTCAACGCACGCTCAGTCGCGCGCTGAATCACCGGACCATCCGCCATTGGATCGGAAAAAGGAATACCCAATTCCAGCACGTCAGCACCTGCATCGACCAAGGCGTGCATTAAGGGGACAGTCAGCAAAGGATTAGGATCACCCGCCGCAATATAAGGAATCAGCGCTGCACGATTGTGCGCACGGGTATCAGCAAAAACGGTTTCTAAACGATTCATAGTGTAAAGCCCTCAATAGCAGCGATGGTGTTCATATCTTTATCACCACGCCCTGACAAGTTTACAACAATCGACTGATGCTTCGACAATTCAGGTGCGAGTTTCGCAGCATAAGCAATAGCATGACTGGTTTCCAACGCAGGAATAATGCCTTCCATTTTGGTCATCAAGCGGAAGCCATCTAACGCCTCTTCATCCGTAATCGCCACATAATTGGCGCGACCTGTATCTTTTAAGAAGGAATGTTCAGGACCAACACCAGGATAATCCAACCCAGCCGAAATCGAATGTGTGCCAATAATCTGACCGTTTTCATCTTGCATTAAGTAAGTACGATTGCCATGTAAAACACCTGGGCGACCAGCATTGAGCGGCGCAGCATGACGACCTGTTTCTAAGCCATCACCCCCAGCTTCGACACCATACAAAGACACACCTTCGTCATTTAAGAAGTCGTAGAAAATACCAATAGCATTCGAGCCACCACCGACACAAGCGACAATCGCATCGGGCAAAGCACCAATTTGTGCCAAGCATTGCTGTTTTGCCTCGCGCCCAATGACCGACTGAAAATCGCGCACCATCTGCGGATAAGGATGAGGTCCCGCAGCCGTACCAATGATGTAGAAGGTGTTATCGACATGCGTTACCCAGTCACGCATGGCTTCGTTCAGTGCATCTTTAAGCGTGCGCGTACCAGAAGTAACGCCGACAACCGTCGCACCCAACATTTTCATACGCATCACATTCGGTGCTTGGCGCACAATATCATCCGCGCCCATATAAATCACACATTCAAGCCCCAAACGCGCCGCTACTGTTGCGGTCGCCACACCATGTTGACCCGCACCTGTTTCAGCAATAATACGGGTTTTACCCATGCGTTTTGCCAACAATGCCTGACCAATGCTGTTATTGATTTTATGTGCGCCTGTGTGGTTTAAATCTTCGCGCTTAAAATAAACCTGAGCACCACCTAAATGATTGCTAAGACGCTGGGCGTGATACAAGGGGGTCGGACGACCCACGTAATGTTGAAAATCGGCTTCTAATTCGGCTAAAAACTCAGGATCAACACGGTAACGGTTGTAAGCTTCCGTTAATTCGCGCAAAGGCTCCATAAGTGTTTCAGGGGCAAAAATGCCACCATAAATACCATAATGACCTTTTGCGTCGGGATATTGGGTGTAGTCCATGCTGGTTAATCCTTACTTCATCTGCATTAGGGAAACTCTAAAATTGCGCCTTGCGAGCTTTCAGACTCCCCCATTTTTATTTTTTGGTTGGTGCAAGGGACTTAAATCAATAAGTTAAACGCCATTATCGTCAACCCTTTCCCCCTAGCTCCCCAACCCGTGGCGGCGCCCGTTACGTTTGCCCTATTATATCAGGATAATTAAGCATTCTGACGACTTTAGTTAGGACTCAAAACTCGCCTAAGATTTCTTCCACCCCTTCGAACTTAGTGATGGACAGAAGCCGTTTCTAACCAACCGCACAAATATTTAAACGACAATCACCGCTCTTTAAGTGCATTATCCATCGTTTTAGTAATCGGTTTAATAAGATAATTCAAGACTGTATTTCTGCCAGTAATCAAGTCGACAGTTGCCGTCATGCCGGGCTGCAACTCCAATTCACCTTCTTTTACATGAGTCAGGGTGCGCCCCGTCGCTTTAACGCGGGCAACGTAATAAGGTTCTTCTTGATATTTTAGGTTTTCATTAATGGTATCAGCACCGATAAACACTAGGGTACCTTTCAGCGATCCGTAAATTGTATAGTCATAAGCGTCAATTTTAACATTGGCAGGAATGCCTACCTTCAAATTGCCAATATCTTTCGGTTTTACCTTAACCTCAATCAGCAGGTCATCATCTAGCGGAACAATCTGCATCACTTCTTCACTGGCCTTTAGAGACGACCCGATGGTTGTGAATTTAATATTTTTAACAATACCGCTCATAGGCGCATAAATATGAGTATGATCTAATGCATCCTGACGTTGTGTCATGGTTTGCAACAAACTCGCCAAATCACCTTGAGCTTTTGCCAGTTCCGCCTGAGCATCTTGCATGTATTTGTTCCGCTTAGTGGTGATTTGCGTTTTAATATCTGCCACTTGTCGACGAAGTTTGATTACTTCCGATTTACTAACATCTCCCGATTCCAACAAGGGAATATTAATGTTCAACTCTTCTTGGGCAAGCTTTAGGCTTTCACGCAAAGATACCAACTCTTCGTTGATTGCTTGCCTGCGCTTAGCGTAAAGAATTTTCTGCGCTTGAATCAATTTGGGGTAGGCCATTTGCAAGTCATGATCAAAATCAATCGGCAAATCTAGCATTTCTGCCGTTAATCGTGCAATTTCTGCGCGCAACTGCATCACCTTCGCTTCTGTTTCTTGAAACTGAGCCTGAATACGGGTTTGATCAAGAACAGCAAGTAGCTCGCCCTTTTCGACCTTATCGCCCTCTTTGACAGTTAATTTTTCTAAAATACCACCATCGGGCGTTTGAACAATTTGAGAACGCGCACTAGGAATGACCTGCCCTGTCACTTGACTTGATTGATCAATTTCGCCCTGAGATGCCCAAATTAACAGTACACCAAATGTCATTAGCAGTATCCATAAACTGGTACGACTCATGATTTGTTTGCTCCTGTTAATCTAGGAAGGATAATCTCTTTGCTATCATCAGCAATCACTTTACCCTTGTCCATAATCACAATACGATTGGCATAAACAAGTTGACTCAGTTTATGCGTAACAAAAACCACTGTTCCGCCCGTCTGTTTAATCAGATCGGTCATCACATTCATGATTTTTGCCTCACTTTGACCATCTAAAGCCGAAGTTGGTTCATCCAGAAGCAATACTTTCGGTGTTTTACGTTGTATACGCAATACCAGTTGGGTTAAACCAACCAACTGCTGCTGACCACCAGAAAGACCTTTCCCACCTTCGTTAATCATTAAACCCAAACCTCTTGGATGAGCTGTAACTAAGTCAATCAGACCCGTCATTTTTGCGGCATCTAGCAGTTCCGAGTCACCTATTGATGAGCGTTCTAATCCCATTAACAAGTTATCTTTTAAGGTTCCATTGAATAACTTATTGCTTTGCGGCGCGTAATAGATGTGCTCTCGCAAAAATTGTTGCGAGAGGTGTGCGGTATCAACTTGATCAAAAAACACTCGGCCTTCGTTCGGCAAATAAAGTCCCGATAGCAGTTTGAGCAATGTCGACTTTCCTGAGCCAATACCTCCCAGAATCGCTACCGACTCAGCGGGATTAATCGATAAGTTAGCAATTGAAATGGCGCTATATTGCTGATCATAACTGAAGTCTACTTGGCTGACTTGCAATAAACCTTGCGCATGATCGGGGTGTAACAAGGGTAAATTATCACTGAGTTGATCATCTATAGGTTTCGCCATTAAATCATTCAAACCTGTTAAAGCCGCTTTAGATTGCTGCCACTGAACCATCACATGAGCGGTTTGTGCTAAGGGAGCCAGCGCACGACCACTAATAATGGTTACAGCAATTAAACCACCCATAGTGAGTTCCCCTTGAGTGATTTGATAAACGCCAAATGAAACCAAGCCCACATAAGAAAGTTGTTGAATAAACTGGCTGAGCGTAGAGGACAAACCAGACCATTTTTTTAGCGCTAAATCATTCTGACCAATCACATTGGTTAAGTCATGCCAACGGCTCATAAAACCAGCCTGACCTTGTAAACTTTTAATGCTTTCGATGCCGTCAATTGATTCAATTAACAATCCATTCTTAATGTTACTTTCCTGTGCATTAGCGATAGAAAGACGAGAAACGGGTTTAATGAACATAAAACCGATGAGGAGCGTAATGGGCAATAAAATTAAGGGCACTAAAGCCAAAGGACCAGCAATTAAGGCAATAACACCAATAAAAATTAACGCAAAAGGTACATCTGCTAATAAAAACAAGGTAGTACTGGTTAAAAACTGTCTGACCGTTTCAAACATTCTAATTTGAGCAGCAAACGTACCAACCGTGCTAGGACGCTGCTCCATTCGAATATTTAATGCTTGGGTGAAAAACAAATCGGATAATTCGGTGTCGATAGCTTTACAAGCTTTCTCTACCATGATCATCCGCGTATGTTTAAGCAAGGTGTCGAAAACAATCGCCAATAACACACCGATAGTCAGAACAACGAGTGTATCCATTGTCTGGTTAGGAATAACTCTATCATACACCTGCATGGCATACATCGCGGTCGCCAAACCGATAAGATTAACAACAATTGTCAGGACAATGGCTTCAACAAAAACACTTTTGCGTTGCCAGATAGCTGTGCGAAAATGTGACATGGCAAGATTTTTAGAAGGCATAACGAATCACAGATTAAATTGTTTTACACTGCGGATGGTAACATAAATACTGAGTTGACTACATAAAATAGCAACCTAACTGTTTTCCAGATCAAACACCCACTACACGCTTCGCTTGCTGACTAAACTCAACACCAATGGGATGAATCGACTGTCTGTTATTAGGAATACAAGACGATTTTAAGACTTACTTTTTTATCTGCGATTTTGTCTGAAAATTGCAGATAAAAAAGCCCCAGTAATCTGGGGCTAGTCATGATTAATTACAGATATTGGTTAAATAAAAAGTTCTCATTACTCAAGGCATTAAGCGAACCAATATTCGTCATCGTTGCGACTTGTGTTGCCGTTAGCTGTGTTCCATTACTCTCAACAAAATAAAGATTCGCCGTCGTCGAATTGACTGAGTCAGCAGTCATAACAACCGCTTTCCCTCCACTCGTTTCTAAAGCAGCAAAGGTTTTATCTTGGCCAAATAGCGAAGTGATATCAATACCAGTGCCTGTTACTAATGCAACTTTACTACTGATATCTACCTCTTCCGTAGCCGTAGCAGCAAAGCCCTGAACACCTGTTTCCTGTGAATTTGCATCAGCAACCCCGACACTTCCTAAGAAGTACGACAAATTCAACATATCACCCTGCCCCAAGTCATCTTGAGACTGTGCAGTATCACCAAAAGTAAAACCATTAATCGTATCTAGACCATTACTACTAGCAGAGTCAGCAAAAACAACAGTATCACTTCCACCATTGGCATTCAAATCGAACGTATCATCCGTTGTGGCAGCATTAAAATAATCATCGTACTCAGCGACGAACTGATAATTATAAACAGCACTAGTCGACCAAGTCTCAGTATAGAACTCATGACTAGTACGCATCACCACACCATTACTCAGCGTGTATTGATCGTAGTAATCTGGACTACTTTGGAACTTAATACTATTCGCTACAGCATCGTAAGTAACCGTATAGGTTTGTGTACCAACTGTAAAGTTTGCAGTGTTGCCAGTCCAATCCAACGGCACTGGTTCATACGTCGAACCGTTCGATGCATAGTAGGTATTATTCTGTACTGTCTCAAACCAAGCTTTAATGTCTGTAATGCCTGTGTCCGTTGTAGAATCCTGCTGATAACCATGGATCTTTTCAGATTTCGTTACGTAATAGCCATCGACTAGACCCAAAACAGACAACTTCATTTCATCTACTGAGTTCATGCTTGAAGTACCGTAAGGCGTAGTAGAGGAAGGCGACATATCAACTGTTATCACGTTATCAGCAACGGTAAAACTCGTCGTGTTTGAAACATCCCAAATATCAGTGAATGTGATTTCTTGATTCGCTAGATCAATACTAATAGAAACCGGACTGTATTTATCCCCCAAATTTGCAGCTTTTGCAGTATATAACTTCAAGCTACCTGTTGTTGGTAAGGGTTGCGCTGTAAGTGTGTCTTTGTAGACAGTCATAACGACACCAGGACCATTCTGATCTTGGTTCATCGCAGCTGCAACATTCGGATTGGTCGTGCCAATTACCATCATGTCCGCATTGCCCGCCAATAGCTTGTAAGAGGCAGTTGTTGAACCTAAGGCAAACTCGATGGCACCATTGTTCAGTGTAAATGGGATGGTTTGCGTAGCCCCTGTCTGGTCGGTTGTTGTCACCGTTCCTGCTGTCGATGAGGTAAACACTAAGGTAGCACCATCAATTTTCCAGCCTTCGGAAGCGGTAAAACTAGGGACTGTTTGTGGGGTTGGTATCAGTGAAGCCGTGGTAATGTTAACATCCCACGCAGTACCAATAGCACCATCACCGTTCAAGTCTTGATTAACGCCCTGTTCAAATGAATACAACTTAGTTTTACTCACATCTTGCGCTGCAGTGGTCGTGGCATTACCGTCCATGCCAAAAGACCACATACTAAATGCTTTTGTACTGGTGCTTTGTAGTA
>CAZSGH010000036.1:0-27621 GCA_964606405.1 uncultured Francisella sp.
TAAAAACTACCAGTAATTTATTGGGCGTTTACACAAATAGATTTACAGGCTCAATTCATCCTATGAAACCTATTTTGAACGGACAGTTCAGGCGCTTATTGACGTCACTTGCCTTTGCGTTCCTGTTATTGGTAAGTCAAGGTGTCGCCTTATTACACGACAGCACGCATGCTTTTCATGAGCATGATGAGGTGTGCGAGCTGTTCGATGCCCAGAGTTTGCCAGCGCATTTGGTCTGTGATGACACATTTTCGGTTGCGCACACTCACTGGCAATACCCACCCGCGACAACGCTGGTTAGCCGTTACGTAACAGCCCCTGTTTACTTCGACGCACAAGCGCCACCAAGCCTTTCCTAAGTATCTAAGCCATCAATCGACCCTACAGCCTTGTCGCTGTTAGGTGTTATGTGCGTTTTATTTTTAGGAATGCTTCTATGCAATCACCACATCGTTTACGGCCTTTGTCTTTGGCCATGGGATGCCTGCTGTCTGGTTACAGTTGGGCAGACAATACACATTTAAACGCTATCGTTGTTTCTGCTAGCCCGTTGGGCGAGATGAGCAGCTTCGATAGTCCAACCCAAATCGATAGCATCCAAGGCGATGATAAGCTCGCTAAAGACTCAGGATCACTGGGCGCACTACTGTCCGATATCCCTGGTGTGAATAACTTGGGTACTGGCTCACAAGCGGGAAAACCGGTTATTCGCGGCTTATCGGGCGAACGCGTTAAAATCCTCTCGAATGGCTTAGCCACCGATACCCAAGCCTATGGCACACGTCACAATCCGACCATTGAGCCTTTTTTAGCCGATAAGGTAGAAGTCATTCGTGGCGCACAGGGGGTACTTTACGGTTCTGAAGCCATGGGCGGTGTAGTGAACGTTATCAGTCCAGCGATCCCTTATGGTGAGCAGTCCCCCAAAACGGAAGCCGTTTCAGGGTTTGCCAGTAATAATGGTGAAGTGTTATTAGGCGTTAAGGGTGGCGTGGCAGCGGGTAACTTCGGTATCGTGGGTGGTATCAGTCAGCGCACAGCAGAAAACATCACCACCCCCAAACATGCCACCAACACAGGTGCTAAACCCAGTGGTGCGGCGAGCAATTTACCCTTATTGAGTGGCGACTTGCCCTACACCAACTTTGAAAATCGTGCCGGCAATATCGGTGCAGGTTATCGTGGGTCTTGGGGTAAGGTTGAGTTGCGCGCCTCGCGTTTTGAGTCACAGCAAAACTTCTTAGGCGCGGTTGCGGCGAATGCGAATAGTCCTTATCTGGCACAACCGACAGGGCAATTGCTTACCAACGATGAATACCAACTATCGGGCGTGCTTAACCTCGCTGCGGGTTGGGCGTTTAAACCTCAGTATATGCATACTCGCTACCAGCGCCAAGCCATTACAGGCGGTACCTATAGCCAACTGAGTAGCATGAAGAGTTCAGTCAATTATCTGGATATTCTGGTGCAACGCGATGAGCTCAAATTGGGCTTACAGCATCCTGCAATTGGGTTATTCAAAGGTGAAGCAGGTGTCGAGTATCTCGATAAACAACAAGACTTGTTAGCAGGTAAGTTAGCGCCGAATGCCAGTGAAACGGGTCAGGCGTTGTATTGGTTTGAAGAAGCGAAATCAGGCAACTGGACATGGCATTTGGGCGCGCGTCACGACTGGCGACAAATGAAAGCCCCCATCGACGGTAACAGTTATTTCGTTAATACAGGTATTTTCAACACCACCAATAACGACAAATCACTCGAACATAGCAGCGGTTCGATCGGCATGATCTATGCGCTGACGCCTCAGTGGAACTTAGCCGCGAATGTCGGCACGGCTTTCCGCGCGCCGAGTATTTTCGAGCGTTATGCGGGTGGTGTACATGGTGGCGTACAGGCTTTCCAACTCGGCAATCCTGACCTAAAAGCAGAGACATCGTTAAACACTGACCTATCGTTACGCTTTATGGGCGATACCA
Organism: uncultured Francisella sp.; assembly: GCA_964606405.1. GTDB lineage: Bacteria > Pseudomonadota > Gammaproteobacteria > Thiomicrospirales > Thiomicrospiraceae. The sequence continues at coordinate 1,977 of CAZSGH010000036.1, forward strand.
CCACGCTGAATGCTACTGTGTATCAAAACTGGATCGATAACTATATTTATCTGATGAACACAGGGCGCTATCGTAACAGTTCTGGTACGGTTGTGGCAGCAGGTACACCAGGGGCGTTGCTAGAGATGACCAACGCGCAAACCGATGCCATGATTCGTGGTTTGGAAGTCGCAGCGACATGGGATGTTACCAAACAACTCACCTTCGAAAGCGGGTTAGAACTGATTGAAGGCGAAGATACGAAAAACAATCGTGCACTCAGCCTGATGCCTGCGAATAACCTGCGTCTCAAAGCCCATTACCGCTTAGGACAGCTTGGAAGCTGGCAAGAAAACCGTCTCACACTGGGCGCTCGGTTTGTCGATCGCAAGTCAGCTGTCTTTCCGTGGGAACCTTTCTCGCAATACGACAACCTATCGACTGGCACCGCCAGTACAGACGCGGTTACGCTGTGGGATTTAGGCTATACCACGCATTACCAACTCGACAAGCAACAGCAACTCACCTTGTTATTCAATGTCGATAACCTGTTTGACACGGCCTACTATGATTTCTTGGATACCTATAAAGGTTATGCCATGAGCATGGGCAGAAATGCGCGCCTCACCGCAAAATTAAGTTTTTAATGTCAATGACATAAAAAAGCGCTATCGTTAACTTAATATCATTTTATTCACAACAACCTAGGAAAATCACTATGAAACTGAAAAGTTTAGCATTGGCAACGGCTTTAGCCTTTGCATTACCACTTCAAGCACAAGCCTTACAGCAAGACTTGCCTTTCCCGATTGTCGAATTGATGCCACAGGTGAAACAACTGACACAATCTGGCAAGCTACAATTAAACGCGGAACAAAAAGCGACGATTGATAACTGGATGGCTGAAGCACCGAAAAAGCGTAAAGAAGTCGAAGCGCAATATATGGACATTCGTCAGCAACTACGAGATGCGATTTTAGATAATGCTGACCGTTTTAAGCGTGAAGCCTTGATTAAAGAACTTCAGCACAAAGATGATGAATTGATCAAAATGCGCAGTCTGTGTAATCAGATGTTGGTGAAAACATTGACAGCTGAACAGCGTGATATGGTTGTGAAAGCTTACCGCGATGGTTTGAAATAAGCCAAATATTGACCCACTGCGTGCAGTGGGTCAATGCCTTTTATTGTCCTTGTACGAGCCAATCTTGCATCTGTGCTAGTGTTATTGCACCTAAATGCTTTTGCTGCAATGCATGTTGTGTCGATAACAAAATGCTGTAGGGAACAGCACCCGTTTTATTACCCAACCGCCGCAATAAAGTCTCAGCATTCACGCTACGCAATATCGTTACGTTATTGGGTAACACCGAAAGCTTTACCAAACTATCCTGCCAATGATCAACCGTTACGACAATCAAATGTGCTGTTGGCAAGGTGTGTGCAAAACGCACGATGTCGGGCAGTTCTTGCTGGCAAGCGGGGCAGTCACTTTTCCAGACAAACACAAACGTCTGTTTTCCTTGCCATTGTTCCGATGACTGAAATTGATCTTGCTGATCGAGCAGCTCAAAAGAAACGGCAAGGGCCGGTAAACACCAGCCCCATAAGAGTGTTAATAGCAAAATAGCTGACTTAAACATTAGAGAATCTCTAAAAATTTAAAAGGGTTAAGGGCTTGGGGGAAGGGCTGTACGATAACAACCTATAGCCTGTTGATTTAATCCCTTCCACCAACCAAAAAATAGAAATAGGAAGCCTGAATAGGAAGCGAAGCGCATTATTCAGGCCTTCATTAGAACTTATATTCTGTGCCGACAAAGACATGGCGACCGTGCGTTAAACCCCACAAGTGGGTGACGTCGATTCCGCCATCTTTATCTAACCATAAAGGCGATTCTTTTTTGGTCTGTACTTCGTCTAGCACGTTGTTGACGCCAGCATAAATCTTCCAAGCCTTATCGATGTTGTAACCTAGGCGTGTATCGACCAACCAGTAGCTTGGGCTTTTGTTCAACTTTGGTGTACCGTCTAGGTTGTAGCGTTGGTTATTGGCATAGTTACCAAAACGTGCCAAGTCCATTTCGCCTGTCCATGTAGCACGTGTGCGCCACTCCCACGGACCAGAATCCACATCGGCACCTAAGAAGGCACGTACTTCGGGACGTGCAAAGGCAAGCGGTTCTTCTGACTGCTCGAAGCCATATTGGGTATATTCTAATCCGCCATTGACATGCAAGATGGGCGATAGCATGTAACGCATATTGGTATCTAACGTTGTGAAGGTGACGGGTTTGCTGACATTGCCGAGTGTGGTGACACGATTTACCGTATCCACATCCAATTTTGCCATATTGTCCACTTGCGTCCACGTAATGCCGCTTGACCAAGTCGTGCGGTCATTTTGCAGCGTCAAGTTATAGGCAGCGTTATAAGCGGTTTCGTAGGTGAGGTTTGCCGCGCGTCGAATGACATCAGTGTCCAAAATGCCATGATCTTGCTCATAAAAAGTGGTCGGTGCGCGATACCCTTTACCCAAGGCAAAACGCGACGTCCAATCGGGATTATGGGTGTATGCCATCAACATGCGTGGGCTGGTAATGCCACCAAATTCGCTATGATCGTCATGACGCGCCGATAGGTTGATTTCTAAATCGCCGTCTAGTGCAAACATATCGTATTGGGCAAAAATGCCTGGTATGCGATAGGTGTAATTATCGACACCAGAATTGATGTTGCCCGCGCTATCCATGCCATTCGAGCGGTGTTGCTCTGACTTATAGGCGACCCCAGTGGTAATGGCACTGTCTTGTAGTAGGTGCTTCCAGCGACCTTCTAAATAAGATTGTGTTTGCACCGCATTGTAAATCGCGCCTTCGTAGAAACTGTCTTGCTTGTGCTCGGCTAATGCGGCGGCTAGGCGGTAGCTATCTTTTCCTTGTGTTTTTTCGGCAATAAGCGTGCCTTGGGTGCGTTTGGTGTCGATCAGTTCGGACATGCTTGCCAAACCGCCATCGTAATCAATCTGTGCGCCCGTGGTTGGGTTAATCCAGCCGCCCGCATAAGATGATCCGCCGTTTGCCCAATTGAAAGGGTTGCCTGTTGTGCTGCCTTTAATCTGCCCGAAGTTTGTTGACTGTGTACCGACACCGCCTGTGCGTTTCTCGTTAGCATGATCGATGCGCACACGGGTATCCCAACCTGCAATGCTGCCCAAGCCAGCCCCGATACCGACGAGTTGTCGGTTATAAGCCGCCATTTCACTGACACCATTACCATTGCTATCGACGGCGTCGTGGTTGCGTAATTGCCCATTGATGCTTAAATACTGACCTTTTTGCTTGCCCGCCCAGCCTTGGAAATAGTCGAGTTTTCGGCTACCGTCTTCACCCAGCTCTGCACGTACTGCGCCTTCGTCTTTGGTGATTTTTTTGGTGACCAAATTGACACTGCCAGCAATGGCTTCGGGCGCGATGAGGCTCATGCCAGCCCCACGAGCGACTTCAATGCGCTCTAAGGCATTCACAGGAATCCCTTCTAGTCCATAAACGGCAGAAGCAGCAGAGTAAATCGGAATACCATCGATCATGATGGTGGTAAAGCGTCCAGGTAGGTTATTCAAGCTGATGTTTTGCGCGTTGCAAATCGAGCATTCATTTTGCACATCGATACCGACACGATGGGTGACGGCTTCTAAAATATTGGTTGCGCCTGTTTTGGCAATTTCGACCTTGCCGATTTGCTCCGTGCGCGCCACTTCTTCGCTAATGGGTAAGAGTTTTTTAGCGATTTTGTCGTTGCTAGACGGGTTTGATCCCTTCACTTCCACGGCTTGCATGGTTTGACTGACATCGGCAGCGATTGCTTGCCCAGAGAGTGTCAGCAATACGGCCATTGCGATGGGGCTGAGTGATGGCTTGATAAAAGTTTTCACTGTTTTCTCCTGTGAGTTGTATGAGAAATTCAGCTGGCTAACGACAAAAGTCTTGGCTTGCTAATTGTTGGATATTGCTATTTAGTTAAAATCAACTTATTTTCTTTGGTGATGCGCAACACATACGCCACACCCGCATGAACAATGCGCACCTCGTTTTTGCCCGCAAAGAGTTGTGATGAGTTCATGATGCGAGGGGTGTTAATAACAGGCACACTGTCTCGTTCCATTTTATCGCTCATGGTGTTGCGCCTGTCGTGGGTGAGGTGACAAAGCCGACTTTTGTTAGTCCTGCTTGCTTCAATAATGCTAACACTTCGGTCAGACGTTGATAAACAAGGGTTTTATCTGCCGATAAATGTACAGGTGGCTGTTCATCTTTAATAGCGGCCACCTTCATACGTGCCACGGCTTCTTCATCGCTGACAGGCTCTTTATTCCAAAACAATTCACCTTTATCGTTAATCGACAAGGCAATGGCTTCTGGCTTGGGTTGTAAGGCATCGGCATTTGCTTTGGGCAAATCGACCTTAATCGCTTTGGTCATCATTGGCGCAGTGATGATAAAGATAATGAGCAAAACCAACATCACATCGACCAAGGGGGTGGTGTTAATGTCGGCCATGGGGCGGTTATTGCCACCGCCGTCGAGTCCTCCGAATGCCATAATGCTTACCCCTTGCGTAACTGACTAACGAAATACAAGTGTAAATCGTGCGCAAAGCCATCTAAATCATTGGCAACTAAGCGTAGCTGACGGTTGAAGGCGTTGTATGCAAGCACGGCGGGAATGGCGACAAACAATCCCAGTGCCGTCATAATCAAGGCTTCGCCAACGGGTCCTGCAATTTGATCGAGCGCGACTTGTTGGCTGGTGCTAATGGTCATTAAGGCGTGATAAATGCCCCATACCGTACCAAATAAGCCCACAAAGGGGGCTGTCGAGCCAATCGAAGCTAACATCGCTTGACCATTTTCTAAGCGGCTATTGGCTGTGCTGAGTGCGCCACGTAAAGCTTGCACTAATAATTCGCTGGCTGGCAAGGCATCGGCAAGGTGATGGGTTTGCGTGCTACCTTGTTGCTTTACCCAATCGCTACCTTTTTCGCCCGCTTGTGCTAACAGATGATAAGCAGGTAAAGGCGATAAGGCGTGCATGGCGTGTTGCCAGTCGGTCGCTTGCCAAAAAGCTTGCGTTGCCGATGTTGCTCCTAAGCGTAAGCGCGATAGTTGCCAACCTTTAAACATAATCACCGTCCAACTGACCAGTGACATCAATGCGAGCGCCCAAAATACACCATGTGTGACCGCATCACCCGATGCCCAAAAACTGCTAAATTGTGTGTCCATTATTCGTCCTCTAACATAAATTTAACGGGGATTTCGACCGTTGAAGCCATCGATACGTCGCCTTGTTTGGCGGGTTTAAACTTCCAGCTTTTGACAGCATTGATCGCTGCGTCATCGAGCCGCTCAAAGCCAGAACTGTGTGCCAATACCACCTGAGTGACAGTCCCATCGCTCGCAATATCGACGCGTAAGCGCACTTCACCTTGTTCACCCATGCGTTTGGATAGGCGCGGGTAACTGGGCTTCGGGTTATTTAAATAATCTGCCTGAGCCTTTATCACAGGCTTTACCACGTCGCTGGCGCTGGCGCTGGCGGTCGCTTTCGCTGATGTCGGCGTCGACTCGCTGACCTGCGTGGTTTCTTGCACAGGGGCTGGTTGCGACACAGGCACTTTCGTTACCACAGGTTTTACCGGCTTGGTGACGGGTTTAGGCGCTGGTTGTTTGGGTGGCGGCGGTGGCGGTGCCACGGCTTTGCTCACCAAAACAGGCTCAGGCTCGTCAACCGCTTCCATGTCGTTCACTAAGGGTTCTATTTTGGTGGGTTCGATCACGGGCTCTGGTGCTGGGCTATCCACCCATTCCATCGACAAGAGCTCAACGGGTTGTGTTTTCGCGGGTAGGGTCAAGCTCATTAACCACCATGCCAACCCAGCATGAAAGAGCAGTGCAATCGCCGCAGCAATCCAGCCCGCAATAGAAAGGCGCATTACTTCCAGCCAACCATGTCCATGATTTTAGCCGCTTCATTGCGTTTTGCACCAATCGCTGCGGCATTTAACACATCGGCTTTAAAGCTAGCAACCGCATTTAATTCTGGATTATCGAGCTTAACGCCAGATACCACCGTAAACTCATTATTGCCATTGGCAAAATAGGCTTGAGCTTCATCGGTCGCTAAAAACTCTAACAGTTTGATGGCTTCGGCTTTGTGTGGTGCATTGGTTGCCATTCCGCCACCCGACACATTAACGTGCGTGCCCTTGCCAGCCATATCTGGGAATGCCATTTTGACGCGCTCAATGACTTTTTCATCTTCTGGCTTGTCCGAACGTGCTAAGCGTAAATAGTAATAACTGTTGGTGAGGGCAACGGCGCAATCACCCGCGGCAATGGCACGAATTTGATCGGTGTCGCCGCCTTTGGGTTTGCGTGCCAAATTATCGACCACGCCTTTTGCCCAAGCCGTTGCTTTGGCTTCGCCTTCGTTGACCATCATGGCACCAAGTAACGACAAGTTATACGGATGCGCGCCAGAACGCACACAGACTTTACCCTTCATGGCAGGATCGGCTAAAAAAGCATAGCTTTTTGCCTGTGCTTCGCTGACCAAACCAGGATCGTAAGCAATCACGCGCGCTCGAGACGAAAAGCCAAACCAATGGTTTCCTTGTTCGCGGAATTGTTCAGGGATACGTTGTTTAAGCACTGCTGAATCGACGGCGGCGAGTAGGCCTGCATCTTGCGCAGCTTGTAAGCGCGCGGCATCGGCTAAAATAAGCACATCGGCTGGTGAACGCGCCCCTTCTGCTTTTAAGCGTTCTAATAGCTCGTCATCTTTGGATTCGATGCGGTTAACTTTAATGCCCGTTGCCTGTGTAAAGGCGGCATACAGCTGATCGTCGGATTGATAATGGCGAGAAGAATAGACGTTGACTTCAGCGGCTTGAGCGGTGGTCAATAAGCCAAGTAATGCGATAGAGAGGAGTGTTTTAGTCATAATTGTTATTCCTATTTGCAAACGTGAATTGTTATCGTTTAATAACCCTGTTTGCGCATATTACCGATAATCGTTATTATTTGCATTAAGTTTTGTCATTTTTATTCCAATAGAGTGCTTTTTTTCATGAACACGTCCAATAATGCCCTGATGCTGAATCGCGTATCGCTGAATCGCGGTAACCAAATGGTGTTATCTGATTTGTCTCTGGCACTACAAATTGGCGAAATTGGCTGCCTACTTGGGCCTTCTGGTTGTGGGAAAACGACCTTGTTACGTGCCATTGCAGGGTTTGAATCCATTGCTGCGGGTGATATTGAGATCGCATCGAGTCGGGTTGCCGATGCCCAGCAGCAAAAAGCCCCCGAACAACGGGGCATTGGTATGGTGTTTCAGGATTATGCCTTATTTCCGCATTTAAGCGTTGCCGAGAATATTGCCTTTGGGCTGCATCAATTGTCTCGTTCCGAGGCGCAGGGTCGCACTCAAGAATGGCTTAATCGGCTACATCTGAGCGACTTAGCACAGCGTTTACCGCACCAATTGTCGGGCGGACAACAACAACGTGTGGCTTTGGCGCGCGCCCTTGCACCGCAGCCAAAGCTATTATTACTCGACGAGCCTTTTGCTAATTTAGACGCGACCCTACGAGAAAGCCTAAGCTTAGAAGTGCGAGATTTGCTCAAATCTTTGGGGGCGAGTGCGTTATTGGTAACCCATGATCCAATGGAAGCTTTTACTCTTGCCGATAAAATTGGTGTCATGCAGCAGGGGCAGATCGTACAGTGGGATAGTCCTTATCATGTTTACCATCAGCCCAAAAGTCGTTTTGTGGCCAACTTTGTTGGATTGGGTAGCTTTTTGCCTGCACACCAAGGTTGTGATTACCAAATCGAAAGCCTGTTTGGACGCTTTACAGGGCAGGCAGAAGACGCGCTGTGTGGGACGCCCATCGAAATGCTGATTCGACCCGATGATATCCTTTATGCGCCAGATAGCCCTTTGACCGCTCGTGTGAGTTATCGTGCTTTTCGTGGACCTGACACCCTGTATCGTTTGTGTTTTGGCGAGCAACAAGTGAGCGCTCTCTTTCCGAGCCACATTCAATTGGCGATTGGTGATGAGGTTGGTGTCCGTTTCGATACGGGCGGACATGTGGTGGCGTTCAAATGCGAAGCATAAGCCAGCTTGCTGCGCTGGCGATTAGCCTATTATTGGTGTTACCTTTAGGGATGCTGGGTTATCAGGCAGCTGATCTGTCGCACAGTGGCGAGCATTGGCGTCATTTGCTCGATACTTGGTTAGGTGAGGCATTACTGAATACGCTATTGCTAACCTTGCTCAGTGGTTTTGGGGCAGCCTTGCTTGGGACGAGTTTGGCATGGTTAACGGTATCTTATCGTTTTGCGGGTGGGCGTTTATTGGCATGGCTGCTCATTTTGCCCTTAGCTTTACCGCCTTATGTGGTTGCGATGTTGCTGACTTGGTGGGGCGATAGTAGCGGCACCTTGCATGTCTGGTTGCGCGAGTTAGGTTGGGTGAATCATTGGGCTGATATTCGGACGTTACCCGTATTGGCAGCGCTGTTTGCGTTGTTATTTTTCCCTTATGTTTTTTTGTTGGCGCGAGCGAGTTTTCAGCGTCAGGGCCTACAGGCATTTGAAGCGGCACGATTGCTCGGTTTATCGCCCTTAAAAGCCTTCTTTCGGGTTGTGTTGCCGATTGCACGACCGTCGATTGTGGCAGGAACCGCCCTAGTGATGATGGAAACATTGGCAGATTATGGTGCGAGCAGTTTGTTTAGTGTGCCGACCTTAACACAGGCAATTTATCGCAGTTGGTTTAACCTCGGCGACTGGGCGTTAGCAGCACAACTTGCGATTGCGTTAATTGGTGCCGTCGCGCTGGTGCTGGTGTTGGTTCAACCGCAACAATCAACTGCTGCGGCAGCACAGACTCGGCAGAGTGCGCAGGCAAAACCTGCTCAGCTTGCCCTGAGTCGTTGGTTAATGAGCGGCTTTGCGTGGCTTGTGTTTGTCTTATCTTTTGCCTTACCTCTGAGTTTGCTACTTTGGCAAAGCCTGTTGGCCGATACAGGGCATTGGCAGGGTCAGCAACTTTTCGATTGGTTTACCCATAGCCTGAGCTTAGCATTGGCCAGTGCTGTGTTGGCGAGTCTGTTGGCATTATGGCTGGGGTGGCAGCAGTATCGTTATCCGCATCAATTCAGCAGTTGGCTGCCTTTGCGTTTGCTATCGTTAGGCTATGGTATTCCGGGAACCGCTTTAGCGGTGGCGATTTTATTGACTTGGCAAGGGCTTGCGTTGCAAGCGGGGGTCATGGCACTGGTGTTTGCTTATTTGGTCAGGTTTATGAGTTTGTCGGTACAAAGTACGCAGGCGGGCTTGGCGCAATTGTCGCCACGCTTGTTAGAGGCGGCACAGTTGCATGGTTATCGCCCCATGCAACAACATCGTCGTATTACTTTGCCATTATTGTCGCCGCACTTATTGGCGGGGGCGCTGATGGTTGCCATCGAGGTGCTCAAAGAATTGCCAGCGACCCTAATGCTACGTCCGTTTAACTTCGATACCTTAGCGATTATTGCCTATCAGTATGCGCAAGACGAGCGCATTCCAGAAGCGGCCAACGCCGCCTTATTGATTGTCGTTGCCAGCTTATTGGGGTTGGTATTGGTCAAGTGGTTGGAGAAGCGGGGTTAAACCCTAATCTTCCTTAATTACGCCAACACATTTACGCCAACACATTCCCCAAACGCGCCACCAGTTGGCTGTTTTCACTGTAATCGACAGGACAGTCGATTACAGTAACGCCTTGGTGCTTGAGTGCGCTATTCAAAACAGGTAAAAGTGCATCGGCTGATGCGACACGAACACCAACCGCACCAAAAGATTCAGCGAGTTTCACAAAGTCGGGGTTGTTAAACTCGACGTGTGACGTGCGACCAAATTCGCGCTGTTGTTTCCAACGAATCAAGCCGTAGCCCGAATCGTTCCAGATAAGCACCACGAGCGACAAGCCTAAGCGTACAGCCGTTTCTAATTCTTGCACATTCATTAAAAAGCCAGCATCGCCCGTGACAGCAACGGCAGCCTTGTTAGGATGCGCGAGTTTAGCAGCAACCACACCAGGTAGCGCAATGCCCATGCTCGCCATACCATTCGAGATGATGCAGGTATTTGAGACTTCGCAGCGGAACATACGTGCCATCCACATTTTATGTGCACCGACATCACAAATGGCAATGTCGTCGATTGCCATTGCGGTACGTAAATCCCAGATAATTTTTTGCGGTTTTAACGGAAAAGCGGTCGAATTAGCATGACCTTTCATTTCTTCAATCAGCGATTGACGTAAATGGCGGTAGGGCGATAAATCGCGTTTAGGGGTCTGTTGCCATGCACTGTGTTGGTGTGCCGTCTGAACCAGTAATTCTAAGTTACGCTTAATGTCGCCCAACAGCTCAATGGTTGGCAAATAAGCATCATCCACTTCGGCAGGCTGACTGTCGATATGAATAATGGTACGGTCGCGTGTCGGGTGCCAAGCATGAGGATGATACTCTGCCATATCAAAGCCGATGCAAAGAATGACATCGGCAACCTCAAAACCGCAGTTATGATAATCGCCCGCTTGTAAGCCAGCACTACCAATCGCTAAAGTGTGCTTAAATGAAATCACACCCTTCGCCATAAAGGTATTCACAACAGGGATATGGAAGGTTTGGGCAAAATCGAGCAACTGCCCTTCGGCGTGGGCGCGAATAATGCCATTACCTGCCAAAATCAGCGGGCGCTGCGCCTTTTGTAGCAACGCCAAGGCCTGCTCACGCACTTCGGGATGTGCACCTGAACGGAGCGGCTCAGAAACGGGCAGTGGCGTCGCATCCGTTTTCATTTTGGCAATGTTTTCGGGGAAGTCGATGAAACAGGCGCCTGGCTTTTCGCTTTGCGCCAATTTGAACGCTTTGCGAACCACTTCTGGCGTGGTTTCTGGTTCTAAAATTTGCGTGGCATATTTGCTGATTGGCTTAAACATGCTCACCAAATCGACCACCTGATGCGATTCTTTGTGCATGCGATTGGTCGCTGCTTGTCCTGCAATGGCGACGATGGGCGCTTTGTCCATATTGGCATCGGCAACGCCCGTAATCAGGTTGGTCGCCCCTGGCCCTAAGGTTGACATGCATACGCCCGCTTTGCCCGTCAGGCGACCGTACACGTCGGCCATAAAGGCAGCCCCTTGCTCATGACGCGTCACCACAAACTGAATGGGCGAGTCGAGTAGGGCATCCATGACATTCAGGTTTTCTTCGCCAGGAATACCAAAAATGTACTCGACTTGCTCGGCTTCCAAGCACTTCACCATCAGTTGGGCGGCATTTTGACTCATACGAAAAGCTTCCTTATTTCGTTGCCAACTGTTCGATTAAGGTAAATAACTTGGCATGACTGCCCGCCATGGGCAAATCCGTTACATACTGACCATTAATAACAAACGCAGGAACTGCTTCGAGTTGATATTGCGCTGATAACTTAGCGGCGCGGGTAACATCGTTATTTAACGCTTCACTTTCGTAGGCTTTGATAAAAGCTTCTTTATCAAATGCAGCATGTTTGACGACAAGCAAGTCAGCGATGTCTTGATGATTTTTAGGTTTGGCGCGATCCTTAACGAAGACATCAAACGCGAGCGCGTGTGCATGCGTCAACTGGTTGGTCGATTTAAGCGCATAATGTACACGCGCCAACATGCTCCATGCGGGGCTTTGAAAGACGGCAGGAATTTGCTCCAGTGTTACACCTTTAGGTTTGCTGTTTAACCACTCATGAAGCGGTTTTTCCATATCCATACAGTGCGAGCAGCCATAAAAGAAAAACTCTTGTACTGTCCCTTTAGCAACCAAAGCGCGAGCTGTGTCGGGTAGTTTCTTATAATGAACCCCCTCTTCGAAAGCAAAAGGCATTGCATGTGCTGTGGATAAGCCAAATAATGCTGTGGATAAGCTAGCAGTTAAAGCTAAAAAATGACGACGATTCATGATGTTTTCCTATCAATTGTGCTGTGGTGACAATCATATTCTAAGATTTTTATTACAGGGCACTTCTAAAAACTTCAATGCTCGTCATCCTCGCGTAGGCGGGGATCCATAAGTTAAGGGAATAGATTCCCGCCTACGCGGGAATGACGAGTTTTTAGAGGCTCCTTACAAGGTTCCGTAAGAATGTAGTCCCGATAAGAACATATTCACACCCAAGAAAGCAAAGGTTGTTACCAATAAGCCACCCAATGCCCACCAAGCCATGACAGGTCCACGCCAGCCTTTAGACATGCGGAAGTGTAACCATGCAGCGTAGTTTAACCAAACAATCAATGCCCAAGTCTCTTTCGGATCCCAGCTCCAATAGCCGCCCCAAGCTTCGGCTGCCCACATTGCCCCCAATACGGTCGCAATGGTAAAGAAAGCAAAACCAAAGGCAATGGCTTTGTACATGACATCATCCATAACGACTAAGCTTGGCAGGCGTGCTAATAACACGCTATCGGTTTTACCTGCTGCTTCAAGCTTGCTGCGCCATAAGTAAGGAATGGCGATCATTGCAGCAAGGGCGAAAGTACCATAGCCCACAAAGTTGGCAGGTACATGGATTTTCATCCAATAACTTTTGAGTGCAGGCACAAGCGGTTGAATGACATGGGCTTCACGACCGAAGGTGTACCATAAAATAAACGCAACCGCTGCCGAAATGACCGCTAATACGAAGCCACCTAAGGCTTTCGTATTCGATTTTTGTTCGTAATATAAATAAAGTATGGCGGTAAACAAAGCAAAAACAATGAACACTTCATATAAGTTGCTGACAGGAATATGACCATAATCAGGGTTGATGAGGTAAGACTCGTACCAGCGTACTCCCAGTCCTGCAAAGCCAAAAGCAACGGCAGCCCAGGTTAAGGTCGTTGCCACCTTGCCCGAAAAAGTCGAATCTTTCCACAGGGCAAAGAAATAAGTCAGCATGGCGAGCACAAACAGCGCATTCATCCACATGATGGCAGACTGACTCGAAAAGAGGAACTTTAAGAAGAATGCCTTTTCAGCGGTAGCCATTACCTTGTCAGCGCCCGAACCAATATCGACGCCAGCATAGCTCGCAATTCCGATCATTGCCATCAGCAATACAGTCGTGAACAGTGTTTGCATACTGCGCCATGCCAAGCCAAACGCAGACAAGCCTAATGTCGTGCCAATCAAAATGCCAATCTCAAACTCGTCCATAACCGAAGCGAATTTTGACCAAGAAAGGTAAGCAAGAACAAAGATACCCATAACCCAAGCCAATCCTCGAGGACTGGTCAGTTGTTGGGTAAATGGTGAGGCGTTAGTGAGTGACATGCGCTGGTTCCTCTAAAGGGGTTGTAGCCGATTGCTGTTGTTCGGAATATCTAAAAACTTCGCTTCGCTTATTTTTAGACTTTCCAAGTTTATTTTTTAGCTGAAGGAAGGGGTTTCATTAATGGGTTACACACTATTTTCAGCAACCCCTTCCTCCAGACCTCCTACTCTTTGGTTTTTAGAGGTGATTTGTTGTAACAAATTCGAGAAAACATCTTGTAGTTGGCTATCGTCTTTGCCGTCTTTGCCAGCAAAAATGACTTCGGTTTCACCGCGTTCATTATGATGCACCAACAACCATAGGCGCTGAGGGCGAACATAAAAGAGTAAGAAGACACCAACAATTAACATAAATGATCCCAAGAACACCACGTTCTTACCTGGCGACTTGGTAATTTGTAATCCCGATGATTCACGCTGATCGACACTGGTGATTTCAAAAAACATCGGCGGACCATAATGCGCTAACAAGTTCATCGCTTCGACACTATCGGCAAAGAAGCGACGCTCGGCTTCACTGGCGTCTTTATTATCTTGAACGCCTTCCTGTTCGAGGGTTTTTAAGTATAAGCTTTGCATGGCAACGGTTAAAATTTCGAGGTATTGTTGAAATACCGCTTCGCGCTTGTCGGCTTCTACGGCCTGTTCTAGGTAGCCATGAATACCATCAAAACCACGGGCGCGGAATAGGTTCACCAGCTGCTGCATAAAGCGCTTTTGCGTTGTTAGTTGCTCGCGCTTGGTGGCATCGGTTTCTTGTGCAATGCTTGCATCGAGCACGGCATCTAGTCCTTTACGATCATTGACTAGGGATAAGAACGTCATGAAACGCTTCATCGATAGGTTGCTATCAAGCGGAATCATCAAGAAATCGAATTCTTGCGCGCGACTTTTACGGAATTTCGATACCTGATACCAAGCTTGTTCGCGATCAATCGCCAATAAGTAGTTTTCGTATTCTACGGCCTGTCCCGCGCTATCGCGGACTTTAAACAGCACACTCGGACCTAAGTTTTTAACCTTCTTGCCGTTTGCATCTGGCGCTGGTAGGGGAATGACGTTGTTGGGCTTGTAGTCATCCAGCTCGACTTTGTAATTGCCGATGGGGGTATTTAAAGGAATGTCGCGGTGAATTTCTCCTGCCAACTCCGATGCGCTATTATTCATTGCCGATAATGGATAAGCATTGAGTTTAAGCGTACTGCCACCGTCACCAAAGCTAGACTGATAAATCGCATAGTCTTTATAAATTAACGGCTTGTTTACGGAAAGCGTTGCTTTAATCGGCTCTTTTAGGTCGGGTGCGCTTAAAATAATATCGCTTTCAAAGGATTTTGGCATGCCCGTATCGTAATGCTCAACACGGAAGTCGATGACTTTGACTTCAAAAGGGAGTTTTTGTACTAAGTAGCCGTCTTTAAAGGTTAAGAAGACAACATCCGCACTTTTCCCTTCGGGAATATTCACCGATCCACGGAACGAAAAATTGTCAGCGGTTAGGTTGGCTTTGGGATTTACGTCGGTCAGAGCAAGGCTGCGCGTTTCTGATTCGACCATGCCTGCCCATTCCTGAAACTTAAACTTGAGGTTGGAGTCGAGCAATGCGCCCAAGCAAATCACAATAATGGCGAGATGGGTAAAAAAGTAACCCAATCGATGTGCGCTGCCTTTTTTAGCGGCAACGAGTTGGCTGTTTCCCTTGTCTTCACTTTTGGTTTTAAATCCTTGAGATTGAATCGCCGTTGTGGCTTGCTCCATAATGGCCGTCTGCGCTGTGTTTGTTGTCCAGTGTGCCGATAGCTTCATTTTTTTCAGTTGTACTGGGTGCTTATCTTCCTGAAAAGAGACCATATCTTTTACAAAGTGCGCGCCGTTGCGCCAAACACATGCCGAAATAGATGCCAGCAAAAAGGCTAAAACCGCTAAAAACCAAATAGCACTATAAACATCATAAAGCTCAAGATTGCGAAAGACCTCGAACCAAAAAGGTCCAAATTTGATAACATAGCTCGAATAGGCTTCATTTTGCTTGAGTACCGTGCCAATAACCGAGGCAACAGCAAGCATGACCAGCAATGTAATGGCGAGGTTCATCGAGCCCAAAAAGGTCATGAGCGGATGGTGACGCAAGCTGTGTTTCTTTTCCATTATGTTATTATGCCTTTGCTTTGACGATCTATTTTGTTTTGAACAAGACGTCCGATTATAACTCAAGGGAACCTCTAAAAACCTAGCTTCGTTTGTTTTTAGAGGTTCCAAGTTTATTTTTTAGCTGAAGGAAGGGGTTTAGTCAATAGGTTAGATGTTGTTTTCAGCGACCCCTTCCTCCAGACCACCTGCCCGCTAAGTTTTTAGAAGTACCCTCAAGCCTACTTTATGGCAATAGGTTAGCCAACAACAAGAGAAAAACAATCATGCTTCAGCATCCACTTTACCAACGTGCCAAATTTCTAAAAAGTGCGCCTAACTTAAAACATTGCACGCCCGATACAGGTGTCGAGGTTGCTTTTGTTGGGCGCTCTAATGCGGGTAAGTCGAGCAGTCTTAATGCGATTACGCATCAGACGGGCTTGGCAAAAGTATCTAAAACCCCAGGTCGCACACAGTTAATTAACTTTTTTACCTTGGATAGTGAAGAGCGTCGCCTTGTCGATTTACCGGGTTACGGCTTTGCTAAAGTACCGATTCCGTTAAAAGAAGAATGGGGTAAAGCGATGGGCGCGTATTTAGAAACGCGTCAGAGTTTACAAGGGCTTATTTTGCTCATGGATGCGCGTCATCCTTTTATGCCCTTAGATGACCAGCTATTGCAATGGGCGGTGCGTGTCGGTCGTCCTGTGCATATCTTGTTAACCAAAGCGGATAAATTTTCTTACGGACAACAAAAAAATACCCTATTGGCTGTTCAAAAACAGATTCCGAGTTATGGTGGTGTGATTACGGTGCAACTCTTCTCGTCGCTCAAGAAAACGGGTATGGATGAAGTTTGGGCTAAGTTAGATGAGTGGTTGGGTTGGGAATCTAAAAACGCGTAACCATCTTCTGACGCGCAGCTTTAGAATCTTAATCGGACGCTTCTAAAAAACAGTCATTCCCGCGAAGGCGGGAATCTATCTTATTGATTTATGGATCTCCGTATACGCGAGGATGACGAAATGTTGGGTTTTAAGAGGTTCCCTAACGTGTTTCCATTAATTGCGCTGTTATTGCCTCGCTTGGCATCGGTTTACCTATTAAATAGCCTTGTATTTGGTCACAACCAAGGTGTTTGAGTAGGTTTGCTTGTGCCTCATACTCTACGCCTTCTGCAATCACGTCTAAATCTAAGCCATGCCCTAGTGCGATGATTGCTTTTACGATGTTGGCATCGTTATTGTTTTCGGTCATATTTCGGATGAAGGAGATATCGATTTTTAACTTATGAACAGACAATTTTTGCAAATAAGCCATTGATGAATAACCTGTCCCAAAATCATCAATCGAAAACTTAGTGCCTAATTTTTTGAGTGCGCAAAGTGTTTTTTGAGACTTTTCTGGATCAAGCATCATGGCGCTTTCGGTAATTTCTAACTCAAGCTGTGCAGGATTAATCTGTGTTTCTGACAGAGTTTCTTTGAGTTTTTGTACAATATCACCACGCTCTAGTTGCAACGCAGACACATTAACGGCGGTGTATTGAGGACAAATTCCAAGTTTGTTCCATTCTGCTACTTGTATGCAGACGCGTCTTAACATCCAATCGCCAATGGCAACAATCAGTCCGCTTTCTTCTGCAAAGGGAATAAAATCGTTAGGTGATATGAGACCGCGTGTGGGGTGTTGCCATCGTATGAGCGCCTCTAACCCAATAATTTTTCCTGTTGTTAAGTCCACTTGGGGCTGATAAAAAGGAACAAACTCTTGTTGATCAATCGCATGACGCAGTTCTGCCTCTAAGGTTAGGCGTTCTTTGGCATGTTGTGACATGGCAGGAGAGAAAAAATGAATGGAACCAATGCCTTGTTTTTTGGCTTTGTGGAGTGCGACATCGGCGTGACTGTGTAGGTGCTCTGCCGAATCTGCGTCTTGAGGATAAACCGATATACCAATGCTGACCGTTGGGTAAATGGTGACTTCGCCTAACTTGAGCGGTTGAGCAATGGCATCAATTAAGTTTTGTGCGATTAAATCTGCCGATAAGGTATGGTTGTGACGCTCAATAATGAGGGCGAACTCATCCCCACCTATGCGCGCAATGGTTGTGCTAGGCAGTGCTTTTTGCAGTTGATGTGCGACGCTGATGATTAAGGTGTCGCCAAGGAGATGTCCGAGGCTTTCATTAATGCTTTGAAAGTTATCAATATCAATCGCAAGTAAGGCAAGGGGTTTTTTATCGATCTTTGCCGTTTCGATGGATTGTACAAGTTGCTCCATAAAAAAAGCACGATTGGGTAAGCTTGTTAGCGGATCTCTGTGGGTAATATAACTGTACTTTTCTTCGCTCAGTTGCAGCATGGTTGTACGTTGTTCAATGGTATCTTCGAGCAGTCTTCGTAGTCTTGATAGCTCAAGGTGGGTGCGAATGCGCGCTAATATTTCATCGCTATTAAATGGCTTGGTAATATAGTCAACACCACCTGCGTTGAAGCCTTTGACTTTGTCTGCCGCGTTATCCATGATCGTGATAAAAATCACAGGAATATGATTGCCGAGCGTGGAGCGTTTAATGTGCTGACAAACGGTGAAACCGTCCATGTCAGGCATAACGATATCTAATAGTATCAAGTCGGGTGGATTGTCTTGTATCAGTTCGAGCGCCTGCTTTCCTGTCCTTGCTACCTGAATTTGATAGTTGATTTGGAGGACGTCAATCAGATGATGAATATTCTCTGGTTGGTCGTCAACCAAGAGTAGCCGTTGTTGTTTATTTTTCTTGTAATGATGCGCAGCATCCAACATGAGCATATCTTTCTGTGCATGGCGTAAGCGTAATTGTGTGTCGATTCGCTTTTTAAGGAGCGCGGCATTAATGGGCTTGGTGATATAGTCGGCAACACCCAGCTTTAACCCTAGCGCTTCATCTGTCGGTTTATCGAGCGAGGTAACGAAAATAACGGGGATGTCCGCTGTCTCAGGATCAATTTTGAGTGCTGAAAGAACAGAATAGCCATCCATTTGTGGCATTAAAATATCCAATAAAATAATCTTGGGCTTTTTGTCAGAGCGCGCTATCGACAAGGCTTTTTCGCCATTCGTTGCTACGGTAATGGCATAGTCATCACGGAGTATGTCAATTAATAGATGTAGATTTTCTGGTTGATCATCGACCAGTAAAATCAATGGGCGTTCAAGATTATTGTTAGGATAGGTTACCATTGTCCAAGTCCGTTAGATCTAGTGTTTCTAAGCTAATCATCGCATCATCTATATTGAATCGGTCAATGTCCATCGCAATTCGATGCATTTTGGGATATAGGATGCTGTTTTTGAGCGCTGCTGTCAATTGCTCAACGATGGGTGTCGCATGGGATATGTCATGCGCTAATGCATATCTTAACTGCTCCTTAAGGTGCGAGAGATGCGCCATGGTTGTTTCGATCGGTTTGACTGTTTTTAATGGCGTTAATTGTGCTATTTCTGCTAATAGTTTATTGATGTCATTTGAGATGTTCGTTATTTTTATTTCACTTATTGGTTGTTTTGTTTTAATGTCGTGCTCGACTTCTCTAAGCTGTGGGGTGATTTGTGTGTCACCAAGGTTGCTCAAAACGCCTCTTAATGCATGGCAATAATGCGCCGTGGTTAAGCTATTTCCAGTGATTAAATATTGGCTTAAGGTTTGTGCGGCATCACGATGGTTTTTTGCGAAACGCGCTAATTGTCGGCGATAGGCTGTTTCGCTACCACCGATACGAGCAATTGCTTCCTGTGAGTTTAACATGGTGAGCTTTTGCATTTCTTCCGATAACTTAGGGCTTATTGGTTTCGCTACGAAGTCGAGTTGGGCGTTGGGCGTGCTAGGGTGTATTGACGAAGTATACGTATTGAGGGTCTTCAATAACTGCTTCGGGCTGATCGGCTTGTACAGTATTTCATTCATTCCTGCTGCTTTGCAGGCTTGTATGGTTTCCTGATCTTGCGCAGCAGTCAGTGCAATGATGGGCAGTTCTGATAAATAATGGTATTGTTCATAGCGCCCCAATGTACGAATAATCGCAGCAGTTTGAATACCATTCAGTATGGGCATTTCAATATCGATTAAGATCGCAGCATAGCGTTTTTTAACAATTTTGTTAAACGCATCAAGTCCATCTATTGCATCGTCTGTGACAAGTCCAATACTGCTAATAAATGCTTTGATAATACTTAAGCTGATGGTGTCATCTTCGACCAACAAAATGGACTCAGTGCTTAACTTGGTTTGATTTGGTTCTGTCATAGGATCATCATCATTATTTATTTAATGTTTTTGTCGTGTGAACCGTACAATCACCATTCCCACCAGATAATCATACCGCTAAATGGTATTGTCAGTGTTTGTGTTTTTTGTTCATTGCGATGCTGTGTCGATGCGTTCGTGGTAATACAGCTTTTCATCGGCTGTAAAAATATTAGCTAGCCCCCCCTTTCTTTTGTCTGTACTTGTGCTAAAGTTAAACCTACTGCCTGTGGGTAGTTTTTTACTGTATTTTGCTTGTAAGGAGCGTGCTTGTGAATCTTTCCAATGTTCGTATTGGTATTGTCGGTTTGGGTTATGTTGGTTTGCCATTGGCGGTTGAGTTTGGCAAAAAGTTCGATGTGGTCGGTTTCGATATTCATCAAGCACGTATCGAGGCATTAAAAGCAGGTCACGATCACACGTTAGAAGTGTCAGATGAAGAACTCAGCGAAGCGGTGAAGTTAACCTATACCGCTAGCTTAGAAGATATTCGTCCATGTAATGTGTACATCGTGACAGTGCCAACACCGATTGACGAGCATAAGTCGCCCGATTTTACGCCTTTAATTAAAGCCAGCGAGTCGCTATCTAAAGTGCTTAAGCGTGGTGATGTGGTGATTTATGAGTCGACCGTATACCCAGGAGCCACAGAAGAAGTTTGTGTACCGTTACTCGAAAAGAGCGGCTTGAAGTTCAACGAAGACTTCTACTGTGGTTACAGCCCAGAGCGTATTAATCCAGGCGACAAACAGCACCGCGTCATTAACATCCTTAAAGTGACTTCAGGTTCAACACCAGAAGTCGCCGACTTTGTCGATGAACTCTATCGCAGCATTATTATTGCTGGCACGCACAAAGCGAGCAGCATGAAGGTAGCGGAAGCCGCTAAAGTCATCGAAAACACCCAGCGCGATGTGAACATTGCCTTAATTAATGAGTTAGCACTGATTTTTAACCGCTTAGGTATCGATACAGAAGAAGTATTGAAAGCAGCGGGCACTAAGTGGAACTTCTTGCCCTTCCGTCCTGGTTTGGTGGGTGGTCATTGTATTGGTGTCGACCCTTACTACCTTACATTTAAGGCACAGGCTGTTGGTTATAACCCAGAGATTATCCTTGCAGGTCGTCGCTTAAACGATAACATGGGTGCTTATGTGGTGCAGCAAATCGTGAAAATGATGTTGAAAAAGAAAATCAATGTCATGGGGTCGCGCATTTTAATTTTAGGCTTAACGTTTAAAGAAGATTGCCCAGACGTGCGTAATACGCGTGTCGTCGATATGGTTAAAGAGTTTGCTGAATACGAAACGAAAGTGGATGTTTATGATCCGTGGGCAGATAAAGCAGAAACCAAGCATGAATATGGCATCGACTTAATTGACATGCCAGAACAGGGTGCTTACGACGCCGTTATTCTTGCTGTTAAGCATCATCAGTTTATCGAGATGGGGGCAAAAGGCATCCGCGCTTTCGGTAAAGATCCGCATGTCTTGTTCGATGTGAAGTATGTGCTTGGTCGTGACGAAGTAGACGGTCGTCTGTAAAAACCTATTGCGCTGGCATCTTGCGTTGTTGCTTCGGTTCTTGCACTGCGTTGTGTACTTTTTGTACACGCCTTGTGTCTGCGATCCTTGCGCCTAGCAATTTTGCCAGCTCACGACGGTTTTTTAGATTGTTGACGGGTTAATGAAACGCACCTTCGGGTGCGTTTTTAGATTAAAAAGACGCATTTTTAGGAGTTGTTGTTTTGCCAATTATTTCAACATTTTTTGGTATGATCGTGAGGATGTGGCATGATGACCATCCGCCGCCGCATATTCATGTCGAATATCAGGGATTTGAAGCACTTGTTAATATATACACTGGTGACATTGAGCGTGGTAAGTTACCCAAGAAAGCGGCGCAAATTATCAAAGAGTGGTGCTTAAAGCATCAGACCGAGTTGTTGCACGATTGGGAGTTGGCGCAATGCTTTGAGCCTTTAGAAAAAATTCCAGGGGCAGATCAAGATGAATAAGATTTTATACGCTGAGTATCTTGGCACTTTTCGTATTAGATTGGTTTTTTCTGATAGTCAAGAAAGTATCTTCGACTTGGCAGCCTATATAAATGCTAAGAAAGGTTCATTGCTAAAAGCATTGCATGATGAGCAGTATGCTCAGCGCTTTTTTATTGATGCAGGTGCCTTATGTTGGCCTAATGGATTAGAGTTGTCGCCTGAACGGCTGAAAACTTTGTAATGCAGCAAAAATATAACAAAAGGAAATAAAATGTTAATCGAAAAAAACACCGTGGTAACCTTGCGTTACACGGTTAAAGATGTCGAAGACGTAACCGTCGATGCGGGCGATCAGCCATTGCAGTATTTACATGGCGACTACGATGGTATTTTTCCGTTGATCGAAGAAGCCTTAGAAGGCAAAGCGGTTGGCGAAACCATCGAAATTAATTTACAGCCCGAAGATGCCTTTGGTTTGTATCAGGTCGAGTTGATGAAAATTGAACAGCGTAGCCTGTTTCCTGCCGATTTAGAAGTCGGAACCCTGTTTGAAGGTAAGCCAGAAGGCGGAACGGATGACGACATTGTTATTTATCGTGTGACCGATATTGGTGAAGAAACGGTGATTGTCGATGGTAATCATCCGCTAGCAGGCGTACCATTGATGTTTGCAGCCGAGGTGATTGACGTTCGTCCTGCAACAGCACAAGAAATTGAACATCAGCACGTACATAATGGAGCATGTCTCTAAAAACTGCGCTTCGCTGGTTTTGAGACATTCCAATTCATTTTTGGCTGAAGGAAGGGGTTTTTTCAATGGGTTGCATGCTAATTCCCCCCCCCTTCCTCCAGACCTCCTACCCATTTGGTTTTTATAAGTTCGCTGGAGTATATAAATGAAAGTATTGGTAACAGGCGCAGCGGGATTTATTGGTTCGCACGTATCGCATATTTTGTTAGATCGTGGTGACACCGTTGTTGGTTTAGATAATATCAACGATTACTACGATGTAAACCTCAAGTTAGCGCGATTGGCACGATTGGAAGCTAAACCCAATTTCAGTATTGCGAAAATCGACTTGGCGGATCGCCCTGCGATGGAGGCTTTGTTCGAAAAAGAAAAGTTCGATAAGGTAGTACATTTGGCGGCGCAAGCTGGGGTGCGTTATTCTATCGAAAACCCGCATGTGTATGTCGAGAGTAACATCACAGGCTTTTTGCATATTTTAGAAGGTTGCCGTCATCATAATGTGCAGCATTTGGTTTATGCCAGCACCAGCTCGGTGTATGGTGCTAACGAAGCCATGCCGTTTTCGGAGCACAATAGTGCCAATCATCCCTTAACCCTGTATGCAGCAACCAAAAAAGCCAACGAGTTAATGGCGCATAGCTATTCTAACTTGTTTAATATGCCAACGACGGGCTTACGCTTCTTTACGGTGTATGGTCCGTGGGGTCGTCCTGATATGGCATTGTTTTTGTTTGCCAAAAACATCATCGAAGGCAAGCCGATTAATGTCTTTAACCACGGCAATCATACCCGCGATTTTACCTTCGTCGATGACATCGCCAACGGCGTGGTAGCCGCGCTCGATCATAATGCGCAGCCGAATCTCGACTGGGACGGAATGAACCCAGATCCAGCCACCAGCAGAGCACCTTGGCGCGTGTATAACATCGGTAATAACCAGCCTGTGAAATTGATGCGTTATATCGAAGTGCTAGAAGAGTGCTTGGGTAAAAAGGCAGAGTTAAACTTGTTGCCGCTACAAGCGGGTGATGTGCCTGATACCTTTGCCAATGCCGAGAACCTCATTAAAGATGTCGGTTACAAGCCGAACACACCCGTCGAAGAAGGGATTCGTCGGTTTGTTGAGTGGTATCGTGAGTATTACAAGGTTTAAGGGAACCTCTAAAAACAGAGCTTCGCTTGTTTTTAGACTTCCCAAGCTTGTTTTTAGCTGAAGGAAGGGTGTTAAATCAATGAGTTAATATGCTATTCTGCATCCCTTCCTCCAGACCTCCTACCCATTGGGTTTTTGGAAGCTCTCTTAAGTTAAGGGGTGCGTTGGCATCCCTTTTTGTTTCACGGGGAACAGGATGAAAGAATATTTGGTTAAGGTTTATGTTGAAGGTTGGTTTGGTTCGCTGTTGTTTGGTGATGCCAAGGTCGATCCTGAAAACTTCACCGAGTTTTTAAATAATTATGCCAAGCAAGGTTGGCGCGTGGTAACCATCGAAAAAGAAATTCGTCGCTTATTGCTACTGTCGAGTCGAGAGGCATACGTGGTGGTTTTTGAGCGAGAGGTCTAACTGTCTATGACAGCTAAGTTATCCCCCTTGTTGTTTGTGCTAACGCTACTCTATGCTGCTAGCGCATTGCTGGGGATGCAGGCATTTTCCATGCAGCCAAGCAATATCACCATTTTATGGTTGCCTGCTGGCATTGGCTTGGTGATGGTGCTGCGTTTTGGCGTGGCGGCGCTACCGATGGTTTTGTTAGCCAGTTTTGCAGTGAATTACGATGGCATGGCTTCTGGTGATCATGCCCTGTTACATACCTTTGTTGCTGCGTCGGCAGATACATTGGCAGCTTGGTTGTCGGCGGTGATGATGCAGCGTTTATTGCCTAATGGTCTTGATCGGCTTTATGACTTAGTGCCTTTTGCGCTGGGCGTTTGTTTGCTGCCGACCTTGGTCAGCGGACTGATTATTGCTGGCAACTTGGCGTGGGGTGCCTATATTACTTGGTCTCATGTTCCTGAGTTTGTCTTGATTTTATTGGTTTCCGATGGATTCGGTATTTTGCTGGTGTATAGCTTATATCAGTCGTTTTTGCATTTTGGTGTGTCCTCTTGGTCTGAGTGGCGTAAGGGTGTTCTTTATTTTTTGCTTGCTTTGGGGTTAGTGTTGCTTGCTTATCAGGGGTTTCCTTTCCTTGTTTATCTTGTGCTGCCAGTGCTTTTGCTGTTAGCTTTTCGCGTGCATATGCCAGTGGTTATCTCGGCGATGGTGTTCTTGGTGTTGGCGATTATCCTATTGTCAGCGCAGGATTTTGGTCCTTTTGTTCAGCAGACAGTTGAGCACAGTATTTTGATGCTGGTATTTTATCTTGCGGCAACGGTATTTATTACCTTAAGTATTGCGCTACATAATCGTGCCTTGATTGATGCTGAGTTGTCCTCCTCGCTATGGCGTGATAAGGCCGAGCATGATGTATTAACTGGGTTGTTGAATCGAGCAGCGTTTTTCCCATTACTAGAGCAAGCATTGCAAGCACATCATTATCAAAAGCGAATGCTGAGTTTAGCGGTTGTTGACATTGATTGGTTTAAACGTATTAACGATACCTACGGGCACGATGTGGGCGATGAAGTGTTGCGTGCTTTGGCGAATGAGTTGCTATCTCGGGTACGTGCGCAAGATATTGTTGCGAGATTGGGTGGTGAAGAGTTTATTGTCTTATTACCTCATGCCGATGCGCAACAAGCTAACATTGTCTTAGAGCGGATGAGAGAGTCTGTTTCGCACATGTGTGTGCAAGCAGAGGGACATGAAATTCATCTGACCATTAGTATTGGTTGTGTGAGTTGTCTGTTAGAACAAGTACAACATCATCAGCTATACCAATTGGCAGACAAAGCACTGTATCAAGCGAAGTCTTCGGGAAGAAACCAAGTTTGCTTATTGAGCTGTGAGTAGCTTTAGGGAGGGTCTGAAAGAGGTGGTTCATGCCTTTTTCAGAGGTTCCTTAGGTATTAATTAATTAGGAGTCAATATGCCCCCATTATTACAACCCTACGCCGACAAGCTAGAGCGTTTTGGTTGGT
>CAZSGH010000037.1:0-25871 GCA_964606405.1 uncultured Francisella sp.
AATGCTTTTAATGAAGACCAACAAGCCTGTTTAACTGCTGGTATGGATGACTTTTTAAGTAAGCCCATCGACTTTCAAAAGTTAAAACGAGCATTGGTTGCTTACAAACAATAAGGCAAGGGCAATGAACGAAGCACAACAGCACAGTTTATGGCGATTATCACTATTATCTATCGGCATGTTTTTGCTTTGCTTAGTTGGTGTGTGGCTCGCTAATCAGTCAATATTCTTTACTGACTTTGCTCTACATGCCACTTTAGAAACGACTGGCTCGGTGCTCATGTTGTTGCTCGCGCTTTTTATCTTTAAGTTTGATAACAACCAATATAGCCTTACCCGTTTTCATGGTGTCGCACTTGCTTTGATTGGCATGGGAATACTGAATCTATTTCATGCTGCCAGCAGCAGCGAAAGCTATTTTATTTGGCCACACGCCATCTCAACATTGGTTGGCTCTGTCCTGCTGTTGGCTGTATTTTTGCCTGAACGCCAAGTCAGTGCGCGCTTTTATTTTTGGTTACCCTTTGCGGTTGCTCTACTGGTCACGATGATTGCTCTACTCATCGACGATCGCTTTTTGCCTGTAGCACTTGTCATCGGCAATCACTTTAGCGATATTGTGTTATCGCTTTATGGTTTATCCACCCTACTTTACCTAATCAGTGCCTCATATTTTATCGCTCGCTTTTGGCAACAACAGCAGTGTCAAGACTTTTATCTTGCTACGGTTATTTTATTATTAGCGACTGCTGCTTTCTTATTCCATCTGACCCAGCTGTGGGATATATCTTGGTGGTACTGGCATGGCATTAAGCTACTGGCTTTCTTTGTCGTTGTACTTTATTTTATTGGATTTATTACCATTAAAAATCAACAATTTATTTCCCGTGAAGTCGAATCTAACATTATTAAATACTCAGTTGATGCCATTATTACCAAGTCGCTCGACAATAGGGTTTTGACATGGAACGCTTCGGCAGAAAGACTGTTTGGCTATACTGACGATGAAGCAATTGGTCAACTGATTACCATGCTCTATCAGCCTAACTGGGAGCAACAGGAAACTGAAATTACACAACGTATTATACAAGGGCAAGCCTTTAGCCAATTTGAAACAGCCTTTTTAGATAAGCAACAACAGCTCATCGATGTTGCAATTACCTTGTCACCAATCAAAAATAGCCAAGGTCAGATTATTGGTATTTCTAAAATCGTGCGTGACATTCGTGAAAAAAAGCTAGCTGAAGAAAAAATTCGCAACATCAATATCGAACTTGAAAGAAAAGTTAACGAGCGCACCGCACAATTGCAAAATGCCTACGATGAAATGGAAGCTTTTACCTATTCCGTATCACACGACTTGCGCTCACCATTGCGTGCAACCGACGGCTTTAGTCAGGCACTGCTAGAAGATTATAATGACGCACTTGATGAAACAGCTAAGGACTATCTTAACCGCATTCGTGCTGCCAGTCAGAAAATGGCTGGACTCATTGATGACTTGCTACAATTATCACGGCAAACACGCACTGATATGCAACCTGAAATCATCAACCTGAGCGAAATCGTGCAACGCATTATGAACGAACTCGCACGGCAAGAACCAGAACGCCATGTTAACGTCATAATTATGCCCGAACTTAAGGTTTATGCCGATGCACACTTGATGCAGATTGCACTAACTAACTTATTGGGTAATGCTTGGAAATATACAGCAAAACAAGCACAAGCACGTATCGAGTTTTCTGCTAAGATGGAAAACAATGAAAGGGTATTTTTTATACAAGATAATGGTGCAGGCTTTGATATGACCTATGTAGACAAGCTCTTTAAGCCCTTTCAACGACTACATACAGCACAAGAGTTTGCTGGTAATGGCATTGGCTTAGCGATGGTTTATCGCATCATTAAGCGACATTTTGGGCGCGTTTGGGCGCAAGGTGAACCCGAAAAAGGAGCGACCTTCTTTTTTACACTGGGACTAACGGACACAAAACAATAACAACATGGATATAACCTCATGAAAGACAAATACATCCTACTGGTCGAAGACAATCCTGACGATGTCTTACTCACCCAACGCGCCTTAAAAAAAGGACATGTACTCAATCCCCTTGTTATCGCTGAAGATGGTGCTAAAGCCTTGGATTTTTTGTTTGCTCAAGGTGAGTTTACAGGACGTGATGTTAATGATAGACCAGCGCTAATTTTACTAGACTTAAAACTTCCCAAAGTCGGCGGCTTTGAGGTACTCGAAGCCATTAAAAATGATGCTTTATTAAAACGTGTGCCCGTGGTGATTCTTACCTCTTCTAAACAAGAAGAAGATGTGATTCATGGCTATGACTTGGGCGCGAATAGCTATATTCGCAAACCCGTCAATTTTGATACCTTTATCGAAACGGTTACCCAGCTGGGTGTTTATTGGCTACTAACCAATGAATCACCTGAATAGTCGTTAGGAAGCTCGATGAACAAACCTATCCTACGCGTCCTTATCGTTGACGATTCAGAAGACGACGCACTATTATTAGAACGCGCTTTAAAACATGGCGAATGGGATATTAGCGTGTCTCGTGTTGATGGTTACGAGAGCATGAAACAGGCACTAAGCAACCAAAAATGGGATGTGGTTGTTTCTGATTTTATGATACCCAGTTTCGGTGGTATGCAAGCCCTAGAGCTTTTTAATACCTTTCACCTGAACATTCCCTTTATTTTAACGTCAGGCAAAATTAGCGAAGAAATGGCGGTCGAAGCCCTGCAAGAAGGGGCGCAAGATTTTGTGCTCAAACAAAACACCGCTCGCTTATTACCCGCGATTAAACGCGGTATTGAACGGACACAGATCCTTGGCGAGCAACGCAAAGCACACGAAGCGTTAATTCAAAGCGAAAACCTCTTTCACACCCTCGCAGCCGTTGCTCCGATTGGTATTGTTCGTACCGATAGCGATTGTCGATTCTTATATGCGAATGAAACGTGGCAGCAGATGACGGGATTAGCATTTAGCCTTGAAATGCCTGGTGATCGCTTTATTTCCATTCTCAAAGCAGAAGATCAGCAACGCTTTGGAGCAGGCGTTGATGCCTTAAAAATGCAAACCATTACACAATTTAGAGATGAATTTCAGCTTACTCGCCCAGACAATCGTATTCTGTGGTTACTGATTCAAATCGCGCCAATTCTTGAACTCGGGCAAGTCGTTGGCTATATCACCACCGCCACAGATATTAGCCAAGAAAAAGCCAATGAAGTACGCCTCATTCGGCAAAAAGAGCTTTATCAAGCGCTAAGCCTTACCAATCAAGCCATTGTTTATTCCGATACGCCAGAAGTATTGTTTAGTAGTATTTGTCAAATTGCCATTACACAAGGTAAGTTTTGTTTTATTTGGATTGGCAGCCAAGATACACAAACACAAGCGATGAATATACACGTTTCAGCAGATAGCAACCAAAACGATATCAAAGACCTTAAAACCTTGCTACACGAAAAAGGTGAAACACTGCTTAACCAATTAAAGGGCGAGCAAGAACTCATTTTTAATGATGTTGACAGCGCAGATGCTGACTTTACCATCTGTAAAGAACTTGCGCAAAAACATGGCAGCAAATCTTTTGCTAACTTTAGTATTGGTGATAACGAACATATTAAAGGGGTCATGACATTTTGCTCCGAACATAAAAACTTCTTTGATGATGAAATTCTCGGTTTATTACGTGAAATTCGTGGCGATATTAATTTTGCCCTTAAAAACTTTGAACAACTACAATGGCGTGCCAATGCCCAAGCTAGTCTTGACAGCAATGCAGCAAAAATCAATGAATTACTCATCGACACAGTAACCGCCATTGCCAACACCATCGAAATGCGAGACCCCTATACAGCAGGACACCAAAAACGCGTGGCATTGTTAGCCTGTGCCATTGCTCAAAAAATGGGACTCGATGCCGAGCGTATCGAAGGGCTAAATTTAGCCGCTCAAATTCACGATGTCGGTAAAATCAATATTCCTGCCGAAATTTTAAACAAACCTACGCGACTAACAGACATTGAATTTATGCTCATTAAAACACATCCAGAATCAGGCTATGAAATTTTAAAAGATATTGAGTTTCCATGGCCTGTCGCGACGATTGTACGTCAACACCACGAAAAGTTAGATGGCTCTGGCTATCCACTAGGCTTAAAGGGCGATGAAATTTTACTCGAGTCGCGTATTTTAGCCGTTGCCGACATTGTCGAAGCCATGGCATCACATCGTCCTTATCGTCCCTCTCTTGGTCTAGAGGTGGCGCTCGCAGAAATTATTCGACTAGCTGATGCCAATCAACTCGACAAAACAACAGTAATCGCTTGTATTTCAGTATTTAAGGACGACAACTACCAGTTGTTGGCATAAAAAATGCATAGTATAAAGCCGTTCACACTACACAATACTTTGTGGTAAAATTAGTTCTAAAACGCAACATATAGCGATTTTTGCTGAATTATTTATCATCATTTACACGCTTCTTCAATGAGTTAGAACACAGTCATGACAGACTTATTCGATGCACAAAAAGATTATTATGCCGTGCTTGGTGTGACTCAAGCCTGCGAATTAGCCGTCATTAAGGCTGCGTTTCGCAAGTTAGCACGTCAATATCATCCCGATGTCAGCGATCACCCATTGGCAACCAGTCGCTTTCAGGAAGTGTCCGAAGCCTACGATGTACTCAGTCGTCATCGCCAAAGCTATGACTCTGCGGCTCAAGCACTCAAAATGGCCGCACAACAGGCAGCGCAGCGACGCGCTTCCGCAGGTTTTAGTAGCAGCCAAACAAGTCATGACAGCAGTTTTCAACGAGCCAAACCCAAAACCAGTTTTGGTCACTGGGAACCCGATACCATTGCGGGGCGTGATCGCAATATGGTCTATCCGCTGACCTTAAAATATGCGTTTCGCCTACTCAAAGAAGGACATTTTTTAGTCCCTAGCCTCAATGCCAAAGTGCCGTTCGATAGCAGTGCCTTGTCTGGCAAACAATATCGTTTTCCTGGTAAGGGGTTTCCGGGCTTATTCGGTGGTCGCGCAGGAGATTATGTTGTCTCATTCAAACTCACCCATCATAGTGCCTTTAAAATTCGGGGTGGCGACTTATATATGCTGCTAAAAGTACCGCAAATACTATGGAAAAATGGCGGTGAAATGTACTTCGATGCACCAACGGGATTGTTTAAGGTTAAAATTGCTAAAGAAGTCAAAGTAGGTAGTTATATTCGCTTCCCTTTCAAAGGACTGCCAGCAGATCGCCACCAGACGGGTGGGCATCTTTACGCAAAAGTCACGGTGGAATAATCATGTCACTCTCTCAATTAGATCCAGAACTACTCGAACAGACCCAATATCAGCCTCCCCGTCGTTACGATGTGGTGTTGCACAACGACGATTTCACACCAATGGATTTTGTGGTCGAACTGCTGATGAAATACTTCAGACAACCGATTGATAAAGCAACGGACATTATGCTGATTATTCATGAAGAAGGACAAGCCATCTGTGGCACCTACTATAAAGAAATCGCTGAAACCAAAGTGACACAAGTATTGCAACATGCGCGTGAGCAAGGCTACCCGTTACTCGCCACGCTGCAACCTGAACGTACCTAATACACCATCGCTAAGAGACTAATGCTATGTCAATGCTCGAAAAAGACGTTCAACATTTGCTATCGGGAACCTTTACCCTTGCACAACAGCAACAGCACGCCTACGTTACACTAGAGCATCTTCTCTCGTTACTGATCGAACATAGTGCCATTCAAGAAGCTTTAGCTGCCTGCTTGGTCAATCGAGACGCATTAAAAAAACAAATCATTCATTTACTGGTATTACAAGAAAAGCGCCCTGTTGATGAAGAAGAGGCTATGCCAACCATGGCATTGCAGCGCGTGATCGAGCGCGCCATTTACAATGCACAACAAATGCAACAACAAAAGGTAACCGCGCTAGGGCTACTCGCCTCGCTTTATGCCGAGCGCGAAAGCCAAGCCGTTGACTTGCTCGAACGCTATGGTGCCGACAAAGCCAGCATGCTCAGTTTCATTGCCCACGGCTTGCGCAAGGATGACAATCCGCACCATCGGGAAAAAAACAAAAAAGGGGATTCTGACGAAAAAGATGCGCCAGAAGATGCGCTGTCTTTATACGCGGTTCATCTCAACACACTGGTGCGCGACGGCAAAATTGATCCTGTTATTGGGCGAGATAAAGAAGTTCTGCGGGTTAGCGAAATTTTATTGCGTCGACGCAAAAACAACCCCTTGCTGGTTGGCGAACCTGGTGTGGGTAAAACAGCCATTGCCGAAGGCTTGGCGTTGGCAGCCGAAAACAACACCCTGCCCGAGGGGTTAGCCGACTCGCAAATTTACACCCTCGACTTAGCGGGTTTGTTAGCAGGAACACGCTATCGTGGCGACTTCGAAAAGCGCTTTAAAACGATTTTGAATCAACTGGAAAAAGTCGATAATGCCATTTTATTTATCGATGAAATCCATACTATTGTCGGTGCAGGTAGCGTACAAGGCGGCGCAATGGATGCGGCTAACCTACTCAAGCCTGCTCTAGCAAAAGGGACGATTAAATGCGTCGGTGCAACCACTTTCGAAGAATACCGCACGGCTTTTTCTAAGGACAAAGCGCTCAATCGTCGCTTCCAAAAAGTTGATGTGTTAGAGCCGAGTGTGAGCGATACCATTGCCATTTTAAAAG
The DNA here is from genome assembly GCA_964606405.1 of uncultured Francisella sp. Taxonomy (GTDB): domain Bacteria; phylum Pseudomonadota; class Gammaproteobacteria; order Thiomicrospirales; family Thiomicrospiraceae. The sequence goes on from CAZSGH010000037.1 coordinate 6,757, forward strand.
GCTTAAAAGACAAATTTGAAAGTCATCATCAGGTACATTACACACTTGGCGCGCTAACCGCTGCGGCTGAACTGTCTGCACGCTACATTACCGACCGCCATTTACCCGATAAAGCCATTGATTTGGTCGATGAAGTGGGTGCTCATGAACGGGCAAAAGCGGCAAACAAACGTAAAAGCCGCATTACCGCTAGTGATATTCGCGCCCTACTCTCGACGCAAACCCATATCCCGATTTCGGATAGCACCAGCGATGAGAAAACCCAACTGCAAGCACTGCATAGCAGTTTAACGCGCGTGGTTTTTGGTCAGGACAAAGCCATCGAGCATGTGGTTAATGCCATTAAGCTGGCACGTGCAGGACTACGTGCGCCTAATAAGCCGTGGGGCAGTTTCTTGTTTACAGGTCCTACAGGGGTAGGCAAAACAGAACTGGCAAAACAGCTTGCCAGTCATCTGTCGATTCCACTGCATCGCTTTGACATGTCGGAATACATGGAAAGCCATAGCGTGGCTCGCCTCATTGGTGCGCCACCTGGTTATGTCGGCTACGAAAAAGGCGGGCTGTTAACCGAAGCAATTTTGAAGCAATCACATGCGGTTTTATTGCTCGACGAAATTGAAAAAGCACACCCCGACATTTTTAATGTGTTGCTACAAGTGATGGATGATGGGCGTTTAACCGACAACAACGGACGCACAGTCGATTGCCGCAATCTGATTTTAATCATGACATCGAATGTCGGTGCCGATCAGCTCAACCGCAACACCCTTGGCTTTATGGCGCTCGACAGCGAATCGCACGGCATGCAAAAAGCGCTCGACAACACCTTTAAGCCCGAATTTAGAAATCGCTTAGATGCCGTTGTGCCCTTCGCGCCTTTATCGCGCGAAGTGATGCCCAAGGTGGTGGATAAAGCCATTTTCGCCCTCGAAGCCTTACTCACGGTTAAAGGCTTCACGCTTAACCTATCGCAAGCAGCTCGCGATTGGTTAAGCGAAAAAGGATTTGATGCCAAAATGGGCGCTCGTCCTTTGGATCGCGTCATCGAAACGCATTTAAAACGCCCGCTTGCCGATGCCGTTTTGTTTGCCGACTTACCCAAAGGCGCGGAGCTAACCGTCACGCCCAGCACTGATGGAACAACACTCAGCGTTAGCTTTGATGAACAAAGCACAAAGCGCATTAAGACAGAACTTCTTCCTGTTGATATTGAATACTAAATAAGCGACCAAGTGGTGATACAACAGGGAATATCTAAAAACCACCTTTTTGTCATCCCCGCGCAGGCGGGGATCCATGAAATCAATAAGATAGATTCCCTCTTTCGCGGGAATGACGAGTAATTAGAGGTCGTCTAAGTTTCAGCACTTTGTTCAACGAAGTAAAGCGGCAGTTAAGACAGAACTTCTTCCTGTTAATATTGAATACTAAATAAGCGACCAAGTGGTGATACAACAGGGAATATCTAAAAACCACCTTTTTGTCATCCCCGCGCAGGCGGGGATCCATGAAATCAATAAGATAGATTCCCTCTTTCGCGGGAATGACGAGTAATTAGAGGTCGTCTAAGTTTCAGCACTTTGTTCAACGAAGTAAAGCGGCAGTTAAGACAGAACCTCTTCCTGCTGATGCCGAATACTAAACAAACGCCCCAATGGCGAGACCACCACTTTTCCATCACCAGGGCGACCTGAGTGAGCTTCTTTTAAAATTGCCTGTACAATCGCATCGACCTGATCGTCTGGTGCGATAATCTCTAAGCGAACTTTTTCGATAAAGGGATCATATTCCTGCGCGCCCATAATGCGTTCTTTACCGAAACCTTTTACCGTCATTGCGGACATGCCCGGAAAGTCGGGCAATTCCATTAACCGCAACGCGACCCGCTCTAACATAAACGGTTTAATATAAGCACGAATTTCTTGCATTATTCTCTTCCTTTCATTAAGGCTACAAACAATTTTTGCATTTTAACTCCGCTCGGCGAGCAAAGATTAAATACAAGGCGGGTAACAGGGTAAGGGTTGCAATGGTCGCGGTAATCAGTCCTCCAATAATGGCTAAGGCGAAAGGTTGCGTAGCTTCCGCACCCACCCCTGTCGAAACAGCAGCAGGTAACAAACCAAGCATTGCCATGAGTGCCGTCATTAAAACAGGACGCAAACGGGCAACCGCACCATCGCGAACGGCATCAATGAGCGTTTCACCTTCTGCACGCAACCAATTGATTTGCTCTAATAAAATAACGCCATTTTGCACCGCTATACCAAAAAGGACAATAAAACCCACTGCAGCCGAAATACTTAAATTAATCCCTAATAACCACAATAAAATAAGCCCGCCAGCCAAACCGAAGGGGACATTAAGCATAATTAACAAAGATTGCTGCGCCGACTTAAACGCCCAAAAGAGCAACGCAAAAATCAGCAATAATGAAATCGGCACAATCACATATAGGCGCTTCATGGCGCGTTGCTGGTTCTCGAACTGCCCCGACCAGACTAAGCGATAGCCTGCGGGTAAGTCGATATGCTCTTTCACTTCCCGCATGGCTTCTTTAACGAATGAGCCTTGATCGCGATTAACCAAATTACATTTAATGGCAATACGACGATTATTGTTTTCGCGCGAAATACGATTGGCACTGGTTCTAACGCGAATATCTGCCATTTCTGCTAAGGGAATCAAGCGTCCATCACTGGCCGATATAATTAAATCGCCTAAAGCAGCAACCGAATTTCTACCACTTTCTTGTAAGCGGACTTGCAAGTCAAAACGGCGCTCGCCTTCTAAAATCTGAGTGGCGATACCGCCACCCAAGGCGACTTCGATTTGCTGATTGATATCGCTGACATTAATGCCATAACGGGCGGCTTTTTCACGATTAATGACCAGCTGCACTTCGCCCAAACCCAGTTGCTGCTCGGCGCCGACATCACTTGCGCCTTGTATCCCGTTAAGAATATTAACGATTTGATCGGCTTTTTCTTGCATCACTGGCAACTCTAACCCAAAGAGTTTAATAACAATCTCGCCCTTCGCACCCGAAATCGCTTCTTCCACGCTATCTTGAATGAGCTGCGAAAAGTTGTATTGCATACCCGATAACTCAGACAGCTTGCCTTTCATATCGTTAATGAGCGCAACTTTCGTATCATGATGCCAGGTTTCTTTTGGCTCAAGGTCAACCAACAACTCCATACTGTTAAAGCCCTTGGTATCCGTACCATCTTCGGGACGACCTAAGTGACTCAAAACAATCTTTACTTCGGGATAACCCATCAACACATCTCGAACCTGACGCTCTTTTTCTTTACTTTCTTCTAACGAAGTGGCAGTAGGCATGGTAACGGTTAGCCAGATGTTCCCTTCATCCAATTTTGGCATAAATTCAGTACCCAAATAGCGCGCTAAGGACAAGCTAAAAATGAGTACAACCAGCATAATAGCAACAAACACCTTAGGCAACCGGAGCACCAGCTTCAGAATAGCACGATAGCCTGTTGTTAATGCATCAGTAAAAGGATTGTGGCGCTCACTGAGTCGTTCATTTAAGAAAAAACTCATTAAGGCAGGTACTAAAAATAAGGTCAGCAACACGGAGCCGATTAAGGCAAAGGTTAAGGTTAGCGCCATCGGCGAAAAGATCTTACCTTCGACTTGTTGAAAAGTGAGTACAGGTAAAAAAGCAGCGATTAAAATCAATTTAGAAAACAAAATAGGACGAATCATCTGACTACCCGTCATCACCACCCCTTGGCGACGGTGTAAATCCGATTCATTTTTTGCCAAATCTAATGACAGGCGCACCATCACCGCCTCAACCAATACCACCGCCGAATCAACAATAATACCGAAGTCCACCGCCCCCAATGAAATCAGATTGGCAGAAACATGAAAGGCACTAATAAAAATAAAGGCAAACAATAATGATAGAGGAATAACGGCTGCGACAATCAAAGCGGCAATGGGACGCAATAAAAAGAGTAATAAAACCCCAATAACCAATAAAGCACCATGCAACAAATTATCACTGACCGTATGCACCGTATGCACCACCAGTTGCGTTCGGTCATAGACCACATCCAAATGTGTTCCCGCCGGCAGCATCACGCCATTTAATTCATCGATACGCTTTTTAACGCCCTCCAAAACCTTAACCGCATCGCCACCCTTAGTCATCATAACAATGCCTAAAGAGACATCATCTTCAGTATTAAAACCAACAATACCCGTTCGCGCCTGATGCCCTATTTCGACTTGACCTAAGTCTTTCACCCGCACAGGGGTTGCGCCATTGTTGCTGACAATGACCTGTCCAATATCATCCAATGAGCGCAATAAGCCAATACCACGAATCACCATGGCTTGTTCACCACTGTGCAAAAATCCGCCGCCCGTATTGGCATTATTGGCGGCTAAGGCATCCAAGACCTTCCCTGCGTCGAGCTTAAATGAACGCAAGCGTTCTGGGTCTAAATTGACCTGATATTGTTTGACCTTGCCACCGAAGCTAGAGACATCGGCAACACCTGGTGCCGTTTTGATGTGTGGCGCAACCACCCAATCTTGCAATGCTCGGAGTTCCGTCAGCGGCAAGTTTTCGCTGCGTAGAACATAACGATAAATTTCGCCAATACCGGTGGTCAACGGACCTAAAACAGGCTGGGCACTGGCAGGTAAATTTGCCTGTTGCAATCGCTCTAAGACTTGCTGACGAGAAAAATAATCTTCGGCATCATCATCAAAGGTTGCCGTAACGACCGACAAACCAAACATCGAGGTTGAGCGCAAACTCATTAAATGCGGCGCACCGTTAATGGCGCGTTCAATCGGCATACTAACCAGTTTTTCCACTTCTTCTGGCGACTGATCGGGAAATTGCGTAATGACGACAACATACACATTCTGCACATCGGGAAAGGCTTGTACGGGCAAACGTTCGTACAAAAAAGCACCATAAATCGCCATTAGCGCCGTCAGAATAATGACCATCCAACGCTGATGTAGCGCAAAAATTAAAATGTTACGAATCATTTACGGCTTGCTCATAATATGTTTGGCACCTCTAAAAACCTAACGGGTAGGTGGTCTGGAGGAAGGGAGTGTTAAAAATAACATGTAACACATTGATACCCTCCTTCCTTCAGCTAAAAAATAAACTTGGAAAGCCTAAAAACAAGCGAAGCGAGATTTTTAGCGCTTCCCTGTTGATTCCATCTTGTTCAACAGCATGTCCTGACGCAATGCTAAAGCACCGTTGCTCACAACCTGATCGCCCGCTTTAAGCCCGACACGCACAATAGCTTCTTTTTCAAAGCGGATGCCTAACTGGACAGCTTGCCAATGAAAGCGATCCTCGCTGGTTTTGATAAAGACAAAGTTCTGATCGCCCTCGGCAATCACTGCCGACAGCGGAATCATTAATGATGGCTGTCCTGGCAAATTACGAATCGATACCGAAGCATGCATCGCAGGCATCAGCTTTAAATCCAAATTATCTAAGGCACAGCGCACACGAATAGAGCGCGTACTTTCGTTGACCACTTGACTGATGTAATCCACATGACCATAAAACTCGTAATCAGGCCAAGAAGAAACTTTAACGCTAATCGGCTGCCCTGTCTGAACGCGGGCAATATCTTTTTCGAAAACATCGACCCATAACCAGAGTTTGCTTAAATCTGCCAAGACATACAGAGGATTAGCAAGATTAGGGCTGACTTCCATTCCTGGGTTGACTGCTGCTTCGGTAATAATGCCCGACAATGGTGCTCTTAAATGAAACGCACCCGTTTGTGTGCTCATCCCGCCCATCTGAACACCCAGCTTTTCTAAAAACTTACGCGCCCGATCATGTTCCGACTGGGCATTAATAAAATCATCTTGCGCTTGCTCATAATCTTTACGCGCCATCACTTTGCCATCAAACAGCTTTTTAGCACGGTCAAACGACTCTTTCATTAAGCGCAAATTGGCATTGCTTTTTTCCAGCGCCGACAAGGCATCATTAAAGTCGGGGCTATCTAACTTGAGCAGTACATCACCCTTGTTAATGTGTGCCCCTAGTGGAATAGGCGTCGATAACACGCGCCCAGAAATGGGTGAGGTAATTCGGACGGTGCTGTTCTCATCATAGGCAATCACCGCACTGGCAGGCGGTAAAACAGGGGCATCATTCAGCACCAACGTATGAAATGCCAATCCCTTCGCACGATGATCACTTTTCGTCACCACCACATCCTGCCCATCGACAAAGAAAGTTGGCAAACTTAATGCCGCTTCCGTTGTTGCTACTGATGTTTTATCGCCCTGCTCACAGCCCGTTAACGCCAATGAAAGACCCGCTACAATCCATAAAAAATGCATTTACTTTCCTTCTTCGCCCATGGCGTACATCAAATTGAACCAAGCTGCCGTTTGATCGTATAAGGCTTGGGTATACGACAACATAGTATTACGGTAATTATTTTCGGCATCCAATAAAGCCAACAATGAAATAGCACCCTGTTGATAAGCCAGAACCGAAGACTCTCGCACCTGTTTGGCTCGACTAATCACATCTTGGTCAAAGCGCTGTAAAACCTGTTTCTTTTGCTGAAACTGAGCAAAAGATAGACCAACCTGCGTTTGCACCTGTTTTTTGAGTTGCTCAAAAGCAACTTCTGCGCCACGTTTACTGGCACGCGCCTGATCCACCTCGCCCTGATATTGATGCCACAAAGGAACCGACACAGAAAGTCCAATACCTGCGCTATCACGCACAATGGCCGAAGCGTCATGCACATACTGCGCCCCAACCAAGACATCTGGCACCTTTAAAACTTCTGCGAAGCGCAATTGTGTGTCTTGTTGCTGAACTGCTAAAGCGGCTGCTTGTACATCAGCACGTTGCACTAAGGCACTATCTAATAACTGTTGTTGCTTCAAACTGGGTAATTGACGAGTAGGAAAGTCATCATTAACGGTTAATGACTCCCATTGCAGCCCATGAGCGAGCATTTCGTTCAACTGTTGACGCGATAGATCCAAATCTAAATGCGCTTGTTCGACATCAGTTTTGGCTTTAAACACTTCAAGCTCAATGCGACGAAATTCGGTTTCAGAAATATCACCCGCTTTCCAACGCAAGGCATTCGCAGTCAACATGCCATTAAGCTGCACTAAAATTTCATCATAAATACGCACCCGACGCTGATTCATCACAACAGCATAATAGGCGTTTAATAAATCGCGTTTCAAACTACGAACCAAATCGGTAAACAGTAAACTTTGCGCACTCAGCCCAATATCAGCGCCTTCGATGCGCAACTGGCGTTTACCCGCTGTTTCGATCAATTGGCTAACACTTAAATTATTATTGAAAGGCTGATCCCAGTAGCTAGCACCCCAACCACGTACTTCGCCCAGCCCAGCAACACTCAGCGAAACCGTGGGGTTAGTCAACTCTTTGGCAATCACAACCTGAGCCGTTGCCATATCGACTTGCGATTTCGCCGCCATCAGCGCTAAATTTTGCTGCATAAACAAGGTAAGAATCTGCTGTTCGTTCATCGCCTGAGCGTAAGTGCTAGGAGAAATCGATAACAGCGATAAGATCAACACAAATAAGGGACGCAAACGGGTTTCTCCACAGGCCAGACAACCCTACCATACTAGCGAATAGCGCATCGCTTTACCAGTGGAAACATGGCTGATTCATGAAAATATCATCAGCGTCACAGCACTTAACAGTCCTGACGACAATCTCGCGTTAGCAACTGCCCACGAATCACCTTAAATGCTGTCCCGTGCAATATGTGATCAGAAAATAACAAGCCTTCTAACGCAATCAGTTCAGCTTCAATCGGCAACCCCTGTGCCTGATGCGCGAGTGGAATATCTGGCGACAAATTCCAATGCAAAGCCAACACGCGCAATAGCTGCTGAGTATCAGCGGCGCGTACGATGTTTTGCCTGTAACGATGATGACGCACACGACAAACCATCAAACGCAACAGAACAATCACCACTAACAATAGCAGCAAGGATAGCAACAGCAATAAACCATGCCACACCCAACGTGCCAGAGCAAAGCCTGCATTGCCATCGAGTTGCCAGTGTTGCACCTTGCCTGTTTGCCCATCAAACAGCCATATATCTTGCGCACTGATCTGCCAACGACCCATTTCGGTTGCCGTCCAAGGTTGCTGGGCGCGAATCACTGTCCAATACTGACCATCCACCCATTCGTGTTGTACATCCAGCCAAGGTTGCAATCCCATAGCGCCCTTACCCGACAGAGCAGGCAGAGAAACACCCTTCTCCCAAAACCCTTGCACGCGCCATTGCCATGTTTTGAGTTGCTGATCGCCTACCAATACCCAAGCTGGATTGGCTTTTGCAACGGGCGGCGCGTCGGCAAAACCTAACCAAGCTTCGGCGGGGACAAAAACAGGCAGACTACGCACGTAAACCGACAAACTCGGCAAACTAATGGTTTTTTGTGACCCGCTCGCCCCTTCTAAACGCAAGCGAAATGCGGGGAGCTCTTGTACGCCCAACTGCTTCGGAAAGACAATCGCCCGCCAGCGGTAATGGCTAACCCCATCAATCAGTTGTTGCTCGGCTTCTGGCATGACACTTAACCCTTGCCAAGGTTGCGCTGGAGGCATCAACAACTGTGCAGACAAAGACGACATGGCTTTGTCTGTGGCGATATCGATAATGAGGCTAAGCCCTTGTTGCTGCCACAGATTGCGTGTGGCGAGACTGACTTTTAACGTCATTTTTTGATTGGCAAGCACCACTTCCTCCTCGACCAACACCCGCTCTAACCCAGTCGCTTCGCTTGCCGCATGTGCTACAGAGCAAAAAATGAATAGGATGAACGCCAGCTTTTTTACCATGGCGCAACCCCATCTCGAGATTGTGGCTCGCTTTGTGCCGCTGCAAAGCCCGCTTCCTGCTCAAATAAGCGCTGATAAAAACTGCGTTGCTGTGCGCCCAACGCGCGTGCTTCGCCTAAAAAAGCGGTGTCGGTACGTGCCTGTTTTTGCGCTTGCGCTAATTGGCTCGTAACCATCGTTTCAACGCCGCCAGCTTTTACCGCCAATGCATCGGGGGGCGTTTCTAAGCTATTTTTAACGCTACTTTCACGCAAGACATCTTTGGTTTCTTCTTGCTCAGGCATGTCAGGCCAATCCTCAATCACGCCTTCTCGTCCACCTTTAGGACGTTTTCCGCCTTCCCCACTCCAGTCTACCGACTTAGGCAAATGCGATAAGGCTATGGTTAGCTGTGCTTTTGCCTCGGCATTGTCGGGCTGATAGGCTAATAGACCGCGCCAGCTTTGTGCCGCCGAGAACCAATCGGATTGCGCTTGCAAACTCGTTGCTAACCCACGCAAGGCTTTCACCTGTTCTTCTTCAGTCAGTGCATCTCTAAAGGCTTTCTGAAAAGCGCGACTGGCCTGTGCCGCATCTGCTTGATCACTCACCGCGACAGCTTGATAAACCACAGCGACAAACAGCGTTACCACTGCCAGCCCATAAAACACCCGACGCAAGCGTTCAACGCGCCAAAACCTTAACCACACCAGTAACGCCAACAACAAAAACCAAGCCCTTAAATCGATATCCTGTTGCGACGAATGCGGCAAATCAACAACAGCGTGTTGACGTTGCGTTTCCAACCAACTAGCGACATCGGGCGATGCTTGCTCACCCGCAACCCAGTCGATACCCCAATCGTGCGCCAACCGCTTAACCTTGCTAACAGGCACACCAACATCAACACCCACCCCATCGACAATCGACTCTGGCAATGAGGCATAGCCCTTGCCGAACACCACCATCAACGCAGCACGCGATAACGCCGTCGATTGAAGACTGGCATCGATACCACCACCATCGCTGATGATGAGCAACCCCACATCGCTTGGCAAAGCGGCATCTAAGGCTGCTACGGTTTGTTGTAATAACGAACCACGCAATGGTAATAGATTGGCTTCCAACAAAGACAACTGCGCTTGCCATAATGCCTTATCAGCCGTAAGGGGCATTAACCAATGATGACTGGCCGTAAAAACCACCAACCCAACCTGATCGCCCTGTTGCCACTGATTGGCGCTTTGCTCTAACAACCAACGCGCCTGTTGCAAGCGATTGGGCTGCACATCTTGTGCTTGCATCGAATCTGACAAATCGACCAGCGCCACCCACTGAATCGGGCGCTGTTGGCCTTGTGCGCCAGCATCAATCCATTTCGGCTGACACAGAACCAACACCAACAGAGTCCATACTGCCACCCAACGCCACGGCAAACCACGCCAATGACTTTGCGTTAAGCGCATAAACGACATTAACGCTGGCGAACAATAGCTTTGCGCCAACCGACTCACACGCCAATAATGCACGCCAAAAACAACAAGCGGCAATAACAAACCCAATGCCCACCAAGGCTGCGCGACATATAACGGCATGCTCATGATTGCGACCGCCCCCAAACTAACCAAGGCAACGCCCACACCAATAATGCAAACAATAACAGGTACGGCATCAAATCCAAGTCCTGCCCTGCCACTAAGCGACGACTGGTTTGTGGTTGTGCTTGTAATAATGCCGTTTGCAAGGCAGATAGCCCTGACGCATCATCAAAACTGGCAGTAACTGCGCCAATTTTGGCTAACTGTTGCATCAAATCATCGCTACGCGGCGAATATAACAAACCGCCCGTATCGTGATTCACAGCTTGCAACCCACCCACCGATAACACAGCCAAACGACTGCCATGTTGCTTCGCCCAGTCTAATAAGGGTTGCAAATCACCGCGCAGCGTCGATTGCGCCCCATCATGTACCAATAGCACCCATCCCGATGACGATTTCAGGTCGACCAACTCAGCAAGCCCTAAGGTTAGCCCCTCCAACAGTGCCGAGTCGCCACGCCCTGCTAACGCAGGATTAATCCGTCCAATCAGTGTCGTGAGCAAGGGCGCATCGGTAGTTGCCGATAATACCTGATAAGCATCATCACCAAACACAACCAATCCTGTTCTGGCATTGGCATCGCGTTGCGCTAATAACTGTGTTAACCAACCTTGCGATTGCGCCAAACGTGACTGTCCATCGGCTTCGGTTAGCAGCATCGACACCGATGCTTCGAGAACCACAATGCCATCACTTTGCTGTTGCTCTGCAACTTCTGTGCCTTGCGACAAGTGCCAAACTGGCTGCGCCAGTGCGAATACCATCAATACCCCTGCAAGCCAGACAAGCCAATCCGTTGTGCTCGGTTTTAACGACTGAACAACACCTTCGCCATGCAAAAAGCGATGCACAAAGGCATGGCGAAAACGCAACCGCGCCAAGCCCTGCCAGCCAACACGCGCCACCAATGGAAGCAATAACACAAGGGGTAATAACAACAACCACATAGGTGCTGTAAGACTCAGCGAATTCATACGCCCCCTTTCGCAAAAGAGGACGACACAGTTGGAGGGATGTCATCCCAGCCCGTCTGCAACGACAATTCAGATAAATTTGCATCTGCCCACAAAGGCCAATAATGCACTCCCATCGCAGCACACCAACTGCGAATATCCGCTAACCACTGCGCTATCTCGGCGTTATAACGACGCACATTGTCTTCGCTTAGGCTCACTGCCTGTTGGTAACCACTCACCTGCACGCTTGGCATCGCCGTTAAGCACACCTCGTGTCTATCTAAAATATGCACCAGCAATACCTGTCCAGACGATGCCCAATCTAATAAGGAAGATTGCATTTGCGCGTCCCATTGCGATAAATCCGAGACCACCATCAGCCATTGCTGTTCACGCACAATCATCGCTTCCGATAAGGGCAACTCACTATGATGCGTTTGTTGTTGCACCAATGCAGCCAACCAAGATTCTTGCCACGACTGCCAACGCCCAACGCCTCGCAACACGGGCAAACTTTGCGGGACTTGTCCCCATAACTGCGTGTCTAGCACGGTGATGGGCAATACGGCTTTGGCTAACGAAAAAGCAACCCCTACGGCTTGTTCAACCTTTAAACGCAAGCCCGTTCCTTGCCACATAGACGCACTCACATCGACCAACAACAAGGCACGCTGTTCCAACGCGCGTGGCGCATATTTAATATACGCATCCCCTGTTCGCGCCATCAACCGCCAATTCATTAAGCGGATCGGATCGCCTTCTCGGTAAGGACGACTTTCAATCACGTCCATGCCGGGCTCCAGCATGCGCCCCGTTAACTCGCCCGCACGCAAGCCTTTGCCTTGGTGCAAAAACGGGAGCGACAACGCTAGCGCTTCATTTTGCTTTAAGCTAAGTTGCTCAAACCAAGCAATATTAAATGGCATGACTAAAAACCTAACGGGTTGGGGGTTCTGGGGGAAGGCGGCAATAGAAAGAGCATCTAGCTACTTAACTTACCCCCTTCCCCCAATCATAAAACAAAGTTAGCGCTTCTAAAAACAAGCAACGCGAGGCTTTTAGAAGTTCGCTAAATAGTGATGGGAACAACATCAAGCAACCGCTTTACCCAACCATCAACATCGAGTCGCATGGCACGTGCGGTGGCACTCAAATGCAAGCGGTGACGCAAAATATCGGGCAACAAGACCACAATATCTTCTGGCGTGGCATAGTCACGACCATAAATAAGGGCGCGGGCACACGCCGCTTGCGCCAATGCCAAGGTCGCACGCGGACTCGCAGGAACCATCACCGTCCCAGCTAAGGTGGCATCCCATTGTTCGGGTTGACGTGTTGCGGCAATTAAACGCACCAAATATTGCTGCAAAGCCACATCCATCTTAATCCCATCGACGGCTTCTCGCCCCGCTTGCAGCTGCGCTTGCGTCAGCACGGCATCAACTTTGGGCGAGCGCAACAGCCCCGCACGCGACTTTTGCAAAATCGCCAACTCACTCGCTTCTGAAGGAAAATCGAGACGCACATGAAACATAAACCGATCCATCTGCGCTTCGGGCAACGGATAAGTACCGCTATGCTCTAACGGGTTTTGTGTCGCCACCACAAAAAACAATGGATCGAGCGGATAGGTCTGACCAGCCACCGACACCTGTCCTTCTGCCATCGCTTCTAATAATGCCGACTGCACTTTAGGCGGCGCACGGTTAATTTCATCGGCAAGGGTAAGCTGATGGAACAATGGACCTTGCACAAAGCGCATCAGCCCCGACTCTTTGTCCAAAATTTCCGACCCCGTAATATCCGACGGCATCAAGTCTGGCGTAAATTGAATGCGCACAAAATCCAAACTAACGGCTTGCGATAGCACCTTAACTGCCGTGGTTTTTGCCAACCCCGGCGCGCCTTCGAGCAGCACATGCCCACCCGCCAACAAACCAATCAGTAAACGCTCTAATAAGACATCTTGTCCAACGATGACGGCAGCAAGCGATTGATGAAGCTGCTGCCACTGATTACGGTTATTCATACATTGCACCCTAAACCCTATTTTTTGACGATTATAGCACCGCCATCAATGCATCAACAATCAAAGTTTTATTTGATTGTTTTTAGAAATAAAAAAACAATCAAATAAAGCACTAGAAAATAAGTTAGGAAGGTCTGAAAAAAAGCGAAGCCGCATTTTTCAGACCTTCCTTAGATCACTAGCAAATTGATACGATTATCATCAACAGATAGCCCTATAATCAGGTAAAATGTGCGTATTTGATACAAAACATTAAGTACACATCATGAGCTCAAAAAACACCTCACACCATACAGCAAGCGACAAACAATCAAAAATCGTTATTGTCGTTTCCTTGGCACTGTTGATCCTCATCGCATCCCTAGGTTCTCTCATGCTATCTCGATTTCAAGATTCGAACGCGACATGGGAAGCTTACAGCACCAAATCAAGCGATGTTCACGAAGCAATGAGTACGCTCTATCGCGCGATTGGTTACGGTGGGTTTATCCATCATTTTAAAAACCTCGTTCTACGCCGCGACTTAGCCCGTTATGAGCAAGCCATCGACACCAGCATCGTACAAACACGTCGCGCACTCAATCGACTCGAAAGCCTTCTTGTTAAAGAAGACGACTTAACGGCTCTTGCCGAAGTCCGTAGAACCTTTGAAGAATACTTTACCAAGTACCAAAAAATTCCTGAAATGCTCAAAAATGGTGCCACATCTGCAGAACTTGATGCGGTAGTGAAGGTCAATGACGGACCCGCACTGACTGCCCTGCAAAAAATCGATAAACGCATCAAAGAACGCGTTCAAGAAGCCCGCGAACAAACCAATGCTGCCCAAACCAATGCCATTAATATTGCTTACATTGGCGCAGGCATTATTCTTTTGGCGCTCTTAATCGCTACGATCATCATTATCCGTAGCACAAAAAAGGTTATCGATGCCAATCATGCCGCCAAACAAATCAGCGCCCAATTAGACACCCTACTCGATACCGCACCCGATGCCATGCTCACCATTGCGCCTGATGGCTCTATTGTGCGCAGCAATCAAATGGCAAGCCATTTTTTTGGTTACAACCAACAAGAATTTAAGACCCTGCGTGTCGAACAGCTCATCCCCCAACGCTACCGTGACAAGCACCCACAATTGCGCGATGACTATGCTAAATCACCAGAAAATCGCCCTATGGGAACACGACTGCCGCTGAGTGCCTTAACCAAAGACGGACGTGAACCACTGGTCGAAATTAGTCTATCGCACACAGGTACAGGCGAAGAACAACTGGTCACAATAACCTTGCGCGATGTTAGTGAGAGAGAAGCCAATAAATTAGCGCTCGAAAAAGCGCGTAACGAAGCCGAAAGCGCACTGGCACAACAAAAAGCAATGCAAAATGAAGTCATTCAATCTGAAAAACTCGCAGCATTGGGCGGACTGGTTGCTGGCATTGCACACGAAATCAATACCCCTGTGGGCATTACCCTAACGGCAGCTACCCACCTAGAAGCCGAAACGATGCAAACCAACCATCGTTACCAAACTGGTGAATTAAGCGAAGAAGAGCTGACAGCCTACTTTGCAACCGCCGTCGAGTCTGCACGCCTGATTACCACCAATAGTCAACGCGCAGATAAGTTGATTCAAAGCTTTAAACAAGTTGCCGTCGATCAAACAGCCGATGAGCGTCGCCAATTCAATCTCGCCCAATATTTAAACGAAATCATTACATCCTTGCAGCCGCGCCTCAAAAAAACACGCATAACCGTCGAGGTAAACTGCCCAGACAACATCACCATGGATACCTACCCTGGCGCTTTATCACAAGTGATCACTAACTTTATCGCCAATTCACTGCTACACGGCTTCGATCCTGAGCAGTACGGAAAAATTTACCTATTAGCAGAACTGAATCATGAGCAGGTCATCCTTCGCTACAAAGATACAGGACGCGGCATTGCCAACGAGCAACTGCATAAAGTATTCGAGCCTTTCTTTACCACCAAACGTAATCAAGGCGGCAGCGGCTTAGGTCTGCACATTGTGCATAGCCTTGTCACACAAACACTTAACGGCAGCATTAAGCTCGATAGTGAGCAGGGAAAAGGTGTATACTTCACCTTACAATTACCCCGTATTTTACAATCTTCAACAATTTCGGATCGTTAAGCAAATGGCATCACCACTTAAACTAAAAAGCAACGCTAACACCCTAGCACCAACACGCATAAAAGAAAACAACTGGCGCGTGCTCATTGTCGATGACGAACCCGAAATTCATGCCGTTACCCAGTTAATTCTTAACAAACTGGTCTTTAAAGATCGTAAACTAACGCTCCTTTCTGCTTACTCTGCAGCCGAAGCCCAAGAACTGTTACAACGCGAAAAAAACATTGCCGTCATCCTTCTCGACGTGGTTATGGAAACCGATGATGCTGGCTTGCAATTGGTTAAATTCATTCGCGAAGACCTAAAAAACACCGCCACACGCATTATTTTACGCACAGGTCAGCCAGGTCAAGCCCCCGAAGATCGCGTCATTGTCGATTACGACATCAATGACTACAAAGCGAAAAGTGAGCTAACAGCACAAAAACTAACCACATCCATCATCGCTACCCTGCGCAGCTATGAAACCATTATGTCGCTAGAAAAAACACGCCAAGGATTAGAAAAAATCCTAGAAAGCACCGCTACATTATTTCAGGTTGGCTCACTAAAAACTTTTGCCTCTGGCGTGCTGACCCAACTTTCTGCTTTTTTAGGCTGCCAACCTAATGGCATTTTATGTGTTCAATTCGATGCGCAAAAAGACATTAATAACCAACCAATTTGTCACGACTTACAAATTATGGCTGCAACTGGCGAGTTCAGCCATTGCAACGAGTGTACCCTTAACGAACCTCGCTGTGACGAACAAGTGATGATTGTTGATCTGATTCACAAAGCAATCGAAACACAGCATAACCAACTATCCGACGATTACACGGTAATCTTCTTAGATATTGGCGAAGCAAATGGCATCGCCGCACTTTTGCACTGCGACAATAGCCAAACAGATGAAGCTGATCGTAAACTACTCGAAGTATTTGCTTCGAAAATTTCACTTGCCCTCGCCAATGCCATAACCTATCAAAAAATGATTAGTGCCGAAACCGCTGCAACCTCAGACTTCCTAACGAATCTGAATAACCGTCGCCAGCTTTTACGCCTAGGCATTCCACTCATTGCCAGTGCTCAGCGCACCAATAGCCCCTTAGCGCTAGCGATGATTGATATCGACTTTTTCAAAGCCATC
Source organism: uncultured Francisella sp. (assembly GCA_964606405.1). GTDB lineage: Bacteria > Pseudomonadota > Gammaproteobacteria > Thiomicrospirales > Thiomicrospiraceae. The sequence continues at coordinate 23,500 of CAZSGH010000037.1, forward strand.
AATGATCGCTTAGGTCATGATGCAGGTGACTTGGCTCTACAGGTTATGGGCAATATGCTTAAAGAACGCTTCCGAACCAGCGATGTGATTGCCCGTTTTGGTGGCGAGGAATTCTGTGTCATTTGCACCGACATTGAAGCAGAAGAGGCTATTGCGCTATTCGATAGCTTCCGCATTGCCATAAGTAAGGAAACCATTATGTTTGGCAATGAATGCATAAAAATGACTATTAGTATCGGTCTAACAACGCGACGGCTCGACAATATCGACAACATGATTTCAGCTGCCGATGCCCTGCTCTATCAAGCGAAACATAACGGACGCAACCAAGTCGTCTATGATGCCGAATAAACCAAGAAACAATCAAAACTTTATTTGATTATTATTGCCATTCATTCAAAAAACTGTTTTAATGATGCCGTATCCATACCCCTTAGGAGACCGGCATCATGTTTTTTATTCAACACCGTAGCAGTTTTTCATCCTTATCTTATTTATTTGGCTGCGCAGGTAAAAGCGCCGCTGTTGCCGTCGATGTCTTACCAGAAGACGTCGACGCCTTTGTGCAAATGGCAACAGAAAAAGGTGTGAACATCCTTTATGTCATCGATACACACATTCACGCCGATCATTACTCTGGCGGACGTAAGCTGGCCGAAAAAACAGGTGCTGCCTATTGTTTGCACCAAAGCGCACAAACTGAATTTACCTACAAAGCCCTATCTCACGGTGAGCACCTTACAGCAGGCAATGTCGGTGTTGAGGTCATTCACACCCCTGGTCATACCGATGATGATATTTGCTTACTCATCACTGACAATTCGCGTTGCCACGAACCTTGGTTTGTGTTGACGGGTCATACCTTGTTTCCGGGTGGCGTTGGTCGCCCAGATTTGCACGGACGTGAGCGCGAAATGGCAGGCAAGTTATACGATTCGATTTATGGACGCTTGCTTTCATTACCCGATCATTTAGAGATTTATGCAGGTGCCATGGCGGGCAGTGTGTGTGGTGGTGGCATCAGTGCCAAACCATCATCAACGATTGGTTTTGAAAAACGTCATAATCCCAGCCTGATTCGCAACAAGGAACAATTTGTCGATAACGTCACCTCCATTGCATTGGATGTTCCTGTAGGCATCAAAGATTTTTACCATTTTAATATTGGTAAAAGCGCATGATCGAACACGGCATTCGCCATAACCGTCAGCAGTTTGGACTACAACTGCTGATGGTGTTTCTGGTCGGCTTAACCATTGGTATGACAAGAACCGTCATACCAGGGTTAGCAGAAAGCGAGTTTGGATTGGGTGGACAACAATTCTTCTTACTCGCCAGCTTCGTGGTCGTTTTTGGACTGGTCAAAGCGTTCATGAACCTGTTCGCAGGCAAATTAAGTGAACGCTACGGGCGCAAACAGGTATTACTTTGGGGATGGCTGATTGCACTACCCATACCCGCCATACTCTATACGGCGAGCAGTTGGTCATATATTGTATTGGCAACGGTGTTATTAGGCTTTAACCAAGGACTCACGTGGTCAATGGCGCTCAATAGCAAACTCGACTTAGCCCATAGCCACCAAAAAGGATTGGTCAATGGCTTTAACGAGTTTGCAGGCTATGCCGCTGTCGGCTTAGCGGGTATTGCCACTGCCTATCTCGCCGAGATGTTCGGCGCACAAACAGCGCTGGCTTATTTTAGTGCGATTGTTATTGTGTCAGGTGTCATCTTAACGCAGTTCTTTGTTAAAGAAACGCTACCTTGGGCATATAAGCATCAACAGAATGCAACACCCACGGCAAGTAACACACCAGCATCTTCATTATTAGACTTATTTAAGTATGCCAGTTTACAACATGCCCCTTTAGTCGCACTCAATCAAGCGGGATTGGTCGAAAAATTCACCGATGCCCTCGTATGGATTTTCTTGCCCGTTTTTTTCTTATCACAAAATCTAACCCTGATTGAAGCCAGTAGCATTATTGCCATTTATGGCGTGGTTTGGGGCGCATCGCAACTGATTACAGGACCTTTATCGGACAAAATTGGACGCAAAGGCTTAATTGTCTGGGGCATGTGGTTGTGCGGTATGGGTGTGCTAAGCATTCCGTTAACACACACCGTTTGGCTCTGGTCAATCGAAAGTGCCGTTATTGGTTTGGGTATGGCAATGCTTTATCCTAACCTAGGTGCTGCAGTGGGAGATGTGACACAACCCGCACAACGTGCCAGTATGATGGGCATCTATCGTTTTTGGCGCGACTTAGGCTATGCCATTGGTGCATTACTGATGGGACTTTTAGCGCAATGGTCGCAAGACATGCTCATGCCTTTCTGGTTGGTAGGCGTTTCTATGTTACTATCGGGTG
>CAZSGH010000038.1:0-6186 GCA_964606405.1 uncultured Francisella sp.
AATGCCTCTAACGAGCAAAGCGTGGGGATCGGACAAGTGCATTTAGCCATTGCCGACATCGACCGTGTGACGCAAGAAAATGCTGCCTTGGTGGAAGAAACGACTGCAGCAGCCGAAAGTCTAACAACCGAAGCCAATAATCTGCGTAACGACATGGCATTTTTTAAGACGGGCACAAACACGCAAGCCTTAAATAATCACGGTCACTATCCAAAAACAAAACGAACAACATCTCCCACGGTAAAGAAACTACCAAGCCCTACGCGGCAACATACTAACGAATGGAGCGATTTATAATGCAAAACAACGCGACAAGCAGTGCAGCAGACACAGCCAACAAAACAAATCTTTCAGGCCTAGATCAATTTCTGACATTCATTCTGGGCAAAGAAGTTTATGGCATCGACATTTTGCGTGTACAAGAGATTAAAGGCTGGGAAGAAACCACCACCCTACCCAACACACCAGACTATGTTAAAGGCGTTATTAACCTTCGCGGGGTCGTTGTCCCTATCGTTGATTTACGAGAAAGATTTAACCTAAGCACCGCCAACTACGATGCCAGCACTGTCGTCATTATTGTACGTGTTAACCATCAAAACCTAGAAAAAGCGATAGGTCTTGTGGTTGATGGCGTTTCTGATGTGCATGATATTGATACTGGCAATCTGCAGCCAGCACCAAGCTTCCAAAAAGAAAGTATCGATACGACTTACATCCGCGGATTAGCAATGTCGGGAGATAACATGGTTATTTTGTTAGATGTTGACGATTTAATTAACGATGGTTTGTTGCAAAACGAATCTAACCCTACCGCCAGCCTAAGCAATACGTGAACAATCATGACTGACATAACCGTTAATGGATATGACGCAGACGCACTGGCATACCTTTTTGAAAATGCCAGTGTCGGCTTGGCCATGTGTCGTGCAAGCGACAATACCTTAATCATGGTCAATCCTGCTTTTGCTCGTATGCACGGTTATTGTGTCGAAGAATTGCTTGGCGCGAATCCAGGCGAAGTGTTCGCGCCCGAATGTATGGCGCGTTTGGCAGATTACGAAGAACAAACCGTTAGCGGCTTGTGCAATAGAAGATGTGTCGTTTGAAGCAGAGCATCTGCGCAAGGATGGATCATCCTTTCCCGTAGATGTGCATATTACGGTGATTAAAGATGCGCACAATCAAATACAGCACCGCATTGCCAACGTGCAAGATGTCTCTGCGCGCAAAGCACAAGCAGCCCAATTAGCAGCAAAAGAACGAGAGTTTAGAACGCTTGCCGAAAACACGCGCGACACCATGGCGCGTTATGATAAAAATTGTGTCAGAACCTATGCCAATCGTGCGTTATCCGAAGAAACAGGACTGAGTAATGCAGCGCTTCTGGGTCAAAAACCACGCGATTACAATACGACAGAGCAAGGACTGCTTTATGAGCGTGCAATCCAGCAGGTTTATGCTACAGGTCAAGCGAGCACATTTGAGCTTAATTGGACGAATAAACATGGACATCTGATTATCAGCCAAATGCATATTGTTCCCGAAAAAGACGACAGTGGAAACATCGCTAGCGTACTGGTAACGGGACGAGATATTACACAATTAAAAGAAACCGAAGTACAGTTACAACAAGCCCTAACCTATAACGAAGGCATCATTAGCGCCATTCCAGATTTACTCTTCGAAGTAGATCACAAAGGTAAGTACCTCAATATATGGGCGCAGGATCCCCAAAAGCTTGGCGCACAAAAATCCCTTCTGCTCGGACGCCGCATCTCAGAATTTCTTGATAGCGATGCGACAGATATCTGCATGCAAGCCATTCGAGAGGCAGACAGTTCAGGAGCATCATTCGGAAAAGAGATTCGACTGTCTATCGATGGCGTAGAAAACTGGTTTGAGCTGTCGGTGTCGAAAAAGAAAGCACAATCGGATGCCGACGATACGTTTATTGTGCTGTCGCGCGATATCACCGAGCGAAAACTAGACGAACAACGCATCGAATATATGGCGCATCACGATGAGTTAACAAAACTACCCAACCGCACATTTGCCAAAATAAGAGCGGATCAGGCAATGACACAAGCGAAAGCAGCAGGGAAACAGGTTGCCTTTATCTTTATTGACCTTGATGGATTCAAAACCATCAATGATTCATTAGGACATCCCACGGGAGATGCCATGCTGAAAATCATTGCTACCCGACTGAATGTCCATGTTAGTGGCAACGACATGCTTAGCCGACACGAAGGAGATGCCTTTTTACTGATTCTTTCCGATATTGAAGATAGTCGTTACGTCTCCTTTATGGCACAAAGAACGCTTGAAATCTTAGAAAAACCATTCCAATTAGCCGATTACACCCTGTCTATTTCAGGATCAATCGGCATTGCAATCTACCCAGATCATGCCGATACCTTTGAATCTCTTTTGCAGTGCGCAGATATGGCAATGTACAAAACGAAAGAATTTGGCAAAAATGGCTACCAGTTTTATACACCAGAGATGAGTCAAGACTTTGTTGGTCAGTTCAAAATACAAAGCGACCTTAGAAAAGCATTACAAAACAACGAATTTGTACTTTTTTATCAACCCCAAATTAGTCTGCCCGACCATAAAGTGATTGGCGTAGAAGCCTTAGTGCGCTGGCAACACCCCCACTCGGGCATGATGCCACCAATGAACTTTATCCCGATTGCCGAATCTAGCGGCTTAATTATCCAAATTGGTCAATGGATTATTGAAGAAGGGTGTCGTCAAGCGGCACGGTGGCACCGCATGGGAATAGAAATAACGGTTGCCATTAACATCTCCGCCGTACAATTTAAGCGTGGCAATCTCGAAAACATTGTCAAAAATGCATTGCTATCATCGGGTCTGAACCCGCGATTCTTAGAACTAGAACTCACAGAGTCAATCTTAATACAAGATGCCGAAAACATCCTAAAAACCGTCAACCTATTAAAAAGCATCGGCGTTCAGCTGTCTATCGATGACTTCGGAACGGGCTATTCTAGCTTGGCATATCTTAAACGCTTTGCTGTCGATAAGCTGAAAATCGATCAGTCTTTCGTGCGCGACATTCTAAGAGATCAAGAAGGCGCGGTTATCGTCAAAACGATTATTCAAATGGCAAACAACCTCAATCTCAAAACCATTGCAGAAGGCGTTGAAGATGCTGATGTGCTGGCAGTGATGGATGCCTTTGGTTGTAATGAAGTACAAGGCTATCACTTTTCTAAACCCTTATCCGCTTCAGACTTCGAGCACTTCTACACCCATTTTGTCGCAGAAAAGGTCAATAATGTCTCCCATTAAGCAATCTATCCCACAAACAACATACCTAGACTATTACCAGCAAATTGTCGACAATAGCGCCGATGCCATTTACCTCATCGAAGTGACACCAGAAGGTCGCTTTATTCACCTCGATATTAATCCTGCATTTGTCGCAGCATCGGGAATGTCGAAAGAAGCCATTATCGGATGCTATGTCGATGAATTTGAAAATGAAGCATTCCGCGCCATCCTCACTGAGAAATACACCGCTTGTTACACAGCGCGAACAAAAACCAACTACATCAATGATTATCCGCTTCATTTTGGCATCCGTACCATTCACTCGGTTCTTACCCCATTGTTTGATGAAACGGGACGCCTCTATCGCATCGCGGGGATCGCACGAGACATTACCGAACACAAGCGAATGGAATCGGAATTGGCAGCACGAGAGCAAGACTTTCGCTCGTTGGCAGACAATACGCCAGACAATATCGTGCGCTGGGATTGCGAGGGGCGCTATCTCTATATCAATCCCGCGCATGAACGCACCTTAGAAAAAACGGCTGACGAAGTAATCGGAACACAGATTCCCGACACACACGAAGCGGTTAAAACCACCGTCGCTAATGTGATTGCAACAGGAAAGCAAATAACAGTCTCTCAGACGGTAACAACAATCAATGGAGAGCATGAATATCACGAAGTCAGTATCGTTCCTGAGCGAGACGCGTCTGGAGCCATTATTGGCGTTTTAGGCATCGGTCGAGACATCACTGCGCGCAAACGTGCCGAAGACAACCTTAAACGAACCAAAGCCAAACTCGCTGCCGTCATTTCAACCATACCCGATCTGATCTGGGTCAAAAATCATGACGGCGTTTATATGATGTGCAACCCCGCATTTGAAAACTTTTTTGGTGCCTCATCCGATGAGATTATTGGCAAAACAGATTACGACTTCATATCCAAAGAACAAGCCGATTTTTTTCGCCAAAAAGACAAGGAAGCCATGGCAGCGGGAAAAATGTGTATTAACGAAGAGGAGATAGTGTTTGCCCACAACGGTCAACACGCCCTACTCGAAACCCGAAAAATACCCGTCTACAATGAGGGTATATTCATGGGCGTTCTCGGAATCGGAAGAGACATCACCGAAAAAAAACAAATCGAAAAACGGATGCTTCAAAATGAGTCTCGCCTCAAAGAAGCGCAAAAAATTGCCAAGGTTGGTAGCTGGGAACTCAATTTTTCAGACTCAACACTCTCATGGTCAGATGAAATATTCCGTATTTTTGAACTTGATCCTAATCGTTTCCAGCCCTCGTATGCTCATTTTCTCAACGCCATTCATCCAGAAGACAGAATGATGGTGAATGCCGAATTTCAGCGCTCACTCAGCGATAAAACGCCTTACAACCTCACTCATCGGTTGCTAATGCCTGATGGTCGCGTCAAATACGTTCAAGAAATTGGAGAGACCACATTCGATGAGCAGGGCAACCCCTTTCGCACCATCGGTACGGTGCAAGACATCACCGAACGCAAAGTGGTAGAACAAAAAATAGAATACATGGCACATCACGACATGTTGACAGGGCTATCGAATCGAGCCTTTGCGCGTGAGCAAGCACACCCCATACTCCATAATGCCAAGCGTTTGGGGGGCATGGTCGCGTTTGCGTTTATCGACTTAGATGGCTTTAAAATCGTCAACGATACCCTTGGGCACGCTATTGGGGATTTGCTACTCGAGAGCATATCCCAAAAATTACAAAACAATCTAAGAGCAGAAGATATTTTAAGTCGTCAGGGTGGCGATGAGTTTTTATTGATTCTGCCCAATCTATCATCACCAGACGAAGCAACCCAAATCATCAATAGGTTGCAATCCGATCTCGATCAAACCATCTCAATCCTTGATTATGAGTTGTCGTTATCCATGTCTATCGGCATTGCCATCTATCCAATACATGGCGATACCTTTGATGATCTGCTCAAAAAGGCAGACACCGCCATGTATAAAGCCAAAGAGTCGGGCAAAAACACCTACTCGGTCTACACCGATGCAACCAATGAATACACGGTAGAAAAGCTGACCATTCAAAGCGAAATCAAAAAAGCCATAACACAGGGTGACTTTCAACTGTATTATCAGCCGCAAATCGATATCAAAAGTGGGCAACTCATCGGGGCAGAAGCATTAATCAGATGGATGCATCCAGACAAAGGAATGATTAGCCCAAACGACTTCATTACCGCGGCAGAAATCAGCGGTCTGATTGTCCCACTGGGAGAATGGGTGATTCGTCAAGCCTGTCAACAAATCGCCGACTGGCGCAAAAAAGGCATTGATATCAGTGTTGCCGTCAATGTCTCCCCCATTCAGCTCAAGCGAGGGAATATCGAGCAGGTCGTTAAAGAGGCAGTTACAAACACGCACATACAACCAGAATGGCTAGAGCTTGAATTGACGGAATCTAGCATGATGACCGATGCAGAAAACAGCCTCCAAACATTGCAAAACTTGAAAGACTTTGGCGTGAAACTGGCAATCGATGATTTTGGTACTGGCTATTCTAGCTTAGCGTATCTCAAGCGTTTCGCTGTCAACAAACTCAAAATAGACAAGTCATTCATTACCGATTTAAATGCAAACCCAGACGATATCGTCATTGTTCGCGCCATTGTGCAAATGGCAAAAAACTTAAACTTACTCACCATTGCCGAAGGTGTAGAAGACGAAGACGTTATCGAACTCATGTCTGTCATCGGTTGTAATGAAGTGCAAGGCTACTACTACTCGAAACCCTTGCCAGCGATAGACTTTGAAACATTTGCGTTGCAATTTAACACAGAACAACAAGCGCAATAACCCGCGCTTGCCGCCATGCTAACCAGCCG
>CAZSGH010000038.1:6286-8259 GCA_964606405.1 uncultured Francisella sp.
GCAAAATTGGAAGCCTGAGCAATTTCTGCTTGTGCTCGCAACCGCTCACTAATATCTCGCGTCACAGCAAGACTATATTCGTCACCTTCGTATGCAAAATAATGTGACAGCGCTTCAATAGGATAGGTATGACCATCTTTGCTCGTATGATGACTTTCAATACTCGTATGCCCAAACTGACGAATATCCAACACATGGGCGCGCCAATCATCGATAGACATGTTAGGATCAATATCGACAACCCCCATACCGCCTGTTAACGCTTCGCGAGAATAGCCTAGTGTGTGGCAAGCCGTATCGTTGACATAAACAAAATTCCCCGTATCCAATTCAATTAAGAAAATAGACTCCGACGAGATATTTAAGGCTTCGACAAGCGTACTCAGCATGCGCTCAGATGATTTCTTTTCAGTCACATCCCGAGCTAATACAATATAACTGCCTGATGTTTTCTTTTTAGTGACATACAACTCAAATCAACGCTTACCATCGGGCAAATCTAATGCATATTGATGACCAACAGAATAACCATAATCGTCCGCCTCTTTCATAGACTGATAAGCAATATCAACCACATTTTGCGGCAGCACATCTTGAAACTTTTTACCAATAAGCTCTTCACGTTGAGAGATCAGCAACGCTGCATTCTTTGACCAGACATCAATATAGGTACCATTCTGATCAATCTTAAATAGCATGTCTGGAATTGCTGCAATAATGCCTTCATTCAACTCTAAGGAAAGACGCAAACGATCTTCTGTGAACTTGCGATCGGTAATATCGTAAATATGACCATACCAAATCACCCCACTCTTAGCATCCGACTGTGGCTTTGCACGCCCTTCTAACCATCGAAGTCCCTTAGCGGGATGGATAATACGGAACTGCTCACACCACTCGCTAAGATTTTTTGCTGACTGAATAAGCGTCACATAGAGCTTTTTAGCGTCCCCTGCATAAATTAATTGTTGCAGTGGTCGAATATCATCGGCAATATCGTTAGGAAACAAACCGAAAATATCCAATATATTTTGCGAAGCATAAGGTACTCGCATCCTACCATGCTTCATCACCAAACTGCCCATCACCCCCGGCGATGACTCGGCTAATGCGCGCAGCTCCTGCTCACGATAAACGACCGCCGCTTCACAAGCTTTGCGCTCAGATAGATCCCTGACAATACCTAATACAACATCTTGACCACTGTGTTGGCTAAATGTCGCCGTCACTTCTACAGGATAACAATAACCCGACTTGGTTCGATGTCGCGTTTCAAACCGCAACGAACCTAATATTCTTAAATCACAAGTATGTTTTCGCCACAGCTCAATCGTCGGCCAATCAGCATCAATATCAAAAACACTCATACCACCGAGCAATTCTTCGGCAGAGTATTCTAACTTTTTTGAGGCGGTTTCATTAACGTAGATAAAATTGGGAAAATCGAAACGAACCAGAAAAACATAATCCGATGTCGCATTAAGCGCTTCAGTTAGTAGTCCGAATGTTGTTTCTATTTCTGGTTGTTTTTCGACACATTGAACCATTCAAGCACAAAACCTTTAACGTCATGCACTTGGAAAAACAAGATGCATCTTAATTAACTGTAACTCGTTCCAATATGATTAGAACGCTGCGCTATTATACGGCTATTTGTATCAAAGAGTAGGAATGTTTGTTTTGGAAGGCAACAAGCCTAAAGGGTCGTCATTGTTGCGCAAGGGTGTGAAGGGAAGTAGTTTGGAGGGCGTCGGTTACACCAACTGAATGGGTACCGCTAATTGATAACCATATCCTCTCACTGCTTTGATGACATCTTCTGGAAGGTGATGCTCTTTTAACTTGGTACGTAAACGAGAAACGATAATCCCCAAATACTTGACACCTTTTGCAAGGTCCATAATATTTAATCGCTCCATCAATTGCCAAGCCTCAAGCCTTCCTTGATCTGCCAGCACTAACGCATGAAGCAA
>CAZSGH010000038.1:8359-25529 GCA_964606405.1 uncultured Francisella sp.
GCTATCGGCACAACGCTGCGCAAAACAAAAGACACCGGGGCTGGAACTACTGAGCAGAATGACATCCCACACATCACAATTCGCTAACTCATAGACGTCGTCAACGCTATCAACACACGAAACATCCCACTGCTCCTGTTTGAAATACGCCAGAAGCTGCATTTTGAATGCTTTATCATCCTCAATCACTAATATTTTCATGATATGCACATGGACTAAATTTACCGATACAAAAAATATGGCTTAATCATAACAATAAAACGATACATAAGTACTACAAAAAAGTGTAGTCATTTAGTCAAAAGCTAATGATAAACTCCCATAAATAATAAAATGATAGTGGTTTAATCGTGTCTAAAGAATATCGTTTACCGAATGACATTGTCATTATGTCTCGCTCAGATTTGCAAGGAAACATACTATCCTACAACGCCGGCTTTCGTGATGCTTCTGGCTATACAGATTCAGAGCTACGCGGCAAACCACATAGCATCCTTCGTCATCCCGACATGCCTGCTGCCGCCTTTGCCGACTTATGGCATACCATTAAGAATGGCAGAACATGGACTGGCGTCGTCAAAAACAAGCGCAAAAATGGCGACTACTATTGGGTTTTCGCAAACACTAGCCCTATTATTGAGCATGGTAGAACAAAAGGCTATGTCTCCGTTCGCTACCCTGCAACACAGGAACAAATGCTGAGCGCCCAAAAGCACTATCAGACTTTCAACAAGCACACAAACCCCATACCGACGACTCGAGTTGCACATCCGATCAAAGCCATCTCTTTGGCTGCGCTGTCCTTAATAACCATTGCCCTACCAGCGGTACTCAGAATATTGGGCGAACATTTGCCCCTTAGCATCGAAATCGGTCTCAGTGCCTTTTCCGTATTAGTAATTGGTTACTTAATTCATACCCTGTTTCAATTAGAAAAACCCAATAAAGCCCTTGCACAACAAGCACTCGATATGGCAAATGGCGAATTTAAAGAACCCATTAAAGACATCCAAGGCAATACACCTTGGAGCAATCTACTCAATATATTGCGAACTCGCTATGCCGAAACAGCCGCCATACAATACGACAATCAACGCGAATCGACCATTTTACAAACAGCATTAGACAATGCCAGTACCAACTTAATGGTTACCGATGAACACTTCAATATTATTCGTGTTAATCATGCATTGCATGCCATGTTTACTGGCTACGAAACGGCATTTAAATCGGCACTGCCGCTCTTTAACCGCGATACCCTTGTTGGTAGCAATATGGATATTTTCCATAGCAATCCAGCGCACCAACGTCAAATACTAAAGCGTCTGACCCAACCTTGGGAAGGTGAAATCGAACTGGCTGAGTTACGCTTTCGATTAAAGGTTGTGCCCATTCTGCAACAGGGCTTTAAGCTTGGCTATCTTGTCGAGTGGATTGACCGTACACAAGAAAGCATTGTCGAACAAAACCTATCACAAGCAATGGATCGATTAGCGCTCGGCTTCCTAGACTGCAGCATCAACACAAACAATGTGAGCGAAGGCTTTCTAAAACTCCTTGCCGAAAAAATCAACATAAGCATGCAGTCTTTTGCCAAAATCATGCAAGACATGGGTGATTACATGCTACGTCAAGCCGAAACCAACATAGACACGCTGCCACGCATTAACAAGTCTGGAGATGCTGGGCTAATGCAATCAGCGCTCAATCTTTCTATGAGCAACCAAGCCAGCATTGTGACCGAAGTGCGGACACAAATGGTGTTAACCCAGCATGCGATCGAAAGCATCGCTCAAAGTGCTTTAGATGCGGCAGACAGAAGCCAACAACAGGCCAGTGCCTTAGAAGAAAGTGCAGCGACTTCTGAAGAAATTTCGGCACAAGCGCAAGCCATGAAACAGCAAGCCAATGCCGCACTCAACATCACACAACAGATGCAAGAAGAAGTGCTACAAACCAAGCAAATCATGCTCAGCACCTTACAGGCAATGGAAACCATCCAGCAAAAAAGCCAACAAATCGAAGCGATTGTGTCGCTGATTGACAGTATTTCATTCCAAACCAACCTCCTTGCCCTCAATGCTGCTGTCGAAGCGGCGCGCGCTGGTGAACATGGCCGTGGATTCGCAGTGGTAGCATCCGAAGTGCGCGCCCTCGCGCAAAAATCTGCCGATGCCGCCAAAGACATTAAAACGCTCATCGACTCAACCGTAAGCGATATTCAGCACGGCAACCAGCAAGTACATGCAACAGAACGTGCTATGGCGAGGGTTGAAGATGCTGCATCCGTCATACAGCATCACATTTCTGACATGGATACCGCCGTCACACAAACCGTAACAGGGATTAACGAGCTCAATACGGCTATCGTCAGCTTAGATACGGCAACACAACACACGGCATCGCTCATGGAAGAAATTGCGGCAAACACCCAAGATGTCAACAATCAGGCAAATGGCGTGTTACAGGCGTTATCGGTATATAAAACAGGAGCAATGAACGGACTATTAGATTTGGCTCGGGCCAACAACGATTTCCGTTACGCTCAAACACGACGTTTTATACGCGCTTGGGCAATTCGTGCCGAAGCAGATATACTCTATGGCAACGGGCAACATACGCCTTTAACAGTGGAACAGTTCGAAAAATTTGGTATTGAACCTACCCTTGGCATACAACAGGCACTTTCTGTGGTTTCCCAAACGACGCAACATCACGCGGAACGAAAACGACGTGGCGAACGCTTTGAGAGCGATGACTTCCACACAATACATCTCTGTATCAAGACCCTAATTGATGCGGTTACCGATGAAGAAGTAAGAGACTTGTCTCACAAGAGATAACATAATGCTGCACAATCACGTCTTAGCATCGTGCTTTTAGACAAACACCTATAGACGATCGCATCGGTTAGTGCTACGCTCGACCAAAATGCGTTACGCTAACACTTTTGAGGGGAAATGATCATGACTGACACAACAATTGACAGCGCACTCTTTCAACAAGCTGCTCATGCCCTACCGCACGGTCTTGTCATTAGTGACATGCGCCAAGCGGGGCAACCGATTGTTTATGCCAATCCCGCCTTTCTGGCATTAACAGGCTATGCGCTTGACGAAGTATTGGGACACAACTGCAATTTTTTACAGGATATTGCAACCGACGGTGATACCATCGAAAAGATTAAACAAGCAATCCATGAACAAAAACCTTTTTCTGGCAAGCTGCTAAACTACAAAAAAGATGGTTCTACCTTCTGGAATCAGTTAAGCATGTCGCCCATCTTCGATAAGCATCACAACCTAACACACTTTGTCGGCATCCAAACTGACGTTAGTGAGCTGGTACAAACACAGAACGAATTAAAAACACTCGTCGAACAAGACTATTTAACAGGTTTACCCAACCGCAGAGCATTGATGTCGTTTTTTGAACAGCACAAATGCGCCACACCAGAACTGCCATTGCGTATTTCACTATTAAGCATCAACAATCTTAAACCAATCGCCAGCAAGTATGGGCACGTGATTAGCGACGAACTGCTCAAAGCCGTGAGTGGGCGCTTAATGCACGTTGTCAAACCTGAAGAATTTGTTGCACGTTTTAGCGAAGATAGCTTTGTGGTATTAACACCAAACGAAGCCGAACAACCCTTAGGACAACGTATCACGCATATTCACGACCCTTACAAGCTCGACATGCTGTTATTGTCGGATATCAACATTCGCATCGGCTACGCACATTACCCAGCCGAAGAGCGTGCCTTAGACGACCTGATTGTCCTTGCCTCGGCGGCTAACAGCTAGAAAAACCTAGGAAAGCGCTAAAAAGCTCGCTTCACTCGTTTTTAGATGTGCTCTATACTTCTCGTCATCCTCGCGTATGCGGGGATCCATGAAGTCGGCAAGATAGGGGCGCTTCTAAAAACTTAATGGGTAGGAAGTCTGAAGGAAGGGGTTGCTAAAAATAGCATGTAACACATTGATTAGCCCCCTTCCTTCAGCCAAAAAATAAACTTGGGAAATCTAAAAACGAGCAAAGCGAGGTTTTTAGAGGTTCCCATAGATTCCCGCTTTCGCGGGAATGACGTTTTTTAGAAACGCCTGCAACTAAGCGGCAAGATTAACCAATGACGATGCACCTGTTGTGCTGGCTGTAGCACTTGTTGCTGTGCTCGTTGCCGTTCCCATCTGCTCGTATCGACGCATCATATTCATTAACTGACGCTGTAACTGATCGGCAGATTGTGTGGCGCTGGCAGTTGCAGGCGTTGTTCCTGCCTGTGCGGCATTAACAGCTTGCATCAAAGCATCACTGTTATTCAGCGCATCAGGCTTACGCCCATGATGGTGATGCCCCTGCACGCCCTGTTGCGCTGTTGGGTCTGTACCCGCTTGCTGCTGCATTTGCATACGCGTCTGAAACTGTTCCGACACCTTAGCAAACATAGCATTCATTTCTTCTGGCGTAACCTTGCCGTCGCTATTACCATCCATTGCCGTAAAGAATTGACTGGCATCGTCTTCGGTTACCGCAGGCGCTGCACCCGCAACACCATTCTCTGGCTTAGCCATTTGCGAACTCAGTGCGGCTAAAAACGACTGCGCATCTATCGAGCCTTGCCCTGTTGGGTCAAGCTTCGAAAAGACATCACTGGTTAACTTGCCCGCATCTGGCTTATGATGCGCACGATGCATGCCCTGCATCATGCTCATATCCATATTACCCATAGCGCTGATACTACTCATGGCTTGGCTCCTTTTCGGCAAAAAATATTGGGAACCCTAAAAACAAGCGAAGCGAGATTTTTAGGGGGTTTCTTTTCTTGTGTGCTTGCGGCTACCACGCTTACCCATTCGGTAAGGCGATTGCTATTTTGCTTA
Source organism: uncultured Francisella sp. (assembly GCA_964606405.1). GTDB lineage: Bacteria > Pseudomonadota > Gammaproteobacteria > Thiomicrospirales > Thiomicrospiraceae. The sequence continues at coordinate 13,243 of CAZSGH010000038.1, forward strand.
AGCTATTGCAAAAGATGTGCCAAGTTAGATGTAGCGCAATCTTTCAAAACCAAAGCTTCTGACCTTGTAAAGACATCTTATTCAGACAGAAATGACAAAAAACGCCTATTTGCCTAAGCGTCGAGTCAAACAAAGCAACGAAAAGGACTCAGCAACGGCAACAATTGCCGCCACTTGCGGCAACTTCTATTGATTGTCATTAACACCCGCAGTAGTCGGCACACGCAGTCGCTTGGTAGACAGTTGAATCAGTGCATCTGGAGTCCCGGCTTCATCGGGATAGACAGCATAACTTTGCTCGATATCATAACGAACCTGACCTTTATCACCACAATCGATGTAATGATTGTTAAATCGAACCGTAAAGGATCGAATGGCAAGAACAACTTCATCTACGCCTGTTTCTGGCATTAAAATGGCAAAAAGCTGTTCATTAATGCGAAATCCCATATCCGAACTACGCAACACATTGCCTAACTGACTCGCAAAGACATGAATTTTTTCGGCGGCTGACATCTGACACCCTTCTGATGCATGGATATCAACCACTTTCACCAACACCAACGAAAACGAGTGATGATAGCGTGAACTTCTAAAGACCTCATAGTTTAGGGCTTCTTTAAATCGATCTTTATGAAAGAAACCCGTTTCATGCTCGGTCACATACAAAGCGTCCATCTTGTGATGCATGCGCTTCAATTTTTGTACCTGCTCGCCAATAGCCTGCTCAATATCTCTCATCTCTACCAACAACTGTGCGGCAGAATTCCATGTCAATTCATCATCCTCGAGACGCATTGATTGAATGCGATAAATTAGATTTTGGATAGGACTACGAATATGTACCATGAGGGAACGTATCAATAGCCAACGCAAAGACAGCAAAAAGAAGGCAATAAAAACAATCATGAAAATCAACATTGCACTCAGCGACACTTGGAAATCGCTCAATGGGCTTTTGAAGACAAACGTCCCCGCATAATCACCGACCTTCACCTTGCTCGCGTGGCATTGCAGACAACGTCCCTCAAAGAAAAGCGGATAGCCAGCCTTAACATAACCAGTGACAAAATTGACCGATGACTGGGGTTTGCGTTTCGTTTCAATCGCTTCGATCAGAGAAACCACATCGGAGGGCAAGGCAGTCAATTCTTTCGATTCGCGAAAGGCGGGGCCTGCCAACAAATAAACAACATCATCGGGAAACTGAGTGCGCATCTCCTGATAAACCTGCTGTAAATTATGATCCACCCAACCATGCGTTAAATAACGCTCAACATTAACTTGAACGACTCGCTCCATTTTCTCGGTTTTATCAACAGAAGCGAGGTGCAAATAAACAAAAGCCACCAATAAGGTCACAATAGAAGCTGCAATCATCGATACAACACTACTGATCCAAATCTCTCGCCTTAACAGGCTTGAAAAATTCATTAATTTCATAAAACGAACAACCTAATTCCCCGACTCATAACGCATTGTGAATCAAACACCTTCAAAAGACAATGCGCGGTTAAAAAGCGTAAGGCAACTTATCAGCAGCCACACAAGCACCATCACACCTAGCTTGCACAGAACTTCGTTATGTATTTTTCAGGGCTTCTCTAACATCGTTTGACAAGATGCACAAATACGATTAATGTTTGTCAGGGTAAATGCCACAAAAAGAGAGAAAACGTGCTGCGTCTATTATTGATTACCATCTTACTCATCACAGCTCGCCCAGCCTGCGCCGATGACAAGGTATATACGTTTGCCGTCGTGCCGCAACAAGGCTTATCTGAACTGGCAGAAGCATGGCTACCATTTGCCGATTGGCTATCAACAAAAAGTGGTGTCAAGCTACGCTTTGTGAGCGCGCCAGACATTCCGACATTTGAGCAAAAGCTCAGCCAAGGTGCTTACGACATCGCCTATATGAACCCTTACCACTACGTCTTTTTTCATCAGGTTTCTGGCTATCAAGCACTGGCAAAAGAAAAAGGGCGAAAACTGCAAGGCATGATCGTGGTGGCAAAGGACAGTGTCATTTCTGACATTAAGGAGCTAGATGAGTCGACACTACTCTTTCCTGCTCCTGCAGCATTTGCAGCCAGCATTATTCCTCGTGCCGAATTACGCAAAAAGGGGATTCGTTTTACCCCTAAGTTCGTTGCTTCTCACGATTCAGTTTATCTCAATATTGCTCAAGGTAAATACGTCGCTGGCGGTGGGGTAAACCGCACCTTTTATATGCTCGACGAAAGCATCCGCAGTCAATTACGCATCTTATGGATTACCTCGGGCTACACACCCCATGCGATAGCCGCCCACCCGAGCTTACCAGCCGCCGCTGTCCTCGCCCTACAAAAGGCGATGACGCAAATCAGTAGCGATCCGCAGGGTCAACAATTGCTCAAGCGTATTGGGTTTACCGACATCGAAAGCGCTCAAGATTGTGATTGGGACGATATTCGCACCCTCAACATCAGTGCCGAAGACAGCGGGATTCAATGATGTTTTTGCGTTGGATTAAAAAACATTGGCAGCAGTCTTTCCAAAGAGAACTCGCTTGGACGTTTTCACTCTTATCGACAGTAATCGTGATGAGCACAGGCTATACCTTGCTTATCTATCAAGAAAACTTTTTATATCAGCAAGGCAATGAACACGCCATCAGCGTTAGCACGATGCTGGCATTAGGTAGCAGTACAAATGTATTAACGGAAAACCTCGCGGCAATCGAGGACGACCTCAAAGCCGTGATGCAAAACAAGGACATTATCTCCGCACAAGTCCTATCGTTACAGGGCGACCTACTGGCAAGCAAGCATTCTGAACACCAAAGAGAGGCGACTCAAACGCTGTTCGAACGCAGTCTCGGTTTGCTATTGGCAACCAGCGATCATCCTGTCATTGAACTGAACCTTCCGATTAAAGTAGGGTCGCATACGATTGGCTGGGTAAAAACCCAATTTTCACGAGAAACAGCTAACCACAACCTCACAACCATTGCGATGGTCGGATTATTAATCGCAGGTCTATTCATTATCGCCATGACAATGACAGCACGCCAATTTTCGCGCAAACTCACCCAGGACATTGCGCAATTACTCGATATGGCAGATGCCGCACAATCAGGGCGTACATTTCAACGTATCGACAGTAAACGCACAGACGAAATTGGCAGATTAGCACGCGACCTTTATCTCATGCTCGACACCATTAACGACGAAACCAATAAACGACGTCTTAAAGAGTCACAGCTCAAGCAAGAGCGTGATTTTATCAACACCGTACTCGACACCGTTGGTGCAATCATTCTGGTCATCGACCGTAGTGGAGAAATTGTTCGCTTTAACGCCGCCGCCGAACAATTCACAGGCTATCACTTCGACGAGGTTCGTAACAAACCTTATTTTTGGAGCAACTTCTTAGTACCCGAACAACGCCCTCATGTCCATGACTTATTCGAGAACATCAAAGCAGGTAAGGTTAGACCCTATTTTGAAAACGACTGGGTAAGCCGTGATGGCAATCGACGCTTATTTGCTTGGTCGAATACCATTATGCGAGATAATCAAGGAAACATGGCTTTTCTGGTGACGATTGGTAACGATATTTCTGAGCATAAAATGCATGAACAAGAACTAGAGCATATTGCTCACCACGATACCTTAACGCTTTTACCTAATCGCGCCTTATTAATGCAGCGTTTGCAACAACAAATCACATCAGCACAACACACAACGAATACCTTTGCGCTGGTTTTTATTGATTTAGACGGGTTCAAAGCCATTAATGACACTTACGGACACGATGCTGGCGATCAATTATTAATCGCTGTTTCTGCCAGAATGACACGCGTCATGAAAGAAGGTGATACCTTAGCCCGCATCGGAGGTGATGAGTTTGTTGCCATTATTAACGACTTACCCAGCGAAAAAGCCTGCACCCCCATTATCGAGCGTTTACTAAAAGCAGCGTCGGAGCCAGTATACACCCCAACAGACTGCTTGCACGTTTCGGGTAGTATTGGGGTGACATTTTTCTCGCAAACAGAAGCCAGTGATATTGATACGTTATTACATCAAGCCGATCAAGCGATGTATTGCGCCAAAAAAGCGGGTAAAAATGGCTTTTGTTGCTTCGATGAATACAAACTCGGGCATCTCGATAGTCACAAAAGCACGTAAAACGACCATTGTTAAAACAGCAGCCATTAAATCACCATCGAGCGTAAAAATTTCAATTAACGGTCACATAACTATGTCATAATGCGCTCATATTGTTTACCCTTTCGAATTCCAAGGACTCACCCGCATGCGCTTTCGTTTTCCTGTTGTCATCATCGACGAAGACTTCCGTTCTGAAAACACCTCTGGCTTAGGCATTCGCGCCCTTGCCGATGCCATCCAAGCTGAAAACATCGAAGTATTAGGCGTTACCAGCTATGGTGACTTATCGACCTTTGCCCAACAACAAAGCCGTGCTTGTGCCTTTATTTTGGCGATTGATGACGAAGAAATGACCGCCACAGCGCAAAACGAAGATGGCACAAAAGGCGAACCTAAAGCCATTACCGACTTACGTGCTTTCGTCGAAGAAATTCGCTGGCGCAATGCCGAAATCCCGATTTTCTTGCATGGCGAAACCCGTACCGCACGTCACATCCCCAACGATATTCTGCGCGAGCTAAACGGCTTTATTCACATGTTCGAAGATACGCCAGAATTCGTGGCGCGTTATATTATCCGCGAAGCGAAAGCCTATTTAGACAGCCTTGCACCACCCTTTTTCCGCGCGTTAACCCACTATGCTGCCGATGGCTCTTATTCGTGGCATTGCCCAGGACACTCAGGCGGTGTGGCATTCCTTAAATCGCCTGTCGGCCAAATGTTTCACCAATTTTTTGGCGAAAACCTGTTACGTGCCGACGTGTGTAACGCGGTAGACGAATTAGGACAACTGCTCGACCACACAGGACCTGTTGCTGCATCGGAACGCAACGCCGCGCGCATTTTCAGTGCCGACCACCTGTTCTTTGTCACCAACGGCACCTCAACATCGAATAAAATGGTGTGGCACTCGTGCGTTGCCGACAACGACATCGTGATTGTTGACCGCAACTGCCATAAGTCGATTCTGCACGCCATCACCATGACGGGCGCGATTCCTGTATTCTTAACACCAACGCGCAACCACTACGGCATTATCGGGCCGATTCCGTTAAGTGAGTTCGAGCGTGAAACCATCAAAGCCAAGATTGCAGCACATCCGATTGCCAGCACATTGGGCACGGATCCACGCATTTTAACCATCACGCAAAGCACCTACGATGGCGTTCTGTACAACACAGGCATGATTAAAGAGCGTTTGGATGGCTGGGTTGATACCCTACACTTCGACGAAGCTTGGCTACCCCATGCTACCTTCCATGACTTCTACAAAGGCATGCACGCCATTTCTCGCGATGGCACACGTACCGAAAAATCGATGGTGTTTGCTACCCAATCAACACATAAGCTACTGGCTGGCTTGTCGCAAGCCTCGCAAATTTTGGTACAAAACGCCGAAAATAACCAACTCGATTTACAGGTCTTCAACGAAGCCTACCTCATGCACAGCTCGACCAGCCCACAATATGCCATTATTGCCAGCTGCGACGTAGCGGCAGCCATGATGGAAGCACCCGGTGGTACGGCATTGGTCGAAGAGTCGATTTCAGAATCGATTAACTTCCGTCATGCCATGGCAAAAGTCGATGAAGAATATGGCGACTCTTGGTGGTTCAAAGTCTGGGGACCAGATGTTTCTAACCAAGAAGGCGTGGAAGATCGTGACTCTTGGGTGCTTAAGCCCAACGATCGCTGGCATGGCTTCGGCAACCTTGCTGATGGCTTTAACATGCTCGACCCGATTAAAGCGACCATCATCACGCCTGGTTTAGATGTCGATGGTGACTTCGATGAGTGGGGTATTCCTGCGGCGATCGTCACCAAATACTTGGCAGAACATGGCGTTATTGTCGAAAAATGTGGTTTATATAGCTTCTTCATCATGTTCACCATCGGCATTACCAAAGGTCGTTGGAATACGCTGATGGCGGCATTGCAACAGTTCAAAGATGACTTCGACAAGAACCAACCGCTCTGGCGCGTCTTGCCCGAATTTATTACCAAAAACCCACGCTACGAAAAAGTCGGCTTGCGCGATTTGTGTAAGCAATTCCATAGCTTCTATGCGCAGCACGACATCGCGCATTTAACCACCAATATGTATCTATCGGAAATGGAAGCTGCGATGAAACCAGCAGACGCTTTCGCGATGATGACTCACCGCAAAATTGAGCGTGTTGGCATCGACGAGTTGGAAGGTCGTATTACTGCCAGCTTGGTAACGCCCTACCCACCAGGTATTCCGTTACTGATTCCTGGTGAGCGTTTTAACAAAACCATTGTCGACTACCTCAAGTTTGCTCGCGAGTTTAATGCCAAGTTCCCTGGCTTTAATACCGACGTACACGGTTTAACCGTCGAAAGCATGCCAGATGGCAGCCTACGCTACTCGGTAGATTGTGTGCAGCGTTAAATCGCTAATACCCTCATAAAAACATTCTGTTTTTAACAGCATCATCGCCCGCAAATCTGCGGGCTTTTTTATGCCATAATCCTACGGTTGTTTCATTACGAACAATACTGATAAGATAAAACAAAAGGAAAACCCATGAAGAAAACGATTATCGCTGCTGCTCTCACAGCAGGACTCGTCGCCAGTGTTAACGCAATGGCAGAAGAAACCTATTTACCCTACACCTTGGCCAATCCTGCCAACGTTAAACTGGACGATGCAAAAAAAGCGTTGACCGCCAATGGCTTTCAAGTTGCTGGCAGCGTTAGCCCCTACGCAGGTGTTCAGGTGTTGGTGGTCACCAACGACGAGCTGAAGAAAACAGCGGCTGCCAGTAAGTTTGGTGGTTATGGCGCAATGATTCGTGTGGCAGTTAGCGAAGTCAACGGTCAGACACAAACCAGCTACGTCACCCCCAACTACATGAAAAATGCTTACCGTATGAAAGGTGACTTGTCAACAACCACAGCCAGCCTCGAAAAAGCACTGGGCAAAGACAAGACCTTTGGCGCTAAAGAAGGCATGAGCAGTGATGAGTTACGCAAATACCACTATATGATGGCAATGCCCTATTTCGACGACCAAGTGGAGCTAGGCGAGTACGATAACTATGCTGCTGCACTGGCGAAAGTCGAAGCGGGATTAAATACAGGCAAGGGTGTCAAGAAAGTCTATCGCATCGACATTCCAGGCAAAGAAGAAGCCGTATTTGGTGTCGCCATTAACGAAGGTGAAGGCGCGGATAAAACCGTTATGTCAGCGATTGATACCAACGAATTACGCCACAGCGCGCACTTACCCTACGAAGTGTTAGTGTCGGGTAAAAAAGCTTATATGTTACATGGCAAGTTCCGTATCGCACAAAGCTTCCCCGACTTAGGTATGGGTAGCTTCATGACCATTTCTGCCGCACCCGATGCCATTGAAAACAGCATTAAAGCGGTTATTCAATAATCCAAACGTCTTCTGTCATTCTCGCTTAAGCGGGAATGACAGGCTATTAGCAACGTGCTAATGCCAATACCTCCCTAAAAAATGATGTGTTATTCCGTTTAATGTTTATTTTGCGCTAAAATGAACAAAGCGCCGTCATTAATCGAGAAAACAATGCATACCATCACCTCAGCACTGAGTTTTATACGGACAAACCAAGCAATCTATTGGCGCTATACCCTGCTCGGCATTGCGATTGTTGCTCCTCTGTTTTTGTTGCAAAGCTTTTTTGTGATACAAAGCTTTAAACCTCAAATGGTCATTATCCCATTTATTATCTCGCTTATCTTTGGCATCCTGATGGCGACGATTGCTGCGCAGCAAAATAATCGACAGGAACTCAAACAAGCCTTGGCAGAACGCTCTAAGGCAGAACAAAAAAGCGCGCAATTATTTGAAGCCAATCAAGATGGCTTAATGACGCTTGCAGCACCACATTGGCAATTTACAGCATGTAATGCAGCAACACTCAAACTCTTCGGTGCTCAGTCTGAAGCTGAGTTTTTGCGCTATCACCCCGGCCAGCTATCGCCAGAATATCAACAAGATGGGTGTTTATCGAAAGACAAAGCGAATGACATGATCCAGTTGGCTCTCGCGGAAGGGTCTCACTTTTTTGAGTGGACTCATACCCACATCGATGGAACGCCATTTCCAGCAACCGTTCGACTTAGCCGGATTGAACACGATGGAGAGGTATGGCTATTAGCCACCGTACGCGACATTAGCCAACGCAAAGAAACGGAACTCGAATTACGCAATGCATTAGCTTCGGCCAAAGCCGCGAGCCAAGCTAAAAGCGACTTTCTATCGACCATGAGTCACGAAATCCGCACACCGATGAATGGTATTTTGGGCATGACTGAGATTGTACTTGATACTGACCTTAGCAATGAGCAGCGTGAATACATACAAATTGTCAAAGACTCAGCCGATGCGCTAATGGTTGTCATCAATGACGTTTTAGATTTTTCAAAAATTGAAGCAGGAAGACTTGAACTTGAAAGTTTACCCTTTTCGCTAAGCAAAACCGCTTCCGATGCCATACGAACACTAGAGGCCAGAGCAACGCAAAAAGGTCTGGCAATTAGCTGGCAAATCGACGGTAAAATACCAGATACCTTAATCGGCGATGCTGCGCGTTTACGTCAGATTTTACTCAATTTATTAGGCAATGCGGTGAAGTTTACCGAGTATGGCTATATCAAACTACAGATATCACTCGAGTATCAAGACAACACGCAAGCACAACTTAGGTTTGTGGTAAGTGATACGGGAATAGGGATTCCCGCCGACAAACTAACGCACATTTTTGAAGCCTTCTCGCAAGCCGATAACAGCATGACGCGTCAGTATGGCGGCACTGGCTTGGGCCTAGCAATTTGCAGCAGACTCGCTGCATTAATGAATGGTCAAATCAGTGTCGAAAGTGAACGAGGGCACGGCAGTCGCTTCATGTTTAGCGCCTTTTTTGCCCTACCCACCGACAATGCTTAAAGTGAACCTCTGTTTCTGTCATCCTCGCGTATGAGGGAATCCATAAAATCAAAGGGTATAGATTCCCGCTTTCCCCCGCTTGCGCGAGTGTGACAGGGAATGACGGGTTTTAGCCTTTCTTTAAACCTGACCAACTGCCGTTAATACAGCCTGCAAGCTGGCACAAACCACGTCATCGGCAATCGCAGCCGCCAACACCACTTGCTCACCAACCTGAACGCGCACGTAAGCCACCGCTTGCGATAGCGTACCTTGTGTTAGCGCGTGCTCCTGATAGTCGAGCACTTGGGCTGCGATATTCAGCCCATCAATCAAGGCTTCAATCGCACCCGAACCCTGCCCTTTTGCCATGCGACCATCGGCAAGGGTAAAAGCAAGATTGTCGTGTTTATCACTGCTATCGAGCGTGTAGGCGGTCAGTGTCCATGCTGGATTAGGTTGTGCATAAGTCTGTTGAAATAGTTGATAAATCGCTTCGCTTTTCACTTCAGCGCCTGTCGCTTCACTCACTTTCTGCACCTTGGCAGCCAATGGCTGTTGCATCCATTTGGGCAGACGAATGCCGTAATCGCGCTCTAGCACAAAAGCCGTTCCGCCTTTACCCGACTGACTGTTGACGCGCACGACCGCTTCGTAGCTACGTCCAATATCGCGCGGGTCAATCGGCAAATAGGCGACACGCCAAGGCTCATCGCTTGGCTGTAAGCGCAGACATTTACCAATGGCATCCTGATGGCTGCCCGAAAAGGCCGTGTATACCAACTCACCCAACCACGGGTGGCGCGGATGAATATCCATATTGGTACAGCTATTCACGACACGAACAATCTCGTCTGGATTACTTAAATCTAGTTTTGGATCAATACCTTGGCTGTATAGATTCATTGCCATGGTGGTGATGTCACAGTTACCTGTACGCTCACCATTGCCCAACAAAGTGCCCTCGACACGCTGCGCACCCGCCAGCATGGCGAGTTCGGCTTCGGCAACCGCACAACCACGATCATTGTGGGTATGCACACAGACTACCACCGCATCGCGGTAGTTCAGTTGGCTACTGACATACTCCACTTGATCGGCAAAGATATTGGGGCTGGCAACCTGTACCGTCGAGGGTAGGTTAATAATGGCAGGTGCTGCTGCTGTGGGTTGCCAGACATCGAGCACGGCATTGCATACCGCCAAAGCATAGTCTGGCTCGGTTTGGGTAAAGCTTTCGGGCGAATACTGAAAACGCCATTGTGTCTGTGGATAACTTTGTGCGTAAGTCTTGAGTAGTGTCGCGCCCTGCACTGCCAACGCCATAATTTGCACCTTATCCTGACCAAACACCCACTCACGTTGCGTTGGCGATGTTGAATTATAAACATGTACAATCGCTTGCTTTGCGCCTTCTAGTGCCTGATAAGTGCGGGCAATTAAGGTTTCGCGTGCTTGCACCAGCACTTGGATGGTCACGTCATCGGGAATTTGCTTGTCTTCGATCAGCCAGCGCACAAAATCGTAATCGGGCTGACTGGCAGCAGGGAAGCCGACTTCGATTTCTTTAAAGCCCATCTTCACCAGCAATTGCCACAACTGCTTTTTCTGCTCAACGCTCATGGGTTCTGGTAATGCCTGATTGCCATCGCGCAAATCGACGCTGCACCATGTCGGCGCGTGTGTTAGCTCACGTGTTGGCCACTGACGATTCACCAGCTTCACGGCTGGAATGGCTTGGTATTTTTGGGCATTAAATTCAGACATCATGGCTTCTCCTAAGAATGAATCTAGTTTATGCCATTTTTTTGGGTTTTATATTGCGATTTATATCTAATAAACAAATTTTTTGTATTATTATGCTAATATTTATTAATTATTTAATATATTCTGCTAAAATACCCGAAACACGCTTCATAATAGACTGTTGAGCTGCTGCTGTCGGATGGAGTCCATCCTGTTGTAACCCATTAGGCTGTAACGCCACATCGGCTAAAAAAAACGGATCGAGTAACGTATGATGTGTTAGCGCCAATCGCTGATACACACCCAACAAACGTTGGTTGAACACATCACCATAATTGGTCGGCAACTGAATGCCTAACAATAATACTTGCGTGTTTTGTGCTTGTGCCAACAGAATCATTGTGGCAAGATTCTTTTCGAGTCGTTTTAAGTCTTGTCCGCGCAGGGCATCGTTAGCGCCCAATTCGATAATGAGCCATTGTGGCTGATGTTGTTGTAGCAAGGCAGGCAAACGTGCCAATCCGCCTGCCGAGGTTTCACCGCTGATACTGGCATTAATCAGTTTATGTTCGGACTGGCTTGCCTGTAAGCGTTGTTGCCACAAGCTCACCCAGCCTTGCTCGACAGGCATACCATATCCTGCCGACAAACTATCTCCCAACACCAAGACGCTCGCCGCATAACTCGGCGAAAGACCGATAAGAAGACCAACCCACACCAAACCGACAGTGAGAAAGAAGCGATGACACCCGTACTGGAATTGATTGATGTACATTATGAAGCCTCTTTTGCAGGAAATCCTGTTCCTATTTTAAAGGGTTGCGATTGCTTTGTCGAAGCGGGTACGTCTTTGGCGATTGTCGGACGTTCTGGCTCTGGCAAGTCAACCCTGCTGTCGCTCATGGCAGGGCTAGATGAGCAAACCACGGGAAGCATTCGCTTATTTGGACAATCGCTCATGGGCATGAGTGAAGATCAACGCGCGGCGTTACGCGCACAGCATATTGGCTTTGTGTTCCAAAATTTCCAACTTATCGCGGGTATGACAGCCCTAGAAAATGTCATGTTACCGCTCGAACTGTTTGGCGAATCCGACATCAAGCAACGTGCCGAAGCCGTCTTAGGCTTTGTTGAGCTGTCTCATCGCTTACACCATTATCCGAGCAGCTTATCGGGTGGCGAACAACAGCGGGTAGCCATTGCTCGCGCTTTGGTTTCGCGTCCTGCTTTAATTTTTGCCGACGAACCCACAGGTAATTTAGACGAAACCACCGCGCAGATGATTCAACAGCTACTGCTATCGCTCACCCCAAAAACAACCTTAATCGTGGTAACGCACGACCTTGATTTTGCGTCGCAATGTCAGCAACGCGTTCATTTGGTGCGAGGCAAGCTGGTGCAAGTAACATGATGTCGTTAACCTGGCGCTGGTTTTGGCGCAGCACCCAGCGTCGCGAATACCT
>CAZSGH010000039.1:0-24817 GCA_964606405.1 uncultured Francisella sp.
CATCAACCTCAACCGCTACTTAACAACCAAAAACAGTGGCTTGATAATCAAAAAGTTGAAACGTTACCGTGATCCAAACGCAACCGATGCAGAACGCGACGAATGGATTAAACCGCTGTTACGCTCGATTAATGCGATTGCTGCTGGTATGCGCAACACAGGTTAATATTAGGAAAGGGAAGCTCTAAAAACCTCACTTCGCTTGTTTTTAGACTTTCCAAATTTATTTTTAGCTGGTGGAAGGGATTTTAATCAATGGTTTACATGCTACTTTCAGCAAACCCTTCCTCCAGACCTCCTACCCATTTAGTTACTAGAGGTTCCCGAAGGGATATGTTGAGAACGGTACTTAGTGCAAAACTACACCGCGTCACCACCACGCACTCAGAGCTGGATTACGAAGGCTCTTGTGCGATTGATGGTGAGTTATTAGATGCGGCTGGTATTCATGAATATGAGCAAATTCATATTTATAATATTAACAATGGTGAACGTTTTGTTACCTACGCGATTCGTGCCGAAGAAAAAACAGGGATTATTTCTGTTAATGGTGCGGCTGCGCATAAGGCAAGCCCAGGAGATTTATTAATTATCTGTACCTTTGGGCAAATTGATTCATCTGAAATCGAGAAATACCACCCAACATTAATCTATGTCGATGCAGCAAACTGCATCGTCGGCAAGAAAAATGCCATACCCGTACAAATGTCCGATCGATAATTGTCTCAATGCATAGGAAACGTCTAAGAACATCTCTTCGCTTGTTTTTAGGCTTTCCAAGTTTGTTTTTTTAGCTGAAGGAAGGGAGTTAATCAATGGGTTACATGCTATTACCTCCCCTTCCTCCAGACCATCTACCCTTTAGAGATATCTAATAGGTTACTAAGCACCATAGATGTACACATGTCCGATAGATAACTGTCTCAATACCTACGATAATGTAATCACTTTTTAATGGGATGCCTCTTGTCATGCGACATATTTTGTCACTATTTTTATCGTTATCGCTCCCCTTCATTAGCCTTGCTGAAGACGACGCGCATTATGACGCACAAGCAATACCCCTTGCACAACTCGAGCAGCAACTCATTGAACTGCATCAACCTCAACCGCTACTTAACAACCAAAAACAGTGGCTTGATAATCAAAAAGATATTGCACAAAGTTTCCTATCGGCACAGCCTCGACTGATCGGCGAACTTAAAAATGATCAATTTGGTAAAGACTTAGGTTATCAAAATATCGCGTTGGGTATTACCCTGCCCTTATGGTGGCCGAGCGAGCGCCCACTCGCACAAAACAGCGCGAAACAATTGGTACAATGGCACATCACACAAAGGGCTGCGCAACGTCAACAACTGCGGTTAGACTTATACCGTGTCAGTGAGGCATATGTCAGTGCCAGAGAAACGTTACATCACGCTAAACTCGCCGTTGAACATGCACAAAACTTACTCACGCATGTACAAGCCAGACAACAAGCAGGCGATCTATCCAAATTTGATTTAGTGAGCGCACATGCAGACTGGCAACAACGCCAACAAGACTTATTGATGGCAGAGCAAACACTCATAGAAAAGCAACTGGCGTTTATCCAGTTAACGGCGCAAGAATCACTCCCCAATATTCCTGAACAACCAGTCGCATTCAACCCCATTTTTAATGGCGACAACTGCGCCGGTCTCGTCAGCAAGCGTGCCGCTAGCGAATTTATTTTGGCACAACTCACTCAAGCAGAACAGGCATCGAGTAGCAAACCCGAACTGACATTTGCTACTGAGCAAGATAAAGCCGATCGATTATCACCAAACAACAACCTTGCCCGAATAAGCCTAAGCATTCCACTGGGATTAACAGCACATCGTCAACAAGCTTCAAGCCAATTAAGCTACGAGTTAGCGCAAGCGCGCATGGCATTAGCGCAAGCGCAACGCGAGATATCTGCTCAATGGGCACAACTTCAAGCCAGATTTGCACAAAGCAGCATCCAGTGGCAACAACAGCAACAGCTTAATCAAACATTAAGCCAACAATATACGATGGCACAAGCGGCTTTCCGCGCTGGTGAGTTAGACTTGCGTGAATTGCTACGCATTAAGTCTTCATGGCTCGAAGGTCAACACACGGCAGAGCTTCTAAAATACGGTCAAATCTTTAGCGCACTCGCTCTTAAAGCATTACAGGAAGACACAGGATTATGAAAATCATTATTCAATTCGGGCTATTCTGCGCTAGCTTAATGCAATTGTCATTTGCCGCTCCTGTAACGATCGATAACCTAACACAAAGCAAACTCGGTATTCAGTCGCAAATCCCATTGCCGCTACCCGTGGCATCGCAACAATATCCTGCACAGGTTATTTTGCCGCAGCAAAGTCAGCAAAACATTTCGCTATCGCATACCGTCACCCTAATCAACTGGCGCATTGAACCCTATCAAACGATTCAAACAGGTCAGCCCTTGGCACAGCTGTTTAGCAGTAGCCTGTTAGAGGCTTCTCATACTTGGTTAATCGCGCGTAATAAAGAGCAACTGGTTAATCAACAACTCAAACGCGAACGAACCCTATTCGATCAAGGCTTAATTCCACAAAAACGGCTCGATATTGCTCAATCGGAAGCCGACCAAGCACAACTTACCAGTCGCATGGCGGCACAACAATGTCTCCACTTAGGGCTGAGCGATAACGACTTACAAAAGATGATGAAAAAAGGAACACCCACAGGAGAATTTACCTTACTGGCCAAAACATCGGGACGTGTTCTTAAATTAGAAGCGACGCAAGGTCATAGCATTAGCCCAGGTGAACCTGTATTAAGCTACCAAAGCGGTGATACCCGTTGGCTCGAATTTGCACTACCGGCTGCCGATGCACTCAGCTTATCCGCGGGCGATTCATTCACGATTAAAGACACGCCCTACCGTGCAACCCTTGTCGGTCAACAACCTGAGCGCAATACGGCACAAAAAGTGATGTTCTTAGCCAAAATTGAACAAGCTGCCGATTTAATGCCGGGACAATGGGTCAGTCTACAACTCAATCGTCCCAGTGATCATAGCTTTGAAGTGCCACGTCAAGCAGTGGTTCATCTCGACAATCAAGCCAGTTTGTTTGTGCTTCATGGAGACACCATTGAGACCATGCGTATCGAACTAATCGGCAGCACACGCTCAGGATGGCAAGTTCGTGCGCCAAATCTAAAGAACACAGATAAGATTGTTGTGCAGGGTACAGCAGCAGTAAAGGCAATGTTTGAAGGTAGTGCAAATGAATAGGGAATATCTAAAAACCACGCTTTGCTTATTTTTAGACTTTCCAAGTTTGTTTTTTAGCTGGTGGGAGGGATTTGTTTCAAGAAATTACAAACTATTTTCTTTACCCCTTCCCCCAGAACCCCCTACCCATTTAGGTGTTAGAAGTGCTAAATAATTTTATACAACTCGCCCTGTCACAACGCTTACTGCTGTTATTACTGACCAGCTTGTTGGCAGTTGTCGGCTGGCAGAGCATGATTAATACGCCCATTGATGCCTTTCCTGACATTACACATCCACAAGTCAAAATCATTTTAAAAGTAGCGGGTATGACGCCCAGCGAAATTGAAACCCGTGTCACCGCATTGGTTGAAACCGAAATGCTCGGTATCCCCAAGCAAAAACGCTTACGCTCTCTGACGAAATACGGCTTGACCGATATTACGGTCGATTTTGAAGAAGGTGTCGATATTTACTGGGCAAGACAACAAGTAAACGAACGCTTGAGCGCCATGTCAGAGCGTCTACCATCCGAAATGGAAGGTGGCATTGCTCCCATGACCACGCCGTTATCTGATGTCTTTATGTTTACTTTAGAAAGCGATAGCCTCTCGTTAAGCGAACGTCGACAATGGTTAGATTGGGTGATCCGCCCTAGCCTACGCACCCTTGCTGGTGTTGCCGATGTGAATACCTTAGGTGGCGAAGTCAGAACCTACGAAATTGCTCCCGACGCACAACGCATGGCGGCACTTGGTATTACGCTAGAGGATATTCAGCAAACCATTAGCAACAATCATCAAATGACGGGCGCAGGACGCTTAGACGAAAGCGAAGAAACCCTTGTTGTTCGTCTTAATGGCAGTCAAACAGGACTTGATAGCCTCGCCGCATTGCGTATCACCACGAAAGATAACACCCCGATTCGTATCGCCGATGTCGCCCAAGTGCATTTGGGTAGCTTAGCACGTAACGGCGGTGTTACTCATAATGGCAAGGGTGAAACCGTTGAAGCCATTGTTCTTGCCATGACAGGTGCCAATGCCCGCATGGTAGTGAAAGGTGTCGAGGAGCGTCTTGCTAGCCTAGAAGCAGCGTTACCCAAAGATCTACACATTAACGTCTTTTACAATCGCGCCAACTTAATTGAACGTGCGGTTTGGACGGTCACCCAATCACTCATCGAAGCCATCATTTTGGTGCTATTGCTGCTGATTGTATTTTTAAGCAATTGGCGCGCGGCATTAACCGTTGCCATGATTTTGCCACTATCTGCCTTAGCAACCTTTATTTTGATGGAACAAGCTCACCTGTCGGCCAACCTCATGTCATTGGGCGGATTGGTTATTGCCATTGGTATGCTAGTTGATGCTGGCGTGGTGGTGGTGGAAAACATTGTCAGTCGCCTCCATGCAGGCAAATCGCATCGTCTGCCCAAACAACACCTCATTGCCCGTGCAGTCGGCGAAGTGAGTACTCCTGTTGCTGCTGGTATTGCTATTATCATCATCATTTTTTTACCGCTACTGACCCTAGAAGACATCGAAGGCAAACTCTTTTCTCCCGTTGCCTTAACCATTGTCTTTGCCCTTGCAAGTGCCTTAGTACTCGCGTTAACGGTTATTCCTGCGATTGCCAGTATTCTGTTATCGGGGCAACATGCTTTTGATGAACCTCAATGGCTTGAACGATTGCAAATTGCCTATCAGGCTTTCTTAGAAGGTGCGATCAAGCGACAAACGCTGATTGCCAGCATCAGCGCACTGTCGTTGGTGCTCGCAGCGGTTGCTTATCCCCATATTGGTAAAATTTTTATCCCGACCTTAGATGAAGGCGATATTATTGTTCAGCTCGAAAAGTTGCCATCTATTAGCCTGAATGCTTCATTAGCCTTGGACACGAAAGTACAACAAAGCTTGCTAGCAGAGGTTCCCGAAATTACGGGTATTATTGCCCGCGCTGGCTCGGACGATATTGGTTTAGATCCGATGGGACTTAATGATACCGATAGTTTTTTAACCCTTAAACCCGCTGCTCAGTGGCGTATTCCTAATGATAAAGAAGCACTATTAACCGCCATTCGTGATGTGCTCGACAGTTTTTCTGGCATTAACCACACCTTGACCCAACCCATCGAAATGCGCGTTTCCGAAATGCTGACAGGTACTCGCGGCGATATCGCCATCAAAATTTACGGAGACAATGCTCAACAACTGACCCAGCTTGCCGAGCGCATTCAAACCGAACTCACCCCTATGACGGGCGCAGCCGAAGTATTTACCCCCGCCAATAATGGCGTGCAATATTTGCAAGTTACCTTCGATCACGATGCGCTGCGCCGTTATGAACTCAACGTCGATACGCTTAGCCAATGGATTCGCAGCCAGTTAGAAGGTCAGGCTATTGGTTTAATGTATGAAGGCAACCGACGCACGCCAATTATGTTAAGAGGCGATGCTCAACCGAGCGAAAACTTGCCCGAATTAGCACAACTGCCTATTCCTCAAACACTGGCTAAAGGGTTACGTCTATCCGATGTCGCCACACTAGAACGTAGCGAAGGACCTGTCTCTATCGCTCGTGAAAATGGGCAACGTATGGCTGTGGTCTTAGTTAATGTCAATGGTCGTGATTTGGTTGGCTTTGTGGAAGAAGCACAACAGAAAATTAAAAACACGATAACGCTGCCCGCTGGTTATTGGCTAACATGGGGTGGTCAATTCGAAAATCAACAACGCGCCAGTCAACGCTTAAGCATTGTGATCCCGCTGGGCTTGTTAATGATCGCCTTTTTACTGCTGATGCTATTAGGCTCGTTTAAACTAACCCTCATTACCATGCTCAGTGTTCCTTTTGCCCTTGTTGGCGGCATTATTGCCCTCTATGCCAGCGGAGAATATTTATCCCTACCCGCTTCAATTGGTTTTATTGCGCTGCTGGGTATTGCTGTTTTGAATAGCTTGGTAATGGTCGATACTTGGAAACACTTACGCAACGAAGGACACAGTGGCTTAACCCTAGTGCTGATGGGAGCGAAACGACGCTTACGCCCCGTACTCATGACTGCCAGCATTGCGGCGCTCGGACTTATGCCACTGCTGTTTGCCACAGGACCAGGGTCGGAACTTCAACGTCCCTTGGCTGTCGTCGTTATTGGCGGCTTGGTGACATCGACGCTCCTAACGCTTGTACTGCTCCCCCTTATTTATTACCGACTGGTTGCCCAATATGACCATACTCACTGACCCAACACAGCGCATACGATGCGAACTACGCTGTCATCACCAAGAAGAACATAAACTGATCGAACTGCTACTGGCTAAAGAGGTGACTGTATTTGATGTGTGGCAGTGTCAGCGTTATGGCTTACCTGCAAGTCAACTGAGCTTAATCGAACAAGTTCGTGGCTTTGTTCGCTACAGCTATGCAAGCTGTGAACTCCCCTATCGTAAAGCCATAGAAGTTAAGCAAGCACTGCACCAAACGATTCCCAATGGAGAATGTACCTTGCTGCCACTCATGCCTTGCGACACTGAAAAAAGTCATTCATAATAAAAGACATCTTTATAAAACCCGTCATTCCCGCGAAAGCGGGAATCTATCTCCTTATCTTTATGGATCCCCGCGTACGCGAGGATGACAAAAGATTGGGTTATTATAGATACCTTACCAAATTCTCATAAGGAAAACGCCATGACCGACTTACGCGCTCTGATCGCTGATGTACCCGACTTTCCCAAAGCTGGCATTCTATTTCGAGATGTCTCCCCCTTACTCAAAGCCGATTTTAAAGCAACAATTGATGCGATGAGCGCTTTATTTAACGAAGATGAGTGGGCAGCAATCGACGTATTAGCAGGTATTGAATCGCGTGGCTTTATTTTTGCATCCGCCCTTGCGTATAAGCATGGTAAAGGATTCGTCAAAATCCGCAAACCAGGAAAGCTACCCAATGTTGCTGCGAGCATTAATTACGGTTTAGAGTATGGATCGGATAGTTTACACATGCAAGCAGGCGATGGCAGTCGCGTCTTAATCTGTGATGATTTAATCGCCACGGGTGGTTCTATGGGAGCAGCCGCTGAGCTTTGTACAACCGTTGGCTACAAAGTAGCTGGCATGGCTTGTTTAGTAGACCTAGCAAATTTAAACACTTTTAAATGGCATGACATGACGGTTCGATCGGTCATTCAATACGCATAACAGCCAATCTAGGGAAGGTCTGAAAAATACGGCTTTCGCCTTTTTTCAGGCTTCCCAACTTGTTTTTTGGTTGGTGGAAGGGTTGTTATCAATGGGTTAGAAGTTGAAAATGTGCATCCCTTCCCCCAAGCCCCCAACCCGTTGCATTTTTCAGATATTCCCTAGCGTTAGCATTACAACCGATCGAAAATAGAACCATAATAGGGGCTAAACAACTTAGCATAAAGTCGCGTTGCATAATCATCGCTCATGCCCGATACATAGTCACACAACAAGCGCATGCGTTGCTGCTCGTTTTTAGCAGCATCCATGCGCGCCAAGGTTTTGCGTGGCAATAGTCGCTCTGGATTAGCCAGCAACACACGAAACAACTCCATCACCATCACCTGCCCCTTGTATTCGAAGGACTTTACTTCGGGAATACTGATGACATAATCCCACACAAAACCTTTTAATACCGCTAAAGCTGCTGCCGCCTCTGGCTGCATATCGACCTGACAGCGCAACAAAGGGTGCTCAAAGTCGTTTAATTCGTGTAACTGCGTGGCAGTAATAAACGCCCCGACCAAATGGCTAATACCTCGTTTACGTGCCCGAGAACTCCCTTCAAATAACCATTGTGTAATTTCTTGCGCATCGAACAAGCCACACTGCGTAAACGCTGGTTTGCTCATGACTTCTTCTTGCCACAATGCTTTGCTAATCATCTCCATCGCAATGGCATCTTCTAAATCGTGTACGCCGTAGGCAATATCGTCGGCAATATCCATAATCGACGTATCTAACGCGTGGAAGCGTGAACGCCCATGCAGACCATCCCGCACTTGATGCTGCGTAAACAGCGTTTGATCCGACACTGAAAAAGGCGATAACACCCAAGATCGCACATCGCTTTCTTCATCAAAAATTGATTTTGGTGGATACCAAGGCTTCATATCTAGGGTTCTAAAGTCGTGATCTTGCTTAAGACAGGCTTGCTGATAGTCATCATCAGTACGCATGACTTCTGAATAAGTAACAGGATATTTGAGCACGCCTAATACAGCACGACGGGTTAAGTCTTGTCCATGCTCAACACTATGCTCACCCAAGCGCGATAAAATTCGTAACGTCTGCCCATTGCCTTCAAAGCCACCTGCATTACGCATCATAAAGTTAAGCGCCACCTCGCCACCATGCCCAAATGGTGGATGACCAATATCATGTGCCATACAAATGGCTTCGATTAAGTAAGCGCTCGGTAGCCAAGGGGTGCAGACTTTACAATCGGTATTGCGCTGTAAATACTCCACAATGCCTGAGCCAATTTGTGCCACTTCTAATGAGTGGGTTAAGCGCGTGCGATAAAAGTCACTTTCGTGCAATCCCAATACCTGTGTTTTGGCTTGCAAACGACGAAAAGAAGCCGAGTGAATAATGCGCGAACGATCACGGGCATAGCCATCGCGTGTTTGGGGGGTAATCTCACGCGGAACGCCCCAGCTACGGCGCTCTGTCCAAATCGGTAACGAGGTTTGTGAATCGTGGGGCATGATGTGGCTCGCTATGGTAAAATACTGCACATAGTTTAATTCATTTTATAGGTTCCACACACCATGCGCGTTAGTCAAACCCTACTTTCTACACTTCGAGACACCCCAAGCGATGCTGCTGTTATCAGCCACCAACTTATGTTACGCGCAGGTATGATCCGTCCACTTGCTAACGGACTTTATACGTGGCTACCAATGGGCTTACGTGTGTTACGCAAGGTTGAACGCATTATCCGCGAAGAAATGGACAAATCTGGCGCGATGGAAGTGATGATGCCCGTGGTTCAACCTGCCGAATTATGGCAAGAAACAGGTCGTTTCGATAAGTACGGCAAAGAATTATTACGCTTCAAAGACCGCCATGAGCGCGATTTTGTGCTCGGTCCAACGCACGAAGAAGTCATTACCGATTTAGTGCGTCGAGAAATTCGCTCTTACAAGCAATTACCCGCTAACCTATACCAAGTACAAACCAAATTCCGTGATGAAATTCGCCCACGCTTTGGTGTCATGCGCTCGCGTGAATTCATTATGAAAGATGCCTACTCTTTCCATATCGATCAAGCCAGTTTGCAACAAACCTACGATGTCATGCACGCTACTTACTGTGCGATTTTTACCCGTTTAGGCTTGAATTTCCGTCCTGTTAAGGCTGACACAGGCAGTATTGGTGGTGACTCCTCACACGAATTCCACGTATTGGCAGATTCTGGTGAAGATGCCATTGCCTTCTCGACAGAGAGCGACTATGCCGCCAACGTCGAGTTAGCCCCTGCTTTAGCACCGACAACACCGCGCGCTGCTGCAACACAAGCTATGGCGAAAGTGCATACACCCAAAGTGAAAAGTATCGAAGAAGTGTCTGCCTTTTTAAATGTGCCAGCTAGCCAGTGCTTAAAAACATTGATTGTACAAGGAACCGATACGCCAGCTGTTGCCCTCGTGCTTCGCGGCGATCACACCTTAAACGAGATTAAAGTCGAAAAACTACCGCAAATTGCTATCCCCATGACGTTTGTATCCGAAGCTGATGTCTTAGCGATTACAGGCGCAGCAGTTGGTAGTTTAGGCGTGATTGGTCTGAATATTCCGATGATTGTCGATTACAGCGCAGCGCACGCGAGCGATTTTGTTTGTGGTGCTAACGATAGCGACCATCACCTAACAGGGGTAAACTGGGGACGCGATTGTGCCGAACCCACCATCACTGCCGATTTGCGCGACGTGGTAGAAGGCGATCCCAGCCCTTGCGGTGCAGGCGAAATTCGTATTGCACGTGGTATCGAAGTCGGACATATTTTTCAACTGGGCAAAACCTATTCGGAAGCAATGAACTGTACTGTCTTGAATGAAGACAGCAAAGCAACGGTGTTAGAAATGGGCTGTTATGGCATTGGCGTCACACGCGTGGTCGCCTCTGCTATTGAGCAAAATAACGACAGCAAAGGCATTATGTGGCCCGATGCGATTGCGCCTTACACCGTATCAGTTATCCCGATGATGATGCACAAATCACCCCGTGTACAAGAAGCTGCTGAAAAGCTCGTAGCCGAATTAGAAGCCGCAGGCATCGATGTGTTGTTTGATGATCGTAACGAGCGCCCAGGGGTGATGTTTGCCGATGCGGAGCTAATTGGTATCCCCCATCGTTTAGTCATTGGCGAGCGCGGCTTAGACGCGGGTACAATCGAGTACAAACACCGTCGCGCCGAAGCACCAGAAAGCTGGTCGTTTGATGATATTGTCGGACAGCTAAAAGCGAGACTTTCTTAACTAAACACTCAGAATGAGGTAAAGAAAGACCTAAATGCACATAAAAAAATCAATGCACGCTTCGTTAATGCATTTTAAGTCAGTTTTTAGAGGTTCACTCAGAATCAAAAAAGACTATAATAACAAGTTATGTAATAAATACTGAAAGTCAAAGGAATTTTTGTATGACAACTCCATTGAGTTATAAAGACGCTGGTGTGGATATTGACGCTGGTGAAGCCCTTGTCGATGCCATCAAACCCATTGCTAAAAGCACCTTGCGCCCAGAAGTGGTCGGTGGTTTAGGAGGCTTTGGGGCGTTATTTGCACTCGACATGAGTAAATACAAAAACCCAGTATTGGTTTCTGGCACAGACGGTGTTGGCACAAAACTGCGTTTAGCAATCGATGCTGGCAAACATGATACGGTCGGTATCGACTTAGTGGCAATGTGCGTTAATGACCTAATCGTACAAGGTGCAGAACCATTATTCTTTTTAGACTACTATGCCACAGGCAAGTTAGAAGTTCCTGTTGCTCGTGATGTTATTGCTGGTATTGGTGAAGGCTGCCGTCAGGCTGGCTGCGCCCTAATTGGTGGTGAAACCGCCGAAATGCCAGGCATGTACCATAGCGGTGATTACGATCTCGCTGGTTTTGCTGTGGGTATTGCCGAGCGCGACCAACTGATTGATGGCACAAGCATCAAACCAGACGATGTTATTCTGGGTATTCAGTCTTCTGGCGTTCACTCGAACGGTTATTCGTTGGTGCGTAAAATCATCGAGCGTAGTGGCATTGCTTTAACGGATGCCTTTGATGGCGCGACTTATAAAGATGCCCTACTCGCACCAACCAAAATCTACATTAAGCCATTACTGTCGTTAATTAAAGCGGTTACCGTTAAAGGCTTAGTCCATATTACGGGCGGTGGCTTGCTCGAAAATATTCCTCGTGTGTTACCTGCTAACGTGGTTGCCAAAATTGATCACACCACATGGCAACGTCCTGCCATTTTTGATTGGTTGCAAGCACAAGGTCAGGTCGAGTTCAAAGAGATGCACCGCACCTTTAACTGCGGTATTGGCATGATTGTTGTGGTCAATGCACAAGATGCGGCAGCGGCAAAAGCACACTTAGAAGCACAAGGTGAAACCGTCTTTACCATCGGTAGCATTCGTGCGCGCGTTGGCGATGAGCATCAGGTTGAATTGCTTTAAGCCATCTCTAATAACGCATCTTTTCGTCATCCTCGCGCATGCGGGGATCCATAAAACCAATAAGATAGATTCCCGCTTTCGCGGGAATGACGGTTTTTTAGAGGTGTCCTTTGCTTATGTTTCAAATAGCAGTATTAGTTTCGGGATCAGGGTCTAACCTACAAGCCCTCATCGACAACCAACAGCGATACGGTTACCGTATCGCTGTTGTCTTATCGAATAGTGCTGATGCCTACGGATTAGTGCGTGCGCAACAAGCAGGCATTCCAACCTGCATCGTTAATCATAAAGACTATGATGGACGCGAGGCATTCGAGCAAGCCATGATTGCTGCACTCGATGCCTACTCACCTAATTGTGTGGTATTGGCTGGGTTCATGCGCATTTTAACTCCTGTTTTTATCAATCATTATGCAGGAAAAATGCTTAATATCCACCCCTCTTTATTACCAAAATTCAAAGGATTGCATACGCATGCAAGAGCCATTGAAGAAAAAGAGACAGAGCATGGTGCCAGTGTTCACTTTGTCACAGCCGAATTAGATGGTGGTACTGTCATTGCTCAAGGTCGCGTACCTGTTTTAACTGATGACACCCCTGAATTGTTAGCAAAACGCGTACTCACCGTTGAGCATCAACTCTATCCTGCTGTTGTGGCGGGCTTGGTGAAAGGCATCATTAGCTTACCACCACAAGTGAGCATTGCTGGCATTCCTGCACCCATTGATTGTCCACTCTTACTCGAAAAGGTTGCTTAACATGCGCTTATCCGATAGCGACATTGAAGCCGCTCTGGCTTCTGGTTACCTGAACATTACACCAACACCCGATGTCAGCAAAATCAAAGGCATTAGCGTTGATTTGCGTTTGGGGCATCAGTTCCGCGTGTTCACCGATCATAACACGGGATTTATCGACTTGTCTGGGCAGAAGAAAGACCTCGAAAACACCATGAACCGCATTATGGGGTCGGAAATTAATTTAAGCGAAGATGAGGTTTTTTATCTGCACCCAGGTGAATTAGCACTCGCTAGTACCCTAGAAAGCGTAACCATTCCCGACGACCTCGTTGGCTGGTTAGATGGGCGTTCTAGTCTCGCTCGCTTAGGGCTGATGGTACATGTTACCGCGCATCGCATCGATCCAGGCTGGAGTGGTCAAATTGTGCTAGAAATGCACAACATGGGCAAATTGCCACTCGGTTTACGCCCAGGCATGGATATTTGCGCCATTAACTTTGAAACCATGACTAGCCCTGCTGCGCGTCCTTACCATAAGCGTGCCGATGCCAAGTACAAAAATCAGACCGGCGCTGTTGCCAGCCGTATCGATCAAGACTAAAAAACAAACTTGGAAAGCCTAAAAACGTGCGAAGTGCAGTTTTTAGAGGTTTCCATCAGTACACAACGCAAGATGCCAGCGCACTAGTTTGTAAAACCGTCATGAGCTGGCAAGATTGCTAGGCGCAAGACTCGCAGACGCAAGCGCCTACATCAGTAGGTAACGCAGCGCGAGAATCACAGCAACAACGCAAGATGACAGCGCAGTAGGTTTTTAGCCGACCATTTGATTCATTGAAAAAATTGGTAATAGAATCGCCATCACAATCAACAACACTACCCCGCCCATGAGCACAATCAGCATGGGTTCAACCAACTTGACCAAAGATGATGATAAGGTTTGCGTGCTCACTTCGTAATGTTGCGCCGCACGCCCCAACATATTAGCAAGCTGACCAGATGCCTCACCACTTTCAACCAAATAACGTACTAACGACGGAAAGACAGCAGCATTCATTAATGCTCTATGCAAGGGCACACCTTCGCGCACTTGCACCGACATATCCATCACCGCTTGTTTCATGGGCAATAACGTAACAACCTGTGCAGAAATTTTTAGCGCTTCCACTGCTGGCACGCCAGAACTTAACAACACCGACAAGGTTCTTGCCCAGCGCGCGGTTGCGCCTTCTCGTAAGAGTCGCCCCATAACGGGTAAGCGCAACAGCAAGCTATGCCAGCGATATTTTACGGCATCGCGCATCATTAGCCACTTTACCAAAATAACCGCGATCAATAAGATGGCCAATAATAGTCCCCACCACTCGACTAACCAATTGCTCGTCGCAATCAATCCTCGCGTTAGCGGCGGTAATTCTTGCTTGAAATGGGTAAACATAGTGACCACTTTAGGTACAACGACCGTCAGCAAAAACACCACAATACCCAAAGACAGAGTGAGCATCATGGCAGGATAAAACATCGCACCACTCATCTGCGCCGCCACTTGCTCGCGCACCTCTAAAGAATCTGCCAAGCGCGACATCACCGCCACCAAGTTACCCGACTCCTCCCCAGCCGACAACATAGCAACGACATCATCGGGCAGTAAATAAGGTGCGGTTCTAAAAGCGGCTGCTAAGGTCTGACCTTCTTGCACCCGCCCATGTACATGCGTCAGCAAGCGCCCAAGACGTTTGGTTTCGGCTTGCGCCGCCAAAATCGACAACACCTGTGCTAACGGCAAGCCGCCTTCAAGCAAGGTCGCCAGTTGTCGCGTTAGCAATACCAACTCTTTCAGCGGTAATTGCGCACGCCAAAAAGACACACTCAGCCAAGAACGAGACTGTGTTGCCGCATTGTTCATCTCGGATAGGCTAAGCGGTGTTAAGCCTTGCGCACGCAAGCTTGAGCGTGCTGCAAAAGCCGAATCAGCCGTTAGCGTGCCTTGGGTGCGTTTACCGTCTGCGGATAGGGCTTGATAGTCAAAGCTGGGCATAAAAAACGATCACCCCTTCCAACCATTGGTAATGGGCATACGCCAATCTTTATCGAAACTGCGCGCGGTGATTTTAATCCCAGGTGCTGCCTGACGGCGCTTATATTCACTTAAACGCAATAGGCGTATACTTTTATTCAGCATCGTATCGTTACAAGACACATCCGAAGCCCGCGCCAAAACATCTACAGAAGCACCTTGCATCATACGCCCTTCAATCCACGCATCGAGTGTATCGTAAGGCGGCAAACTATCTTGATCCGTTTGATCGGGACGCAACTCTGCCGATGGCGGACGATCAATCACGCGCTGTGGAATCACCATGCTTTGCTGATTGCGCCAATTGGCCAACGCGTACACCCACGTTTTAGGCACATCTTTCAGCGGCGCAAAACCACCATTCATATCGCCATATAGCGTTGCATACCCCATCGCCGATTCACTTTTATTGCTGGTGCTTAACAGTAGCTTACCTGTTTTATTCGACATCGCCATTAACAATAAGCCACGAATACGGGCTTGTAGGTTTTCTTCGGTCACGTCGCTGGCAAGCCCCGCAAAGCGTTCGCTTAAGGTTACTTCGATACTATTGTAGATCGGCTCAATTGGGAGTTGCGTGTAACGCACGCCCAACATATCGGCTTGCGCCGCTGCGTCGATTTTACTGATATCGCTGGTGTAGGCAAAAGGCATCATCACCGCTTCAACTGCATCAGCACCCAAGGCATCGACCGCTAAGGCAACCACTAACGCTGAGTCCATCCCACCAGACAGCCCCAAGAGCACACCCTTGAAACCATTTTTTCGCACATAGTCCCCCAATCCCAGCACGAGCATCTGCCAAATCGCTGACCAGTCCAAATCAGTGGTAGGTAAAGCTTCTGACCAGTCGGAGCCTTGTGTTTCAAAACCAGTCTCAGCCCAAACAACACAAGACAAATGGGATTTTGCAATGGGCATATAGGCAAAATGTTTGCCATCATACACAAACGAGCGACCATCAAACACTAACGCATCTTGCCCGCCCACCTGATTGACATATACCATCGGTAAGCCCGTTTGCGCAAAGCGTGCCTGAGCCACCGCCACGCGCTGATGCACCTTACCTACTTCGTAAGGCGAGGCATGAAGACTCAGCAACAGCTGCGCTCCTGCTTGTTTCGCTAATAAGGCTGGCTCGGCTTGCCATACGTCTTCGCACACTAGCAAGCCGAACTTAACGCCCTGCCATACGACAACACAGGCTTCTTCGCCAGCAGCAAAATAACGCTTTTCATCGAATACGCCATAATTGGGTAAGCTTTGCTTGGCATATCGCGCAAGTATTTGACCATTTCCTAAGGCAATCGCCTCATTGGTGAGTTGACCTTGTGCATTGCGTCCAACAGCACCAATGACCCACAGCAGCATAGTATCTGTTTCGCTTGCCAACTGCTGCACGAGGCTTTCTGCTTGCGCCACAAACTCAGGAAACAGCAATAAATCTTCGGGCGGATAGCCCATCAGCGATAACTCAGGAAAAACAATGACCGATGCGCCTTCTAAACGCGCTTGCGCAGCGGCATCGCGCATCAGATTAGCATTACCAGCAAGGTCACCAACAAGGGGATTTAATTGAGATAAAGCGATTTTGATTGGTATTAACATGATAACAACCAAGACTTTAATTGCATTAAATCATCACAAAACGCAACAGGATGATAAACCGCCAACTGGGGCGCATCATGCACACCGTGCGTCATGGCAAGCGCATCCATACCGATACGTTGTGCCATATCCAAATCATAAACAGAATCACCCACCATCAGCGCATCAGCAACGGTTATTCCTAACGCATCGACAATTTGTTGAAGCATTAAAGGATCTGGCTTACAAGCCGTTTCTTCGCCACTCTTCGTTAGCACAAAGTAATCAGCTACGCCTGTTTCCGCTAAAACTGAGTCCAAGCCAGGGCGACTTTTTCCCGTCGCAATCGCTAACAAATAGCCCGCCTGTTTAAGACTATCGAGTAAATCGATCATCCCTGTATAAGGATGCATCTGTGTCGGATTCGCTTCCATAAACTGCCAACGATAGACAGCATCCATGACTTTTTGTTGCCATTCACTGGCATTAGGGTAAAGTGCTGACAAAGCAATCGGCAAACTTAAACCGATAATATGTCGATATTCTGCGTCAGTTAGCAAAGGCAAATCAGCACGCAAAGCAGCTGCTTTTAAACAGGCAACAATACGCTTATCCGAGTCCATGAGCGTACCATCCCAATCAAAAATAACGACTTTATACGGCTTCACGACTAACCTCCAAACTTGCTCACGACTTTTTGAATATCTGCGGGCATCGGTGCTTCGACCGTCATCATGTCACCCGATACAGGATGCTTAAAAACCAACTGTGCAGCATGTAACATCAGGCGCTTAATGCCTAGCTGTTTACTGACATCTTTACTCGCATCGGAAGCATAACGATCGTCACCCAACAGGGGATGTTTTTTCCATTGTGCATGAACACGAATTTGATGGGTTCGTCCTGTGTGGAGCTTGACACGAACCAATGTTAGCCTATCCCATTGTTTAATAATAGAGAACTCACTCAATGCGGTTTTACCCTCGGACGACACCTTAACCAAGCGCTCACCCGATTGCAGAATATTTTTTTGTAAGGGCGCATCAACAAACTTATCTTTTGCCGCCCATTGTCCTTCAACCAAGGCAAGATAGGTTTTCTTAAAGTTTTCCCAGTCCGCCTGCAATGCTTTAAGCACCGATGGCTTTTTAGCAATAATTAAACACCCAGAGGTATCTCTATCCAATCGGTGTGCCAGCTCCCAACGACCCGCATGGTCACGCCACTGACGGACAGCCTCAATCAACCCTAAGTTTACCCCGCTACCACCATGAACAGCCCAACCCGCTGGCTTATTCAATACCATTAAAGCATCATCTTCATACAATACCGCTGCATTCAACACATCACCCATTCGGTCAGATACTGGTGCTTGCTCTGGGCGTTCCGCCATCCGTACAGGAGCAACACGAATCACATCCCCTGCCTGTAAGCGATACTCGGCCTTAATACGCTTTTTATTAACCCGCACCTCATCCGTTCTAATCAGCTTATAAACATGCGTGCGTGGCACGCCTTTTAAACGCGCCAATAAGTAATTATCGACCCGCTGTCCGACATCATCTTCGGATACTTCTAGGTATTGAACGCCTGTTGTTGGCGACTGTGTTGGTGCAAGGTGGTTGCTGTTCTGTTCATTCATTGGTATAGTGTCAACTGTTTGTGCCCGTTTAAGAACGGCAAGCATACCGATAAACATCGTGCAGCGCAAACAAGAACATGATTTTTTTCGATCCCTGCGTTGTTAAGCTGGGAATTTACGGTATTCGTTTGTTCGGTTGAACAGTAAAATCAGCCGCAATTGTCGAATGCCTAAAATTTGTTCGTTGAAGATGCCAGCCAAACCCTGGCACTCAACGAGCAAGACAGTATTAAGGAATAAACACACCACCATGGCAAGCGTACCTTTCTTGGTAACAACTCCAAATGCGATGCCAGCCATCCACCGATTGGTCGATGGCACGCCTGCTATTCTGTGGTCTCTGCTAACTTGGCTGTCTTCTCTCGGCTCTCAACGCTTCACACTAACAAATGAAGTGAGCACATCCTCTAATGAAGCGCATTCTTATCAACGCAACGCAGCCCGAAGAGCTGCGCGTCGCACTGGTCGATGGCCAGCGCTTATACGATCTAGATATCGAAACCACGCACCACCAAAAGAAAAAAGCGAACATCTACAAGGGTATTATTACCCGCATCGAGCCTAGTCTCGAAGCCGCTTTTGTTGACTATGGCGCAGAACGTCATGGTTTCTTACCATTCAAAGAATTAGCAGACGAGTTTTTTGCACATTTTAAATCTGAAAATGGCGAAAAACCAACCATCAATGATGTCTTAAAAGAACGTCAGGAAATTGTTGTTCAGGTACAAAAAGAAGAACGTGGCAATAAGGGCGCGGCACTAACCACGCAAATCGCACTAGCTGGTCCTTACATTGTCATGATGCCAAACACCTCTAACTCAGGTGGCATTTCTCGTCGCGTTGAAGGCGATGACCGTAGCGACATTCGCCAAGTCATGCATGAGCTGAATATTCCTGATGGTATGAGTACCATTATCCGCACTGCTGGCGTGGGCAAAAATGCTGATGAATTGCAATGGGGTGTCGACTATTTAGCGATGGTATGGCAAGCGATTTGCCAAGCGGTTGAAAGCCGTTCTGCACCTTTTTTGGTCTACCAAGAAAGTGATATCGTTATTCGTGCTTTGCGTGACCATTTACGCAACGATGTTGGCGAAATCTTAATCGACGACGACAAAACGTGGCAAAAAGCACGCGATTTTGTTCAGCAAGTCATGCCTGCCCATTTAGACAAGGTCATGAAATATAACGACAAGATCCCATTATTTAATCGTTTCCAAATCGAAAGTCAAATTGAGTCTGCCTATCAGCGCGAAGTTGTACTGCCTTCTGGCGGTGTGATTGTGATTGACAACACAGAAGCCCTAACGTCTATCGATATTAACTCTTCTCGCGCAACCAAAGGTGGCGATATTGAAGAGACGGCATACAACACCAACCTAGAAGCGGCCGAAGAAATTGCACGTCAATTACGTCTGCGCGATTTGGGTGGCTTAATCGTTATCGACTTTATCGACATGATGGCATCGAAACATCAACGCGAAGTCGAAAATCGTTTAAAAGAGTCCGTTAAACCTGACCGTGCACGCATCCAAATCGGTCGTATTTCTCGTTTTGGCTTATTAGAGCTTTCTCGTCAACGTCTTCGTCCTTCTTTAGAAGAATCAACGCAGTTGATTTGTCCACGCTGCCGTGGACTTGGCGTTATTCGTGGGGTTGAATCGATAGCATTATCGATCTTACGTCAAATTGAAGAAGCCGCGATTAAAGACAACACGCACCGCATTATGGCGCAAATGCCAGTCGATGTAGCCACATTCTTATTGAATGAAAAACGTGACGAAATCTTACGTATCGAAAACCGTCATCGTATCCACGTTATGCTCATTCCTAATGAACATATGGAAACGCCGCATTACACCATCGAACGTTTCAAATCGAGCGACAGCCATCCTTACCGTACCAGCTACGAAGCAAAAACGCGCCTTGATGATACGCCAGACTTTATTGAGCGTGAACAACAAGCCAGCCGTGTCGAAGTGGCTGCGGTCAATCAGCTACCAACCAGCTCTGTTCCAACACCAAGCGCACCAGCGGTGAGAAACGCACAGCCTTCGCGTCATATCACTCAGCCCACCGAAGCGCCAACAACAGCGCCGGAAGGTGGTTGGTTGAAGCGTTTGTGGGGTACGATTTTCGGCAGCAAAGCGACTGAAGCAACAACAGCAGAAGCAAAACCACATGAAAAACGCAATGAGCGTGAGAATAGTCGTCGTGATCGCAATCGTAACGGACGCAATCGTAACGAACGCACACCTCGCAATACAGACAGTGCGCAAAACAGCTCAGTAGAAGCTGCGCCGTCAATAGTCGACAACAAAACGACTGAAGGCGTGAGCGAAACAGCGCCACGCAGCAATAATCGTCGTCGTGAACGTCAGCCGCGCCGTGAGCGCCAGCCACGTCCTGAAGGCGACAACATGAGCATTGAACAGATTGCCGATAAAACGCAAGCTGAAATTCAAGCAATGAGTCGCGCTGCAATGGATCGTTTAAATGCTAAAGTCGATACCCATGCCGCAGAAGTGATGCCAACCGCAGCACCCACTGTAGAAGAAGCGCCTCGCCGCAGTGCGCGTGCTGAGCGCATGTCACGTCCAGACCGTTGGGAACGTCAAGTTGCCGTTGACGCTGTTATCGACCCTGCCTTATTAGCGGCACAAGATGCTGCTGCCGATAGCTTAATGGGCAACCGTTCACAGCCACGTCATCATGTTCCAGCACCTGTTGCCGCACCAACAGTGACTGAAGCGCCTGTTGTTGTAGCTGCACCTGTTGTGAGCGATACCGTTGCTATGCCTGTACCCGCATTTGTGGTGTCACATCAGCGCATTGAAGCAACACCAGCGACTGAAAGCCATGATGCGAGCCTCCCTCCTATCCCTGAAGGCATGACCAAAGAAGAATTGGATGCGGAAGATGAGCGTGCATTACGCATCGCATCGGGTCAAGAAGAAGGCGCACCTAAGCGCGAATATGATGATCGTCGTGGTCGCCGTAGCCCTTACCGTCGCCGTGGTCCACGTCGTCCGTCAAATGTTCGCCGTGAGCACAACAATGAACACGCGGCAGAATTTAGCGCCCCAGCTCATGATTCGACATCAAACTAAGAAAGAATTGCAGGAGTAAATTAAGCATGACTCAAGATGAAATGAAATTACAAGTCGCACAAGCGGCAATTGCTTACGTCGTTCCTGGCACCATTATTGGTGTCGGAACTGGCTCTACTGCCAACTTTTTTATCGACGAATTGGCTAAAATCAAAGGTCAAATCGAAGGTACGGTTGCCAGCTCTGAGGCAACTGCCAATCGTTTGAAAGCTCATGGCATTCCTGTACTCGACCTAAACAGCGTCGATGAAATTTCGGTTTATGTCGATGGTGCTGATGAAGCTGACGCTGGATTACACCTCGTGAAAGGCGGTGGTGGTGCATTAACACGTGAAAAAATCGTGGTTGCCGCTTCTAAAAAGTTCGTTTGCATTGCCGATCAAAGTAAAAAAGTCGGTGTATTGGGCAAGTTCCCCTTACCTGTCGAAGTCATTCCAATGGCACGCTCTTACGTAGCGCGCGAAATCGTAAAGCGTTTTGGCGGTGAACCCGTTTACCGTGATGGTTTCGTTACCGATAACGGCAATATCATTTTAGATATTCACGGCTTAAGTATCGTTGATCCAAGAAAGCTTGAAAACGAACTTAATAGTATTGTTGGTGTGGTCACCAATGGCTTGTTTGCTGTGCGTAATGCAGATGTCTTGCTGCTCGGTACGCCTAATGGTGTTGAAACGATTAAGGCATAAAAGATGTTATCGTTATCTGCCTTCCTGAAAAAACTGCTGGTACTTGTACTGGCAGTTTTGCTTTCTGCCTGTTCGGGCGATAAAGCACCGAATATTACCGCAACGGGTTTTATCGACAGCCAGCAGCAGATTAACTTGTTTGCGCCTAATAAGCCCGTATTGGTTAATTTCTGGGCAACCACTTGCCCCAGTTGCATCGAAGAAATTCCTGGCTTAATCGCTTTACAGCAAGCGTTTGGTAACAAAATCGCTGTCGTTGGTGTCGCAATGGATTATGATGAACCTACCCAGTTACGCGCTTTTGCAACACAACGCAACCTCCCCTATTTGATTGTTCATGATAGTAACCAACAGATCGCTCGCGGCTTTGGCAATATTTATGTCACACCAACCAATATCCTACTTAATGCACAAGGCGAAATCGTCTGGAAAGGCGTAGGAACGCCCGACTTTACTGCATTGAGTCAACGTATTAAAACACTGCTTCCTGCCTCTTAATTTTAGGAAAACTTATTCATGTTCTCTCGTTCACAAGCCCTATTTGAACAAGCACAAGCCCATATCCCAGGTGGTGTTAACTCTCCTGTTCGCGCTTTCCGTCATGTTGGCGGCACGCCTGTCTTTTTTAAGAAAGCCAAGGGTGCTTACGCATGGGATGAAGATAACAACAAGTTCATCGATTACGTTGGCTCTTGGGGTCCAATGATTTTAGGTCACGCTCATGATGATATTCTGAAGGCTGTTTGTGATACAGCAGTTCATGGCTTGAGCTTTGGCGCACCGACAGCCGCTGAAGTCGATATGGCGAACCTGATTTGCCAGCTTGTCCCTAGCATGGACATGGTACGTATGACCTCGAGCGGTACAGAGGCAACCATGAGTGCCATTCGTTTGGCACGTGGTTATACAGGACGCGATAAAATCGTCAAGTTCGAGGGCTGCTATCACGGTCATGGCGACTCACTGCTGGTAAAAGCAGGCTCTGGCATGCTGACCATGGGTGTGCCTAGCTCACCTGGTGTACCTGCAGGACTGGCTAATGAAACCATTACCCTCTCGTTTAACGACAGCGAACAGGTTAAAGCTTGCTTTGCTGAAGTGGGCGAACAGATCGCCTGCATCATTGTTGAACCTGTTGCGGGCAACATGAATTGCATCACACCAGAAGCAGGATTCTTAGAAACTTTGCGTGCCGTTTGTGATCAATACGGTGCCGTGCTCATTTTTGATGAAGTGATGACAGGCTTCCGTGTCGCTTTGGGTGGCGCGCAAGCGCATTATGGCATCACGCCCGACTTAACCACTTTTGGTAAAGTCATTGGTGGCGGTATGCCCGTAGGTGCGTTTGGTGGTAAGCGTGCCATTATGGAACGTATCGCGCCGCTAGGTCCTGTGTATCAAGCAGGTACCTTATCGGGTAACCCTGTGGCGATGGCAGCAGGCTTAACGACGTTGGCGCTGTTACAAGAAGCAGGCTTCTATGATCGTTTAAGCGCTAAAACGCAAGCCGTAACCACCGGTATGCAAGCCATTGCCGACAAACTTGGCATCCCTTTCACCACCAATAGCGTTGGCGGCATGTTCGGTTTCTTCTTCACCACAGACAAACAGGTTAGCCGTTACGAGCAAGTGGTTGCAGGCGATATCGAACGCTTCAAGAAGTTCTTCCACGGCATGTTGCGTCAAGGCGTTTATTTAGCCCCTTCAGCATTCGAGGCAAGCTTCTTATCTATCGCCCATAGCGATGATGATATTGCACGCACGCTAGAAGCTACTGAAACTGTGATGAAAACCCTGTAAGGAAACACTAAAAACCGCGCTGTGCGCATTTTTGTGTTCCTTTTTTATTTTTTGACTGGTGGAATGGGATTAACTTAATCGATTACAGGTCTATTTTCGCATCCCCTTCCCCCAGACCCCCAACCCGTTTTAGTTTTTTAGGAATGCACTGTAAGGAGTCAAAATGCCCGCACAAATTCTTAATGGCAATGTCATTCGTGATGAGATCATTTCTGGCTTGGCTACAACCGTTAGTGCAGCCACAGCAACAGGCAAACGCGCCCCAGGGTTAGCGGTAGTATTGGTGGGTGCTGACCCAGCCTCTCAGGTGTATGTGCGCAACAAAGAAAATGGTTGTGCTAAAGCAGGCATTACGTCTTTTAGCCATAAACTACCTGCCGAAACAACGGAAGCCGAACTCTTAGCGTTAATTGACCAGCTCAATGCCGACCCATTGGTCGATGGTATTTTGGTGCAACTGCCACTACCCAAACATTTAGACAGCGACATGCTGTTAGAACGTATCGACCCTGCCAAAGATGTCGACGGCTTTCACCCCTTCAACTTTGGACGCTTGGCACAGCGTCGTCCTTTATTACGCCCTTGCACCCCCGCGGGTGTGATGACCATGCTCGCTAAAACAGGCATTCCCCTGCGAGGATTACACGCTTGTGTGGTCGGTGCGAGCAATATTGTTGGTGTGCCGATGATGTTAGAACTGCTCAATGAGCGCGCTACGGTCACCATTTGTCATAGTGCCACTAAAAATCTACAAGAAGAAGTTGGTCGTGCCGACCTCGTTGTCGTTGGTGTCGGCATTCCTAACTTCATTCCTGGTAATTGGATTAAAGATGGTGCCATCGTCATTGATGTCGGCATCAATCGCTTAGACAATGGTAGCCTATGTGGTGACGTTGAAACAGCCGTTGCAGCCGAACATGCAAGCTGGATTACACCCGTACCGGGTGGCGTCGGTCCCATGACGATTGCCACTTTGCTCGAAAACACAGTACAGTCGTGGCAAGCAAGAACAGCTTAATCATTTCGGTTTGAGATTCATGTAACAACTGAGCAATATTTTTAATGCTCAGTTGTTCTTTTTGGCAAGCTTCTCGCTACAATAGACTTATTACCATTACCATAAGTTATTGCTATGCGTGT
Organism: uncultured Francisella sp.; assembly: GCA_964606405.1. GTDB lineage: Bacteria > Pseudomonadota > Gammaproteobacteria > Thiomicrospirales > Thiomicrospiraceae. The sequence goes on from CAZSGH010000039.1 coordinate 24,749, forward strand.
GCTCATTGCTGTCTTACTCATCACGATTACTCAAAACGCTTTTTCGGCTATTTCACTCAGCCCATTGTC
>CAZSGH010000040.1:0-23137 GCA_964606405.1 uncultured Francisella sp.
CAGTCGGCACGATAATCCTTTGCTAATCCATCGATTGGCTGCAAATAAAAGTGGGTGAATGCCATGTCAGCATAGCGCTCTGGTGGTGCTTCGTGCATGGGTTGCGGGTAAATGAGTTTGAGTTCGTCGCCAGCAGTGAGAACCAACGCATTGTTTCCTTTAGGGCTGATGCAAAGCCAGTCAGGTTGCGCTTTAAGCGCTAGTGTTCCGTTCGATTCCATCGCAATTTCGAAATTTAAGGCATGTAGCGCGGCTTTAAGTGGTTCGTCGAACTGCATTGCAGGCTCCCCACCCGTGAGCACGCAGAAGGGTTTTTCTTCGCTATCAGACGGCCATAATGCGAACAACTGTTTCGCAAGTGCTTCGGCAGTATATTTGCCACCTAAATTGCCATTGGTGCCAATAAAGTCGGTATCGCAGAACTGACAGTCAGCGGCATTTCGGCTGTCTTCCCGCCCATTCCATAAATTACAGCCAGTAAAACGACAAAAAATAGCAGGGCGACCTGTATGCGCACCTTCGCCTTGTAGACTGTAAAAAATTTCTTTAACCGTATATGCCATTTTTGCTGCTCTGAAAATAAAAAACCGACCCAGTGGGTCGGCTTATTATAATGCATTCTGATTTAGAATTATGGACGCATCGCAGGTCCATCAATTTCTAAGCCATTGCTCATAAATGATTCATAGAACTCAAGTGCTTTTAGTTCTTTGCCGTTAGCAGCAAACGCAAAGCCTCGAACCGATTCTAAACAACCGACATAACGCTGTTGCAAACTAACTAAATCGTTAGCCGATGAGCGATAAGACGGAAAGTGCGTCGTGTGACCAACGATAGGCGACAATAATTCAGAACGAATACGCATGCCAGCACTGCTGATGTGGCAGTTAGCACAAGATTGATTCAATTGTCCACGACGGGTATGGAATACCATTTCACCCAAGTTGTAAGCCGCCAAAGCACCTGGTGAGTTAATCGTGACATTAATCTTTTGACCACGAGACTCGTTAGCTAAGTAAGCTAGAATTTTGGTTAAGTCTTTGTCCTTGCCACCGAATGCGTAGGGCTTTTCATCGTTAGCCGTGCGGCACTCGTTAATCGCTTGATCTAGGTTAATGACTTCACCACGCGCATCATCGAAGAAAGGGTATTTAGCACGAAGGTGCTTAGTGTCACTCAAGCCAGCACAAGAGGCGTAAGTTTTACCATTCGCAAAAGGTTTTTTCCAAAGCTTTTCGCCTGCTTCTAGGTGATCTAAATAGGCAGGGAATTCTTCTGAACCTTTGAATTGAGCCATTTTATCAGCATCAAAGATGTTTGAACCAAAACGGAAGTCATCAATTTTTAGCTTGCGACCTTCAAAGTCCGTTGAGCCAAATCGATCCATAAAATGTTTGACCAAAGCCTGACGTTCAGCTTCGGGTTCTGAGCCTGCAGATGCGTTCATCAATGGCATTGCAAGTGATAGGAATAAGGTAGTTGTGAGCAGTTTATTTTTCATTTTTTATAACCCCAGAATAGGCCGTGATGTGGACGGTGGACGGTGGGGGGTGTTGGTTGCGCCATGACGCAACCAACACAGGACATAGATTAAGCTAAGTCAGCTGTTGCTGTACCAGCGTCACCTTTGTTAGAAGTACAAGAAACTTCTAGTTTGTCACCAGCTTTACCCGCAACGCGGAAAGCTAAGAATGGGTTCTGAGAAACCGCACCAGACCATTCCGCAACCATTACTGGTGTGCCGTTTAGTTTAGCAGTGATTTCGTTGATGAAGTCAGCTGGGTAAACTTCGCCAGTTGCTTTGTTTTTACGAACACCAGATTCCATAGGGTGCTTGAATAGCGCCTTAACTTCAAAAGTGTCGCCTTTGTTTTCGGCTTTTAAGCGGAAAGAAATGTCAGCCATGATGGTGAATCCTTATTAAAATTACTGTATTGCTATTAATGAAAAAAAGATAACCGAATTAACCGCCGCAGCCGCCAATTGTTACTTTTACTTCGCTCTTAGTCTTGTACAGCTTACCGCCAGCCTTAACTACAGCAACCACGTCTTGTGTTTCGCCCATTTTTACACGGACAGCAGCAAAACCAACAGCGCCACCAGAGAACTTGTAAGTACAAGCTAAAGGAACTGGGTTTTTAGCAACGAAAATAGCAATTGACTCAACGCCTTTGATTGCTGTTGCATCAACTTCAACTGGCACAACAGCGCCGTTTTCTGCGATAGCAGGTGCTTTCAATTTAATGTCAGCTGAATCAGCAGCAGCAGAAGCGCCAAATACAGCAGACATGCCTTCTTCGACAGTTTTGGTTTTGAATGCAGCTTCATTGTAAGCAGCTAAAACAGTGTTTGGCGCTAGAATGCCAGCACTAACAGCAACAGCAGTTGCGCCAGTAGCTAAACCAGCTTTTAGGAAAGTTCTGCGTTTCATGCTTAGGTTTCTCCTTAGCGAGAGTGGTAGTTAAAAATTAAAGGGTGTAAAGAAATTCAACCACTTTACTGATTTCATCATCAGTGAGTGCTTTGTTTTTACCGAAAGGCAGCATTTGCGATTCTGGCATCAATTCTACACCAGGTTTGCCCCAGATTTTATCAAAAAGCTTCTGCTTGTCTGGGTATCGTGCTTGCATTGCCATTAGAGGCGGACCGATTTCACCAGGTGAAACACCATCTGCGATCATGTGACAAGCAAGGCAATTACCTTTTGCTCTATCAAAAGCAATCTTTTTGCCTTCTTCGACAGGTGACAGCTTTTTTTCTTCGGCTGCCGTTGCAACAGATGCAGACAATATGACAGTTGTTACCATCATCGTGTGCGCAATATTGCGTAGCCACTGAGATTTTGCCATGCTTTCCTCCAATACAAAGGGTTGTGGGTCAGGCACTGTTTTAAAATATGATTCGTTGTGAGCGTGTGTACCTGTTTCTTGCCCTATAGATTACCAATTAAGCAAAAAAACGCAAGTATTTTTATGCTTTCAGTGATTTGGGTATCTTATGTATCTATCAATAAAAATAATAACCACTACACAAAGTGGGTTATTGTTTTTATGTCTGTTATAACGCTTTGCGTTGTTTTTCTTGCATTAATAGGCTAGATTTTAGGGCTTCAATGTGTTGTTTTAGATGCGGCTGATGACTGCTGTCAGCTTGCTTTTCGGCGCGATCGATTTGGATAATCGCCAGCTTTAATGCACCAATGCTGGCATAGGCATTTGCCATGCTGTAAGCCTCGCTGGCATCGTCTCCCAAGCTGTGCCAAGCGCGTGCAATCGGTTCCCATAATGCCCAGCGTTCGTTCACGCTGTGTGCGAATGGTGTGAGTTGCTTAATGGCTTTTTCGGTTTGATTGTTGTCGATTAAGGCTTCAGCAAAGCGCAGACGGATGGCGGTATTATTAGGATAAAGGTCGATGAGTTCTTGCCATGCACTTTCATTGAATGCGCTTTGGTTTTGCAGGAGCACAAGACGACTTAGCTTGTGTTGGGGTAGTTCGTTGCAGTTGGGTGCTGTTAGGGTGCGTTTTTCTAGGTTGTGGGCGATGTGCTGTTGATAGCAAGCTTGTTTGGCATCGGAGAGGGTTTGTGTCTGTCCAAGTAGCTGTTTGAGTCGGATTTGTGCTAAGTCGAGATTTTCGGTTTTTGCTTTGCTTTTTAGGGTGAGTGTGCGTGCACGCGCACGGCTATCACTGATGCGCTTGCCTGTAACGGGGTGGCTCATGAGCATTTCAGGCGCTTTGCTGTCGTTACGGTAGCGGTTAGAGAGGGTGTCGAAAAAGTCCGCCATGGCATTAGGGTCGTAGCCAGCAGCGTGTAAGACATCGATGCCGATGCGGTCGGCTTCCCATTCGTTGTCTCGTGAGAAAGTGAGTTGCTGTTGGGCGCTGTAACCAATACCACCCAGCACCATTGCCATCGCAGCTTGTGGGCTTTGACTGCCCACTAATAATGCACCGACCAAACCCGCAATGGTGGGAATCATACCTTTTTTGCCATTGTCGAACATGCGAGAAAGGTGTTCTTGTTGTACATGTTCGATTTCGTGCGCCATAACGGCTGCCAGTTCGTCTTCGCGCTTGGCTGCAAGTATCAGCCCACTATGAATGGCAATAATGCCACCAGGGCCCGCAAAGGCGTTAATGCTGTCGTCTTTAATGATGTAAAACTGAAATTTGCGATTGCTATGGACGTGACGTAAGAGTTTTGCACCGATATCGCGAATATAGTCGTTGAGTTCTGGGTCGGTAATTAAATCGGCTTGCTGATAAACAGCTTCGAGAAAGGCAAGTGACAGTACGTCTTCTTGTTGTTGACTGAAGCTAGCACGGTTGGGGCTACCCAAATCGGGTAGCGAAATGAGCGGGGCGGCTTCTTCTGCGGCGGCGGGTAATAATGAAAGGGCAAGCAAGGCAATAAGCGCAGCTTGCCAAAAAAGTTTATTTAATGGCACCTAAGAACCTAATGGGTTGGCGGTCTGGAGGAAGGGGCGTTGAAAATGGTATGTAACCCATTGACTAACCCCTCTTCCTTCAGCCGAAAACAAACTTGGAAAGTCTAAAAACAAGCGAAGCGAGGTTTTTAGAAACTTTCTCAATTTATATGCCCCAGTCTTCCATGATGCGTACAACCCGTTTAACGCCATCAACATCGCGTGTAACCGCAACAGAAATGCGCTGTTCTTCTTTGGTCATTAAACCCATTAAATAAACACTGCCATTTTCGACGACAATGGTTAAATGCGATGATTTAAAATCGCGTGTGCCTGCGAGTTTAGAGCGAACCTTAGAGGACAGGTAGGAGTCGGATGCAATGGTGCTCGCACCAATTGTTTTGCCGACGGTCAACTCATTAATGACGTTTTTGATACCCGCTGCTGATTGGGCTGCCTGATGGGCAAGCGCACGAACCGTGTCGTTAGGAACCTGTCCGACGAGTAATACGATACCATTGTAAACGGTATAACGAATGCGGTTAGGTTCGCCATTCAGTCCTTGTTGTGCAAACAAATCTTGGATGCGGGTGGTTGCTGCATCGTCTTGAGCAATTTGTGCTTGTGGGCGACGGTCTTCACCAACCATCATTGCACCAGCACCAGCACCAGCGCCAATGAGTACAGGGGCGGCAACACAGCCCGACAATAATAAGGTGGTGCTTGCTAGTGCAATCATCAGTGTTTTCGATATCATCATGTTAGGACTCCTTAATCATTTTAGGCATCAAATGCTGATTGTACCCATTCAGGGGTTTGATTCAGATGCGTGAATAATACACCATCGAAGCGTAAGTTGCAGTGTTGATAATGTGGGTGGGTCATTAAAAAAACCTGTGCAGCATGTAAAATACGCCGTTGTTTTGTCTTGGTAATGCTTTCTGCTGCGCTGGCGTAGCTTTTGTTTTGACGTAATCTGACCTCGATAAAAACAAGGGTATCTTGGTCGAGCGCAATAATGTCAATTTCGCCACCCTTGCAACGAAAGTTTTGTGCGACCCGTTTTAAGCCTTGTTGCTGAAGAAACGCCAAGGCTTGTTGTTCGGCAAGGTTTCCTGTAGCGTTGGATAATGTCATTTAACAGGTTTTAGTTGACTGCCTTGTATCCGTTGCCATGTGAGTTGACGCGTCAATTGGTTGTTAGTGTTAGGGGTTAGTTTTCCTGTCATGCCGTCGATATTGATTGCTAATGGATTGCCCAGTAGCTGATAGCTATCCCAGCCAAGTGCTTCGAATGGGGTTTCAATACTCAGGCTGCTTAATAAATAAGGTGGCGTTAAGACACGAATGCCTTCGAAATCGGGTTCGTTAAATTTGTCGCCTTTACGCGTGGGTAACAAGCGCGAGGTAGCTAAAATCGGCCAGCTAATTTGGTGGTATTGCACTGCGGGCATGAAGTTGTGCGCTTGCTTAGCGTTGCTCAAAAGAACCAATGCTTGTAAGTCGTGTCGGGGTTGGGCTGGCATATCGAATTTCGTTCGTAGTAGTTTGCCAATACGCTCGATGCGTTGACGGCTGTCTTTGAGTCCGCCTTCGTTTTCTAGCCAATCGCTGATATTGGCATTTTGTTTGTCGACAGCAATTGTGATGATGGGTATATTGCGAGCATTGGCTTGTTGTTGCAGACTCGTTAAGATACGCTGTTCTGTTGCATCGTTACTGGCGACCACTGCGATGGGTTGAGTATTGTTGCCAAAACTATTGAGTAATTGATTAGTTTCATCTTCGACGGGTAGGCCGAGTTGCAATGCCGCAGTCGCAATATCCAGTCTATTGAGTAAAATTTGTTGTTTATCTGTTTGGTTGCTGATGGGCTGAATATCAGTTTTCGTGAGTGGACCAATGATCCAGTCAGGAGTGTAGGCTTTTGCTTTGGCAAGAAGTTGTTCTGCTGGCAACTGATCGTGAATGAAAATCAACTGCAAGCTGCCATTGTGTGGGCGTTGCTGATGTGCAGCACGGATGCCTTTTTCGATGTCCCGATTGACATCGCCCAGACTGGGGTGGTCTGGTAGTAACACGACGACTTTGCGCAAGCTTTGCTGTTGCGCCGTGATGTGTTGTTGCTCCGCTTTTTGTTCGGCGGTGTTAAGCGCTGTTGAACTTTCAGTTGTTGCTGCTAGGGGGGCAGGGTCGGGCGTTACGGCTATTGGTTCAGGCTTGATTTCGGGTTGTGCTGCAATCGGTGTTACGATAGGCTTGCTGACTGCTACGGGCGGCGTTGCTTTTGGTGCGCCCTGTCCAGGTGTGACAACAGGTGCAGGCGTGTGAGTTCTGCTATCATTGCCCGTACAGCCTGTTAGCATAAGGGCAATAGCAGTAGAGATGAGTGTTGCCGTCAGTAATGTTTTTTTCATGATTATTGGTGCTTGTTAATCAAAGTAAAATAATATATGTCAGATGGTAACAAAGTTATCGTTAAAAGCGGTAAGTTTTTTTAGAGGGTTTTGATGTGCAGCAAACCGTTTGGGTCATGCCCAGTCAGTTATATATGGTGGCAACGCCGATAGGCAATTTGGCCGATATGGGTGATCGCGCTCGCGCAGTATTGGAGCAGGTTGATTTGATCGCCGCTGAAGATACGCGTCATACAGGTCAGTTGTTGGCAGCTTTAGGATTGCGTAAGCCGATGATCAGTATTCATGATCATAACGAGTTGGCAAGATCAGGCGAGGTTGTATCACAATTGCTGGCGGGCAAGTCTGTTGCATATGTCAGTGATGCGGGTGTGCCTGCTATCTCTGATCCTGGTGCGTTGTTGGCTGCTGCTGCAATAGAAGCAGGTATTGTTGTTGTGCCGATTCCTGGTGCGAGCAGTGTATTGGCAGCTATTGCTGGTTCTGGTTTGGATGTGCGGGCAGGCTTTGTGTTTATGGGCTTTATTCCTGTTGCGAATAAGGGGAAAAGTCAGTGGTTTTCTGAGCTAGAGCGTCAGCAGCGTGTATCGGTATTTTTTGAAGCGCCTCATCGTATTATGGATACCTTGGCGTGGCTTGCGGACGCTTTTCCCAACAGAAAGTTGGTTTTGGCAAAAGAATTAACGAAAGTCTATGAGCGTTTTGTGCGTGGCACAACGGCTGAGGTGTTGTCGTTGATGCAAGGACATAAAGATTGGCAACGAGGAGAGTTTGTGTTGTTGCTTGCACCAGCCGACAAACAAGATGATGTTGATGAGCAAGCCTTATCTTTATTACAGGTGCTCAATCCGCTATTGGCCGATTTGCCGCTGTCGCAGGCAGTTAAGTTGACTTGCGCTATTACGGGGCAGAAAAAGAAGGCTGTGTATGATTTAGCCTTGTCGTTGCAGGGGTAGCAACGAACGTTGATTATGATTGCAAGATCAGTCGTCCCAAAATCGCTTTTTGATCTTGCGTTAATCTTTCGCTATCTACCAATTCATAGTGACTCATGCTTCGCTGAATGATGTCGGTCAAGGTCTCTGCCGTTTCGGGCATGAGCTGTAACAGGCGGCGTTCGACCACAGGCAGGAGTTGTGCTAAATAGGTGTCAATCGATGATTCATCGATACCTTTCATCGCCATCATTTCTAGGCTAGTGACCAAGCAGCCGTGTGTCAGCTCGGCATCCAGCGGATAGCGCGTGAGTAAGTGCAGGGTCATGGCGCTAATCGCTGAAAATAAGCGAAATCGGTCATCTTCGACAATTCCGAGGCGAAACTCACTTTGCCAATGGATCATTTGGTGTAATGCGTTGTCGCCGGTATTGCTGGGGGTTGCCGTGTGCTGCAAGGTTAAGAACCACGACAAGACGGCTTCGGGGTTAGTTTGTTGCAAGCTGTTTGCCAGTTCATCAAACTTATGGCGTAGGTGCGCTAAAAACGCATCCAGTTTAAGATTCTGCTGTTCAATATCTTGTTGTAGTTCGGTCAGTACCGCCACAAACGCAGGCTGCACTTCATTGACCTTGTGATACAAAGCTTGATTCAAGCGATGCTCAATATCGTACTCGTAACGATCGGTTTCGTTGGTGTAGTTACTGTCGGCTTCATCTGTTTCTTTGGCTTGTGCAGCTTCATCGTAGGATTCGACAGCCAAGACGATGCGGGTTAAATGATGTAATGCCGATACTTGTTTGACCAAATCGGGATTGCTGGCTTCTTCTGTGTATCGGTTGTAATGTTCTTGCAGTTTATCGATGTGAACCACTTTGGCACAGGCTTGCCAAAAAGCTTGCTGGGTAGCTTCGTCGGCAATGGCTAAGGCAATCATCATGGCTAAATCGGCAGCATGGCGAATAATCAACACCAATTGCGCTTCGGGTCGCTCGCTGATATACGCCAAAAGTCCCGTTAGTGAATGTGTATACTGATCATCTTCGGCAGGCGTAAGTTGTTGCAAGGCAGTTTGCACGCGCTCATTCCGCGCCATGATGCTGTCATGATAGGCTTCGATCTTGTCTTCGGGAATCGCGATGAGCTTCTTTTCAAAATGGCGCAGCACGTTCGTGTACAGTGATTTGGCATTTGCCAGATAGCCGTGTTGCTGTGCGTCTTGATTTGCCACAAGGGTTTCAATCATATCGGCAAAACTGTTTTGCTGAAACAAATTCATGTCCATGTCGTTGGCGAGGCGGAAACAGGCATAAACACTCAATTCAATGTCGTCAGTGTGTAGCTCTGCAGGTTGCTTAAGCAGGCGTTTGAGTAATGTCAGGTGGAAATCTAATAACTGATCTGCATCTGCTTTGCCCTTTTTGTCGCTGGCAAGTAAGCCGCTTTTAAGCCAGATAATGCTCAGATTATCGGATAGGTCATCACGAATCGCTGTTTCAAAGTAGCGTTTAATCCAGTTGAGTTGTTGTTTTGTGTCAGCATCGACGGGGTGATAGGTTTCGATAAACCAACGGGTATTGTCGGGTAATTCATCCGTTTTGACACGAAAAGATACGGCAGCAAACACAGGTAAAAAGTGTTGTCCAAAATCGCTTAAAAAGCCTTCAAAATCTCGAGCATCACGAGGGTTAGTTTGGGCAATGTCCTGAGCCATCTCTTTCACCTGCCCCAATAAGCCTTCGACTATGGCAGGATAATGCGAATGGGCTTTCATCGCCAAGGCTTCAAAATGGTGCATGATGGATAAGATATGCGCTTGGATATTAGGGCTAAAACCACCATACCACTTATCTTGTATGGCTTGCCATGAACGCGGCAAGAAGGCAATACTCACCGCTCCTAGCATGAATATCATTGCCGATACCGACATCCAAGCGGTTGGTAACAGCGTAATCAACGCCAAGGGCGCAACAAATGCCACCAACAAGGGGATCAACCAACCCTGTTGTGCGAATTTATCAGACAAGCGCAACATCACCAATGCCCAACCGATGAGTAGCGGATAGGTAACCGCCAACCACAACCATTCGGTTTTATCCTGATTGTCATCGGGTGATAACCACATACCCAACTGGTTACTCAGCCACAAGCCGAAAAAGGCAATGGCAGGCAATAATCTGAGTAGCCCCATCGCTAAGGGTTTGATATTTTTCCACTGCCAAAACCGCTCACGGTCGGTAACAGTGGGTAAAAGCAGTTGCGCGTTTTGTTGGATGGGGTTTTTCATCAAGCTATCCTACTAACATATCCAGAAGCATCAATAACACAAACAATAATACCACAGCAAATATGCCAGAATATGCGACCAGCAATGATTTGACTAATGCGCGATAAGCTTTATTGTTGAGATTCTGGTAGGTCAAAAACAAACCAATCGCAGCAGGTATGGGATAAATATGAACTAAAAAGTATAAAAGAGAACGCCCTGCTTTGCTAACAGGGTAGGGATCGTCATATAGGAAAATACTGAGCAATGTCAGGGTGTTCCATGACCAAACCGCATAAATAAGCGGCAATACAGCTAATATGACCATAGCCACGACCAGCCAGTGAGGGAGTAATCGCATCATTAACCTTTTCATTATTGGGTAACATTACGTCAAATTTTTGGCAACTTCGACATTAACGCTTTGGGCGTTTGCCCAGCTTTGTTTTTCAGTGAATCATCTGCACCATGATGTTGGAGCAATTGATAATAGGCGTGCAGTTCATCGATGTGCTTTTGATTGATCATACGCGGGTCAATTTTGGTACTGCTACCAAAAGCGAGGGCTAGTATTTCATTAACATCGCCTTCTTTGCTATAGCGGATTTGTGGTTTGGTATCGGTAAGCGTGGCTTTTTCTTGGTAGAGTATTTCTAGGTTAATCGCAATTTGATGTAAAGGCGTGTCCCCATCGACATCGGCATGATTCACGGGCGCACCTGCTTCGATGAGCAGCTTGGCGACCTCTAGGTCAAGATAGTAGGGTTCTGCCATTATCTGTAATAGGCTGTTGTGTTTTGGTTCGTTATGCCAGTTAATATTGCTACCGCTTTTTATCCAGTGACGCATGATCAGCAGACGATTGGGTAGTTGTTGGTCAAATGCTTTGCGTTGGACGGCGTTATAAACCAAGGAATGCTCGATTAAGCTGTAGGATGGCTGTTCTTGGAACTGAAGGTAGTCTAAGACTTTTGTTAATAGAGGCACATTTTCTATTGTATGAATGTGATCGAGTAACGCTTTGTTAGAGGTCTCATTTATCAATACACTAGCAGGGCGAATCTGGCTACGAATAAGGTGGTCGATCATTGTCTCGTGGTAAGGGCTGCGTAATGCCAGCAGCCATACCTCATCCCCAGATTCTGAAAAGCTTTGCCCCAAAGATACCAAACGAGAAAAGGCGTATTGGTTTTGATAGTAGAGCGCATGCGCCAATAAAGAGCCGATTTTTGCATTGGGCTTGAGTGCCAAGTCAACACCATTGTCAATCAGCCAATCGAATGCGTCGTGTTGGGCGTATTTAATCGACCAAAGCAAAGGCGTAATGGGTTTTTCGGGCTTGTCATACTGTGGCACGATCGCATTCATGTTCGCACCTTTTTTCAGCATCTTGAGCACCAGCGGATGGGTAGCAGGATAATCCCCTCTACGCAACAGGTTTTCGAAAGGTGAAAACTCTGCTTGGTTTTTGGCATTGACATCCACGCCAGCATCAATCAAGGTATTGACCATGCGTAGGATGGCCGCATCTTTTAACGACTTTTCCGTTAGCGTAAAGGTTTGATAACGATTGAGTATCGCATTACCATTGCGCAACTGATTCGGGTCTGTACCCTGCTCGACACACTCGCTAATGGCAGCATACTCGTTTTGGTCGAGTAACTGATGCAAATCGCAAGCGGTGGCAGCGAGGCTGCACCACATCAGCCATATGAATAAGATAGTTGTGCTTTTTCGTAAAGCCAATGTTGAATGCTTCTTGGAATAATGATAAAAATAAAACTATCCTATCCCTATGTATATAATTGAACAAATATAAAAAACAAAAATTAAACTAGATAGTATCCAAAATATTCTACTGAACTCTTTAGTCATCATTTTCAGAAATACAATGCCCGATACGCTGTAACCTACAAACGACAATAAATCTAATTTCATTGATTGAGAGGACAAATAAACTATAGAGCTAATTAATGCAGATATTGATATAGCATACAGTAAATAGCCAAAGGAGAAAACAGTGACTCTTGATAAAAACTGATTAAATTTTTTACTGTCTACGAGCTCATAATTAATATTTCTTGCTGCGCTCCACTCATCATCTGTTAAGCTATCAAGTAACCAATCGGTTGTTAGAGCCGAAGATACAAGCATTGCTGTTCCAATAACAGAAAAAGCAGCAATCAACAAAATATTATTCGGTTGATTATTTATAAGAAATAAAATAACAGCTATCGAAGCACTACCAAGCGTTAATGTCGTCGCAGAAAGTGTTTGCGCTATTTTTCTAAATGTTTCTAAATTTACGTTCATAAATCTCTCCTAAAAAATAACGCAAAGCTTAACTTATGTTGATAAATTTACAGGAAATAAATAGTATTTCGTATTAATTTATTTGTCATTTCTGCTAGTTATATTTAACTCCCCTAGCTTGTAGCTTTTTCCATTAACATACACTGGAACTTCTCCTTTTCGAAAGTAGTTGGCAGAACCCCATACAGAATCTACTCTCCAATCTTGACTAAACACCACGATAAAATCACCATCATCATTTTTAAATTTAAGTAACTCGATATTTCCACGAACATCGTGGTAAAAATTACTTTCCTTGTTAAATATTTCAGTACCAATAGTTTGACAATTTATAGTTTTTGGAACTTTATTGCAGCCCGTAACAGTAACGTGATCAGTCCATGCATTGGCAAGACTAGAAGACAAAGAAAACGCCACGGCAGACATGGCAAGCACAGCAAACTTCAAACGCATAGCAAACTCCTGATTGCGTTGATAGGAAAGGTATTCGGTATCTGATGCTACCCCCCCCCCGATGGGTTTTGTCAATGGTTTTTTGCTGTTTTTTAGGCGTGGTGAAAAGCGGTGGGATTGTGGGGAGAGGGAGTCAGTTTTATTGTTGCAAATTTTAAAGGTGAATAGGTTGCTGTGTTAAAATAAAACTAACCGCCACCACAGGAGCTATGCCGATGAAATTTCTTGATGTTAAAACCGATTACGCCTTTAAGCGGGTGTTTGGTTCGGCTTCTTCTGTTCCGCTGCTGATTAGTTTTTTGAACGCCATATTAGATTACACAGGCGAAGATGCCATTGTCGATTTGACCATTCTCGACCCTTACCTTGCCCCTAAGTTGCAGGGTATGAAAGATACCTACGTCGATGTACGCGCCAAGCTTGCTAATGGTAGCAGTGTCATTATCGAAATGCAGGTACTCAATGTGCAAGGCTTCGAGCAACGGGTGCTTTATAATGCCGCTAAAGAATTTTCCAATCAGTTACAAGCAGGACAGGCTTATAAACTGTTAAATCCTGTGATTGCCATTACCTTTACCGACTTTGAAATGTTTAACGATATTGCGCATTATCAAAGCAATTTCGTGATGCAAGAAAAAACGCAGTTTATTCAGTATAGCGATGACATAGAGCTGGTTTTTATCGAACTGCCCAAATTTAGCAAAACGCTGGATGACTTAAGTGACATCAAAGATAAGTGGATTTATTTCGTTAAAAACGCTGGCAGGCTCGACTACATCCCCGATGCGCTGCAAGAGCCATGCATTCAGGACGCGCTACAAATGGTCAACGAAGCCAGCTTGAGCAAGGATGAGCTGGAACTGCAACACCGTCGTCACGATTTTATTTTACTGCAACAAGGTAGCCTAGAACTGGCAGAAGAAAAAGGAGAAGCCAGAGGGCGTGAGGAAGGCATTAAGCTGGGTAAGCATGCGGAAAAGTTGGAAATTGCACGCAATATGCTTAATAACGGCTTAGATATTACCCTGATTGCTCAAATAACGGGTTTAACGGCACAAGAGGTTACTGGCTTGAAGGGCTAAGTTGATGAGTGAATCAAACAATCGCTGGTGGCGCAAGCTGCTGACCATAATTTAAAGAGACATTTTTGCATTCCCCTGTTACCATATCTAGCGAGTGAATCAAACAATCGCTGGTGGCGCAAGCTGCTGGAGGAAAGTCCGGGCTCCACAGGGTAGGATGCTAGGTAACGCCTAGGCGGCGTGAGCCGACGGAAAGTGCAACAGAGAGCTGAACCGCCGAAGTAGGTAATGCTACTGGTAAGGGTGAAAAGGTGCGGTAAGAGCGCACCGCAGGACTGGTAACAGGACTGGCAGGGTAAACCCCATCTGGAGCAAGGTCAAATAGGAAGGCAATTTAGTCTAAGGATTAAATAGAGGTGACCCATCTCGTCTTCGGGTAGACTGCTAGAGGTGTGGTGTGAATCACATCCCAGACGAATGATTGTTCAACGACAGAACCCGGCTTACCGATTCACTCGCTTTTTACGCTTAAATATAGACGATTTTTCACTGTATGTTTAATGTGTGTCTTCAATATAGTCTTTAATACGCTTCTTATGTAGTGTCTTTTCTTGTAAAATAACCACAATAGATTGTGTTCTGCTTTTATTTGTCATGTCAATCCATTCTTTTTTATTCAGCGCCGAAAAAAAAACAAATTATTTTTTGCAATTGTGCATCTAGCATGCTTTTATAAGTTTTTGTTTTTAAGTTGTTTTTGTATTAAATAATTCTATTTTTCGCTTGTTTGCTCCCATTGAGAAGTGTGTGATGCCTTGTTAAAATGTGGGCAATTGTGGAGAAAAGTGGGAATAAGTGGAAAATCAAACGTCAATCAGCTTTCGTGGATTGCAAGCAGCGACTTTAGACGATAAAGGTCGATTAGCAGTTCCGAAGCGCTTTCGCGAAACCTTGCAGCAAGTGTGCAGGGGAGAGGTGGTGCTGACGATTGATATTCATGATGCCTGTTTGCTGATGTATCCACTTGCTGTGTGGCAAGGCATTGAAGCTAAGCTAATGGCAATGCCGAATATGGATCCTGCGACGCGACGCGTTCAGCGTTTGTTGTTGGGGCATGCGGTGGATATGGAATTAGATTCAGCTGGTCGCATTCTTATTCCTGATTTGTTGCGCGATCACGCGCAAATGAGTCGTGATGTGATGCTGGTTGGACAGGGCAATAAAATCGAATTTTGGTCGAGCGATGTATGGCAACAACAGCGCGATGCATGGATTGAAACCACGCGTGCTGAAGTCGCGAGCGATGCGGTGGTAGCAAGTCCGCTTGCTGGGCTGAGTTTGTAATGTCAGCTTTACATGCGCCCGTTATGTTTGCCGAGTGCCTAGAAGCACTCGCGATTGTGCCAGAAGGCGTCTATGTAGACGGTACTTTTGGACGCGGCGGGCACAGCTCGGGTATTGTGGCACAGCTTGGCGATCAAGGTCGCTTAATTGCCTTTGATCAAGATGCACAAGCAATTGATTATGGTCGGCAACGATTTTCGGATGATGTGCGTGTGCGCTTTGTTCATGCTAATTTTGCGCAGATGGCAAGTCACCTGAACGAACAGGTGGATGGGATTTTATTAGACTTAGGTGT
Source organism: uncultured Francisella sp. (assembly GCA_964606405.1). Lineage (GTDB taxonomy): Bacteria > Pseudomonadota > Gammaproteobacteria > Thiomicrospirales > Thiomicrospiraceae. The sequence goes on from CAZSGH010000040.1 coordinate 15,474, forward strand.
TTCGTCGCCGCAGCTAGATACTGCTGAGCGTGGGTTTAGTTTTATGCAGTCAGGTCCGTTGGATATGCGCATGAATACCACTCAAGGTGAAACGCTGGCAGATATGTTGTCGACTGTGACAGTTGATAAGTTGACGCAGGTTATTAAAGAATATGGCGAAGAAAAATTCGCTAAGCGCATTGCTACTGCGATTGTTGCAGCGGTCGATGCTGGGCAGGTGAGTGATACCTTGTCACTGGCGGCGGTGGTAGCAGAAGCGCAACCTGTTAAGGATAAGTATAAACATCCTGCAACACGTACCTTTCAGGCGTTGCGGATCTGGGTGAATGATGAGTTGGGCGTGTTGACACAGGTGTTGTCGACCGCTATTGATCAACTCAATCCGGGTGGTCGTTTGGCGGTGTTGAGTTTTCACTCGCTAGAAGATCGGATGGTGAAACAGGTTTTTCGCGATCAGTCGCGCGGTCGTTATGACGATCGTTTGCGTCAGGTTGTGGGTGAGACTCGGGTTAAATCGCTGGGTAAGCGCTTTCCGAGTTTAGAGGAGACAGAGGCGAATCCACGTGCGCGTAGTGCCATACTGCGCGTAGTGGAAAAGCTTTAGGTAAATTAAAACTAAAATGAGCAAGGATGGTTGTGATGAAGTTCGAACTTGAAGAAGCCGCTGTAAGCGCAACAGGGATGCCAGTTATTAAGGTAATTGGTTTAGGTGGCGGCGGCTGTAATGCACTTGACTACATGGTACGCAATGAGATTATGGGTGTTGACTTCATTGCGGCCAATACCGATGCACAGTCATTAAATAAGTCGGCTGCAGCGACGCGTATTCAACTTGGTAAGACAGGTTTGGGTGCTGGCTCGAATGTCGAAAAAGGCAAACAAGCGGCTGCGGAAGATATTGATTCGGTTCGTGCTTCATTAGATAAAACACATATGTTGTTCGTTACAGCTGGGATGGGTGGCGGCACAGGTACTGGTTCTGCGCCTGTCGTTGCTAAGGCTGCTCGTGAAATGGGTATTTTAACGGTCGGTGTGGTGACGCGTCCTTACAGCTTTGAGAAGCGCGATAAAATTGCCGAAGCAGGTATCGAAGAGTTGGCTGCTCATGTTGATTCGTTGATTGTTATTCCTAATGAGAAATTGCACAAGGTTGCAGGCAAAAAGCTTGGTATGTTGCAAGCCTTTGATATGGCAAATAAGGTGTTACATAATGCCGTGCGTGGCGTAGCAGAAGTGGTAACACGTGAAGGCTTGATTAACGTCGACTTTGAAGACGTCCGTACCATGATGGGTTTCCGTGGTTTGGCAATGATGGGTGTCGGTTCTGCTTTGGGTGAAGATCGCGCTAAAAATGCCGCATTGGCTGCTATTTCTAGCCCTTTGTTAGAAGATATTAGCATCAATGGTGCTCAGGGTATTTTGGTTAACGTGGTTGCGCCGAGCGATTTGGGTTCGGATGAGTTTGAAGAAGTAGGTCACTTAATCGAAAGCTTCGCGCATCCTGATGCGATGATTAAAATCGGTTTGGCTTTTGACGATAATTTGGTTGATGAAGTGCAAGTAACCATCATTGCGACGGGTTTGTCTGCCGTTGGTCAAGCGGCTAAAGTGGAAACAAAACCAGAGCCAGTTGTTGCGCCAGTTCAGCCTGAGCCAACAACGGGTGCGCGTCGTGCGTGGGCACCTTTGTCTCCAGCAGGATTGACACCGTCTGTTGCTCATGGCACACCAAAGGGTGTTCCTGGTTTGGTTCCGAGCAATATCGCAGGCTTGCGCCAAGGGGCTGCTGGCGTGATTGGTGCTTCGCATAACGAGAGCGCTGCTTATTTAAATATTCCTTCTTTTATCCGTCGCCAAGCCGATTAATCGGTTTAGCTTCGCTTGTTGATGAAAAACGCCTCACCACCAGCTTTGCTTTCGCTCTGGTCGTGGGGCGTTTTTATGTGGCTTATTCTCATTGTTTCGGTGCTCATCAGCGCCTTAGCCGTTGTTTGGACAAAGCATCAGGTTCGATTGACTTCGACGCAGTTGCATAAAACGGTTAAGCAAGAGTATGCGTTGCGCGTTGAGCAAGGTCGCTTAGAGCTAGAATACAATCATTTATTGTCGCGTTCGCGCATTGAGCAAGTTGCTAAAGACAAGTTGGGTATGACAGTGATGACACCCGCACAAGAGCGGGTTTTGTTGTTACCTGAGGGTGCTATGAAACCATGATGTTACAAGCAGGACGTGAACGCTTTACTTTTGCACTCATTGTGCTGGCTTTTGTCGGTTTGCTTTTTGGTGCGTGGAAAGTGATGGTTGTACAATCCGATTTTCTACAAACAGAAGGGGATAAGCGTCAGATTCGTCACATTAGCTTACCAGCAGCCCGGGGTGCGATTTTAGATCGTCGTGGCAATGTGTTGGCGATGAGTACACCGATGTTGTCGGTCGCGGTCGATGCTAAGTTTTTGTCGGATAAGCCTGATTATCAAACTTCATTGGCTTCGGCGCTTAAGCTACCCATCGAAGTGGTGAATGAAAAAATTCGTGCTAATGCTGAAAAGCATTTCATTTACCTCAAAAGAGGATTGGCACCTGAAGAGGCTAAGTTGGTCGAACGTTTATTGCTCGATGGCGTCCACTTGGTGCCCGAGTTTAAGCGTTATTACCCGTCGGGTGAAATTATGGCGCACTTGGTCGGTTTTACGAATATTGATGATCAGGGTATCGAAGGCATTGAGTTGAGTTATAACGATTGGCTTAAAGGCGTACCAGGGGTGCGCAAAGTCATTCGAGATAACTTGGGTCGTGTGATTGAAACGGTCGATGAAATCCGTCCAGCACACGAGGGACGTTCGTTGCGTTTGTCCATTGATCGAGATTTGCAGTTTTTTGCTTATCGGGCATTAAAAAAAGCGATGATTGAGCATCAGGCAAAAGCGGCAGAACTGGTGTTGTTGGACGTGCATACTGGTGAAGTGTTGGCGATGGTATCGCAACCGGGTTTTAATCCCAATGATCGAAGCTTGGTAACAGCTAATCAAACGCGTAATCGTGTGGTGACGGATGTGTTTGAGCCTGGTTCGACCATTAAACCGATTGTGATGGCGGGAGCCTTAGAGCTGGGTAAAATTAAGCCAGATGAAGTCATTGATACGGGCAAAGGTAAGTACCTGTCGAACGATAAGGTTGTGCGTGATCATCATGGCTATGGTCAGTTGGATTTGGCTGGTATTTTAAGAAAGTCGAGCAATATCGGCATGGTTAAAATTGTCGAAACGATGAGTAAAGAAGAAGTCTGGCGCTTTTTGCATTTTACGGGTTTAGGGCAGGAAACAGGCATTGTTTTCCCTGGTGAGTTGACAGGGCGCTTGCGTGATCCGTTTGAGTGGTATCCTGTGAACAAGACGACAGCCGCATATGGTTATGGTTATAACTTAAGCTTGCTGCAATTGGCGCGTGCTTATGCTGTGTTGGCAAATGACGGGAAAGTCGTGCCGATGAGTTTAATGGCCTTAGACGGGTTGCCCAAGTCAACACAGGTGTTTAAGCCAGAAGTCTCTCGTTTATTACTGCGCATGATGGAGGAAGTGACTTCGACGGCAGGTACAGGACGTAAAGCAGCCATTCCTGGTTATCGTGTTGCAGGTAAAACAGGAACAACACGTAAAGCGAATAAGGGCTACGATTCGGATAAGTATCGTGCGCTATTTGTCGGTATCGCACCTGCTACAGCACCGCGTTTTGTGATGGCGGTGACAGTAGAAGAGCCAACGCGTGGACAATATTATGGTGGCGATGTGGCCGCGCCCATCTTTCGTGAGGTGATGGAACAAACGTTACGTTTAATGGCTGTGCCACCCGATGATGTGTCGCAATGATTAAGCATACGTGGTCAGATGTGTTGGCGTGGTGGTGTGGTGAGACGAGGTTAGACGAGGTCTCACCCCTCACGCCACCTCCCTCTCAATTGGGTCATATCCAATCCGATTCACGACAGCTTTCTGATGGTGATATTTTTATTGCTTTGGCAGGCATCCGGGTTCATGGGGTGACTTTTTCAGCCAACGCAAAAGCAATTGGTGCGTGGGTGATTAGCGACAGTGAGGGAGCGGATGTTGATTTGTTCGTTCCAGATTTGGCCTTGCGTTTGGGCGATTTTTTAAATTGGTATTATGATCATCCTTCTGATCATTTGGCGTTAATTGGCATTACAGGCACCAATGGAAAAACATCGACCAGTCATTATGTGGCTCAGTGGCTATGTGCATTAGGTCGGCGCGTGGCGGTGATGGGTACTGTGGGTAACGGGATTTGGGGGGAATTGTCGACTTCAACCCATACCACGCCCGATGCGCCAAGCATTTATCGTCAGCTGGCCAAATGGCGAGATGAAGGCGTGCAGGTGGTGGTGATGGAGGTTTCTTCGCACGCTATCGACCAACAACGCATTATCGGTTTGAATTTTGCCGTGTTGGCCTTGACACAGGTAACACGAGATCACTTGGATTATCATGGGTCGGTTGAAGCCTATATTGCCGTTAAGAAGCGGTTGTTTACGAATTGGAGCTCGAAAACACAGGTATTGAATGTTGATGATGCTTTGGGTGCTGAGCTCAGTAGGATTTGTTCGCACCCATTGGCTTATAGTCAGCGACAGCTTGCCGATATTCACTGTGTCGATAGTCTACCGCTGGCTGATGGGATGCTGGTTAAGATTGGTGTTGCGCATCAGTCTTGGCAGGGGTGTTTGCCTTTGTACGGTGCCTTTAATATTGAAAATGTGTTGTGTGCTTTGGGCTGTGTTTTGGCGCTGGGTTATCGATTCGATGTCGTCTCTCCGTTGTTGATGGCAACCAAAGCAGTAACAGGACGCATGCAGCGGGTGAGTCAAAAGCCGATTGTGGTGATCGATTATGCGCACACGCCTGATGCTTTAGCGAAAGCCTTGCAAGCATTGCGTGTGCATGGTGGCAAGGCACGCTTATGTGTCGTTTTTGGCGCGGGGGGTAATCGCGATACGGGTAAGCGTCCTTTAATGGGAGCGGTTGCTGCTATGGGCGCAGATGATATTATCATTACCGATGACAATCCGCGTGATGAACAGCCCGAGCAAATTGCTAAGCAAATTATGTGTGGTATGAACAATCATGATGCGGTTCGTTATATCGCTAATCGTCAGTTGGCAATTTGTACGGCAATGCGTGAAGCAACGGCGGATGATGTTGTTTTGATCGCAGGTAAAGGACACGAAGATTATCAAGAAATTGCAGCAGGTGTTCGTCTTCATTTTTCGGATAGTGAGGCAGTCGCGCAATGTTAGGGATGAATTGGTTATTAGAAGACATTGCCTGTATTTTAGACTGTGATCCTGTCAGTGCAGATCCGTGTGTCTCTTCTTCTTTAGATGCTTATGTGCAACGGTTTGTTACGGATAGTCGACAGATTCAAGCGGGTGATTGCTTTGTTGCCTTGGTCGGTGAGCGAGTTGATGGTCATGAATTTTTAGATGCGGTGATGCAAGCGGGTGCTGTTGCTGCCATTGTGACGCGTTTGGTTCCGACGTGTTGTATTCCGCAGTTATTGGTTACAGATGCCCTCTCTGCCATGCAGCAACTTGCTGCTATTTGGCGCTCGCAATTTGCTCTGTCGCCCTGTATCGCGGTCACGGGCAGTAATGGTAAAACGAGCGTTAAAGAAATGCTTGCCAGTATTTTGCGTGTTCGTGATGGTGCGCGCCTTTTGGCAACGCAGGGCAATCTGAACAATCATTTGGGTTTGCCGATGACGTTGCTTGGCTTGCGCGAAGGTCATGCTTCTGCTGTCATCGAGGTGGGCGCGAATCATCTTGGAGAAATTGCAGCTTTGGCACCTTTGGCGCAGCCGAACGTGGCGATGATTACCAGCATTGGTGTGGCTCATGTCGGTGAGTTTGGTTCGGTAGAAGCGATTATTGCTGCTAAAGGCGAAATTTGGTCGGCGCTTGATGCTGGAGATGTTGCCGTTGTCCCTGTTGTGGCAATGGGGAGTGCGTTGGATGGATTTGCTGTGTGGCAGCCCCAACTTATCGATAAGCGGGTCGTATTTTTTGGTAGCTTAGATGATGTGCAACAGCAGTTTCCACGTTTTATTCAAGCGGGGTTGGAAAAGGTTTCGACTGTCGCTGTTGCAGCACGAAAGGCGACGGCTGATGGTCAGTTAGTTGAATTGGTGACGAGTGATTGGGGTTCGGTACAGCTTCACTTGCCCATTATGGGGGCGCATCAGGCGAACAATGTGGCGGCAGTTGCGGCAGCACTCTTGCCGCAAGGATTGTCGTGGCAACAGATTCAAACGGGTTTGATGCAATTGGTATTGCCCAGTGGTCGATTGCGCGTGTTACAGCCGATTGAAGGGTTGACGGTAATTGATGACAGTTATAATGCCAACCCTACGTCAATGGTGGCGGGTATTAACGTCCTGATGGAGCAGACAGCGCAACAGCATGTCTTTGTGATGGGCGCGATGGGCGAATTAGGGGCGGATAGTGAAGCGCTTCACCTTGCGGTTGTTGATGCGGCTAAGCAAGCGGGTGTTAGTCAATTCTGTGCAGCAGGCGCATATAAAGACGCTTGTGTGACGCGTTTTGGCTCGGGTCTCGCCGATGATTGTCCCGATGTATTAGCGCAACGTATTTGGCAGTTGTATCAACAACAGCCATCGTTGGCAGTTTTGGTTAAAGGGTCGCGCTCGAGCAAAATGGAGCGTGTTGTTGCAGCATTACTGGTGTTGGTCGAAAAATATAATACAGGAAGTTTCTAAAAATCCGTTATTCCCGCTAAAGCGGGAATCTGTTTTATTGGTTTTTTGGATCCCCGCATGCGCGAGGATGACGAAAAGTAGGTTGTTAGAAACGCCCCAAAACAATATAAAGGGTAACGAATATGTTTATTGAATTAGCGGCTTGGTTAAGCCAGTGGTACAGTCCGTTCCACTTGTTTGGTTATTTAACCTTTCGTGGATTGATGGCAGCATTAACCGCTTTAGTTGTGTCTTTGTGGGCAGGTCCTGCGGTAATTCGGTGGTTAACGCGTTTAAAAGTCGGGCAGTCAGTTCGTAGTGATGGCCCTCAAACCCATTTAATTAAAAGCGGCACACCGACCATGGGCGGTGTGTTGATTTTACTATCGGTATTATTGAGCGTATTGCTGTGGGGTGATTGGGATAATCGTTATATTTGGTTGTTATTGGGCGTTACCTTGGCCTTTGGTGCGGTGGGTTTTGTTGATGATTACAAAAAAGTCGTTTATAAAAACCCGAAAGGGCTGTCAGCAAAACAAAAATATTTTTGGCAGTCGCTTGTCGCGCTTATTGCAGCTTGGTTGATGTTTCATTGGGCGGATTTACCAGCACATACGGATTTGGTCATTCCTTTTATGAAAAACATGGTGATTGAGTTGGGTCCTTGGTTCATTTTAATGACCTATTTTGTCATTGTGGGTAGTTCTAATGCCGTGAACTTAACAGATGGACTGGATGGGTTGGCGATTATGCCAGCGGTATTGGTGTCGGCGGCATTGTCGGTATTTGCTTATTTATCGGGTCATAGTGTTTTTTCGGATTACTTAAATATTCCTTATATTCCCGGTGCGGGTGAGGTGGCTGTTTATGGTGCGGCTTTGGTTGGCGCTGGGTTAGCG
>CAZSGH010000041.1:0-22721 GCA_964606405.1 uncultured Francisella sp.
TTAAGCGATCGCGCAAGCGGGTCATGGTTAAAGTTCCGTGGGTAATCTGACCATTTTAACATTAAGATAACGTGTTGCCGATCAGATTGGCTGTTGCATCGAGATAACCGATAAAAATAAATTGTTCGGTTTAGTGTTGACAGTCGTTATGTTGTAAGGTATATTTTCATTGTCGAAATTAAGTCAGATATATATTGCTCCAATCCAACGAGCTTGCATTTTTTGCTCCTTGGCATGTTCGTTTGGATGAAAGTAAATTCGTCCCTGTAGTTTAGCATTGTGACAAGCCAAAACTGATTTTGTCACTAGCCATGATGAGATCAGTTAATCGCAATGATGCGGGGAATTTATGTGTGTTGTGAATGGTACTTTATAATTACGTGCCATTTTATTGTTGATGTTCGTTAAGCCCTCATTGTTTTCGAGGGCTTTTTTATTTGAATGAAAAATTAACTCGTCCGATATAAGGTTGTACAGTGTGAATCATCCCATTGGCAGTACGCAAGTGTTTGAATCAATCATCAAGTCTATCAACCAAGTAGCCAATACGCCACTTCCTGTTTTGTTGACGGGAGAAACAGGTGTTGGAAAAGGGGTATTTGCACGCTATTTGCATCAGCAAAGTACGCGTTGTGATAAACCTTTTCATGTTGTGAATTGTGGTTCAATTGCACCTGGTGTATTGGAAAGTGAACTCTTTGGACACGAAAAAGGGGCTTTTTCTGGGGCTTTGTCAAAACGTATTGGTTTATTGGAACATGCTAATGGCGGGACAGTGTTGTTGGATGAAATTAACAGCGCGCCAGCTGAGCTACAAGTACGATTATTAGATTTTATTCAATTGGGAACAATCAAGCCCGTCGGCTCCAATGATGCGATTAGTTTAGATGTGCGTTTGGTCTTTGCAACCAATCAGCCGCTAGAGCCGTTAGTCGCTAAGGGCATGTTTCGTGCGGACTTGTTTTATCGTATGCATGTTTTTCCCATAGAAATACCGCCATTAAGACAGCGTAAAGCAGACATCTCCGTTTTGGTTGCGCAATTGTTAGCTGATTATGCGCAGCGATTGAATATTTCTATTCCGACTGTTGCGCCAGAGGCAATGCAAGTGCTAATAGATTTCGCTTGGCCTGGTAATGTTAGACAACTCGAAAACGTTGTTCAGCGTTTATTGGTTGCGACATCTTTAACAGGTAAGATTCAGATACAAGATTTACCAAAAGAGTTATTAGATGATGTGCCTATATTGCAGGCCGATCGTTCAATGCGCTTTTATCCAACAACAGAAAGTTGTCTGACCCTGAAAGAATTAGAAAACCAGCATATCAAGTACACATTAATGAAGTGTGAAGGTAATAAATCATTGGCGGCAAAGTTATTGGGTATTAATAGTACCACTTTGTGGCGAAAGTTAAAGGAATCATCAGCGGCAGAATAGCCGCTTTTTTTTCGCTTAATGAATGTCAGAAAATACGGCTTTCTTCTGTTTCAGAAGTTACTTAATTTATGTAACGTTATGGTTTGTGTGTGTTTTATTTTGCAGTCGTTTATTGCATTTTGCACTATTGCAAAAGAAAAAAATGGTGCATCGTATCGTTTTATATACTATTTAATAAAGAATATAATCTATTAAAAACATTGAGTTATAAATATTTTTTTGTGTTGAATGGTTTTGGCATATTTACTGCAGTATATATCGAATTGCTTGATGATATGCATTTGGTTTACGTATTTAAGAATTGCTCCTTAATAGAAATCACTAGCCATGATTTACTTCTGTTTCATCATCAAGCATCCAGTTTTAAAAGATATATTTGGAGATGAATGAATGAAGAAAAAGCCGTTAATGTTAACCCTCTCTTTATTGCTAGGGGCAAGTCAAGGTGTGCTTGCGGGCGAAGATCTTGGTGCTGAACAGCGCCAAATGATGGCAGACAACCCTGGCAGTATGTGGATTGATGATGGTGAAGATTTCTGGAAGAAAAAGCGCGGTCCTAAAAACGAAAATTTAGAAAAATGTGATTTAGGGTTAGGTGCTGGTGTTGTTGATGGTGCATATGCGCAACTACCGCGTTACTTTGCCGACACAAAAAAAGTAGAAACACTAGAAGGTCGTCTTGTTACCTGTATGACAACCTTGCAGGGCTTTAAAGAAGAGGACATTTTAATGCCCCATTACAAAAATATGGGTGAAGAAGATGGTACTGCTTCTGAGTTGGCGGCATTAACGATTTACGTTGCCTCTAAATCGAACGGTATGCCTTACCGTGTTAAAGCTATTCACCCAGAAGAAAAACGTATTTACGAATTGGGAAAATATACCTTTTACCGTCGTGGTGCCTCTATGGATTTATCCTGTGCTAGTTGTCATTCAACGCCAGGTCAAAAATTGCGTGGTGTTGATTTGCCCGTTATGACAGATCCCAAAACAGCGGGTCATGTTATGACTGCCTTCCCAGCTTATGTATTAAAAGATTCTAACGTGCGCACTTGGTACTGGCGTAATGAGCGTTGTAATTTAGCAATGAAGTTCCCGTGGTTAAAACTGGGTTCTGAGCTAGATGCTGCAATGACAATGTTTCAAATCATTGAAGCTTCTAAAACCGATCAGCCAATTGCTGTTCCCGGTGTGAAACCACGCGCATAAGGATTAAAGATGAAAAACCTATTAATGAAAAAAACACCTTTAGCTTTGTTATTAGCAGCAGCCGTAGTGAGCCAATATGGTTGTGGTGAAGAGAAGAAAAAAACAGAAGCGTTAACCTCTGCACCAGCAGCTCAAACGGTTGCACAAATCAAACAATCTGACGCAATCGTGATTACCGAGGCTGACTATTTAAAAGCAGCACGCGAGTCCTATCCTTACGATGGAGAAGCAGCATTTAATGAGCGCGTCGTAAACGATAAAACGCTAGCGATTTGTAATGCGACAAAAGACCAACCCTCTGATGCACAGGCCAAAGAAGTTTTGGATTATGAGCAGGCTAATATCCAGTATCCAGCGAGTAAAAAACTTTATGGCGATTGGAAACAGGGTAAGTTTTGGGCAGAAGATACACATGGCGGTCGTATTGGTTTTGCCGATTTTGATGATCCCAAGCACCTTAACGGTGCTAACTGCTATGCCTGTCATGCGATTGATCCAGGATTTCCTGGTGCGGGCAATATGGGTCCGAGTCTGACGGATTATGGTTTACGTGGTAAGTCGCCAGAAATGATTAAGTATACCTACGACAAAATTTATAGCGCAAAGGCAACCAATCCCTGCTCTTTAATGCCACGTTTTGGGGGTAAAGGGCATTTGTTAACACCTGAGCAGATTGCCGATATTACAGCATTCTTGTTAGATGCAGAGTCACCCGTCAATAAACATAACTAAGGAGAGGAATATGGAACAAGACATGGTTAACCGCGTTCGTCGCGATTTATTAAAGCGTTTAATGGGAGTCACCACTGCCGCAGTCTTAACGCCAACATTACTGATGCAATCAGCCTTGGCTGCTGATGCGAATAAAGCATTAATGGGACCTGCTGTTGGTGATGTAACACCACGTAAAATTACAGACAAGGTGTATTACATTCCAGCGGAACAGGGAAAGTTCCCTTCTGTTCAGAATAAAGGTTTCTTTACCAATATCATGTTCATTCTATCAAAGAAGGGCGTAATTGTGATTGATCCCTCTGCGTCAGTGCAAATTGGACAGATGGCAATTCGTATGATTAAGACAGTAACAGATATGCCTGTTGTCGCGGTCATTAATACACATTATCACGGCGATCACTGGATGGGTAACCAAGCCTTTGCAGAAGCCTATCCTAAAGCACCAATTTATGCTTTCAAAGAAGTAGCTGAAGCAATCAAAAACGTACTCGGTGAAGAGTGGATTCAAATGGCGCTATCTGCGACCAAAAATGCCACGATTGGAACAAAAGTCGTTGCGCCGAATACGCATGTTAAAGCAGGAGATGTTCTTGATTTTGCTGATGTTAAATTAAAAATACATCACTTCGGTCAATCTCATACGCCATTTGATATGTTGGTTGAAATTGAAGGTGAAGGCATTGTTCATATGGGTGATGTGGTAATGGAACACCGTATTGCTGGCATGGGTAATGGTGAAGGTAGTTTTGTGCAAGGGATTGAAACCCTGAAAAAAATTAAGGCAGCAATGCCAAATCATAACTTCTTCCCAGCACATGGAAAAATGGGTAAACACCTCGTTGATGAAGAAATCAAACTCTTTGAAACGGTTTATAACATCACAGCATCTACCCAGAAAGCTGGTAAGAGCATGACTGATGCTGTCAATGCCGTTAAAGCAGATGCCTTTATGCAGGATTATGCCAAGGGAACAGAAGACTATGAGCATGGTGTTAAGCAATGGGTCAGTATTGCTTACTTAGAAGCAGAGTCTTCAAATTTCTAATGTGTTAACACCCCCTTGAGTCAGTTGTTATGGCTGACTCTTTTTTAGGATGAAATCTCATGAAAAAAATATTAACAACATTGTTTTTAGTGTTTGGCTTAATTTCTCAGGTATTTGCCGCAGGTGGACATCGGGTGGTTTATCACGTCGATTTTAGCGATCCTACACGCTATTCAGCCACCATTACATCGGTCAACAATATGATCGATGCCTATGAGCAAGAGCTGTCTGATTATGATGTTCGCATTATGTTCGTTGCTGGCGGTGCGCGTTTTGTAACCGATGATAAGTTAGCCAAAACCCCTTTTGCAGAAGACAAAGAGTTTGCAAAACGTAAAGAAGAGTTGAAAGGTCGTTTGGGTAGTTTAAGAGACTCTCGTGGCGTTAAGTTGTTTATCTGTGGCAACTCAGCGAAAGAGTTTGGTATCGAAGACAAGCTTTACAAAGGCGTTACGATTGTACCATCAGGGGTAGTTGAGGCCGCTAGCTTACAAGAGCAAGGCTTTTCTTACATCAAGATTCAATAATTAACTGAAGGGTAGAGGGATGAAAAAAGCATTATCACTCTCTGTGGTGTTGGCGGCATTCATAGGTATGAGCCAATCCATGGCAGCCGATGTTAAGGCCGTGTCGCCAGTCGATGAAGGTAAAAAAATTGCCTTCGATCGCGCTAAGGGAAATTGTCTCGCATGTCATATGGCAGGAGATGGTGTGTCACCAGGAGAAATTGGTCCGCCGTTAATCGCAATGCAAGCGCGTTACCCAGATAAACAGAAGTTGTTTGACAAAGTCTGGGGAAAGCCTGGTGTTGAATTAATGCCAGAATCGCAAATGTTGCCTTTTGGTAAGAACCAAGTTTTGACTGATGACGAAATTCGTAAGGTAGTGGAATATCTCTATACCTTGTAACACGTCGACATAACATAAAACTTAGGAGAATCAAAAAATGAAACGTAGAACTTTTCTGAAAGCAAGTATTGCATCGGGTGCAACTGCGGTTGCTATTGGTGCAGGTATTCTTGCGCCAACGGGTGTTTTGGCAGCTTGGAATGAAGCGGCGTTTAAAACGAAAACAGTTGAAGACGGCATGGGAGCGGTATTTGGTTCAGCAAATGCAGTCGAATCTGCGGACATTAAGTTAAAAGCACCAGCAATTGCTGAAAATGGTGCGGTTGTTCCAGTCGAAGTCGATGCTACTGCCTTGAAAGGGGTGGAGTCGATTGCGATTTTTGCGGATAAGAACATGATTCCTATTGCCTGTACCTATAAGTTTTCGGGTGCTGCAGTGGGTTTTGCTGCTGTTCGTTTGAAAATGGGTGAAACACAAAATGTGGTAGCTGTCGTTAAAGCTGGCGGGAAACTATTCAAAGCGAAGAGTGAAGTAAAAGTGACCATCGGTGGTTGCGGCGGTTAATCGCTTTTTCACGAATCAATTCAAAAAAACAAGTTAAGGAATTTAATGATGGCTGATATTTCTTTCCGCTTAAAAGCAGAAAACAAGGGCGACGCATTCGAAGTGAAAGCGTTATTTAAACACCCAATGGAATCTGGTGTGCGTAAAAATAAGGCAACAGGTGAAGTTTACCCAGCAGATTTCATTAACGAAATCACTGCTAAACTAAACGGCACACCAGTAATGATTGCTGAATGGTCTGGTGCGGTTTCTCAAAACCCGTTCCTCGCTTTCCGTGTTGCGGGTAAAGCAGGCGATAAATTAGAAGTATCTTGTACTTCTAACAAGGGTGATGCGGGTACACAAAGCCTTGATTTAGGGTAACCAAATCATCAAAAGTACATGGTGCTATCACTGTGTACTTCTTTTTACGTTAACTGAATGAGTATTGATGATGATTAAAAAATACCTCTCAGCCGTGATGTTATTTCCTTTGATTGCAACTGTTTGTGTTGTCGAAGCCGCTAATGAAGCGGAAGTGGATAGACAGGCGCTCGTCAAGTATTTCATGGATATGCATGGCACTACCCAATTTGAAGGACGTCCGTTAAAAATTGACGACTTTCGTTTTGGATCGAATATTTTTGATCCCGATAAGTATGATCAATTCAAGGGTTCTGAAGAGTTTCCTGCTTATCAGGATCATTTAGAAACTGGTGCGAAGTTATGGAAAAAACCATTTGCCAATGGCAAAACCTATAGTAACTGTGTAGGTTTTGAACAGGTTAAAGGTCTTCGTGCAAAATATCCTTATTTTGATAATCAGCGTAACGAGGTGATTAACCTAGATCAAGCGGTCAACGAGTGTCGTATTGCGAATGGTGAAAAGGCTTACGCTTATGCTGGTAAAGATAAGGATCTAACCAAAATATTGGCTTATTTAGCCAATGAGTCTCGTGGTCAGAAAATTCAGGTTGAATTGAATACCCCAGCGGCACTCGAAGCGTATAAATTAGGCGAAATGGTTTTTCATACCCGACGTGGTCAGTTGAATCAATCATGTGCTAATTGCCATATTTCTAGTGCGGGACGACGTATTCGTTCTGAGTTATTGTCCCCTGTAGTTGGACACCCAACGCACTTCCCTGCCTATCGTTTGCAATCATCAGATTTGGTGAGTTTGCAACAACGTTATGTGGGTTGTATGAAGTCGGTTCGCGCAGCACCCTTCGCGGCAAATGGCAAAGAGTTTAAAGCATTAGAGCTTTATGAATCATTTATGAGTAATGGTCAGCAGATCGATGGACCAGCAACACGTCCTTAACAGACAATTAATTTAATAAGAGGATATCAAAAATGAAGAAAGCAGTATTGTCCGTGCTATTGATGAGTATGTTTGCAGGTTCTGCAATGGCGATTGAGCTAGCGCAAGATAAGGTACCAGAAGTCAAACGTACTGAAACACAACACTATCTAATGCCGAAAGAAGTGTTTGACTTTAAAACGAGTGAAGCAGGTAAGACACTGCTCGTCGATATTCGCACACCAGCAGAATTGCAATTCGTTGGTTTTGCACCTTTAGCAGATGGCAACGTGCCTTATTTAACCTACGATTATTCAGGTTGGGATGATAAAGCCAAAGAATATAAGCGTAACTTTAATTCTGGCTTTGTTGGTCAAGTAGAAGATTTGATGAAAAAAGCAGGTATAGAAGGTAAGGATGCTCGCATTATTTTGATGTGTCGTTCTGGAGATCGTTCGGCTAAAGCAGCTGACTTAATGGCCAAATCTGGTTATACCAATGTTTGGAGTGCTATTGAAGGTTTTGAAGGCGATAAAGCGCATGATGGTGAGAACAAAGGTAAGCGTACCGTTAATGGCTGGAAAAATGCAGGCTTACCTTGGACTTATTCATTGGATAAAAATAAAGCTGCTTTTTTAGAGTAATTTAATTGAAGCATTTATGCAGTGTTGTGTATGACATAGCACTGCCTGAGTTTCACAAGGAAGGGTTGATATGACGGTGTTAAAAAGTCTGTTGTTATTACAAGGTGTCGTGCTGATGGTTGGTTGTGCGCATATCCCACAGGGTTCAGGACATGCGCCATTTGATGAGCTTGCTAAAGTAGCGTCAGAAAAAAATCGTATGGCAGATCAAAAAGGTTATGCGTGGGTTACCGCGGCTATTGAGCAAAAGTATGCGAAAGAAACAGAAGCGGGTAAGGCTTTTGCTGCCACTGGACGCAAATTAACGATGGTAGACGTGTCTCTGTATGAAGGTGAGGAAGCCATTAAAAAAGGTGACATTGATACTGCGATGAAAAAGGTAAAGCATGCGAATGAGTTGGCGGATGCTCAATTATCCCAGCAAGAAACGAGTGCTAAGTATCAGCGGTTATGGCGTTAGAAGTCACTTAACGTTCTGTCTTATCGGTTATGGAAAGAGACGCAGGAATGCGTCTTTTTTTATTTAATGTTTCAGGTTTGTTGACTTTCGATATTTAGTTATCTATATTTCAGCATCATGAAAGATACTAATATATATATCGATAACCCAAGTGTTGAAGATTCACCTGCTTTTTTTGCACCTTGGCATGTGCGCTTTGGTTGCGGCGAAATCAGTCCACGTCGAATGGCATTACTCAAATCTATTGATCTCACTGGCAGCATTAGCCAAGCGGCTAAGCAGGCGGGTATGACCTATAAGGCTGCTTGGGATGCGGTCGAAATGATGAATAACATGGCAGGTGAGTCGTTGGTTGAACGTCAACATGGTGGTGCTGGTGGCGGTGGTGCTCATTTGAGTGCCAAAGGGAAAAAATTATTACAAACCCACGCACGATTACAAGACATGCAGCACATTTGGATGGCTACTGTTCAGGATATTGACACTGATATTTTACCCATGATGCGACGCTTGACACTGCGAACCAGTGCGCGTAATGCTTTTTATGGTCGGATTTTGTCGATTAAAGACGATGGCGTGGAAGCTCAGGTTTGCATCGGGTTACAAGGTGCAAATACATTATTAACAACAGTAACACGGCCAAGCATTGAACGATTACGGTTAAATGTAGGTGGTTCAGCGTGGGCGCTCATTAAGTCTGTTTGGGTGGTATTGGTTCCAATGGATCATGCCTCGCGCATCAGTGCGGACAATTGTTTGTGTGGTGTCGTGAAGTCGATACAGCAGGATGGTGATGTGAGTTGTGAAGTGGTATTGCAATTAGAGGGGGCGAACACCATTACCTCAGTCATCACACAGCAAAGCGCAGAATCCTTAGCGTTGGTGATTGGATGCCCGCTGTGTGCTTTAATTCAATCGAGCCACATTATTTTAGGAACAGATCATTCTTCATAAATATGGCGCGATATGTATTGATGTCTCGAATATCATTTTGATCTAATGACGCAGTGGATTCAACAGGCGTTTTTTACAACTTAACAGGAGTTTTGCTATGAAATTTAGCGCGCGTAATCAAATCAAAGGCACCGTTAAAGCGATTCATGAGGGTGCAGTTAACACCGAAGTGGTGATTGAAGTTGCACCAGGTGTTGAGATTGTTTCTGTCATTACTAAAGGTTCGGCTGAATCGTTAGGTTTGGCTGTCGGTACAACAGCCTATGCGATGGTTAAAGCAAGCAGCGTGATGATTGCTGTTGACTGATATCTGACGCGGCAACCTTTTAGGTTGATGTGTAAGCCCTGCTTTGTCAGGGCTTTTTTTATGATAACGATCCCTTTTCTACGTGATTTCTGCTATTGTTAGAAACCAATGTTATTAAGTTTTATAAGGATTAGGGTTTCATGACCGATGTAACACCTTCCGATTCTAATGTAAATGAGCCAGCGTTTTTTGCGCCGTGGCATGTTCGTTTGGGTTCAGGAGAGATTAGCCCTCGTCGTTTATCTCTGCTCCAGGCAGTGGATGCAACGGGGAGTATTAGCCAAGCTGCTAAGCAAGTAGGCATTACTTATAAAGCGGCATGGGATGCGGTCGACGCGATGAATAACCTAGCAGGTCAACCTTTGGTTGTTAGTCAGCACGGGGGTAAGGGTGGCGGTGGTGCACACTTAACGCAGAAAGGCATGCAGATTGTGATGATGCATGAACGTTTGTCTGCCATGCAGGCGATGTGGACAGCCAATTTAGAAGGTGTTGATGCCGATATTTTACCAATGCTCAGGAGGCTGACAATGCAAACAAGTGCCCGCAATGCTTTTTTTGGTCAGGTGAATCATATTAAAAGTGGCGCTGTTAACAGTGAAGTTATCCTTTCCTTACAAGGCGGGGATCAATTGGTTGCCACGGTAACCAATGAAAGTATTGAGCGGATGCAACTGTCTGTTGGTGCAGCTGCGTGGGGGTTGGTGAAGGCGAGCTGGGTCATTTTGGCACAAGAAAATAATGCTGCCAAAACCAGTGCGCGTAATCGTTTGTGTGGTGTTGTGAATCGTGTGATTTCTGGTCCAGTGAATACAGAAGTGAGATTACAACTCGATGGTGGTAACACGCTAACAGCAGTGGTGACACAGGACAGCATCGAAGAGATGTCGATTGTAGAAGGTGGTCGTTTGTGTGCGTTGATTAAAGCAAGCCATGTATTATTAGGGGTTGATGATTAATATCATTAACAGTGAACCCATAAAACACCTTACATCAATTAAAAAATAAAATTGGGACGCTAAAAACAGGCAAAACGCCGGTTTTTAGACGTTTCTTTCTGTTATTCCCTGTTATGGGGAGATGTTTATTTGATTTTCGTTATGGTTGACAGTATATATAGCTTAAGGTATATTTCGGGTTAATGGATTGCATTTTGCAATATCTCGATTGTTTTTAGTTAAAGGATGTCTGGTAATGAAAATGAAAATGTTATTAACGGTGAGTTTTGTTGTTTTGGTATCAAGCAGTGCCTTTGCCGATGAACTCAAAATTGCCGTAGCCGCTAACTTTTTAAAAACAATCGAAACACTCGGACAAAATTTCGAGAAGCAAACAGGTAACACCATTAAAGTGTCGGGCGGTCCAACGGGTAAGTTGTACGCTCAAATCGAAAATGGTGCGCCTTTCGATATTTTCTTTTCTGCTGATCAGAAATCGACCAAAAAGTTAGATGATGACGGAAAAATCAAACAAGGATCACGCTTTATTTATGCACAAGGACGTTTATCGTTATGGATGCCCAATGTGCCTGCTGGTGTTGAAGCCGCAGATGTATTGAAAAAAGGTGATTTTAAGCATATCGCTTTAGCCAATCCGAAAGCCGCTCCCTATGGTGTGGCAGCAGAACAAACCTTAGAAAAACTAGGTTTGTTAGACACGCTGCGTCCTAAATTTGTGATGGGTGAAAATATTGGTCAGACCTATCAGTTTGTGGCAACGGGCAACGCCCAAATGGGGTTTGTCGCCCATTCCTACACCGTTGATCCGAAACATGTGAATACGGGTAGTTACTGGTTAGTGCCTTTGTCTTATCATTCGCCCTTAGATCAGGATGTGGTTATTTTGAAGAAGGCAGAAAATAGCAAAGTAGCGCAAGCTTTTATCGACTATGTACGCTCGGCTGAAGGTAAGAAAATTATCGAGGCTAGTGGGTATACGGTGCCTTGAGTCTTATGAGCGTATCGGCTAGTATGGTGCTACTTGTTTAGAGGTTAAGCTTATGCAATGGAATGACTTTTTTCTAACACCAGAACCGCTCGTCTCAGATGACTTTATGAGTGAACGGGCGGAGCAGATGGCTTCGGTTCGAGAGGATTTGGATAGCGAGGCTGATGTGGGGGATGTCATCTTGGTACGGTTGCCTGCAAGTGATATGCTAGAATAATGTCTTATTTAATCATCAACTGGTTGTAATCTCCTATGTGCAAAATGCGCGTGAAAAATTTTGGTCCAATTAAGCAAGGACTCAAAACAGATGATGGGTTTATTGACTTCAGTAAAGTAACCATTTTCATTGGTAATCAAGGTACAGGCAAAAGCACTTTGGCTAAGTTGTTTTCTAGTTTTTCATGGATGGAAAAAGCCGCTTTACGTGGTGATTATGGCGTAAAAAAGCTGGAAAATAAGGGCTTTTTTCAGAAAAATGTGCTGGCTTATCATCGTATGGAAAACTATGTTGATATAGACAAGTCGGACATTTTGTATGTCGGCACTGGAGCAATCATTCATTGGAGTAATGGTCGTTTATCCGTTAAGCTTATAAATGGTCATAAACCTTTTGCCATGCCCCAAATCATGTACATACCAGCGGAACGAAACTTCATTTCTTACATGAAAAATTTAGAGGCGATGAAGCTTGCATCAGATGAGTTAAATGAGTTCCTGATTGAGTTTAACAATGCAAAACAAAATCTTAAAGGTTATTTTAGCTTGCCCATTAACAACTCTGTCATTGAGTATGATAAGTTAAACGATATTTTGCATGTGAAAGGCGTGAATGATGATGGTTATAAGATACGACTGACCGAAGCCTCTAGTGGTTTTCAGTCGTTGGTGCCAGCGTTATTGGTGACGGCTTATTTAACAGAAAAAATTAAGAAAAAGACGGGTGATGCAGGTAGTTTTAATGTTCCTCATACCATGAGTGTTGCTCGGGTTTTACGCTTAAGAAAAGAGTTAGATGATTTATTGACGAATTTTGAAGATAAAGCTGATTTAGAAAGAGCGATGGCTGCAGCAATTTTTTCAAAGTATACCAATGATTCATTATTCAATATTGTCGAAGAGCCAGAGCAAAACTTATTTCCTGATTCGCAGTGGAAAGTGTTAGAAAGCTTGTTGGCTTACAATAATACTCAGCTAGACAATAAGCTAGTACTAACGACACATAGCCCTTATATTGTCAGTTACATGGGCATTAGTGCACAAGCGCATCAGTTAGCGGAAAAAATAACAGTCGCACATAGTGATGAATTGAAATCGGAGTTGGCGACTGTCATCAATCCAAGTGCAATGGTTTCTAATCAAGCCATTGCGATTTATCAAATGAATGAAGATGGCTCCTTAGCAAAACTGGTGAGTGAATATGGTATTCCAAGTAGTCGCAATCAGTTAAACGATTATTTACGAGAGGGTAATGCCTTATTTGATCGACTCTTAGATATTGAAGACAAACTGGAAGCTAAAGTAGGTGACTGATTTTTTTAATCCCGCCTGCCAGCATCCTGCCATCAATGTGGTTAGGTTTGGCTTATGCGATGATGTCACTAGGGGTGCTTATCCTGATGCGAGCCATCCAGCGGATTGGATTGCTACGGTCGTTAATGACAATCAGCGTGATGTGGTGGTCACGGCCATTGATAAGTGCGTGATTACTGATGGTCAACTTCTAGGCGTGCCCCGTTGCGATGCCATGCTAACCACAAGCGATATCCTTTATTTGGTTGAGTTGAAAGAGCAAAGAAAAAGATGGCGTTCTGGTGCAAAAGCGCAATTATTGTCTACGATACAGTTGTTGGAAGCTCGTCATCAACTTAGTGGTGTTTATTCGACAAAAATGGCGTATGCGTGTAATCGAAGGCAGCCGTTTGTCACGCTAACATTTGACGAGCAATTAGAGTTTCATGCGTTGGGTTACAAGTTAGATTTGAATGCTACGGTCGTGGTTGTTTGAATTCGCGTACATAAAAAAGGTTCGATATGGCTAGTGTGACAGAAAATGCATCTATTAACTGGTATAAAAATATAGCAATATATATTGGATCATTAAATTTATTTGTTTTTTGTTCTGGTGTTGTTTACTTGACAATTATGCAAGGTTACTTTGTAAATGAAGGTTTTTTAGCTTGGAGTTTTTCGCTAGAGGATGCTTTTTTTAGAGGGTGGATTTTGCTAATGTCGGACTACCCTAATCTTTTTCTCTCCATAACGATTGTTTTTTTACCACTTATTTCATTCGTTTATTATCTTTATAAACGAGATGTGTTAATTATTTTTTGCATTAGTTTTCTTCGTTTTCAGAGTAAACTCGTCGATAATATTTATTTAAAATTCGGAGTGAATAGAGGAGAAAAAGAGAGAAATAAAAAACTAAGAAAATTAGAAAATCAGGTAGTTACAGCTATTGTTATAGCAGTTATAGTATTGTTTGTTCTTGCTTATGTATTTTGGTATATAGTTTCTATTTCGCATTGCGCTGAAAGGGATGCGAAAAATCTTCAATCGTCGGCAATCGCTTGCCAAACGTTGCCATCGAGTAATTGTTATTCTTATAAGCGCGTTATTAAAGAGAGCCAAGAAAAGCATGAGCTACTAGGCGCATTAGTTTATAAGAATGCGGATAGTATTTGGTTGCTTGATGATAAGGGGTTGCTACATATGGTTGCAGCTAAAGATTACGAATTAAGTAAAGTTTCTGAGAAAAAGTTTGAGCTTGATTGATTCTAATAATGGGGCTTAGATTGCATGGCTTGTGTTGATGAGCATCTTCTTTATGGTGAGTGGAGTTGAATCAAGATGTTTTTTACTATTACGACAGAAGAAATCCAAAGCCTCAATGATGCGCAAGCGCGAGAGCTTGTTGCCAGACTGTGCCAAGCGGAAGTTCTAAAAAATAGCCATGACACTTCGCTGGTTACATGAGGTGGAGACCAGCGAGCACCTGATGGTGGTGTGGATGTTCGTGTCATATTTCCAGCTGATTCGCAACACTCCAGCGATTGGTTAAAGCGCAAAGAAAAAGTTGCTATTCAGGTTAAGGCAGTAAAAAGTTTCGCAGCGTCAAAGATCCAAGATGAAATGCAGGATCAAAACCATACCCCTATGCTGCAAAGTCTTGCTGATCATGGGGCTTATCTCATTGTTTCAACCAAAAGCAGTACCGCAGACAAATCACTTAAAGCTAATCTTAAAGCCATGAAAGATGCTCTTGCTGCGTTAAGTATTTCAAATGTAGAAACAGGTTTTTATGACGCAAGACGTGTTGCCGACTGGGTAAATGAACATCCCGCAGTGTTTGTTTGGGTTAAAAAAGTATTAGGGCAGCCCATTTCTGGTTGGAAACCTTATGGTGCATGGGCTTATCATGAATTACTTTGATCACCGCATTACCAATGCTTACACAGAATCACTCAACAACCTGATTCGTGCCACCAACCGTAAAGGACGTGGGTATAGCTTTGAGGCGTTACGGGCAAAGATGCTTTTCTCTGAAGGGACATTTAAGAAAGAAATCACTCGACCTAAGTTTACCCGACAAAGACGTAACCAAAGGTCAAGTGAGATGGGTTTTTATATGTCTCGCACGCTCATGGATTATCACGAGCCACCTGAGCAAACAACACAAATTGAGAAAAACTTAGGGGTCGATATTAACAAGCTAATCGCGCTGTTAGAAGCGGAGCAGATTTAGTGAAAACAACCGCGAAAAACGAATACCCAAAATTAAATCCTTCGTTTAGGCGAGGGA
Source organism: uncultured Francisella sp. (assembly GCA_964606405.1). Taxonomy (GTDB): domain Bacteria; phylum Pseudomonadota; class Gammaproteobacteria; order Thiomicrospirales; family Thiomicrospiraceae. The sequence continues at coordinate 15,235 of CAZSGH010000041.1, forward strand.
TTTTTTTTGCAAGACGATATATTTGACACGCTATATAGTGTCTGGTATATTTCAAAATGCAATGTTTCTTTTGCACGATGAAACATTAACGTTTGATTAAAAGGATGATGAATATGACTTTAAAATCTCTACTGGTAGTAAGCATTGTTGCGCTGCTTCCCCTTTCTTCTGTATTTGCAGGCGAAACGACGGTTGTTGCCGCTTCCGACCTCAAGTTTGCGATGGATGAGATTGTTAAATCTTATGAGCAAGCTAACCCTAATGATAAATTAAAAGTTATTTACGGCTCTTCGGGTAAGTTTTTCACCCAAATTCAAAACGATGCGCCTTACGATGTATTTTTCTCAGCCGATATTGGCTTTCCAGCCAAGTTAAAAGCAGAAGGTAAGGCGGTAGGCGAGCCAGTTTTGTATGCCTTGGGACGGATTGTATTGTGGAGTACGAAATACGATGCTAGCACGCTAACCTTAGCCGATGCCGCAACCGATAAGATTAAGAAGTTTGCCATTGCTTCACCAGAACACGCGCCCTATGGTATGAGAGCGAGAGAAGCACTGGAGTCGTCTAATTTATGGGAAAAAGTTCAGCCTAAAATTGTTAACGGTGAAAATATTTCGCACACCGCACAAATGGTTGAATCGGGTGCTGCCGATGCAGGCATTATTGCTTTGTCATTAGCCTTATCGCCCACCGTTAAAGCCAAAGCGCCTAATTATGTACTCATCGATGATAAGTTGCACAATCCCTTAGAGCAAGCCTACATCGTGACTAAGCGCGCTGAAAATAACGATACGGCAAAAGCCTTTGTTGCATACATGGAAAGTCCAGCCGCTCGCAAGGTGATGGATGCCTATGGTTTTGTTCTGCCTAAAAAATAAGCTAGGTTAATTTGTTCAGAACGCCTGCCTATGTGTAGGCGTTCTTTATTTAAGCTATTCAAGGAGAACACAGGTGTTAGGGTTAAGCCATGAAGATTGGGGCGCGGTATTGCTTACCCTTGAGTTGGCGGGGTTAACGACGCTGATTTTGTTAATCATCGCCACACCCTTGGCTTGGTGGTTGGCAAGCGGTAAAGGCGCGGGTCGTATTGCGGTGCAAGCCATTGTTGCCTTGCCGTTGGTATTGCCACCAACGGTGTTGGGTTTTTACATGCTCATTTTGTTAGGTCCTAAAGGCTATGTGGGTAGCACACTTGAGTCTTGGGGGTTGACGCATTTAGCCTTTACCTTTGAAGGTCTAGTCATCAGCTCGGTGATTTATTCCATGCCCTTTGCTGTTCAGCCTTTGCAAGAAACCTTTTCGCATTTAGGGCGTCGCCCGTTAGAAGTGGCGGCAGCCATGGGTGCGAATGCGCTAGACCGTTTTGTCACGGTTATTTTACCCTTGTGTAAAGGGGGCTTTGCCATTGCTGCTACCCTGGCTTTTGCGCACACCATCGGTGAGTTTGGCGTGATTTTGATGGTAGGCGGTAATATTCCGGGTGAAACGCACGTATTGTCAACCGTCATTTACGACTATGCCGAAAGCATGAATTATGCAGCGGCGCATCGTTTGTCTTTATTGTTATTGGTCTTTGCTTTTGCCGTGCTCTTTACCGTTTATGCAGTGAACCGACGTTTTGAGGCGGTGAAACTATGATGACAGGGCAGGTATTACAAGTAACGGGCGAGATTCTGCGTAAGGATTTTCATTTTAAGGTCGATCTTCCTTTGCCCATGCAGGGTGTCACGGCAATTTTTGGTCGTTCGGGTTGCGGTAAAACGACATTGCTACGCTTGGTGGCTGGCTTAGAAAAAGCCGATGGTGCTGTGGTGCGTTTTGGCGATCAGGTTTGGCAAGCTGCAGGGGGCTTTGTGCCCCTAAACAAGCGTCGAATTGGTTTGGTGTTTCAAGAACACAGTCTGTTTGCACATTTAAGTGTTAAGCAGAATTTGCTCTACGGCTATGTGCGCACCCCCAAACACTTGCGCCGTTTGGAATTGGAACCTATTGCCAAGTTGCTGGGCATCGAATCTTTGCTCGATAGACGCATTGATGCCTTATCGGGCGGTCAGCGTCAGCGTGTGGCTATTGGTCGTGCTTTATTGTCCAGTCCGCAACTGCTGTTGCTCGATGAGCCTTTGTCGGCACTCGATGCCATTACCAAGCGCGAGATTATGCCCTTTTTGGAGCAGTTGTCACGACAAGTGGGTGTACCTATTTTAATGGTTTCGCATAGCGCCCAAGAAGTGGAGCGTTTGGCAGATAGAGTTATTTTTATGCACGAAGGCTTGGTTGAGCGCATCGAAACGCTCAAGGAAGCCCTTTCTCGTGTCGATTCGCCTTTGTTTAGTGAGTCGGGAGCGGTTACCGTTTGGCAGGGACGTGTCGTTGAAAGCTTACAGGAACGCCAGTTCGTTTGTGGTGATATGTGCTTGCAGTTGCCACCCGGCTTGCCTGTAGGGGAACAACGTCTTCGCATTATGGCTTCCGATGTGTCTTTAGCCTTACACAAGCTGGATGCGATTAGTGTACTCAATCAAGTGTCCGTGAGTATTGCCAGCATCGAACCCTATGGTGCGGGTAAGCAGCTGGTCACCTTGCGCACAGCAGACGGACAACAGCTATTAAGTGAAGTAACCGAAAAAGCGGTACACAAGTTAGCCCTGACACAAGGGCAGTCGGTGGTAGCGCTGATTAAAGCGGTGGCACTGGTTGATTAGGGATGCGCGTTATTTAACGCTGTCTGAGTCTGTGCCAAGGCTTTTGTTTTATTTTTTAAGGAGAATGACTGTGAAAAAATTATGGGCTATGTGTTTATTAGGTTTGTCTTTGTCTGCTTCGGCGGAAACCATCCAAGTAGCGACAGGAGCTAACTTTTCTGAAGCCATGAAGCAAATTGCTTCTGAGTTTGAGAAAACGACGGGACATAAGGTGAATTTGGTGTTTGGTACGGTGACTAAGATTCATGCACAAATTCAAAATGGGGCAACACACGATGTGTTGGTGTCTTCTGACGATACGGTGCCAACCAAGTTGGTGACAGAAGGTTACGGCATAGCCGAATCGCAAAAGCCCTATGCCATTGGTAAGTTGGTGCTTTGGTCTAAAGATGCAACGCTGGTTAAAAATGCCGAGTCGTTGAAAAGTCCTGCCATACGTAACCTAGCCAATGCTAACCCGAAAATGGCGGTTTATGGTGCAAGAGGCGATGAGGTGATGCAAAAGCTGGGTGTGTACGATGCACTCAAAGATAAGATTCGGGTGGGTGAAAATATTACCCAAGCGCATATGTTTGCCGCTTCGGGTGCGGCTGAAATGGGGTTTGTTGCTTGGTCTCAGGTCGTGGCCGATGACGGTAAAAGCTTAAAAGAAGGCTCGGTGTGGATGATTCCGCAAGACCTTTATAAACCTATTCGTCAAGACGTGGTGATTCTCAAACGTGCTGAAGGGAATGAAGCGGCTAAGGCGTTTACCGATTATTTGTTAAACTCGGATTATGCTAAAAAAGTGATTGTGCGTTATGGCTATGAGTTGCCACAATAATCGACGCTCTCCCTTATGGGCTTGGCTTGCAGGCTTTGCAATTGGCGTGTTGGGTGGACTGATTGGCTTAGGCGGTGCTGAATTTCGCTTGCCGTTGTTAATTGGTGTGTTTAGTTTCGCCGGGTTAGAAGCGGTTATCATCAATAAACTGATGAGCCTAGCGGTGGTGCTGACAGCCATTCCAGCAAGAACACTGTCCTTGCCCTTTACCGAGTTATTCAATTACGGCTTGATTATGGCCATGATGTTGCCCGCGAGTTTAGCGGGGGCTTGGATGGGTGCAGGCTGGGCGATGAAGTTATCGACTCGCGCGCTTTATCAAGTGATAGCGGTATTGCTGTTGTTCATCGGTTTGTTGCTCTGGTCTGAACCCGCACAGCAGGCGCATCAGCTCATCGAGTCTCAGGGTTGGCAGTGGATTTTAGGTGCGCTCAGCGGCTTTATCATTGGCGTCATTGCCTCGGTATTGGGCGTGGCTGGGGGTGAGTTTTTTATTCCGACTCTTATTTTGCTTTTTGGTGTCGATGTTAAAACAGCGGGAAGTTTGTCGTTGCTGATTAGCTTGCCCACGCTGATAGTGGGTTTATGGCGTTATCAATTGGGTGGACGCTTACAGCAGGTGAGAAGCTACTACGGATTCATGGGCTGGATGCTGTTTGGCTCACTGGTCGGTGTGGTGCTCGGCGGTTATGCGCTGGTTTATATAGATGCACATTGGTTGATGCCATTATTGTCAGTGATTCTGCTCATTTCGGCATGGAAAATGTGGCAACACAAGTAAGGAAAAGATTAATGTTTTTTAGTCAGTATGAAATTGATGCCTTAATTTTAGAAGATGTGCCTTTGCATGATGAAACGGTGCGCGCCTTGGCTATGCCGAATGTACGTGGTGAAATGATTATTCATGCGCGCGAAGCGGGTGTCATGTCGGGCATGTCGCTATTGGTGAAAGTTGCGACGACTTTGGGCTGTATGGTTGAGGTCGTTGTAGAAGATGGCGAATCTTTCGATTCGGGCGAGTGGGTGGTGCGTGTACAGGGAAGGGCGCACGATTTGCACAAGCTGTGGAAGCAGGGTGTTTGTTTACTCGAATACATGGCAGGCGTTGCGACGTTTACTGCCGATTTGCTAGCCAGAGCGAAAGCGGTCAATCCGCAGGTAACTTTGGCGGCAACACGTAAGGCATTACCAGGTTCGCGTAAGTTGTTACAACAAGCGGTTTTGCATGGTGGTGGCATGATTCATCGAGCGGGTTTATCGGAAACGGTGTTAGTTTTTGCCCAACATCGTGCCTTTATGCTCGACGGCGAAGATTGGCATACGATGATTGGCCGTATGAAGCAGAACTCTCCCGAGAAAAAAATCATGGTCGAAGCAGAAACCGAAGCGGATGCCTTAACCATTGCCCGTTTGGGTGCCGATGTGTTGCAGTTAGATAAGCTAACGCCTGCACAATTGGGAGCGTTAGTACCACAAATTCGTGTTATTGCACCCCATATTCGTATCGGTGCTGCGGGTGGTATTCGTGTCAATAATATTGCCGATTATGCCGCCACGGGTGTGGATGTGTTGGTGACTTCTAACTTGTACAAAGCCCCTTTGTGTGATTTTGGTGTCACAATGATTACGCTGAATTAAACGTTATTTTTTTTGCCTTTCGATATGGTGTAAAGGCAATATTGATTTAAATATATAAAGAGGAACAAATATGAAACAACACCCTTTAGCCTTAGCCATTGCCTTAGCAATGCCCACTATAGGTATCACACAGTTAGCCCATGCCAATGAACAGCAGGTGTTCCAGTTAGGTGTGGTTGAAGTGGCTGGCAAGACGATGTCAAGCAGTAACTCCCCTTCAGCGACAGTGGTGACTGAGGATGAAATGCAGTCGCATCAAGATGTGTCTGTTGCTGATACCTTAGCACGTCAGTCTGGCGTTATTTTGAGTAGCGGTTCACGTCGTGCCGAGTCTTGGGCATTTATTCGTGGTTTTGATTCACGTCAAGTGACCTTGAACATTGATGGTATCCCTGTTTATATTCCCTACGATGGCAATATCGATTTGAACCGTTTCTTGGTTGCCGATATGTCACAAATTGTGGTCAGTAAGGGCTTAGGTTCATTGCTTTATGGTCCGAATAATATGGGGGGCAGCATTAACCTCATTAGTCGCAAGCCACAAAAAGAATTTGAAGGTCGTGTTACTGCAGGCGTAGGCTTCGGTGGTAATGGCTTAGCCAGTAACGATCAGTCGCTGCAAATAGGCAGTAAACTCAATAGTCGTTTTTATGTGCAAGCGGGTGTGTCACGTTCGGATGTGAGTAGTTTCCCCTTGTCTGGTGAGTTTGATGCCGTTGCGACTCAGCCATCTGGTAGTCGTTTGCAGTCACAGTCGCTCAGCACAACAGGCAATATCAAGCTAGGTTATACCCCTAACGCCACCGATGAGTATGCCATTAGTTTGTACAGCACGCGCGGTAACAAGGGTGCGCCACCCTACACGGGTAAGGTTCCTAATAACGTGGTTTATTGGGATTGGCCGCAGTGGGATAAAGACAGTCTCTATCTTATCAGTCATACGGCGATGGGTACGGGTTATCTCAAGTCACGTTTGTATCTCGATAAATTTCAAAATGCCCTCACAGCTTACGATGATGCCAGTTACAGCAAAGTCAGTAAAAACTCCTCTTTCCGCTCGCGCTACGATGATAGTACACAAGGGGCAAATCTAGAGTTTGGTCAGCCTTTGGGGAATCATTTGGTTAAAGTGGCAGCCTTTTATAAGGAAGACAAGCATCGTGAGTTAGACATGGCGAAAGATGCGCCTAACACCAAGTTAACCGATAGTCCTTGGTTGCAATATCGCAGCGAAACAACGGCGTTGGGCATTGAAGATGAATGGAAATTATCGCCGCAAACGCGTTTGTCGTTTGGGTATCGTAAAGACTGGATGCGTGTACAGCAAGCAGAAGAGTTGTCTGGTAATAGTGTGAAAGACATGGTGATTGCTGGTCAAAAAAATCTAGATAACCTACAAGCATTCGTGTTGCATGATTGGAGTGGGGTCACCTTGCGTGCTGGTATGGCGCAAAAGGGGCGTTATCCTTCCATCAAGGAAATGTACTCCTATCGTTTAGGGCGTGCGATTCCAAATGCTAACTTACAAGCCGAGCAGGTGTTACATCATGAGTTGGGAGCCAGCGGTAAGCTCGGATCAGGTAAGTTCGATGTTGCGCTTTACTATAGCCGTGTGAATGATGCAATTGAATCTATCTCGATTTCGCCCACACTGACGCAAATGCAAAACGTCGGCAAGGCAGAACACACGGGCATCGATTTAAGCTTCTTACAACCGTTGGGTAAAAGCTTCGCTTGGCAAGTCAATTATGGCTGGTTGAAAAAAGATTTGTCTGATAAAGCCTTAGTGGCGACAGGTATTCCAGAACATCGTTTATTAAGTAGTTTGTCTTGGTATGCGCGTCCTGATACCGAGTTGATGCTGGATGCTGAATACGCAGGCAAACGTCAAACCACTACCGATGGGTTGCGTCCTGTTGATGAATACACGCTGTGGCACTTACGCGCTCAATATGACTATAGCAAACAGACAAGCGTTAATGTCGGTGTTTATAACCTGTTCGACACTAACTATCAAATTACCGAAGGCGATCCGATGCCAGGTCGTTTAGGGCGCGTTAGCGTCACGCATCGGTTTTAAGGTGGGGTGAATCGGTTGAAAACACACACCCTATTCGCATTATTTGCACTTGCACTCACCAGTTCGGTGAGTGCGGCCGAGTGTCAACTTACCCAAGTACCAGCAACGGTTTACGGCTCCTCGCCGATTACGACTTATTTTTTACTTTCGCTCGCCCCCGAAAAAGTGGCAGGGCTGAATTTTGTACAAGATAAAGCAGGGCAAGGAGTCTTGCCCGCTCGTGTATTTGAGTTGCCTGTGATTG
>CAZSGH010000042.1:0-5391 GCA_964606405.1 uncultured Francisella sp.
TTAAAGCTGCAACGGTGCCTGCGTCATAGGTTTTGCTCACGGCACTTAAGCCAGTGACCTGTAGAACAGCTTTAGAGATGTTGGCAGTGGATGTGACAATATTTGACTCAAGTTGATAGTTGCCAAGATCATTAAAGGCGAGGGCAGCTGTGGCAGTTACAGTCTTATTACTTCCTACATTTTTATTATCAAAGTTGATACTAGAATAATAAAATCCAATACCATCTGTGACGCCATCAATCGTGACAAGACCATTTAAGCCACCAGCTGTTTTATAGGTTGTCGTGTTATTGCCATCATAAACTTTATCATTAGCAGTGAAGCCAGTAATTGTGAGTGTTTTAGCAGTAATTGCTGCTGTCGATGTCACTGGTGAGGAAGATAATACATAGTTGCCTGCATCGGTTCCTGATAAGCCTAGGCCATTCAAGGTAACGGTTTTATCTGTACCGACGTTTTTATTGCTAAAAGTAGCCAATCCTGTATTCGTTAGGGTGACATTGTCTCCGCTAATAGCACCATCAAGATCAAGTGTATTTGAAAATGTTGCAGATGCGCTGCCATCGTAGATTTTATTGTTTGCAGCGAAGCCCGTAACAGATAAAGCTTTAGCGACAACATTAACTGTTATATGGTTTTGAGATACATCAAAATCATACCCTAAAGATGAGGCAAGCGAGTTTTTGTTTAGTGTAATACTATGCTCACCAGCATTGAGTAGACCTCTTGCGTTTAATGAAGTTGTAAGTCCGACAGATCCAGTAATACCAGCATTTTGGGAATCATCATTATCAATAAAACCACTATAGGTAAAGTTGCCGACAGTGAGTTGATCGCCATAGGTTAATTGCACACTACTTGTCGTATTACCAATAACAATTTTAGGGGCTACGCTATATAAAAACCAATTACCTGCCTCAGCGTAACTTGGTATCTCTCCAGCAACATAGGATTGATTGTAGTGTTTGTTGTAGCCAGTCATGCCTTCAACAGTATCTGTCGGATGTGTGCTATATACCCAATATTGCTTGCCAGCACTCACATTAAGACCAGTGTTTAAAGCTGTATTGTTAATAAAGTTAGCAGTGGTAGCGATTCTGATATTGCCTACAATACTGGTAATTGACGGAGAGGAGTAAGTACTCGCTTGGGTTGGTAGGACAATATCGCCAGTACTATCAACAGATATGTCATATTGTGCTAATAAGTCATAACTCATATTACCTGTATTGGTAATTGATACCTGTCCACCATAACTATCTCTGGCATTAAACGCTGCGACATAACGCATATTATTCGTGTTCGCGGTGTTTAGCCAATTTGTTGGTGTGGTATTGTTAAAGCGAATATCGCCATAAATGTTTTCTGGCGTTTGTGAGTCATCGTTCCATAATGTCGTTTGACTGATACTGTTGTTGCCAATCAGTGTCATACCTTTTAGTGTGTGTGCTTCAAAATAATCTGCTTCGATACGAGATGTGGCAAATTGCACGATACTACCATTGGCTTGACTTGTCGCATTCAGGTAAAGCTTTGATGCTTTTATACTACTTGTGTTTGTAAAGTTAATTTCACCAGCTGTTGCCGTGAGTTTGACAATATCATAGTCGCCAATGGTTGCATCAATGGCATTATCGATTAAGATTTCTCCTGATTGGATGCTAACCGTGTCTACTGCATTGGCTGGGGTGCTAATATTCAGCTTACTGGTGCTGAGTGCGTTGTTAAAGGTAACCGCAATAGATCCCGTTTCACTAGGAATGCCGGTTGTGGTTAAGCGTACTAACCCACTAGAGTCAGCTGTTTGGGTTTGTGTGATATACAGTTGTTCACTGGCATTGCCGGTACTGTCGGTATAGCCAATTTGCCCAGCGCTAATGGTGATGTCATCAGCAATGAGTTTTGGGTTGGTGACATGCGGCTCATCTGGAACACCATCATAATTGGTGTCGACCATAGCCGTGATGGACTTAACATAGCCACCTGCTGCTAGCGTAATATTGCCATTGCCTACATAGTTGTAAATGGTGTTTCCTTGAAAATCAGAGCTTGTTTGATATCCTGCTTTCAAATCATTTTTGATGAAAATATTGCCACCTGTTTTAAGGGTAAGATTGCTAACGCGCAGAGTTTCTGAGTTGTATGAATCAAAGACTTCAATATCTCCTGTCATGTCTGAACGACCAAGCGTTAGGCGACCATTCGTCTGAAAGAGATTGAGGTTCTGATTTTTGACGAGAAGCAATTCCGATGTGTTGTATGGCTCCCATGTGATGTTGCCTGTACCGGTTTTGATATGACCGTAACCTTCACTGCCAATGCCATCGCTGCGCATGACAACCGCTCCGCCATAAGTAGAAACGTCATCGTTTAGGAATAGATAACCACTATGTTGGATGTTAACGCTACCATTGCTAGTGGTAATGCCATCGAGCGTCAGTGTACCTGCTATGCCACTAAGTGTATAGTCGGGATCACTGTCTGAATTGTTGTAACCTGTCGTGCTAAGATAGAAGTCTGCTTCCTCGCTAGCTATGTTGCTGCTGACGCCGAGCCCGTAAGCACTGATGCTGTTATTGAATCCGATGGTGATGGGGCGCGTACTGGAACCCACGCCCACATCGGCGTTGAGTGTAACCGTTGCTTCGCCTTCTAATAGAATTTCAGCACCGCTGGTTCTGCTGCTTTGAATACTGCGAGCGTTAATGAATACTTCTGGCGCTTCTGATGGCTCTGGTGTTGACAGGGCTACAATTTTGCCTTGACTACTAAACACAACATCCGTGAAGCGATTATCATCTGTTTCGACACTGGTATCTAATCGCAATTTAGGGAATCCTCCCGCAATCGTCAATGTACCATTGACAAGAATGCCTGGTTTTAGACCCGCAGCAGTGGTGGGAATATTGTGACTTTCTTGGTTATAGACATAAATTTTTTCAGCAGTGATATTGTTGAGCGTAATCGCTTTTGCTTCAGGATAGGTTGCTGTAGGATGCTCTTTTTTGGTGATATTGACATCGCCTGACCCAACACTAATGGCGGCACTGCTGCTCATCGTAATTTCCGCAGCACCTGACCCGCGTAATGCAAGTGTATAAGGATCGTTTGCTGTTATTTCTAAATCGCCATCTTGTGTCGTGATATTGTTGTTGATGATGACACTTCTGCCCGCCACCATCTGAGAAGCATTAGCGCTTGATAGCGTAATGGCGGCGTTGATAGATAGGTCATTTTGTGCATTCAAGTTAAGCGTGCCCGCTGCGTTAATGGCTTGTGTGATATTTAAGTTTTGGCTTGCTAAAGAAATATTGTTACCACCCATGCTGGCGCCACTGGCAAATAAAATACCCCCCGTTCCGTTACCATCATTATCAGCAATGACGTCCCAATCAACGGTGAACGTGTTGTTATTGGAGGTAATGTTGAATGTAACATCGTTGTTTGCACGCAGTTTGACGCCTGAAAGACCGTTCGAACTATCACTTTTGATGACGTTACTTTGGTTGCCTAATTGGATGTTATAGGCAGAGGTGAGCATCACATTCGTCATGCTGCCGCCAAAATGTAAATCATTGTCACCAGCAGTACCACGCACGGCATTTGCCAGAATGATACTGCCTTGTGTTGTGGTGATGTCTGATTCGATATTAATCCATGAGCTATTGACGCCTAACGACCTGAAAGTAGACAAACTGTTATCAATAGAGGATGTAAAAACAACCCCATTGCTGTTTAATGTAACGGCGGCAATATTGTCATTAAGCGATACACCTTGTACATAGGTCGAACCGAGCGTGTTAATTTCAAGGTATGTCGCTGATAAAACGCCCAGAGTATCGTTGGATAGGACTAATCCCGAACCTGTTGCCATCCCTAAAAAGATATTTTTATCAGAAGTGTAAGGACTGATAAAAATGTTGTGTCCAGAAGTAGATGCAATGCTTCCATTGTCAAATGCTAGGGCATCAGTTTCAATAGAAATATCTCCGTTTGTGCTGGTGATATTTCCTCGTACCTCAATACCTTCTGGATCCGCTGCAATAAGGTTGATGTTGCCAGCGGTCATCTCATAGAGACTAAGTTTTCCTATCGTTTGTGTCAGTGATATTGAACCATTGGATAAGTTGACTGTGTTGGTTGTACCTTCTTGCGTAAAGCTATTTGTTATCGTTAGATTGCCATTACCCGTCAGCGTTCCCGTTCCAGATAAGCTAAGATTTGTGAGATGGATAGTGCCTGCAGTCGAAGCTGAACCTAAGATGAAAGTGCCGTTCGTAATATTTAAACTACCACCCACGCCAGATTCTCCGCCTAGGTATATTAGGTTCGAGAGAGATGTGTGAGCATTACTGTTATAGTTAACCGTCATACCAGTAGGAATATATACACGTAAGCTAGACATAGCCACAGGTAGGATGGCAGCATTGCTCCAGGTCGACCCGTCTACAGAATATTGCCAGTTATCGACATCAAACCAATCCGTTGGATTGTTTGCATCATCGCCATCCCATAAGAACCAAGCCGTTTCAGGTATAGAAACGCCACCAATCGGTTCTATTCCCACAATTGTGCCTAAATTAGCGTAACCAGCTGTAAATTCGATTTGACCTGAAGATGTATTGATGACACCTGTAGATTGGTTAATGAAGTTGGCACTAATGGTTGATTTATAGTTTCCACCTGTTTTCGCAAATGTCCCTGAGTTATAGACTGTACCGCCCGTACCAGCAATACTCACATCATGGGTGAACTCGAAGGTTCCTTGGTTATCTAACACGCCACCAGAATCAATAACGAGACTGTTAAGATAGGTTCCACCTTTATGGTAAAGTGTCCCTAGGTTTTCCAATTCTCTTGTCAAGATCGGAGCAGACAAGGCTGTACCCGTATTAATTTCGCCATTGTTAACTGCTGCAGCAAGAATCGTTTTACCCGTGCCAGACATTGAGCCAGATAACCACTTGAATCCCGAACTGACGTTTAGGTTTCCATCGCCTGTCAGCGTTCCACCATCTTGATAATAATTAGAAGTTGAAAAGCCAGTAGTAGCAATCGACAGATTTGCCGTGCCACCAATATCAAACCAGCCAGTGCCCGACAAAGTACCAGCCAATGAACCAGTACCGCCAACCACATAGATTTCACCCGTCAGTGTTCCTGTACCTGAATGAGAAAACCCATTGCTCAGTCGTAAATAGCCAGAAGTGGCAGATAGATTGCCTGATTGATTGGTGAAGTTAACGCCAATATTGGAATAACCTATTCCTGTAGTATCGCCCGTTTTGCTAAGGGTTCCTGAGTTATAGACAGTACCGCCTGTACCAGCAATACTGACATCATGGGTGAACTCGAAGGTTCCTTGGTTATCTAACACGCCACCAGAATCAA
>CAZSGH010000042.1:5491-21316 GCA_964606405.1 uncultured Francisella sp.
AGGTTCCACCTTTATGGTAAAGTGTCCCTAGGTTTTCCAATTCTCTTGTCAAGATAGGAGCAGACAAGGCTGTACCCGTATTAATTTCGCCATTAGTGACGGTAGCAGCAAGAATGGTTTTACCCGTACCTGACATGGTGCCTGAGAACCAAAAGAAGTCATTCGTGACGGTAACATTACCATTGCCTGTTAAGGTGCCTCCAGACATTGACAGTCCGAACAGTGATGTTGTACCGTTGATGGCATATGACTGACCATTACTGATTGCTAGGGTATAGCCGACAGGGAAGACGATGCTCGGTGCCGTCAGCAGGATATCATTGCTATTCAGTGCTGATTTGATGTCAATGAGCGAATTTGGATTGGTACCGAGATTGGTGACTTCAACACGTGCTGCTGTGATTTCCCTTAACGTAATGGCACCAGGCTCTGGTAACGGTGGTGCAGGAGTCGGATCGGGTGTATTGTGCATAGTAATTGTGACATTACCCGTGCCAGCATTGATGCTCGTGCCTGCTGCCATGGTGATTTCAGCAGCACCTGCGTCACGATTGCTTAGGTTTGCGCTGGGATCATTTGCTGTTAGGGTTAGATTGCCGCCACCTGTCGTAATATTGGCATTCAATAAAATACTGCGACCAGCTTTAAGTGTAATGCTTCCGCCCGCAGCGATTGTTGGCGTTGTTGTGATCGCAGCGTTCACCGTAATGTCATTGTTGGCTTGTAGTTCTACGGCTGAGCCTTGATTAGTGATATAGGTAATAGCAGATGGATCAATGGTTGAATCTGTATCAGCATTGTCGGCAAAAGCTAACCCTGTTGAGGGGATTTCGGGTTGTCCAGACGTGGCAATGGTAATGTTTTTAGGATCAAACAGTACTTGTCCACCTTGATTGTTTTCGATCGTGCCGCGATAAACAAGCTTGTCGCCACTAGACACTTCAATCAAACCACCTTGTCCTTGACTGCCGCCTTTCGCTTTAATGGTGGCATGGCTGGTGGTGTTTTTATCAGACCATAAAATGGCGGTGCCGCCTTTGCTTGTGCTGTTTTTGGCATTTACACTAATGATTGTGTTTTTATCGGCAGTAAGCGTTTGGGCATTGGCTAGTTCATCGACCGCTAAGTTTTTACCACCTTGATATTCACCACCAATACGAATTTGACCGCCTTGGCTTTGTCCTTCTACTGTGATGGTTGCAGCCGTTAAGGTTGTTTCTGGTGCAGTGATGTCGATTTGACCACCTTTGCTATCTCCATCGGCAGAAACATTTCCGCTGATATTGGCAGTGTGCGTACCTTTAAGCAAAATCCGTCCGCCTTCGGAGACTGCGCTATTGGCGGAAATGCTTCCTGTATTGCTAATCGCAGCACCAACAATACCGACTTTGCCTGCATCGCTGATGATATTGCCGAGGTTTTGCGCACTACCATTGCCCTGAACGGTCACAGCAACTTGTACGCCTGGAGTTGCCGTATCGCCAATGAGCACTTGCGAACCCGCAGCCAGAATGGTTGTACCTTGCGGTGTATTAATGATGCCTTGGTTTGTGACTTGTTGACCAATTAGCAGCACTTGTCCACCTTGTGGAGTGCTAATCGTGCCTTGGTTAATCACATTAGCCGAGATACTGCCCGCTGTCGTTTCGAACTGTTGCTTACCTGCTAAATAGTTGGCATCGGTAATATTTAAGCTACTACTAACAAGTCCGCCGACATTAATATTGGCATTGGGTCCGACTAAAACGCCAGCAGGGTTGATTAAATAAACACTACCGTTAGAAGTAAGTGTGCCCAAAATTTGACTTGGGTTGTCTGTAAGCACACGGTTAAGTACCGAAGAGCTGACGCTAGGCTGGATAAATCGTGTTGTTTCATTGGCTTGGATATTAAATTGCTGCCAATTTAATATCGCATTATTGCTATTCGTAATGGTTAGCATATTACCTTGTTGCACGGCACTAGCTGTACCAGACGCTACAGACATTCCCGTTGGATTCGCCTGAGCATGACCACTAAACAGAAAGAGCAATGCAGCCGCAATGGGTGTTAGGGCAGGGCGCTTATGAAGGGCTTTCATGAGGTAATATCCTTAATCAAAACTTGTAGACGAGGCTAGCATGACCACGCGTAAAATCGCGTAGTTCGGCTTCTCGGCTATTGGTTGTACCGTTGGCATTGGTGAGCGATAGGCTGGCAACTTTGGCAAGATCAAAGCGTAACACTAAGTTATTTTGGTAGTTGTATCTTGCACCTACGCCAACACTGGTTGCATTTACTTTTGCGATCACGCCGCTATTAGCAACGGTATTTAAGTTGTCACCCGACACGGTATCAACAAAGCTGAGTAAGCGCAGATTACCGTTATTGGCACCCAACCACTCCGACAAGTCAGGTGTATAAACTTCGACGCTAGTGGTCATGCCCTCATCGGCAGCTAAATCTCGCTCGTACATCCCCCTTAAGCTGCTTGCGCCACTTAAACCAATTTGTTCAACCGCGTGAAGTGCAGAATCTGTTTTTTGGAAATTTGCGGCTAAGCGAAGTTGCCATTGTGTGTCGGAAATGAGCGTTAAATAATCAATATTAGCGCGTAAAATGGTAAAGTTGATATCGGCTTCTGTACGTTGGCTATTGTTAACGAGTTGGCTATTAATTCGCGCTTGAGATCCATCACCGTTATCTGGCAAGTTTTTAAATATACCGGCCGATAAATTAGCCATTTTTCCAATTGAAGCGTAACTTGTATTGTAGCTAAGACTAATAGGTCTAACCTGCAATAAAGCATTCTGAGAATTAGTGCCAATTGTCGTTTGTGAGTCAATTAATTTATTGTCTAAACTCGTAACGAGGCGATGTGACCATTCTCCTGTTCTGGCGAGATGTTGCGTATAGCGCGCGGATAAAATTTTACTACGACCAACAACATTAATGTTGCCAAGACTTTGTATATTGGCAATCGCTAGGTCACTGTCACTATAAGCTGCGATTAAATCAAGACTACCATTGGTTTGAAAAAATGGTACACGATAACCAGCTGAAAATACTTTAACATTAGCAGGAAGCTCTGGTGATGTCATATACGTTACTGTGCCAACATGATCTTTACCCCACAGGTTGGCATGTTGAAATGAAGCGCCAATTTTATGCTCCCCTGTGCTTGGTTTTCCGCTATTGTCGGCTGTTAGCATGACACTGAGAGGGTTTTCGGCCTTAACCTTAATCGTGGCATCTATTGTCCCTTCTTGTTTTCCTACACCTAGAATAACTTCGACTTTTTTAGCAGGATTTTCATTTACCAATTGAACATTATCGGAAATATTACGCGTATTAGGTGATAGGCCTTGTTGCAAACTAGGCAGACTAGCAACAATATTGTCATGATCAAAATGTTCGCTAGTTTCTGTAACAATATTACCCAATTTGGTTTCTATCACATTAAGTTGTACGAACCCAGTCGAAATGTCTTGTTCAGGAGCATAAACCTGAACAGCCCCATAACCTGCACTACGATACGCATTTTCAACCGCCTCTAAAGCCTTTTGAATATCTCCGTAAACACGAGACTCACCAGTATAAGCTGTCGTTAACTGCGTTAGTGTTTCTAAAGGTATTAAGGTGTTTCCTTGGATCAGAAATTGCGTAATTGGAAATTTAACGCTCTGGGCATACACTGGATGATATACAGAAAGTGCGATGATGAGCGTAGCGAGCGTTATTGAATGGCGCATTCTGTATCCTTTCCTTTACCAATACCTTGACCTTGGCTGTTGTTTTGACTAATTGCGGGCGGCATTGTAACTTGTATACCTTGCGATGGCGGTACTTGTATTGGCGGTGTTTGTGCATCACGTACGTATCCAAACTGCCCAGAACTTAACTGGGTCGTTCCCGATTGATTGGTGATGCTAATTCCACCATCGACAACATCAGCATGTAAACCATTTACGGGGACTTGTCCAGATGGTGTGGGGACATTTGAACAGTTGTCTTGGCAAAAAAGCAACCCAAAGTGTGTGCCACGAATACCAATAGTTGCAGTTGGTGTGCCAATTTTAACGGCATCATGATTATGCTTGCCGATAAGCCCCGTCACTGCCCTCATGCCGCCTTTAAGCAACTCAACATTACTGACGTTTTGTTGAGGTGTTTCTGTTTGGTAATGATATTGATTTAGCCGAAACTCTGTTTCAGGACGTAAAACAATCTCGGCGCTATCTGTGAGTTTAAGACGCGCATAAGTATCTTCCTCTGTACGAAGAATGTCTCCTTCTAGTACTGGAGAGTTGACGCTCAGTATTTTTTTGCTACCATCAAGTCTCTCTGCGATAAGCACTCCTGATAAGTGGGTTACCTTGCCAGCTTCGCCGGCCCAACTTAGTAGTGAATGGCTTAGCAAAAGCCCAAATAAGATAGCCAAGATGGTCTGCATAATTATTCTCTGAATCATAATCTTAAAAAATAACTATCCGCTTTTTTTGTTAAGCGTATCTGTTGTCGTTTCTATTTGTCAATCGCTAAAGCTCGCGATTAGATATCAATGATCTGGTTATTAAAGAGTAAATTGATGTTAAACAAGCTAGCGTGTTGAATGAGTTCTTTAATGATAACTTCTGTTTGCCCTGGTTTAAGGTGCATTACATGAATCGCAATGTTTTGATTAAGCTTTTTTAGCTCATCGATTAGCATTTTAGGTGTTAGATGTTTGGCGATCTGGGCTAGGTTGATTTCATTGTCGCTAAACGCCGTTTCTATTGCCAATCCCTTTAAGTTTGGAATATCGCTAATGATTTGCCAAAAGTGATTTTGAACTGTTGTATCGCCACAGATAATAAAATTATTGCCCGTAGTGCTCGTTAGTTGATATGCAACGGTTGGAATCGTATGTTCGACAGGAATAGCGGTAATCGTAATACCATTTAGAGATAAGCTTTCGTTGTGCTTGATGACACGATAACAAATAAAAGGGTTCTGGGGTGTAGGGATAACGCTAAAGTCTGGCCAAATAGCATTATTGAAGATGTGTGCTCTTAGTAGGTCAATAGTCGTTTGTGTTGCCACCACGGTAATGGGGTTTTGTCTGTGAGTAATCGTAGTATCAGCAAGTAACGGTAAGCACGCAATATGATCAAGATGCGCGTGCGTAATAAACACCACGTCAATTTTTGACATTTCATCTACCGTCAGCTGACCAACGCCTGTGCCAGCGTCAATCAATATATTATCATCGACAAGGTAACTGCTTGTATAAAAGCCCAGTCCAATGCCGCCACTGCAACCTAACACCCGAATGCGCATAGCTTTTTCCGTTATTATTTTGTTGTGAAGGTAAATACACCGTCCCAGTTTAGGGGAGGCGGTTCATGTTTAAAGTGCGCGATGCGATCGTAGTATAACGCATAGAGCTTTTGTTCGGGATGCGCTGATTTTAGTACGGATAGTTGTGCTTCAGCATTATTCCAGTTTTGAGTGCGATAAGCATAAAGTGCCTGTTCAAATACACTCAGCTCATGCTCTTGTTCTTGGCTCAGAGTGCCTAATTTGCCAATCGGTTCGTAAATGGTGATGGGTAGGTCTTTTCCCTTAACACGTACTTTATCTAGTTCGCGATAGGCATAGTCAGGTACTTGTTGTTTGGTGTTTTCGCTAACAATTAAGCTAACCCCATATTCTTTGGTAATTCCCTCTAGTCGCGAACCCAAATTGACTTCATCGCCCATGACCGTATAGGCCATACGAAACTCAGATCCCATATTGCCAACCGTCATAATGCCCGTATTTAAGCCGATGCCAATTTTGATTTCGGGCCAGCCTCGCTGTACAAAGTCTAGGTTGACTTTTTTAAGTACTTCTAACATTTCTACCGCACATGAGACTGCGCGTGAGGCGTGCTCCTCATCGTGAATGGGCGCACCCCAAAACGCCATAATGGCATCACCCATGTATTTATCGATTGTGCCGCGGTGTTGATGAATAACGCGAGTCATTGGTGTTAAATAGGCATTCATTAATTCGGCTAGTTCCGTCGCTGAAAGTCCTTCCGAAATATTGGTAAAACCGCGCACATCAGAGAACATAACGGTAAGGGGTTTACTTTCACTTGCTAAACTATAGCTTTCAGGATTATGTGCCATTTCGCTAACTAACTCTGGGGGGATATATTGCCCAAATCGTTGAGATAGAAAATGTTTATTTCGTGACTCGATAAAAAATCCGTATGCCATTTGTAAAACATATAATCCAATAATTAATAACAAAGGTTGAGCGATATTCAATACCAAATTAGCACTTAACCAAAGCCATAGATTAAACATAACAACAGATAGCGCCAAGATTAGTGCCATTATTGTTGCTAGGAGAGGGGATGCGGGTAAAAAGACAATCAGGAGCACGCTCAGTAAAATAAGCATTATCAGTTCTGCGCCAGCTGCCCAAGCGGGGCGTTCTTTAATCATGCCATCTAATATGCCAGAAATGAGATTAGCATGAATTTCCACCCCTGGATAAACAGGTTCGACGGGCGTCGCGCGTAAATCAAGTAATCCAGGTGCAGTGGTGCCGAGTAGTACGATTTTATTCTCTAATTGTTCGGGTTTGATGCGTCCATTTAACACATCTGTTGCAGAGAGATAAGCAAAGCTTCCCGATTTGCCGCGATAGGGAATTAATGCTCTAACTTGTCGATCGACAGGGATGCGTTTTGTACCAAGACTTAATGCCTCTAATCCGTTGTAATGTTGATTGACTCCAGCGCCTTGTGCAAAAACGGTATCAATCGGCTGTTTGAGATAGGCTTTGGCAACAGCCAAAGACAGTGATGCGTAGTAATTGTCTTCAAAGTTGACGAGTAAAGAAACTTTTCGCACAATGCCATCATCATCTACTTGAGGATTAAAGTGCCCACCTTGTTTGGCAGCTTTTTGTAGCATTGCTAAATTAGCACCATACCCCGTTGCAGTACGCACAGGTAATGGGGTATCAAATGCAAAGCTTGGGAAAGCGGGTTTGGGTAGTAGTCCAACACTGGGCTGATGATCATTAGTTTCTTTAAAGTAGTAACCTAAGACCACATTTCGTCCTTTAAGTGCTTGTGCAAAAGCATTGTCATGATCTAATTTTGCCGTTAGGTGTTGACGTATTAGGTCGGGAGTTTCGGTGGGTAGGAGTGATAATAACGAACTCCCCGTGACATCGGGTTCGGCAAAAACCACGTCAAACCCCATTGTGGCAATATGATACTGATCGAATAGCTGGTTAACCAAAAACGCCATACGATCACGCCCCCATGGCCAGCGACCTTCTTCCGTAAGGCTTTTTTCGTCGATATCAACAATGACTATACGCTCGTCTATCGTATTAGGTAGCGTTAGGTTAATTCTAGCAGCGTAGGCATCATTTTCGAGTCTTGCAAACAGATTCCACTCAATGACTCCCAGTGCTTGCAGCATAAAAAGAATACTGACAAGACTAGCAAGTAGATATTTTAATGAGGGTTGAAGGTTAAGTTGCATGGTGAGGTCACTCGTAACTCGATGATAAGGTGCTTTGGTCTGGAGATTATGGCATAATACGCCAACTTTAACGTAAGGAGATTCTCGTCGTGATTGATTTTTTTATTGGTGCAGCCCAAGCTGCTGATGCTGCACAGCCAACAACCGAACAAAATATGATGAGCATTTTAATGCTGGTTGTTTTGTTTGCGGTATTTTATTTTCTACTCATTCGCCCACAACAAAAGCGAGTTAAAGAGCATGAAGCAATGACTGAAAGCCTAAAAAAGGGTGACGAAATTGTGACATTTGGCGGTGTGTTAGGTCGCGTTACAGAGTTAGGTGATGCGTTCGTTGATGTTGAAATCAGCAACAATGTGGTTGTTAAAGTTCAAAAGAAAAGTGTTGCAACAGTCATGCCGAAAGGTACGATTGCCGAGGCTTAAAAACCTATTGCGAGCCGACATCGCCTTGTTGCGCGGTGCTCGAGCTGCGTTATGTACTTCAGTACACGCCTTGCTCTGTGCTCCGTGCGCCTAGCGCTGCCAGTCTCTCATAACGGTTTTAATGAACCCTCCTTGTGAGGGCTGTTTTATTTTCTGATCTTCCCTAGCTAAGGTTATATGTTATGGTTATCCAACCGAATACCCGATCTGCTGCCAATATTTATCCAGCGTGGAAAGTCGCACTGGTATTGGTGTTGTGCTTTCTTGGCTTCTTGTATGCCTTGCCGAATATTTATCCAGAAGACCCTGCCATTCAAATTTCATCTGTAAAAGGTGATGCGCTGGGTCAGCGCGAGCTAGAGACAGTTCAGACTGCATTAACCCAGTCAGGTTATGCGCTTAAGTCAGTATCACTCGAAAATGGTCAAGTTCTGATTCGTTTGAACGACACCGAAACACAGTTGAAAGCGCAAGATAGCCTTAAAGCGGGATTGGGTCGTGGCTTTATTGTTGCCCTTAATTTAGCGCCTAGTACGCCAGCTTGGTTACATGCTATCGGTGGTAAGCCTGCTCCTTTGGGTCTGGACTTGCGTGGTGGTGTGCACTTCTTGTTCGATGTGGATATGGATACCGCAGTGGCGAATTATTACCAACGCCACGTTACCGATTTAAAACGCATGTTTCGTAATGAGCAAGTGCGCTATCAAGAAATTAGCTTAGACGATAAAAATCAATTCATGATCCGTTTGCGTGATGGTCAAGAAGACGCTGTAGGTAAAATGCGTCATTTGATCGATCAAAATTTGCCCGATATGGAGCTGATTAATAACGATGGCTTGGTGACAACTTGGCAATTATCAAAAGCAGCTTTAGCTGAGTTTAAGAAGTCTACTGTGCAACAAAACGTAACCACCTTGCGTAATCGTGTTAATGAGCTTGGTGTTGCTGAACCGATTATTCAGCAACAGGGGGAGCGTCGCATCGTTGTTCAATTGCCTGGCGTACAAGATTCGGCTCGTGCCAAAGAAATTCTAGGTGCTACGGCAACCTTAGAGTTTCGTTTGGTCGATGAAAAAGGTGATGTCGAAGCTGCTATGTCGGGTAAGTCAGTGCCAGCTGGCAGTAAGCTCTATGCCTCTCGTGATGGTCGTCAGTTGCTGCTTAAAAATGACGTGATTGTGACGGGTAGTTCGGTTACCGATGCTAAGTCTGGACTTGACTCTCAAGGTGGTTCTCCGATGGTGAGTGTCAACTTGGATGAGGCGGGCGGACGTAAGATGCTCGAAACAACCAAAGCGAATGTCGGCAATCGTATGGCTGTTGTCTTTATTGAGTCGCGTATCGAAACGCAAACAGTGAATGGCGAGCAAGTCAAAAAACGTATTACCACACAAGATGTGATTAACGCAGCGGTGATTCGCGATCAGTTTGCTAACCGATTTCAAATCACAGGGTTAGATAGCGTTCATGAAGGTCGTAACCTTGCGCTGTTATTACGTGCAGGTGCCTTATCAGCACCGATGGAAATTGTTGAAGAACGTACAATCGGTCCATCATTAGGCGCGGAGAATATCGAAAAAGGCATCCTGTCGATTGTGATGGGTTTCGTTGCGGTTTTAATCTTTATGGCATGGCGTTACCGCTTGTTTGGTATGTATGCCAACATTGCCCTCATGATGAACGTCTTTATTATCATGGCATTATTGAGTGGGCTACAAGCAACCTTAACCTTGCCAGGTATTGCGGGTATTGTATTAACTATGGGTATGGCAGTAGATGCCAACGTGTTAATTAACGAGCGTGTGCGTGAAGAACTGCGCAATGGACACACTACCTTTGCTGCGATTCAGGCAGGTTATGATAAAGCATTCTGGACAATTGCTGACTCGCACGTAACCCAGTTATTGGCTGCGTTATTGTTGTTTGCGTTTGGTTCAGGTCCCATTAAAGGTTTTGCGGTCACCTTAACCATTGGTGTCATCACGTCTATGTTTACAGCGTTAATGGTGTCGCGTTTGTTGGTGCATTGGACTTATAGCAATCACAAAACCTCCCGCCTGTCTGTGTAATATTGCGATTAAGGAAAATAAGATTATGTTCGGAATTAAATTATACGACACCAATATTCGTTTTATGCACTACCAAAAGTTGTGGATGTGGATGTCGCTCGTTATTACCGCGATTTGCTTGGTTGGTATTGGTGTAAAAGGCTTCAATTTTGGTATCGACTTTACGGGCGGTTTGGCTGTCGAAGTGTCGTATCAGCAACCTGTCGAATTAGAACCGATTCGCACTGCGCTTGCCAACAATGGCTTTGAGCAAGCGGTCGTTCAGCATTTTGGCTCAACACACGATGTGATGATTCGTGCTGCGGCACAGTCAGGCGTTAGCGCTAAAGATTTGACCGAAAAAATGGTTAGCGTCATTGCACAAGGTGATAATGCATCGACGATTAGACGCACAGAGTTTGTCGGCCCTCAGGTGGGCGACGAATTAGCCAGTGATGGCGTTATGGCACTACTTGCAGCGTTTATTATTATTACCATTTACGTTGCCTTGCGTTATGAAGTGCGCTTTTCTCTCGGCGCGATTTTAGGCGTATTGCATGATGCGGTCATTGTGGCTGGGTTGTTTGCTTGGTTTGGCTGGTTGGTTGATTTGAGTGTGTTAGCTGCGCTATTGGCCGTTATTGGTTACTCAATTAACGATACCATTGTGGTATTCGATCGTGTTCGCGAAAATTTCCGCACACAGCGTGGTTATTCGCCCGCACAAGTAATGGATGCTGCGTTAAACCAAACGCTATCGCGTACAACCATGACTTCATTTGTTACCTTGTTGGTGGTGATTGTGCTGTTCTTTACAGGTGGTGAAGCGCTACATTTATTCTCACTTGCCATGATTATTGGTATTGCAGCAGGAACTTACTCATCTATTTATGTTGCCAGTTCTGTAGCTTTAGGTTTAGGGATTACACAAGAAGACTTGGTACGTAAAGACAAAGGTAAAGATAAGAAAAGCGTTGAAGAAGACCTGAAAGCAGACTTTTTAAGGAAAGAGCAGGCTCGAGGTGTCGCATGAGTGAAGCCTTAGTTGAATGGCAAAACGAAATCGATCGTCGTCGTACTTTTGCGATCATTTCGCATCCCGATGCGGGTAAAACAACCGTTACCGAAAAGCTGTTGCTATTCGGTGGTGCGATTCAATTAGCGGGAACGGTTAAAGGTCGTAAAGCGGCGCGTCATGCCACTTCAGACTGGATGGCGTTAGAAAAAGAACGTGGTATTTCGGTGACATCATCCGTCATGCAGTTTCCTTACCGTGATGCCATCATTAACCTGCTCGATACACCAGGTCACGAAGACTTCTCGGAAGATACCTATCGTACTTTGACGGCAGTTGACTCAGCGTTAATGGTTATCGATTGCGCCAAAGGGGTAGAGGATCGTACTGTTAAGCTGATGGATGTCTGCCGCCTGCGTGATACACCGATTTTGACTTTTATCAACAAGCTCGACCGTGAAGGTCGAGAAGTGTTGGATTTGCTCGATGAAGTCGAAAACGTGCTTAAAATTCAATGTGCGCCAATTGTTTGGCCAATTGGCATGGGTAAACGCTTTAAGGGTATTTATCATCTGCTTAACGATAGTATTCGTTTATTCGAAAATAGCAGCAACGATAAAGCCAGTGAAGGACGCATCATTCAGGGCATTAATAATCCCGAATTAGATGACGTATTGGGTGAACAAGCTGAAGAGTTACGTATGGAAGTCGAATTGGTTAAAGGAGCGAGTACCCCCTTTAACTTAGCAGACTTCATGGCAGGAAAGTTAACCCCTGTTTATTTTGGCTCGGCAATCAATAATTTTGGCTTGCAAGAACTTCTTGATGCCTTTGTCGATTTTGCACCCAAGCCAGCAGGGCGCGATGGTAGCGTTCGAATTGTTGAACCCAGCGAAGAAAAGCTAACTGGCTTTGTCTTTAAGATTCAAGCGAATATGGATCCGCAGCATCGTGACCGCATTGCTTTTATGCGACTGGTTTCTGGACGTTATGAAAAAGGCATGAAGTTATTGCAGGGGCGCACCAATAAAGAAATGAAAATCGCGCAAGCGATTACCTTTATGGCAAATGCACGTGAAGGGGTCGAAGAAGCTTTTGCAGGCGATGTGATTGGTATTCATAACCACGGTACCATTCAGATTGGTGATACCTTTACACAAGGCGAACTACTTAAGTTCACAGGCATCCCTAACTTCGCGCCAGAGCTTTTCCGTCGTGCCCGTTTGCTCGACCCAATGAAAATGAAGGCGCTGCAAAAAGGCTTAACCCAATTATCAGAAGAAGGCGCAACGCAGTTGTTCCGTCCGTTATTGAATAATGACTTGATTTTGGGTGCAGTGGGAACATTGCAATTTGACGTGGTTGCGCATCGTTTGCAAGATGAGTACGGCGTGAAATGTTTGTTTGAAGGTGTCAGTGTCGCCACAGCGCATTGGGTTGAAGGCGATAAGGCTGAAATTGAAAAACTTCTGGCTAAGTCGAAAGATAATTTGGCCTATGATGCGGCTGGTCATTTATGTTATCTTGCACCGTCACGCGTTAACTTAAGTCTAACCGCCGAGCGTTGGCCAAACCTACAGTTTACGGCAACACGCGAGCATTAAGAGAGTAATAGCTTGCTTTTCTGTTTTTTGTTGGAGGAAGGGGGTTATAACTAGGTTACAGGTTAGTTGCCAGTATCCCTTCCCCCAAGCCCCCAACCTTTTATATTGTATATAAATTTTCTAGGTTTTTTGTCCATGCATTTGCTGACCTTAAATCCTTGTGCAACTGATGCGCCTTCGGTGGTTACCATTGGTAATTTTGATGGATTGCATGGTGGGCATCAGCAGTTGCTCGAGTCGGTTAAACAACAAGCCGATAACATTGGCGCAGCCAGTGCCGTGGTATTGTTTGAGTTGCAGCCGCTCGAGTTTTTGCGTCCAGAGCAAGCACCACCTCGTTTAATGAGTTTAGGCGAAAAACTGCATGGTTTACGTCAGTTAGGCGTGCATCGTGTTGGACTGGTTCGTTTCGATAGTCGTTTCGCTAAACTATCTCCAGAGCAGTTTGTTCAGGAAGTATTGCTCGATAAATTACGGTGTGTCGGTGTATGGATTGGTGATGATTTTCGTTTTGGTTATCAGCGCGCTGGCGACTTTCAAATATTGACAAAAATCGGCAAGGTTCATGGTTTTTCTGTTGCGCAAGCGCCATCCTTTTTGCTCAATGGTCGTCGGTTGTCATCTACTTGGCTACGTGAGACGCTGGCGCAGGCTGATATGGAGCAAGCCATGCAGGTTCTTGGACGACCCTATAGCATTAGAGGACGTGTTGTTCACGGACAAAAGTTGGGAAGAACCATTGGGTTCCCAACACTGAATATTGTGTTTCGTCAAAAGCCAGCAGTATTAGGGGTTTTTGCGGTGCGTATTCATGGTCTTGATGGACGTGTGCTAACGGGCGTTGCTAATATTGGTCAAAGACCAACGTTGGATGGTCAGCAGCATCGTCTCGAAGTCCATGTTTTTGATTGGCAAGGTGATGTTTATGGTGCGCGCGTAACCATTGAACTTTGTCACCGATTGCGTCATGAGAAAAAATTCGATGGTCTTGAGGCATTAAAAGCCCAAATTCGACAAGATGTTAATGACGCAAAGGCATGGTATGCGACTCAATTGTAACTTTTTGATGAATATTTGATAATTTAACGTAAAAATGATTCTACTGTATTCATAATTAGGATACACTAGACTTAATTGTTGTTCGGCATGTAGCCGTCAACACCACCTCATTCGCGAGCATCGGTGAATGGGTGGTTTATTCCAGATGCCGATTATTGAGATATAGATATGCAATTATATGTAGGTAACTTACCTTACACAATTAGCGAAGATGATTTGCGCCAAATGTTTGCTGGTTACGGCGAAGTAACTCGTGCTACGATTATTAAAGATCGTGAAACAGGTCGTTCTAAGGGTTTCGGCTTTGTCGATATGCCTGAAAACGCTCAAGGCGACGCAGCGATTGCCGCACTTAACGGTGCTGACATGAAAGGTCGTCCTTTGAAAGTGAACGTTTCTGAGCCGAAAAAAGACGCTCCACGTCCAGCTTTTCAACGTCGTCCTCAGTACTAATTTTTAATTAGTATCGAAAGATTGATGTGAACCCTGCTTAGGCAGGGTTTTTTATTGTCCAAATGAAACCTACTGTGCTAGCATCTTGTGTTGTTGCTGGATTCTCGCTTAGTGTTGCTTACTCTCCGAATAGCCTGCCTTAACAGCAAAGCTAAAACCCAACCTTCACCACGCTAAACTTATCAACCCCCACCATGTTCCTCTATATGTCAAGATAGTCTGAAAAAGAGTATTTATGATTAGTGGCGTTACCGCCGACAAAACAGCAGAATAATTTGTTTGGTTTAGAAACATTGAAGCGGCTTAGTCCGCTTTTTTGTTGTTCACTTAATACCCATTTAGGTATAATAAAGACATGAGCAAAAACACATTAAAACCGCTACTTTGGGCTGGTGATAGCAAAAAGAAACTTAAAGCATTGCCTGATGATGTACAGGATGTTTTCGGTTTTGCTTTGCACTTGGCGCAATCAGGAAGCAAACACCCGCAAGCTAAACCCTTAAAAGGATTTGGCGGCGCAGGCGTATTGGAAGTGATCGAAGATTACGAAGGCGATACTTATCGTGCTGTGTATACAGTTAAGTTAGCCAATGCGGTTTATGTTTTGCACTGTTTTCAGAAAAAATCAACCTCTGGTATTGCAACACCAAAACCCGATATTGACCTCATTCGACAACGATTAAAAGACGCTGAACAACACAGCAAGGGAAGTTAACATGACTGATTTTGAAATTGGAACGGGTAATGTTTACGATGATTTAGAGATGGACAATGCGCAAGAAATGCAGGTCAAGGCATCTCTTGCCATTAAAATTGGTGACATTATTAAGCATCGCCACTTAACGCAACAGCAAGCAGCTGAATTGCTCGATATGCCACAACCTAAAGTGTCTGCAATGCTTCGAGGACAATTCAGGGGCATTAGTGAAGCCAAAATGATTGCTTGCCTTAATGCGCTTGGTCGCAATGTGCAAATTGTCGTTAAAAAAGCACCAAGAAGCAAACCAACTGGCTTTACCACTGTTGTTTTTGCCTAACGAAAAACCTTCACCAAGGAACCCGCCATGAAATCACTACTACAAGCAACCTTCGCAGCAATCACAATCGCAACCCTTGCAGGCTGTGCAACTGTTAGCGTGCAAGAGATGGCGCAAGGAAAGCTAGATAAAGCTGTTAGCATTGTTGGTGTTACTCCAGCTATGAAAACTTTACAGACAAAAACTGGTTTAGATTATCAAGAAATGCGCTTTGTAATTAATGGCAAAGAATATGATCGTGACGGGCGTATAACTAATGCGGCAGGCTATCGGGTTTTAAACAATGGTGAAGTGTGCGTACCTGTGAAAATTGAAGGCAAAGATCGCTATTTCGTCGAAAGTTATACAAGTCAAAGAGATTACTTTATTAAATCATGCTCTTTTTATCGCGCAATTCAAGACCATCAAGAGTCTGCGATTGTTGTTAGCGGTATAGTAATGGCTGGCCTAGGTTCGATTGGTGCAGCTGCCGCGGCGGCAGCAACGATCAAAAATAGCGCTGATTATGTTGTTCGAAGCGATATGACTGACGATGAAGTTGTTGAAATTAACAATAAGTGGGCAAATCAGTTCAATTGAATTTTTATTAAACAATAAAGCCCGCAATCGCGGGCTTTGTTGTTTTAGTATCCTGTGATACTTTCACGTTGTCGTTTAGCAAGCAACTCTTTCA
>CAZSGH010000043.1:0-21316 GCA_964606405.1 uncultured Francisella sp.
GTTTTAAGGTGTTATATTCAATGATCGATCTTCCTTCTCCCAAACCAAGTGGCGAACTTGGTAAATACAACCCATTTGGTTTAGGGTTTAGACCATTCTTTTTACTGGCAAGCCTTTGGGCGTTGGTCGCAATTGTTTTATGGATGCTCTTATTGTCGGGTAGTGGTGTCTTTAGTGTTTATACCGATGCACATACATGGCATCAGCACGAAATGATGTTTGGATTAGGCAGCGCATTGGCGGCAGGATTTTTACTCACCGCCGTGAGAAACTGGACAAAATTAAAAACCCCCACAGGCTATCCGTTAGCAGGTTTAGCAGCACTATGGCTTTTGGGGCGTGTGGCATGGTTATGGGGTGCCAACATGCCATCATGGTTGGTTGTTGCCATCGATATGGCATTTTTGCCTTGGTTGCTTTATGAGATTGGTAGACCAATATGGCGCCGTCGTCAAATCAATCAGTGGCCTTTTGTTGCTGTCTTGATTGCCTTAATTGTCGCCAATGCAAGCATTCACTTTGGCGTAATAGCGCACAGTATTGAAGCCATTCGTATCGGAGAAACCTTAGCAATCTATGCATTATTAGGGTTGCTGATGACAATGGCAGGCAGAATCACCCCCTTCTTTACTGAACGTGGCTGTGATATTCGCTTACCAGCAACGCCCACCTTTCTGGTAAAAGGTTATGTCGGTCTTTTTCTATTGGTTGCACTTTTGTCGCTGGCACAAAGGCTTGCGCCATTGATGGCAGTGTTATCCTTCACAGCAGGGCTGTTATTTTTCGCGCAGCTGGTGTATTGGCAAACGTGGCGCACCTTGCGATTTCCTTTAGTTTGGGTACTGCATTTAGGGTATAGCGGCATTGCGCTTGGCTTTGTACTGAATGGCTTGGCAAGTATCGATCCCATTTGGACATCTCCTGCCCATCATGCATGGATGGTATTGGCGATGGGCGGAATTGGATTCGGCATGATGGCGCGCGTATCGCTAGGGCATAGTGGACGCTTATTAACCCTATTGCCAGGCATCAAATTTGCGTTCATGTTAATCATTGCTGCAGGTGTTGCACGGCTTACCGCACCTTATTGGGCAGGAGCGATTCATGTCAGCGCAGCCTTATGGAGTTTGGCATTTGCGATTATGTTATGGCGTTATTTACCGATTTGGTTACAAACGCGTATCGATGGACAAGCGGATTAACTGTGTGACCTCTAAAAACCCAATGGGTAGGAGCTCTGGAGGAAGGGGGTGCGGAAAATGGCATGTAACCCATTGATAAAACATCTTCCTTCAGCTAAAAAACAAACTTGGAAAGTCTAAAAACAAGCGAAGCGAGGTTTTTAGAAGTTCCCTGTAGAGAGCAGGGAGTTAGTGGTTTCCTATCTGCTCAAGCAACGCCTCAAACTCAGCTAGGGGTACTGGCTTGCTAAATAAATAGCCTTGGTAGTGATGACAACCTTGAGAGAATAACAAGTTTCGTTGCATTTCCGTTTCAACCCCTTCGGCGATGACACTAAGTCCGAGGCTGTGCGCCATCGCAATAATGGTACTCACGATGGCATCATCATTGTTATCGATCCCAATATCTCGTACAAACGATTGATCGATTTTAAGCTGGTCCAGCGGCAATCGCTTCAGGTATTGCAAGGACGAATAGCCAGTGCCAAAATCATCCATCGAAAAGCGAATACCCAAGCCTTTGAGTTGATGCATGGTTCGAATAATGGATTCGATATGCTGCAATAACATACTTTCTGTAATTTCTAGCTTGAGCCGAGATGGTCTAATGTTTGTTTCTTGTAAAATGGCTTCTATATCGGCAATAAAACTTGGCTCAGCAAACTGTCGAGCACTTACGTTAACTGCTAATATCAACGGGTTATTTCTTGTTTGTTGTTGCCAACGATTTAATTGCTGGCAAGCAGTGCGTAATACCCATAATCCAACGGGAATAATTAAGCCTGTTTCCTCTAATAATGGAATGAACTGATCGGGAAAAACCAGTCCTCGTTCAGGATGTCGCCAGCGTAATAACACTTCCGCGCCAGTTGCCATGCCATTTGAATCGACCTGAACCTGATAAAAGAGTTCAAATTGCCCTAACTGTAAGGCTTGCTGAATATCTGCTTCGAGCGATGAATAGGCTTCGAGTTGATTTTGCATGACAGGATCAAAAAACATAAAGCGATTGCGTCCAGCTTGTTTTGCTGCATACATAGCGGTATCGGCCTGTTTAAATAGCTCCTCGATACTAACCTGATTGTGGAACAAACGAATACCGATACTGCATGAACCGCTATAGTCTAGGTTTTGTAGATTAAACGATGTGTTAATCGCAAGTAATATATTCTCGGCGACATGTTTGCTATGTAAAATGGCTTGTTCAGTATCCTCACCTGCATCTTCTAACAGAATGACGAATTCGTCTCCTCCCAATCGCGCCAATGTATCGCGTTCAGAAATGCAATGAGATAGTCGTTTAGCTGCCTCAATCAACATCAAGTCACCGATTGCATGCCCTTTGGTATCATTGAGTATTTTGAAATTGTCTAAATCAATAAAGAAGAGCGCAGCATAGTTTGTACCATCATTGAGCGTGAGCTTATGTTGTAAGCGTTCTAATAATAGTCGACGATTGGGTAGCTTGGTGAGCGGGTCATAAAAAGCGAGCTGATAAATTTCTTCTTCACTTTGTTTCCGCGAGGTGACATCTTTGAATGTCGCGATAAAATGACTGATGCCCGAGCCATCGACTTTTTGCACGCTGTTAATGCTGAGTGCTTCGGGATAAATCGTCCCATCTTTATGACGATTCCAAATTTCTCCCTGCCAAGAGCCTGTTTGTTTTATTGACTCCCACATGGCGCGATAAAAATCCTGACCATGCCGTCCAGAGCTAAGTATTTTTGGCTTTTTGCCAATCGCTTCTTCTCGTGAAAAACCTGTAATCTGGCTAAAAGCAGGGTTGACAGAAATCATCACGCCATCTTCGTTCGTGATAATAATACCCTCTGAAGCATGATTAAATACGCTAGAAGCTAGTTTTAATTGCTGCGCACTTTGTTGAAGTTTCAAAACCGTTTTGATGGCAAAAATACTCAGCAATAAGGCTGCAATGAGTAAAAACCAGCGATAAAAACTTGCTAGCGCCTGACGATGTTGGTAATAGTCATGATAGCTTGCTGTTAATGGATGGATATCATCGCTAGAGAGCAGCTCGCCAATCAGTTGATTGATCTCTTTTGAGGTGCTTTCGACTAAACGCGCATGGCGGATAAAGATACGAATACGTTTTTGATTGTCATTTGATAGGTCCTCCGTCTCTTCAAGTAAATTTTGAGCAATAGTATCAACCTGATTTTGTTCTATAAAAGCATTGCTCACACGTTCAAGCAAGAGTTGTTCAACCAAACGGTTAATGTCATCAATGACGCTAGGATCCTGTTTGAGTAACGGAATGAGGTCATCTCTCGCTTTGGGTAAGTAAATAAGCGAGTTTTTAAGTACAGCATTGCGTGATTTGAATTGCTCCAGTGCCTTTTGTTTCTGGGAAAGTTCCTGTTCGAATCGCGTTAACTGCTGTACAAATGAAGGATATGCTCGAACATCTTTGCTGATTTCGTCATGTTTTAGCCGTTCAACACTATTGTATAATGACGTCATGGCATGGTTAATGTCGTCGTAATTATTGGATAAGTTAAAGTTGAGCTGAAGTGCTAACTCACCCAATCGTGTTTCGCTATGGTGTAATTGAGCGAATTGTGTCATAAGCTGTTGATGCTGGTGATGATTGATTGGCTGAGTTAGCCAAAATAATGCGACAACTAACACAGCGCTTAGTAATAAAGCGATCATTCTATAGAGGTCTTGGCGCGCATGATGCCAATAATCTTTATCTAGCATCACTTGACTGGCTTACCTTGATATTCGCCCGTTAGGCTATGTAAAAAGGCAACAATGAGCCTAATCTCATCTTCGCTTAGATTTTTACCAAGTTGATATTGCGCCATAATTTTGACAGTGTCTGCTAATGTTTTTTGAGAACCATCATGCAAATAAGGCGCTGTTGCAGCAATATTTCGTAGCGTTGGTACTTTAAAAAAATGTCGATCACTTTCTTGTTTAGACACATTGTAACGTCCCATGTCTGCATCGATTAGTGGTTTGTTAACAAAGTAATCTTCGATGATCCCTAACCTTTGGTAAAGGTTTCCGCCAATATTAACGCCTTGATGACAGCTAATACAGCCGATTTGTTTAAACAATTCGTAGCCAGCGACTTCATGACGATTGAGTGCCTGTTTGTCTCCGTTTAAGTATCGGTCGAAGGGCGCGTTAGGGGTAGTCAGAGAACTTTCAAAAGTCGCAATGGCATCTTGAATGTTTTTAGGTGTCATTCCGTTGGGGTAGGTTAGTGAAAAGGCATTGCGATAATTGGCATCTTGATTCAGATATAGAATCACTTGCTGCCAGTTAGTTGCCATTTCGATGGGGTTATGTAGTGGACCTTCTGCCTGTTCGCTTAAGTTGGCTGCTCGTCCATCCCAGAATTGCACAAAGTTGTAGTGACTATTAAAAACCGTGGGCGCATTAATACTTCCTTCTTGTCCATTAACACCAATTGAATGGGGCAGGTTATCGACCCCACCAGTATTAAGGCGATGACAGCTAGCACATGAAACAGTACCATCTCGAGATAATCCTGCATCATGGAATAATCGACTGCCTAACGCTACTTTGTTTTCATTGAGTATGCTGTTTTGAGGTAGGGGTGTGATGGCTTGTGTTGTTTGTGTTCTGGCTATTTGTATTGCTGGTAATGTGTCTGTGGTATTGATTTGTGTTGTTTGGTAGAAGAATATAAGCAGTCCACAGCATATTCCAATGACAAATAGTGTCATTAGCATTCGGTGGCGTTCTATTGGCTTGATCATATTACTATCCAGCTTGTTTTGCCTGTGCGTGTAGATGCTTAACCATATTATAAAGGCCGTTAGCTCGACTGGGTGATAGGTGCTGTAGTAGACCAATTTTCCCTAAAAAATCTAACGGTGTGTTTAAGATTTCTTCGCTGGTTCGTCCATTAAAAACCCATAAAATTAATGCAATCATGCCAGCGACAATTGTCGCATCACTTTTAGCATAAAGATAAAATCGTTCGTCTTGTTGTTCAATATGCAACCACACTTGCGACTGACAGCCATGAATGCGATTTTCATCCGTTTCCCATGCAGGGTCGAAGGCGGGTAGCTTTTTTCCTAAGTCGATAAGGTATTGGTAGCGATCTTTCCAGTCAGAAAAAAATGCAAAGCGTTCAACTAAGGCGTTAATGGTCGTTTGAATATCGTCTTTTGGTGGGGTATTCACAATAATTTCCATTGTCATCTCGTAGGTCTATGCGCTACATTATACGCATATTAATGCTGTTGTGTTAAACGACGGTTATTTTAACAATAGGGTGCCACTAAAAACCTAATCGGGTTGGAGGACTGGAGGAAGGGATTACAGAAATTAACCTGTAACAATGTGATTTATTCCCTTCTTTCAGCTAAAAAATAAACTTGGAAAGTCTAAAAACAAGCGAAGCGCGATTTTTTAGAGATTCCCAATAATAGGAAATAAGAGATGTCAAATCAAATCAATATGCCGCAACTAAATCGTCGCTATTTTTTAAAGGGTATTGTGGGAGTGTCGGCGCTGGGTACTGTTGGTTTGTCTGTACTTAAGCCCCTCTATGCGAATGATGAAATGATCGTTAAAGGTCCTCGTGTTCCCGACGTTAAGCCACAAAAAGTTTCAACACATTGCCATGTAATTATTGCCAAAGATCCAGAGCCTACGCCAGAAAATCAAGGTATGTTTTCGAATATGGGGTTCATTATTACCCAAAAAGGTGTGGTCGTTTATGATACGGGCGGGTCTGTCCAAATTGGTGAAATGATGATTCGTCAAATTAAGAAAGTGACAGATAAGCCAGTCGTTAAAATTTTCAATTCGCATTTTCATGGCGATCATTGGTTGGGTAATCATGCTTTCGTTAAAGAGTGGCCAAACGTCGAAATTTATGCTCATGAAAATCTACATAAGGCCTTAAAAGAAGGTGTCGGTGAGTTTTGGTTGGGTATGCAAGCGCGTGCGACCAATAATGCTACCGCTGGAACGGTGATTACTGCACCGAATCAAGTGCTAAAGGGCGGCGAAGTTTTTGATATGGGTGATACCCTGTTGCGCGTTCATTACTATGGTAAATGTCATACAGATTCTGATATTTGTTTAGAAGTAACGGCGGACAAAACGGTTTATGTTGCTGATATGCTGATGGTTGGTCGTGTTGCGAATATGGATGATGGTAGCTATGTCGGCTCGATTGAAGGTATTAAAAAGCTTAAAGCCGATACACAAGCGACTAATTATGTACAGGGACACTATAAGTTTGGTCCGCAACAAGCAGATGTTTATCTCGAGTTTTTAGAGGCTATTTATAACAATACGGTTATTTATCAGAAAGAGGGCATGAGTGCTGCTGAAATGAAGGATAAGATTGTTGCCAAAATGAAGAAATTCAGAGATTGGAAGGGATTCGATGCATTAATTGGTCGTTATATTGCCATTGCATTTACTGAAGCAGAAGCAGCAAGTTTTTAAAGAATCTTGTTGCCACAAAAGACAAAAAAGCCCACGTATCCCGTGGGCTTTTTTGTCTTCCATATGTTTTTTTACGTACTTTAAAAGTCTTAATTTGGTTCTTTTCAATAAGTGTTTTTGATGGCCGATAAAAATAATTTGCTCTAGTGGTTATAAAAATTTAATTAGTCAGTATGTTTTTTTTATCGTATCGTTAGCCTCACAGACCCATTTTTTATTCTGATTAGCTTCGTTAATCGCAAGGCATAAAAGATGTAGCGCGACAATTTGTCGCAGTGCTATTTTGCACGTTTGGTCATAACATATCGGTGCTTTTAATTATTGGAGTCGAATAGATGGAACTCATCGGACTTTTTCCAACCTGGTATGAGCCAGGGGTGGGTAGTGGGTGGATTGTCGGGCTGATCGCCACGATTCACGTGCTGTTTTCACATACATCGGTCGGTGCTGCCTTGTTTTTTGCAGGTTTAGCGACCATCGCTTATTCACGTAACAAACCCGAATATCTTGAATACATCAAAAAATATGGTTTGTTCCTGTTGGTCTTTTCTTATGTTCTAGGTTCTATTACAGGTCCCGGTATTTGGTATTCGACAACCGTCGCGAGTCCGCGTGGTATTTCCTCACTGATTCATAGTTTTGTCTGGAAATGGGCGACAGAGTGGGTCTTCTTTGTGATTGAAGTCGTAGGTGTCTATATGGTCGTTTACCTTGTAGGTAAAATCGATCAGCGCACGCATTTGCGTGTGACCTGGATTTTTGGTTTGGCGTCGTATGCGACGATGTTAATTATCCTAGGTATTCTGTCATTCATGATGTGGCCAGGTAAGCCTGAGTGGTTTGCGGAAGGTGGTTATCTGAATGGTTTCTATGGTGCGAATACCTTTGCTCAGTTAGCGATGCGAAGCATGTTTATGTTTAGCGTTACGGCTGTGGTGGGTAGCATTGTGTTATCTCGCTTTAAAGAAGATGACTTACGTAAAGAACTGGCGCGTTATTTAGCGTTACTTGGTTTGTCGAGTACCATTATTGGGGCCGCATTGTTCCAGTGGTACTTAAACACCTTGCCCGAAACAGCCTATTTAGTCATGGATAACCGTTTGCCAGAGTGGTTCCCGAATGCCATTATGAGTGTCTTAGCGGGTGCGATTGTTTACTTCTTAGTGTTGTTGTTCCGGCCACGCATGATTACGACGGTGGTGGCATCTTTGGCAACGGTCTCTATTTTAGTCTTTGGGTTATGGCCAGAAGAGGTCGCGCGTGAATCCATTCGTAAGCCGTTTGTGGCAGGTCAGTATGTGTATTCAAACCAAGTCATCGCGCGAGATGTGCCTGGTTTAGGTATTCATTCAGAAATTCCAACGTTAGAGAAAGTGGGTATTTTAAAAGCGCATCCGTTCATTCCAGATAATTTGCGCACGGTGACAGCAGACAACAAGCTGCAAGTAGGGCAAACGATTGCACTGGTTTACTGTACGAACTGTCATAGTCTGACAAATACGGGCATACGCCCCATGGTGAATTATTTTGGCGGCAACACGGATGTGCCAGCCATTAAGTCCTATCTGTTGGGTGCTCTGGCAACAGGCAACACCTTGTACATGCCACAAATGCCATTAAAAGATGATGAAGCTGAAGCGTTAGCGACTTACTTAGCGACTTTGTCTCAGCCTAACATCGCATCAGCGCAATCAAATTAAGGATTTTAAAGAATGGAAGCAGAAGTTTTAAATGCCCTGCGTGATCCTGCAGGTTTGCCTACGCACCCCATTGTGTTTTTGGTGTTAGGAGTTCTTACCTTCGCCTTGCACATTGCAGCAGTGCAAATTATGTTGGGTGCATCGAGCTTAACCCTCTGGGGCGCGCTCTCAAAAAATAGCTATCGTCGTCAGTTGGCGGATGATATGTTGGGTGTGGCAAAAGTCATGCTGTCAGTTGCGATTGTGATTGGTGTTGCCCCTTTGCTATTTGTACAGGTAGTTTATGATCCCTTTTGGTACGTTAGTAATGTGCTGTCAGCTTGGTGGGTGATTGGGTTCATTGGCATCTTGATTGTTGGTTATGTGGCGATGTATTGGTTCTATTGGCAGAATGAATCGCTGGCCGATAACCCAACCAAATGCCCAGGTTCGATGCTAATCGCGTTGGTATTGCTGCTGACGGTTGGCTTTATTATGCATGTTCTGACCAGTCAGATGTTGCAACCTGATCAGTGGATGACTTGGTATGCCCCTAATGGCGTACTTGACACCTCAGGCCGTCATATTCATGCCTATAGCCTGTCACGTTTTGCTTTCTTTATTAGTCTAAGCGTGCCTGTGATTGGTGCATTTTTGTTGGCTTACCGTCGCTATTTGCGCGTTAAACCTAGTGCTGATCATGCCTACCTTGATTGGGTGGGTGGTTTGGCGATGAAAGCAATCACCTTGGGTGGCGTTTTGTCGTTGATCATTGGTGCTGTTTGGTTGTCGGGCTTAGAAGGCACACAAGCAGCCTTTGCGACAAGTCCTTGGGTTATGTTGTCGGCTGTAGCCTTGTTGGCGACGGTTGCTTATGCTGTCTGGACTTGGATGAGTGCGCGTGACTCTTTTCACAGTTACTTTGTGTTGGCTGTTGGTGCGGTAGCATTAATCGTCGTGGCGGCAGCGCGCGAACTTTTCCGTTGGTCAATTTTGGTTGATGGTTTTGGTTTCGATGCATGGAACTATCCGCTCAATCTAGATTGGTATAGCACCATTCTGTTCTTTGCTACCTTTGTTGTGGTAGGTGGTTCGGTATTGAGTTATTTCTTGACGGTATCTTGGCAAGCAGGGCAGACCGAAGGGGTGTATACACCTTCACCTTTGGTAACCAAAATCGGTCAAGTAGCGCTGGCAATCGTTGTGTTATGGATTGTGCAGTTCTTTGCTGTTGGCTTTTATGTCTGGATGCGCTAAGGAGTTAAGCATGAAAAAAATCTTATCGTTACTAACTGTTATGTTGTTAAACGCTGGTAATGTGCAGGCTGCAACTGGCGAGATGAATGCAATGGGATGTGCTGGTTGTCATGGCACACAAGGTAAGTTGTCAATGGAGTCATTTCCTGCACTGGCTGCCATGCCTAAAGAGCAATTTGTACGTGCAATGCTTGATTTCCAAAGCGGAAAGCGCGCTGCAACAGTGATGAAAAATATTGCTGAAGGCTTTACTGAAGCTGATTTTACGGCAATGGCTGATTACTTTGCCGCACAGAAGCTGGACTAGGGAGAATATTATGAATCGTCGTCAATTTTTATCTGCGCTAACCCTTGGTGGTCTTAGTTTATTAGCGCCGACAAGAAGTGTCTTTGCAAGCGCTCAACCACATGTCGTGGTATTGGGCGGTGGTGTCGGTGGTGCAACTTTTGCTAAATATTTGAAACTGGCTGATCGTAATATTCGTGTCACGATCATTGAAAAAAATCCGATTTATATTCGTCCTTATGGTAGTACCGAAGTGATTACGGGACACATCGATATGAAAGACTTAGAAGTGAGTTACGATGCGCTCAAAGGTCGTTATGGTATTGAGTTTGTTTTTGACACCTTGGTGAGTGCTAATTTTACGAAGCGTCAAGTTCAGTTAGCCAGTGGTCAAGTATTGGATTACGACAAGCTAGTCGTTTCTCCTGGTGTTGAGTTGATGTATGACAAAGTTACGGGTTATTCCGAGGCATTAGCCAATACGGATATTCCCAGTGGCTGGATTCCAGGAAAACAAACGCAATTACTGGCGGATCAATTGAAAGCAATGCCTCAGGGTGGAACCTTTGTGATGGTTGCGCCACCCAATCCTTATCGTTGTCCACCTGGTCCTTATGAGCGCTTAGCATTGGTAACAGAATGGTGTGCTAAGCATAACCCGACCGCTAAAATTATTGGTTTAGATCCTAAAAACGAGTTTGTTACCGATAAAAATATGTTGTTGGGTTGGAATCGACTCTATGGCTTTAATATTCCCGAAGAATTTATGAAAGGTATGCCAGATGATGTCAAACATCATACCACCCCGTCGCGCTTGGAGTGGGTTCGTGCTAAAGATGGCGGCAAGGTGAAGTCGATTGATGCTAAAAGCAAAACAGTCACTTTTGAAGGCGGTACGATTAAAGCCGACGTGTTAAATATTATTCCTCCGATGCGAGCGGGTAAAATTGCTCAAACGCTCGGTTTGACCGATGAGAAAGGATGGTGTCCTGTTGATCTATCGACTTTCCAGTCAACCAACGATGAGCATGTCTTTGTGTTGGGCGATGCTACTCATGGTGGGTTAGCACCAAAATCTGGGTTTTCTGCGAGCAATCAAGCAAAAGTAACCGCATTAGCGGTGCGAGATATCCTTGCAGGTAAATCGCCCGATGAAGCGGCTGTATGGCAAAACACTTGTTATGCATTAGCCGGTAGCGAGTATGGTGTGTTTGTTGCGGATGTGTTCGGTATGAACGAGGAGGGGTTAATGGTCCGCCAAAATAAAGATCGCAATCCTTCGTTGCAGCAAACGCCAGCGCAATTAAGACTTGGTGCCGCTTATCAACAGGCATGGATGCGTGCTTTCACCCAAGACTGCTTTGCATAAGGAGAAAAAAATGTTAACAACAAAATTATCGCCATTCGCTTTGGCGATAGTAACACTTTTCAGTAGCGCAGTATTGGCAGAAGGACATCATTCGGCAGAGCCTTGGACGGTTGCTGGGCTACGCGCTAACTTGGCAGCAATGCCTGTGGGTGATGCTGTACGTGGTGAAAAACTGAATGCAGATATGATGTGTTCTAGTTGTCATGGTAATGGCGGACAAGCTTTGTCGCGCAATTGGCCATCTACAGCAGGTCAGCGAGCAGAATATACCTATAAAACCTTACAAGATTACGCAGCAGGACGCTTTGCGAAGCATCAGGGTGCAGAAGCAATGGCTGCACTTGCTAAGATGTTGACCCCACAAGATATGGCAGATCTGGCGGGTTACTATGCAAGTAAATCATTGCCGACGGCAACGGTTCGGACAACCATGAGCGACGATGCTTACCGTCAGACAGATTATTTGGTGCGTCAGGGTGATGTGAAGCGCTTGATTACGCCATGTGCAAGTTGTCACGGTGTGACAGGCGCAGGTGGTATTAATGAAACGCCCGCGCTAGCAGGTCAAGAGCCTTATTATTTTGAGCGAACGATGCAAGCTTACAAGCAAGGCACGCGGGCTAGTGATGTTCATTCAGCGATGCGTCAGTTTGCTAAGCACTTAACGGATGATGAGATAAAGTCGCTTGCACAATATTATGTTGGTAATGGTGCTCAGCGATAAATTGATATGGTTTCCTCAGTTGGCTAAAACCAGCAAATCCCTGTTCCCCGCGTAAGCGGGGTTTTTTTCAGTAATCGTCATTGTTTTTTTAGATAAAAGAGTGATAAATATTTTGTTGGCGTTCATAAGTATTTTTTGTTTTAATGGTGTCTGTTTACTAAACATTTAATCAAGAGAGACCTTACCCTATGAAAAGATTATTTATTTCCATGTTGTTAGTGAGTTTATTGGCGCCAGCCTGTTATGCTTCGGAAGTGCTCAAAGCGGGTGATGCGATGCCTGTATTATCGCTAACAGATCAACATGATAAACCCGTTAAAATCGAAGCAACGACTAAGCGTATTATTTTTGCCGCTGATAACACAGGCGCAAGCATGGTGACAGCTCTATTAGACAGTAAAGAGCCAACTTGGCTGGTTCAAACGAATACTGTCTATTTGGCGGATATTCATAAAATGCCGGGTCTTATTTCGCGCATGTTTGCCCTGCCGCAATTGCGTGAAAAGCCGTATAACATTATTTTGGGGCGCGAAGAAACTGATCTTGCGATGTTCTCACGTCAAAAAGGTTGCGTTGCGGTCATTCCTTTAAACGAAATGAAGCTCGGTGAAAGTAATTTTGCCTGTACCGAAGATGCTTTAAAAGAAGCGATTAAATAAAAGATTCTGTTTTTAAGAAGGAGCGAGTTGATAATGACAACACAACAAGAAGGCGCACATAGCCGCCTTGAACATATGCCCATATCACTATTCGCAACGGTAATGGGTTTAGCTGGCTTAACCATTGCTACTCAAAAAGCAGAGCATCTTTGGGCAATGGACAGTGCCTTCAGCACTGTTTTGCTGGCTTTTTCGGTACTGGTTTATGTTGTGGTTTTTGCAGCCTATGCCATGAAATGGATGAAATACCCAGACGCAGTGGCACATGAGTTTAACAACCCCATTCGCTTAAGTTTTTTTCCAGCCAGTTCGATTGGTTTAATTTTACTCAGTATTGCGGTATTACCTTTGCATAGCGACGCAGCATTCTATATGTGGGCATTGGGTAGTGGTGTTCAATTGGTGTTTACGCTAGTTATTTTATCGAACTGGATGCATCACGATAAGTTTCAAATCAATCACAGTAATCCCGCATGGTTTATTCCGATTGTTGGGAATATTCTTGTGCCGATTGCGGGTATCGAGTTAGGTTTTGTAGAGGTGAGTTGGTTCTTCTACAGCATCGGTTTGATGATGTGGTTGCCCTTACTAGCAGTGCTGCTCAATCGCTTTTTCTTCCATCCGATGTTGCCCAGTAAACTTGTGCCTACATTGTTTATTTTGATTGCTCCTCCTGCTGTTGGTTTTATTTCATGGATGAAGTTGCATGGTGGTGCTGTTGACGATGTTGCACGCATTTTGTATTACTTTGCATTGTTCACAACTTTGTTGATGGTTGCGCAAGCGAAATATTTTGCTAAGGTTCAGTTTGCTTTACCTTGGTGGGCTTATTCGTTCCCTGTGGCAGCCATTACGATTGCAACCATGATTATGCAAGAAAAAGTAGGGGGCATCTTTTTTGCGTTAGCAACCCCTATACTGTTGGTTATTTTGGTTATTTTGTTGGTAACTTTGGTATTTAAAACCCTTCAAGCGATGATAAAAGGAAAAATCTGTGTGCCAGAATAATCGCTTTTCTTAATAACAAAAAATCCCACCAAGGTGGGATTTTTTTTATGAATCGGAAAAATGCAGG
Organism: uncultured Francisella sp.; assembly: GCA_964606405.1. Lineage (GTDB taxonomy): Bacteria > Pseudomonadota > Gammaproteobacteria > Thiomicrospirales > Thiomicrospiraceae. Next base: position 13,697 of record CAZSGH010000043.1, read on the forward strand.
ATTAAGCTGCGTTTTTCTGAGCAATCATATTTTTGATGACAGGTGACAACATCAAGTCCATCACATCAATCATCTTGTTGCCAGGGATAACTAAGGTGTCAGCTTTTTGTAAGAAACCACCTTCAACCTGTTTAGCGATGCCAGCCAAGTCGATGCCGTCCATACGAACGTGGCAAACGATCAAGCTTTCTTCTGGCTTAGGAACAGCCATGCCGCCGAATGGGTTAGCCGTATCGACTAAAGGCACGCGGTGGAAGTTGATGTGCGTACGGTCAAACTGAGGCGTGATGAATTCCGCGTAGTCAGGCATACGGTCAATAATGGTATCGACCACTTGCTGCACAGTATAAGGACGCTCAGTGGTGTCACGGTAGATTTTTTGAATCCATTCGATGTTGACACTGGGAACAACGCCCACTAACAAATCGACGTGTTGCGCAACATTAGCATTAGGCGTAACAACACCACCATGTAAGCCTTCGTAGAACATAATATCTGTGCCAGCTGGAATCGGAGCCCAAGGCGTGAAACAGCCAGTGCCAACACCGTGATGTGCTGCTTCTTCATCGTTGTGAACATAGTAACGACGGTTGCCTGTACCTGTTTCGCCGTATTGCTTGAACAAGTCAGCTAACAAATCGAAGTGGTTAGCATCTTCAGCAAAATGCGTTAACACCTTACCCGCTTTGCGAGATTCAGCGACTTTTTCGCGCATTTCTGCACGCTCGTAACGGTGGAAGCTATCGCCTTCAACCACAGCCACATTTAAATTTTCGCGAGCAAACACTTTTTCGAACGCGCGCTTAACGAATGTTGTACCTGCACCAGAAGAACCAGTAACAGAAATCACAGGATGCTTGATAGACATGGAGGACTCCTTCTAAAAATTAAAAACCAAAATAAATTCATCTTTCCCTTTTTAGTGTGTATAACACCATAAAGAGTGGTCTGGAGGGAGGCTTGTAGTAATGCGCATATTATTGCTTACTCTAAAGCCTCCTTACAGAGGTTAAATCATTTTTTAGATTGCGTTAGCAAGCTAAATTAAATATCTAAATTTGAAACCGATAATGCATTTGCTTCAATAAAGGCACGACGTGGCTCTACTTCATCACCCATCAGGGTGCTAAAAATATCATCAGCAGCAATGGCATCTTCGATGCGTACACGCAACAAGCGACGGGTCGCAGGGTTCATGGTAGTATCCCACAACTGATCGGGATTCATTTCCCCCAAACCTTTGTAACGCTGAATGCCCATGCCGCGCTTGGCTTCGCCTAATAACCAGTCGAATGCTTGCTTAACGGTGCTGACAGCCAACCCTTTTTCATCACGTTTAACCTGAGCACCAGATGTGAGCAGGTTACCAATGCTGGCAGCAGCATTCATTAAACGCACATAGTCGCCTGATAGCCAGAAGTCTTCAGTAATGTCTTGTGCTGTATCAAAGCCATGCTCGTGCATGGTTAAGCGAATCGCTTTTGACTCAACATCAGGATCCTGATTGTCGACAACGGACAAACTAAAACGCGCACCACCTGCAATAAAGTCTTGTTCGATACGCGCTTGCGCCGCTTCGCACCAAGCAGAAAGCGCGCTAACATCACGCAATCCTGCTTCAGTAATGGCGGGCAAGTCGAGCAAGCCGCGCAGCAAAGCCTCTGGATAACGACGGCTGTATTTATTAATCACACGCTCTGCTTGGAAGTGGGCGATCGCCAACTGTTCTAGTGCATGACCACTCATGCTGCCTGCGCCTTCACCTAGCTGTAAGCTAGCGCCTTCCATAGCGAGTTGCAGTAGATAATGCTCAAGCTCGGTATCGTCTTTTAGGTAAGCTTCTTGCTTGCCTTTTTTGACTTTATATAAAGGCGGTTGTGCGATGTACACATGACCACGTTCGATAATTTCGGGCATCTGACGATAGAAGAAAGTGAGCAGTAGAGTACGAATGTGGCTACCATCCACGTCAGCATCCGTCATGATGATGATATGGTGATAACGCAGTTTTTCGATATTATATTCGTCTTTGCCGATGCCACAACCTAAAGCAGTAATCAGGGTGCCAACTTCTGCAGAAGCAATCATGCGATCAAAACGCGCTCGTTCGACGTTAAGGATTTTACCTTTAAGTGGCAAAATAGCTTGGGTGCGGCGGTCACGACCTTGCTTAGCAGAACCACCCGCAGAATCTCCTTCCACTAAGTAGATTTCTGATTGAGCAGGATCTTTCTCTTGGCAATCGGCTAATTTACCTGGCAAGCCCGCGATATCTAACGCACCTTTACGACGGGTCATTTCGCGCGCTTTACGAGCGGCATCACGAGCACGCGCTGCTTCGAAAATTTTGTTCAGAATGGCTTTGCGGTCGTTCGGGTTTTCGAGCAGAAAAGTCGAGAAGGCATCGTTCATTAAGCTTTCAACGACGGTACGAACCTCGCTAGAAACAAGTTTTTCTTTGGTTTGTGACGAGAACTTAGGATCTGGTACTTTAACCGAAACAATCGCCGTTAGACCTTCACGCGTATCATCACCCGATAAGGCAATTTTAAATTTCTTTTCTAAGCCTTCTTGTTCGGCAGCACTATTGATATTACGCGTTAGCGCAGAACGGAAGCCTGCCAAATGCGCACCACCATCTTTCTGTGGGATGTTATTGGTAAAGCAATAGACCGACTCAGTATAAGCTTCTGTGTATTGCAGTGATACTTCAACACCTACGCCGTCTTTTTCACCAGTAAAATAAAATAGTTTATTGTGAATGGCTGTTTTTTTACTGTTGAGGTATTCGACGAATGCCATGATGCCACCTTCGTATTTGAAGATGTCATGACGATTGTCGCGGTGGTCTGTTAGTTCAATATGAACGCCTGAGTTTAAGAAAGACAGCTCACGCAAACGCTTGAGTAAAATGTCGTAATTAAATTCGGTGAAAGCGAAAATCTCACTTGATGGCATGAAACGCAGTTCGGTACCTGTTTTATTGCTTTCGCCAATCGCTTTGAGCGGATACACAGGAACGCCAAGTGCGTATTCTTGTTGCCAGACTTTGCCTTCGCGGTGAATGGTTAGCCAAAGATTGGATGATAGCGCGTTAACAACCGATACCCCCACGCCATGCAGACCGCCTGATACTTTATAAGAGTTATCATCGAACTTACCGCCTGCATGCAGAATGGTCATAATCACTTCGGCAGCAGAAACACCTTCCTCTTCGTGAATACCAACAGGAATACCACGTCCATCATCGGAAACAGAACAAGAACCGTCAGTATGCAAGGTTACCTTAACTGTACTTGCATGTCCTGCCAAGGCTTCGTCGATGGCATTATCGACAACCTCGAATACCATGTGGTGCAAGCCAGAACCATCATCGGTATCGCCAATATACATACCTGGGCGCTTGCGTACAGCATCTAAGCCACGCAATACTTGAATGGAGGAGGCATCGTAAACGTTATTGTTTTCTGTATTTTCCGACATTGTGAGCTTTTTCCGCATTAATCGCTTTAATCTTGCAATTATAGCACGGTTGTCTATAGCTTGTGATAGTGCTCTTTCCTGTGTGAATATTGCGCTCAGTCAAGCAAATGGGTTTTCTTCCTGTTATAATTGCATCCAAATGTTTTAATGAAATGACTGTTTTTATTCTAAATGGTTCACTAAGTGGTCTGAAATGGTATGTTCAGAAGCATGAAGTTGTAATCGTCGGATTGAAACGGCTACAAAATAGGGTTGACGCACGTCATGACTAACCGTCCTTCGAGTTTATCAAAAGAAGACTTGCTGCGCTGTGGGCGCGGTGAGATGTTTGGTTTGGGTAATCCACAGTTGCCATTGCCGCCTATGTTGATGTTTGATCGCATCACACATATCTCTGAAGAAGGTGGTTTGTTCGATAAGGGTGAAATTCGTGCTGAGCTAGATGTCACGCCAGATTTATGGTTCTTTGATTGTCACTTTCAAGGAGACCCGGTCATGCCAGGTTGTTTGGGCTTGGACGCGATGTGGCAGTTAATCGGCTTCTACCTTGGTTGGGCAGGTGGCGAAGGTCGCGGTCGTGCTTTGGGGTCGGGAGAGGTTAAGTTTTACGGTCAGGTACTGCCAACCGCTAAAAAAGTTCGATACCAAATTGATATGAAGCGCGTCATTAAACGTAAGTTATTTATGGGCTTGGCTGATGCTAAGCTGTTTGTAGATGATCGTGAAATCTACTCGGCGACAGACCTAAAAGTAGGGCTGTTCCAATCGACTGAAAATTTCTAAGGAGCATTTATGCGTCGTGTTGTCATCACTGGTTTGGGTATTGTTAGTAGTTTAGGTAATGATGCGGCAACTGTTGAGTCGCATTTGCGTAATGGTAAAAGCGGTATCCGCTTTCAAGAAGCTTACGCAGAGCGCGGGTTTCGTTCGCATGTTGAAGGTGCGATTAATGTCGATTTAGACCAAATTGATCGTAAACACCGTCGTTTTATGGGTGATGCGGCTGCGTATGCCTATTTAGCGATGCAGCAAGCGATTGCTGACAGTGGCTTAACGCCAGAGCAAGTTGTGAATCCTCGCACAGGCTTAATTGCTGGGTCAGGTGGTGCATCTAACCAAAACTTAATTGAAGCGAATAGCATTATGGCTGAAAAAGGCGTGAAGCGTATTGGCCCATATATGGTTCCTCGTACCATGGGTTCTACGGTTTCTGCTTGCTTGGCGACGCCTTTTGAGATTAAGGGTGTAAACTACTCAATTTCTTCTGCGTGTGCAACATCAGCGCATTGTATTGGTAATGCTTACGAGTTGATTCAGTTGGGTAAGCAAGATGTTGTTTTTGCTGGCGGTGGTGAAGAGTTACATTGGAGTCAAACCATGTTGTTTGATGCTATGGGTGCTTTGTCTAGCAAGTATAACGATACTGCTGAGACTGCTTCTCGTGCTTATTCTGCTGATCGTGATGGCTTTGTCATTTCTGGTGGTGGCGGTATGGTTGTGGTTGAAGAACTTGAGCATGCTTTGGCGCGTGGTGCTAAAATCTACGGTGAAATCGTTGGCTATGGCGCAACTTCAGATGGTTACGACATGGTTGCGCCTTCTGGAGAAGGTGCGATTCGTTGTATGCAAATGGCATTGTCTACTGTTGAAGGCGGCACAGTTGATTACATCAATACCCATGGTACATCGACGCCTGTTGGTGACTCAAAAGAAGCGGGTGGCATTAAAGCGGTGTTTGGCGATAAGGTACCACGTATTAGCTCAACCAAGTCAATGTCTGGTCATTCGTTAGGTGCAGCAGGTGTTCACGAGATGGTTTACTGTTTGTTGATGATGCAAGGTGACTTTATTGCGCCCTCAATTAACATCACCGAGCTAGACGAAGCGGTTGCTGATTTGCCAATTGTACGTGAGCGTCAGGATAATGCAGGCTTAACCCGTATTATGTCGAATAGCTTTGGTTTTGGTGGGACGAATGCGACTTTGGTCGTACAGCGTTATCAACACTAATCCAGGCTTAGTCTCAGAGCAGTCTTCTCTCTTTGAGAGAAGGTTAGGATGATGGGAAATAAAAAACCAGCATGAAAATGCTGGTTTTTGCATTTAGACATCTCTAAAAAACGATGAACACCGCTTTTCAGAGATACCCAAGGTTTTTATCGATTAACCATTGCCACAATTTCACTTGAGCAACCACGGAGTTGCTTGTCATATTTAACCGCCCGATCTTCAACTTGATCCGCAACTGTTTTCAGCCATTCTTTGCCATCGTAGGTGGCAAGGGAGTAGCCTTTTAGCCCTTCGTGATAAGCAAGATACAACTCACGAACCTGATTGCCTGTTAAACCAAGTTTTCGATTGGCATTGTTGTTATACCAACCAATAAAGTCCAACGAGTCTTTCATATTGGTTCGATGCGCTTGATAGTTTCCTGTCGCTTTGACGTAATCGTCCCAAGTACCATTTAACGCTTGTGCATAACCTAACGCACTCGAGCTTTTGTTGGAAAAAATCGTAATGCTGCTTTTGGGGCTGGCATTTGCTACAAACCGAGATTCTTGATACACGAAAGCCAACTGTACTGCGATGGGGGTTCCCCAACGTCGGTAGCTATGATGTGCATCAACAAACCAATTCGGATTGTCGCGAAAAATTTCACATATATTCTCACTCGCTCCTTTGCGTAGCGGGTTGCTAGGTTTAATTTCTACGTTGTTGCCATAGTGGCTGGCAACAGGTTTGGATGGGCTAGAACATCCTGTTAGCCATAATGCAACAAAACATAAAGGAATTGCAGATAGGCTATGCGTGATTCTAAAAGAGGTCACTCGCATGATGTTATTCCTCAGTGCACGGGGATGCAATTGAGGTAGCGGCGAAAAAGGTAAATCCTTGAGTGTTTTTTACCTTAACGTAGATTTTATTATTACGCAGTTTATGAATGTGAGAATACTTATAAAAACCTAATAGGTTGGATGTCTGGAGGAAGGGGATGGGGACATGTTCTTGTAACCCCATTGATTTTTACCCCCTTCCTTCAGGTAGAAAATAAAATTGGAACATCTAAAACAAGCGAAGCGAGGTTTTTAGAGGTTCCCATTACTTTTGCTCAATTCCCAGCAATGCATAGACAAAGCCTTCAACATCGAATGGGCGTAAATCTTCTGCTTGTTCGCCAATGCCGATATAGCGAATCGGAATGCCCAGTTGTTGCGATAGCGACAAGACGATACCCCCTTTAGCAGTACCATCTAGCTTGGTTAAGATAATGCCAGTCAAACCAATGGCGGCATTAAATTCTTTCGCTTGGTTAAGGGCGTTTTGTCCTGTGGTGGCATCAATTACCAGCCAAATTTCGTGAGGTGCTGTTGTATCAAGCTTGTTCATAACGCGACGAATTTTTTTCAGTTCATCCATTAAATGCCCTTGGGTGTGCAAGCGCCCAGCGGTGTCGCCAATCATCACGTCTACCTTGCGTGCTTGTGCCGCTTGTAAGGCATCGTAGAGCACGCTGGCGGCATCGCTGCCTTGTCCTTGCGATATGACAGGTACATTATGACGTTCGCCCCACGTTTTGATTTGCTCGACGGCTGCGGCGCGGAAGGTGTCTCCTGCTGCTAAGAGGAGTTTTTTATTGTCGGCTAAAAAATGATGCGCTAATTTAGCAATACTTGTCGTTTTTCCGACACCATTGACGCCGACCATTAAAATGATACGAGGAGTGTTCTCGGGAATGATTTGGGGTTTTTGTTGGGCTTCGTTGAGCATGGCAATCAGCAACTGGGCTAATGCCGATAACAAGTCTTCTCCCTCTTTGAGTTTGACGCGACTGAGTTGTTCAAGCAATGCATCCGTGGTATCAAGTCCAATATCAGCTGTGAGAAGTAGGGTTTCTAATTCGTCACGGGTGTTGGCATCGAGTGTGCGTTTGCCCGTTAATAAGCTTTTTAATCCACTACCCAAACGCTCACGAGTACGGGTCATGCTTTGCCAGAGTTTGCCTAAAAATCCTGTCTTTTTTTCGACAGTTGTATTACTTATGCTCATCGTGGATGTGGCTGTTAATGGTTGCTCAGTCGGTGCTTCAGTCGGTGCTTCAGTCGGTGCTTCAGTCGGTGCTTCAGTCGGTGCTTCAGT
>CAZSGH010000044.1:0-21224 GCA_964606405.1 uncultured Francisella sp.
TAATGTCACTGACGCTCGCTGTCAGCTCAACGCTAGGAAGGGGGGGCTTTTTCATTACATGACGGACACGGGTGAGGAGTTTGCGTCCTAAGTTTCCGCCGGGATGAAAGCGTGCAAATTCTTCTGGTTTAAAGTTGCGTGCCGTCATGAGACAAACCGCAAGTGCGTCGCCCATGACTAAGGTTGCTGTTGTTGATGAGGTTGGTGCTAACTGAAGCGGGCATGCCTCTTGCGGTACAGCAACATTCAAGTGGCAATCAGCGTGTGTCGCAAGGGTGCTTGTTGGTTTTCCTGTCATAGCAATCAACAAGTTGCCATTGTCTTTTAGAAACGGTATTAGTTTGATGACCTCATCGGTTTCGCCCGAGTTAGAGATGGCTAAAAAGACATCTTCAGGTTTAACCATCCCTAGGTCACCATGATACGCCTCACCTGGATGCATAAAAAAACTGGGTGTTCCAGTTGATGCCATGGTTGCTGCAATCTTTTTACCAATAATGCCAGATTTGCCCATACCACAAATAATCAGCCGCCCTTGCGTTGCTAAAATACCATCGACAGCGCGGCTAAAGTGATCGTCTAGGTTGTCCGTCATTTTGCTAATCGCATCAGCTTCAATGCGAATGACGCGTTTCGCTTCTTCAATATGATTTAGCATGTTTTTCTCATTCATCTGTCAGAAAGTTACTTAAAAATGATAATAGGATTGGGGTTTAGCTTACGCAGAACTTCGTTATGGGGGAGGGAGTGCTCGCCCCATTCATGTAACAACTGATTTACTCCCTTCCACCAATCAATAACCTTTTACTAAGAAAGGCTTCGCCTTTCTTAGTATCGGTAGCCAACTTCGATCATATTAAAATCGGTTGAGGGGTTGGGGATTTCAATATTGCCGTTAGATACATGCATGTACTTGTAACCAACGCGGAACGCCTTGTTTTCCCAGCCGATACCGAACTGATCACCAAATTGAAACTGTGTCGATTTGCTGTAATCTTTAATATGAACATTGCTTAAATAATGTAGTCCAACCCCCACTTCAGCATACCAAGGCGAGTTGGCATCTGTTTTGATTTTAAAAATAGGGGTTAAGCCAACATCATCTAATGAACGATAGGCATATTGACTGGGTGACTGCCAATGTCCAACACTTGCTTCCAAGCTGGTACTGAGTACAAAGTTTTTGGTTTGCCATTGGGCTTTATTAAAATCGAGACGATAAGCCAAACGTGCTGTTTCGATATCGGTATCACTACCCGCCATAAGGCTCACTTGATGTTTATTGATACCAGATGAGAGCACATCTAAAGTTGAGTTTCCGTAGATATTACCCGCAACTGCTGCAGTAGCCGTTGCCGCAACCACGGCATAAAGTGGCAAACCTGCATCGGCTTGTGCGATTAAAGGCAAGCTAGCGAGTGCAAAAAGCGATAAAAATGATGACTTGAATGACAATGACATGCGAAAAGTTCCGTCAAGATTGGTAAAATAGCATTTTAACGGATTAGCAAGGATATCTAAAGTGCTGAATTTTACCAAAGCCCGTGTGCTGGTCGTTGGCGACGTGATGCTGGATCAGTATTGGTCTGGTGAAACAGGGCGTATCTCGCCTGAAGCGCCTGTGCCCGTCGTGCGCGTGCAAGCCACGCAAGGGCGCGCTGGCGGAGCGGCAAACGTCGCCATGAATGCTGCGGCTCTTGGTGCGCAAGTCGGGATGATTGGCCTGATTGGTCAGGATGAGGTTGGCGATCAGCTAGATGCCTTGCTCATTGAACATGGTGTTGCGACACATTGGGTAAGAGATTCTGGCGTGCCGACGATTCGCAAGTTGCGCATCATTAGTCGTCAACAGCAGTTAATCCGTTTAGATTTCGAAGAAACACCCAATACGCATTTGGCTGCTGCCATTGTGATGCAGGTAGCAGAACACTTACCAAACTATGATGTATTGGTTATTTCTGATTATGCTAAGGGTGCATTGGCACTGGTTAGCGATATCATTTCATTGGCTAAAAAAATGGGCAAACCGGTTTTGGTTGATCCTAAGGGCAATGACTTTAGCATTTATGCGGGCGCAACGTTGATTAAACCGAACTTTTCGGAATTTAGTGCCATTGTTGGGCGCGTAACAGGCGATGTTGCCATTGCGCAAGCGGGTTTGAAGCTGATGCAGCAACTTGATTTATCCGCTTTATTGGTAACACGAAGCGAAGCAGGCATGACCTTATTGCAGCATCATCATGATCCCTTACATATTCCGACTAAAGCGCAAGAAGTCTTTGATGTGACAGGTGCTGGTGATACGGCGATGGCGACGCTTGCCGTTGCTTTTGCAGCGGGGTTGGGTTGGGCTGCAGCGGTACGCTTGGCCAATGAAGCTTCGGGCATCGTGGTGCGAAAGTTGGGGACATCTACCGTTAGCGTGGAAGAACTGAATGCCGTATTGCATCCGCCAGCACATACAGGTGCTGTTGCGCAAGAATGGTCTGAGTTGGCAGGTTATATTGCATTGGCTCAGCAACGTGGCGAGCGTGTGGTGATGACCAATGGCTGTTTCGATATTTTGCATCCTGGGCACATTCGTTATTTGCGCGAAGCAAAAGCACTAGGAGATCGTTTGGTTGTTGCGGTTAATTCTGATGCATCGGTTAAGGCATTAAAAGGCGATAGTCGTCCTGTTAATGGGCTGGCGGTGCGTATGGAAATGCTTGCAGCCTTAGAAAGTGTTGATTGGGTGGTAGCTTTCGAAGAAGAAACGCCAGAGTCATTAATTTGTGCCGTTAAGCCCGATGTATTGGTTAAAGGTGGCGATTATCAGCCAGATCAAATTGCTGGCTCGCGCTGTGTTTGGGATAATGGCGGTGAAGTGTTGGTGTTAAATTTCTGGGAAGGGCATTCGACAACTAAAATTATTGACAAGTTGCAAACTTTGGGCGCATGATAATCGTGTGTTGGGTTAATTGAGCACATTGGTGATAGAGATGATTTCATCACTTTACTCACAATCAGCACGCCCTATTATTGGGGTTGCTGAAAATATGGCACCGCAGAAAGATAAAGCTTCTGAGGGTGGTGCTCGTGCGGCTTTTGTAACAGAACAAAAGCCTGCTGCTTCTAGTGGTTCTGCTGAGAATAAAACGGAAAAGTCGAATCAGTCACCCCCTCAAAAAACGGGTAAAGATGGTGTTGATCTCAATTCTCCAGAAGTGCAAAAAATGCTCTCTGAACTCAAATCACGCGATATCGAAGTAAAGGCACATGAACAAGCACACTTGGCTGCTGCAGGGCAATATGCGACATCGGGTGCTAATTATAGTTATCAGACAGGACCTGATGGCAAACAATATGCGATTGGTGGTGATGTTGGTATTGATACTTCTGCCGTTGATGGTGATCCGCAAGCCACGCTCAGTAAAGCACAGCAAGTTTATGCTGCCGCAATGGCACCAGCGCAGCCATCTAGCCAAGACTTTAAAGTTGCTCAGTCGGCACAAAATATGATGTCAAAAGCGCTTACGGATATACAATCAGAACGTCAAGATGCGCTTTCTGGTACTACGAATGCAGAAAAATCGGGCAGGGGTCAGAGTGAGGCGTCAGCTAAGACAGTTGAAAGCGACAAACCACTGAACAAGAACCGTGAAATGGATAACACTCAGTCAGAAAATAAGGCAATCAAGTCCTATCGCTTGGTTGATACGAGCAGTAATGAGCGAGTGGGGCAGATTGGTGGTTGGCAGAATAATGCCAACCGAATTGGGCTCAGTTTTCAAGCTTGACCCTTTAATCGATAAACGAATAATCCGATCCATTCATGCCATGCTTCGTTTAGTTGCGCGATGCCGCTTGCTTGTGGTAACCAGTCAAGTAAATCTTCACCAACAGCAATGACGCGGATGTCTGTAATTGCAGGGATAATAATATCTTCTGGAAATTGCTTAGAAAACACTGCCATAGCACGCGGCATATGGGCTGCTGACGTGACCAATAAAATGCGTTTTGCTGCGAGTGACTGTAACAATGGGCGAGAGTGTAATGCATTTTCGTAAGTGGTTAAACTTTGATCTTCATCAATAATGGCGTTGCTTGGCACATTAAGTTGCTCTAGTAATAATCGCATAGCACTGGCTTCACTTTGACTAACGCCGCGCCATGTTAGTATGCCACCGCTAGCAATAATTGTTGGTGCTTTTTGTTCATTGTAGAGTTGCGCAGCAAACCAAACTCTATCTGCACTATCAAGTAGCTCAGGCATAGGACGTATTGGTGGTGTTGCGCCAGCCATGCCACCGCCCAGTAAAACAATTACATCGGCTGTTGCTGTATCCTTAGCCTGTTTGGCTTCGTATTGTGACTCTAATGCATGCATAACCCATTGTCCTGTTACAGGCATAGCAATGATCCAAAAGGAAATCAATGAAAACCCTATGGTGATGCTGGCAGTACGAATCCTTTTAACTGCTAATAGTAGCAAACTAATAATCAACAATAAAAAGACCCAAGTTATTGGATAAATTGCTAGTGATAAAAGTTTGCTTAAGTAAATGTTCACGTTTTCAGTCCTAAATAGCAAGCCAAGCTGTAGGGGGAGTCAATCACGGCATCAGCGCCCCAGTTGTGCGGATTGTCATTTGCAGACAAGTAACCAAACGAGACGGCAACTGCCGTCATATCAGCCGCACGTGCGGCCTCAATGTCGCGTCGATGGTCGCCAACATAAATACAGTCTTTGGGTTGGGCATTGCATTGTTCGGCAGCAAGCAGTAAAGGCGCTGGGTGCGGTTTAGCAAAGGCGAGGGTGTCGCCACCGACAATGCTGCTTGGTGGAAAATCAACCAGGTTAAGTCCTTTCATGACTTGATGTGTTAAGCCCTCAGGCTTATTAGTGATAATGCCCCAAGGCGTGTTACGTTGTGATAATTGCGCTAAGACTAAGTCTATGCCAGCGTAAAGACGTGTATGCCAAGTGATGTGCTCTTTGTAGAAATCGACCATACGATTGCGTAGGCTCAGTTGCAGGCTTTCGCTTTGAATATCGGGAAATGCCATCTGAATAATGGCTAAAGCACCATTAGAGACCTCGTTACGTACCTGTGTTAGCGATAAGGTTGGGCGGTTTTCTTCTGTTAACAAACGATTAAGCGCCAAGGTAAAGTCCAGCGCGGTATCACACAAGGTGCCATCTAAATCAAATAAAACAGCTTGATAACTCATATTAGGGAGTCTCTAAAAACGCTACTTTTCGTTATCCTCGCGTATGCGGGGATCCATAAAATCAATAAGATAGATTCCCGCTTTTGCGGGAATGACGGGTTTTTAAAAATGTTCATTAACCTTAGTTCTCAATCTTTTGAAATGCCATTAGATAATTAATATCGGCTGGCATTTGTAGCTTTGCTTGACGTGTTAATGGGTTGTAGTGCAAGCCTGTAAGCTTCTTAACATCTAATCCATTATCGCGACCCCATTTTGCAAGCGTATGCGGCGCAATAAACTTGTCGGCATCGTGCGTGCCTGTCGGTACGATGCGTAATACATATTCGGCAGCCCAAACACCGAGTAATCTTGCTTTGGTTGTTTTGTTTAGGGTAGATACAAACAGCCAGCCATTGGGTTTGAGTAGTTTTGTGCAAGCATTGATAATGGCTTCAGGATCGGGGACATGCTCCAACATTTCCATGCAAGTCACGATATCGAAGCTATTAGGATGAAGCTCAGCGTAATTTTCGACGTTAATTTCTTGATAGTTAATAGAAAGTTTGTTTTCTAATGCGTGTAGTTTTGCTTGCTCTAGTAGCGGTTCCGCTAAGTCTAACCCCGTTACTTGCGCACCTTGTTTCGCTAAGGCTTCACTAAGAACACCACCGCCACATCCCACATCAATGATCTTTAATCCAGTGATAGATTGATGCTGATTAATAAAAGCAACGCGAGCAGGGTTAATGTCGTGTAATGTTTTTAGAGGGCCATTTTTGTCCCACCAGTGTGCTGCTTGTGCAGAAAAGTGACTGAGTTCGTTTTCATCTTGGTTTTGCATGGAATATCCTTACTTACTTGCTGCCCAAGTGCCATTCGGTTGGCGACAAGCTTTGCCTTTAATCGTTTCTTTTTTTCCATCAATGATTGCTTGTGTGGTGTAATCACGGCAAACTTGATTGTTTTCTTCTGTTGTTTTAGTTGGTGTTACGGCATATTCGTTGCCTGTGTCAGGATTTTTCCATTTGACTGTTTGATTGGTTTTGGCTTTTTCTAAAGCCGTTTCTGCATTTGCTTTGTCGCTATTATCCATTTGTTTACCAACGTAACCACCAAGCCAAGCACCTGCCAATGTGCCGCCAATCGTCCCTAATGTGCTGCCGCCTGTTACGTTAGAAGCAACCACACCACCAAGCACAGCGCCACCGACTTGACCAATGTTTTCTTTGGTTGGGTTGGGTAAATCACATGCGCTTAAGCCCGCAATAAGGGTAATTAAGCTAGAAAGTAAAAGAAATTTTTTCATTTGCGTTTCCTTTTTAAGTCGTTGTCAAAAACATTGGTTCTAGGCTGTCTGTTATCAAGGGAATCCCTAAAAACTATGCTTGCTTGTTTTTATTTGTTTTTATTTGTTTTTAGCTGAAGGAAGGGGTTTAATCACTAGGTTACGTGCCATTTTTAATGCTCCCATCCTTCAGACATCCTACCTATAAGGTTTTTGGGTTCTCTCAAGTCAATAATCAGGTTATAATAGCGCAATTGTCTCATACTTTGGATAACCGCTTCCATGTCAGAACTCGCTAAAGAGATCATCTCCGTTTCGCTTGAGAGCGAAATGAAACAATCTTACCTCGACTACGCGATGAGCGTCATTGTCGGTCGTGCCCTGCCAGATGTACGTGATGGCTTAAAGCCCGTGCATCGTCGTGTCCTCTTTGCGATGTCAGAGTTGGGTAACGATTGGAATAAAGCTTATAAAAAGTCGGCTCGTGTGGTCGGTGATGTGATCGGTAAATATCACCCACATGGTGATACGGCTGTTTACGATACCATGGTTCGTATGGCGCAAAACTTTTCGATGCGTTATGTACTGATTGATGGTCAGGGTAACTTCGGTTCTGTCGATGGTGATTCGCCCGCGGCTATGCGTTATACCGAAGTACGTATGGCGCGTTTGGCACACGAACTACAAGCGGATTTAGATAAAGATACGGTTGATTTTGCGCCTAACTATGACGGTTCTGAAAAAGAACCAGTGGTATTCCCAACGCGTATCCCTAACTTGCTGATTAATGGTCAGACAGGGATTGCCGTCGGTATGGCGACGAATATCCCACCACATAACTTGACGGAAGTTGTGAACGCAACCATCGCCTTGTTAGATCGTCCATCGCTCAGTGTTGTTGAGTTGATGCAGCATGTACCTGCACCCGACTTCCCAACTGCGGGTATTATTTACGGTGTCGGTGGCTTGCGCGATGCTTACGAAACAGGTCGTGGTCGTGTGGTGATGCGTGCGCGTACGCATTTTGAAGAAAAGAATAACAAAAATCAGATTGTTGTCACAGAACTGCCTTACCAAGTCAATAAAGCTAAGTTGATCGAACGCATTGCTGAAATGGTGAAAGAAAAGCAAATCGAAGGCATTACTGGCTTACGCGATGAGTCAGACAAAGACGGTATGCGCATGGTTATCGAAGTGCGTCGTGGCGAATCATTGGAAGTGTTGCTCAATCAATTGTTCAAAACAACCTTGATGCAGACAGCATTTAACTTCAATATGGTTGCCATTGTTGATGGTCAGCCGCGTTTGTTGAATTTAAAACAAATTTTAGAATACTTCATTCGTCATCGCCGTGAAGTAGTGACGCGTCGTAGTCGTTTTGAATTGCGCAAAGCACGCGATCGTGCACATTTGTTGGAAGGCTTAACGGTTGCCCTGTCTAATGTCGATGAAATGATTGAACTCATTAAAACATCACCAACGCCACCTATTGCTAAACAAGCCTTATTAGAACGCCCTTGGTCGGCGGATAAAGTGATGCAGTTGCTGGAACGTGCGGAAGAAGTTAGCACGCGTCCAGAACATATCAGCGCCGAATTTGGCATGTCGGATAAGGGTTACTACCTATCTCCAGAACAAGCGCAAGCGATTTTGGACTTGCGTTTACAGCGCTTAACAGGCTTAGAGCAAGATAAGATTTTTGCTGAATATGGTGAATTGCTCAATGCGATGTTGGCGCTACTCGAAATTTTACGTAATCCGGTTCGTTTAACCGAAGTGGTGCGTGAAGAATTGGTTGCTGTGGTGACACAGTACGGCGATAAGCGTAAGAGTGAAATCGAAGTTAATGCGTTTGACATGACGCGTGAAGATTTAATTCCGCAAGAAGACTTAATTGTTACCTTATCGGATGATGGTTACATTAAAACGCAATCGGTGAGTGATTATCGTGCGCAACGTCGTGGTGGTCGTGGTAAAACGGCAGCCAGCGTGAAAGAAACCGATAACGTCGGTCAGGTGATTATTGCGCACTCTCACGCAACATTATTGTGCTTCTCGAATCGTGGTAAGTTGTATTGGTTACGTACCTTCGATATTCCACAAGCAAGCCGTACGGCGCGTGGTCGTCCGATTAATAACCTATTACCACTTGATGCTAATGAGTTGATTACCAGTATTCTGCCTGTTGCTTCATTTGAAGGCGAACATTATGTCTTTATGGCAACCAGTGCTGGGGTGGTCAAGAAAACAGAGTTGGTTGATTTCTCTCGTCCACGTACCGCAGGTATTATTGCACTCGATTTGGATGAAGGCGATAGCCTTGTCCAAGCATTGCTGACCAATGGTGAGCAAGATGTCATGCTGTTTGCAGACAACGGTAAAGCGATTCGTTTCCACGAAGGTAATGTGCGTGCGATGGGGCGTACTGCCCGTGGCGTTCGCGGTATGACGCTGGCAGAAGGTTCTAAAGTCGTTAGTTTACAATTAGTGCAAGATAATAAAGTATTACTAACTGCAACTGCGAATGGTTATGGCAAGTGTACTGAGCTAGACGAATACTCTACCATTGGTCGTGGTGGTCAGGGCGTGATTTCGATTAAGACATCGGATCGTAACGGTCAGGTTGTTGCGGCGGTCATGGTCGATGCGACGCAAGAAGTCGTCTTGATTAGCGATAAAGGTACACTGGTACGTACTCGTGTTAGTGAGATTTCGGTTCTTAGCCGTAATACACAAGGTGTGAAGCTCATTAACCTAACCAAAGATGAGTTGTTAGCAGGTGTTGCTGTTGTTGATGCGGAAGAAGAAGTTGCTGAAGTAGAAGACGATGTGCCGCCAGCAGCGATTGATGCTGCGCCAGTTATCGAATCAGAAAGCAAACCAGAATAAGTTTTGAAGAGGAATTAGCCCATGGCTCGCGTGTATAACTTTAGTGCTGGTCCTGCGATGTTACCGCAGGCGGTGATTGAAAAAGCACAGGCAGAAATGCTTGATTGGCATGGTACGGGCATGTCGATTATGGAAGTCAGTCATCGTGGTGCGGACTACATGTCTGTTGCAAACAAAGCCGAAGCTGATTTGCGCGAGTTAATGGCAATTCCCGATAACTACAAGGTGTTGTTTTTGCAGGGTGGAGCATCTTTACAGTTTGCGATGATTCCCTTGAATTTAGCGCAAGCAGGCGATACTGTTGATTATTTCAATACGGGTGTTTGGTCGGAAAAAGCGATTAAAGAAGCGAGCAAGTTTTGTAACGTCAATGTCGTCGCAAGCAATACCAGTGCGGTGCCAGATCGTAGCGAATGGAAGTTGAGTGCTGATGCTAAGTATGTGCATTACACACCCAATGAGACCATCGGTGGGTTAGAGTTCCAAGACATTCCCGATGTCGGTGATAAAGTGTTGGTTGCTGATATGTCATCGACTATTTTGTCGCGTCCGATTGATGTGTCAAAGTTTGGGCTAATTTATGCAGGCGCGCAAAAGAATATTGGTCCTGCAGGCTTAACGATTGTCATTGTTCGTGATGATCTGATCGGTAAAGCACGTGCGGGCACGCCAACCATGTTGGACTATAAAGTTGCAGCAGATAACGATTCGATGTACAACACGCCAGCAACCTACGCTTGGTATATGGCTGGTTTGGTCTTTGAATGGTTAAAAGAAACGGGTGGTTTATCGGCAATGGCAGGGGTCAATCAGCGCAAGGCAGATAAACTCTATGCAGCGATTGATGGGTCAAACGGCTTTTATGCCAACCCTGTTAAAGTGTCGGATCGCTCATGGATGAACGTACCTTTTACCTTAGCAAACAGTGTGCTGGATGCTGAATTTTTGAAAGCCTCTAAAGCGGCAGGCTTAACCTCGCTTAAGGGACATAAAATTGTCGGCGGGATGCGTGCCAGTATCTACAACGCCATGCCAGAAGCGGGCGTTGATGCCCTAATTGCTTTTATGGCTGATTTTGCCATTAAGCACGGATAAAACGAATGGTTACCGCACAAGAACAGCAACGCTTACAAGAGATTCGCACAGGTATTGATGCACTCGACGCGCAGATTCAGCAGCTTATTACCGAGCGTGCGAAATTAGCGCAGGAAGTGGCGCATATCAAAACGCAAGGTGGCACGGTCGAAACAATTTTCTATCGTCCTGAGCGTGAAGCGCAGGTATTGCGTGAGGTGATGAATCGAAATACAGGACCGCTGGCTGATGATGTCATGGCGCGTTTATTTCGTGAAATCATGTCCGCTTGCTTGGCGTTGGAGCAGCCAATTCGCGTTTCTTATTTAGGTCCTGAAGGGACTTTTTCGCAAGCTGCAGCCATTAAGCATTTTGGGCTAGGGGCGCAATCGCTTGCTGTAGCGAGCATTGCTGAGGTGTTTCAGGCGGTTGAAAGCGAACGCACCGATTATGGCGTGGTTCCTATCGAAAATTCGACCGAAGGCGCTGTCAATTTGACGCAAGATTTGCTGTTTAAAACGAATTTACAAGTCTGCGGTGAAGTGAATTTAGCGATTCATCATGCCCTATTGTCGGGTGTTGACAAGTTAGAAGACGTTAAAGTTGTTGCGGCTCATGCACAAGCCTTAGCGCAATGTCGTGAGTGGTTACGTCAAAATTTACCTTGGGCAACGCAAATGCCAATGGAAAGCAATGCAGCTGCTGCAGTTTATGCCAGTGAAAACGCAGGCAGTGCAGCAATCGCCTCCGAGCAAGCCAGTCATTTGTATCATTTGCGCGTCTTGGCTAACACGATTGAAGATCAAGTGGATAATACCACGCGTTTTTGGATTGTTTCACGTCATGGCAGCGCGCCTAGTGGAATGGATAAAACAGCGATTATTTTTTCGATGCCCAATCGCCCTGGTGCTTTGCACGAAGTTCTAGGCTATTTTGCTGAAAAAGGGATTAGTCTATCGCGCTTAACCGAGCGTCCATCGAAACAAGCCAAATGGAGTTATGTTTTCTATGCTGATATTGAAGGGCATAGTGAGTCAGAGCCCTTAAAGTCGGTATTAGCTAAGGTGGAAAGTGTCAGTAGTTTTTATAAATTACTCGGTTCATTCCCAGTTGCGCCTTACTAAGTTTATTTAATTTATTCCAGAAGTTTATATCATGTCTTGCGATTCATTAGTCCTTAACCATATCCAAAAACTATCGCCTTATCAAACAGGTAAGCCGATTGATGAGTTGCAGCGTGAGTTTGGGCTAACGCATATCAGCAAATTAGCTTCGAACGAAAATCCACTAGGCTGTTCGCAAGCCGTTATCGAAGCTTTTCATGAACACCCTGTTGAAATTGCACGTTATCCTGATGGTGCTGGGTTTGCCTTAAAAGTTGCGATTAGTTCTCATTTTGGCTTGGATGCGAGTGGCTTGGTGTTGGGTAATGGTTCTAACGATGTCTTGGAGCTTATTGGTCGCACCTTTGCAGGAGTAGGTGATGAAGTCATCTTTGCTCAATATGGCTTTGCCGTATATCCGATTACTGCACAAGCGATTGGGGCTACCGCTATACAAGTGCCAGCGAAAGACTATGGTCATGATTTAATGGCAATGGCGGCTGCCGTTACGCCTAAAACAAAGCTGATTTATATCGCTAATCCTAATAACCCGACGGGAACTTGTTTTGGCCAAGCCGAATGGAATGCCTTTATGTCAGCGGTTCCGCTGTCGGTGATGGTAGTGCTCGATGAGGCTTATACCGAATACGTCACACGCCAAGATTATCCTGATGGCTTGCGCGAATTGGCAAAACATCCCAATTTAATTGTTACACGTACCTTTTCAAAGGCTTACGGGTTAGCTGGTTTGCGTTTGGGGTTTGCTGCGGCAGCTCCTGAGGTGGCAGCTTATATCAATCGGGTGCGTCAGCCGTTTAATGTCAATAGTATGGCGATGACAGCAGGGATTGCGGCTTTAGCCGATCAAGATTTTGTTCGCGAAACGGTAGCTGTTAATAAAAAAGGCATGGGATTGTGGCAACAAGCACTCAGTATGTTGGGTTTAAGCTGGATCCCATCTCAAGGCAACTTTTTGTGTGTCGATATGGGGCGAGAAGCCATGCCGATTTTTAATGCGCTATTGCGTGAAGGGGTGATTGTTCGTCCTGTTGCTGGCTATGGCATGCCGAATCATTTACGAATTTCGATTGGTTCTGACGAAGAAAATATGCACGGTATTGAGGCGTTAACGCGCGTGATGCAGGCATGATTCAGCGTTTAGCAATTTTAGGTGTCGGTTTAATCGGTGGTTCTCTCGCCTTATCACTCAAACAGCATGGACTAGTGGGTGAAGTGGTGGGTTATGGGCGTTCGCAAGCTAATATTGATGAAGCCTTAGCGCTTGGCATTATCGACCGAGCCACCCCCACGGCAGCGCAAGCAGTGGCTGATGCTGATATGGTCGTCTTGGCTGTGCCTCTGGCATCGATGCGTCCGTTACTCGAAGAAATTAAAGATGCCTTAGCGCCCAATGCGGTGCTAACCGATGTCGGTAGTGCAAAAGGGTGTTGGGTCAACGATGTGTTGGCTGTGTGGGAAGGTCAATTCCCCGCTTTTGCCGTACCGGCTCACCCAATTGCAGGGGCAGAGCGTAGCGGGGCAGCAGCTGCCTTGGCTGATTTATATGTACAGCGCAAAGTGGTGATTACACCACATCAAGATTCAGCTTCGGCAGCGATTGAGCGTGTCACGCAGATGTGGCAAGCGACAGGTGCCGATGTGCGTCAAATGTCGGTAGAAGAGCATGACGCTACCTTCGCTTGGACGAGTCATTTGCCGCACCTGTTGTCGTTTGCCTTGGTCGATATGTTTAGTCAGCGTGACGATGTGGCGCGCTTGTTTGATTATACGGCGGGCGGCTTTCGTGACTTTACCCGCATTGCCGCTTCTGACCCTGTGATGTGGCGTGATATTATGCAATTGAATGCCAGTGCCATTGGTGAGGCATTAACGGCTTATCAGGCGCAACTCATGCATTATCAAACGTTATTGGCTAATCAAAATTGGCAAGGATTTGCTGAATCCTTCAATCATGCAAAGCAGACAAGAGATACTTTTTTACCGCCAGAAAAGTAGTGCGACATCTAAAAAGCTAACGGCTTGGCGGTATGGAAAGATATACGATAGTACTTCGATATCAGCCGATATTCAAGAATATGATAGGTTCTCTTGCCAGCGATGGATTCGTCCTTTGCCTTCCCTTTTTGCAGCATACATAGCATCATCCCCGCGACGTAACAACGAGTCTGAGTCTCCCGCATCATCAGGATATAATAGTATTCCAATGCTAGCGCCAACGTGTTCATCCTGTCCATCAATAGTGAATGGTTTTTGCATTGCAATAAGCAACCGATTTGCAACCGTCATTAATTCAGATTCAAGACTAGCTGAACGCATAAGAATGGCAAATTCATCACCGCCCAAGCGAGCAACTAAATCAATATCTCTTACTTGTAAAATCATACGTTGCGCAGACTCTTTAAGAACATAATCGCCCGCCGCGTGACCGTATAAGTCATTGATGCGTTTAAAACCATCTAAATCAATATAAATTAATCCAAAGCTGGTGGTTTCCATATTTTGGCTATGTGTGAATTGCTCTATTTGACTCATAAAGTATGCACGGTTAGCAAGCGATGTTAAACTGTCGAAGTATGCAAGATGTTTTATTTTTCGTTCTGTTTCTTTTCGCGCACTAATATCTGAAAAAATACCAATAAACTTTTCAATTTCATCGCTTGTATCTTTTAATGCAGATATCGACAGCCACTCAGGATAAATCTCTCCTCCTTTGCGTTTATTCCAAATTTCTCCCTCCCAAAATCCTCGCTCTAATAAAGACTGCCACATTGTTTGATAAAAACTAGGCTCATGTCTTCCTGAACGTAAAATACTGGCTTTTTTACCAATTACCTCACCTTGACGATAGTCAGTAATGTCGGTAAAGGCAGGGTTAACTTCTATAATTTTGGCATTTTTATTGGTGATCATCACACCTTCACGCATTTCATAAAATAAGCGGCGGTAAATGTCTAGTTTTAATGTTTCTTTTTCAATATGATGCATAGGAATAATCGCTAATAAGACTTTTTTTCCCATGCTTGCATGTTTAATGATATTGCCGAAAACAGAAACGACTTTTGTTTCCTTACCTGTATTAATACCAATAGCACTATGAAGTGCTATTGGTTTTTCTTCATTATTAGAAATAAGCTGTTGCCAATAGTTGAGCCATACCAATTGCTTATCGAGACAGACATAACCTAAAAATCGGTTAGACTGAATGGTGTTTTTTTCAATATTATCAAGAAAAGCAATGCATTGCTCATTTGCCTCTTCAATATAACCGTTTAGATTGAGAATTAGCAACGGAATGGGGGATTGATCATGTAGGGTTTTAAAACTAAGATATTTTTCGTAGTAGTGTTCTGACGTCCTAATAACTTCTTCAAGCTCGAACTCAATACTTTCTAACCTTGTTTGCATATCCTCGATATAAGATTGCAATACAGGATCTAACGAATTTAAAGAGTCAATAATATTGGTTGTCATAAAATAGTTACGTTATACACTCAAACGAATAACCGCCATAAAATGACGAGCTTGCCCAAAAGTAATTTCAGAAAGAGACATTTCAATTGGAATTCGTGTTCCATTTTTATGTACTCCCACCAAATTTCTATTTTGACCGATAATATGCGGTGATTCTTGTTCTAAATATCGAGAAATAAACTGAGGATGCTGTTCACTAATTGGTTCTGGACTTAACATCGAGACATTATGCAAATATACCTCTTCTGATCGATAACCAAATAAGTGTTCTGCGGCATTATTAAAAATAATGATGTTACCTTCCTGATTAGCGACAATAACGGCAACAGGTAGTTGCAACAAGCTCAGCAGTGCCAAACGCTCCGTATTTGTATTTTTATTGGCATCGTATTCGCTTTGATGACAAATTTCTGTAAAAAACAGTGTAGCACCCGAAATAATCTGTTGTTCATTTTTATTAACAGATAAGGTCAAGCGATAGTCATGATGCTTAATTTGAGCCGTCAATGTTTTGCTATCTCCAGATTCTAAAACACGTAGTAAAGGTTCTCGCAAGTCAGGGAGTTGATTTGCAAAATCGAGAGAACCTAGAGATTGACCAATGTCACCAGCTCTAACCTTAAAGAGTTCTGCTGCTGCTGTTGAAAAGCGCGTGATGCGCAGGCGAGTATCGACAACAATTAACGGCGGCATCGAGAAATTGTGTAGAACACTTTCAATATCAGCATTGACTGTTGATACTTCTGATGACTTAATTTGTAGTTCTTCATTAACCGTCGATAATTCTTCGTTCGTGCTTTGAAGTTCTTCATTACTGGTTTCTAATTCTTCATTTGTACTCTGAAGTTCTTCATTAGCGGACTGTAGCTCTTCATTGGTGCTTTGCAGTTCCTCATTACTGGTTTCAAGCTCCTCAATAGTCGTTTGTAAATGCTCTCGTGTGGCCTGCAACTCTTGCGCTAGTTCATTAACACGGACAGAATTAACGCCATCAACCCCTGTCGTTTGATGAACTAAATTAGGGTCTAAGGATTCGGCAACAAAACACACGCCATACATTGGTGCTTCATTAATTTGTATCGGTAAAGGCATGACGTGAACATTAACAAGCAGCAATCCTTCATCTAATGCCATCGTAATTTTAGGTCCGGATACAGAACCCTCTCTTTTTGCCTTGCTTAATAAAGAGCGAATATCGATTCGTAATTCTTCACGCGCAAGCAAAGCAAGGTTAACCTCCATCCTTCCATTGGTTGGTAAAGATACAAAGCGTCCTAAATCACCTTGTAACTGTAGAATATCGCCATTTTCATTAACGACGACACAAGCTGGAGTTAGATTTTCCTTGATAGCATGGTCTAATCGTTCAGAGATACTAAGCAGAGCTTCCTCTTTGGTCGATGTTTTTCCAGCAGCAATATTGTCTTTTTTACCTAAGCTCGAACCAATAAATTCAACGGGATAAGCTTTTGCAGTATTGAGCTTTCGATAAATTCTAAGTTTTTTATCTAATGCTTCAAATAAGTCAACAAATTGACCAACAGACTCAGACTTGCCTAAAAATAACAGTCCACCCTTACGCAAGACATAATGAAATAACGGAATAATTTTACGTTGTAGTGCAGAGTCAAAATAAATAAGAAGATTACGACAAGCAATTAAGTCAAGTTTAGAGAAAGGAGGGGAGCGAACCAAGTCCTGACGAGCAAATACAACACGTTCTCGAATACGCTTAACAACCGTAAAAACATCGTCTTTAGACATGAAATAACGTTCTAGAATATCTGGCGGAACTTCACGCATTGCGTTTAATAAATAGACTCCCCGTCTTGCATGTGCGAGTGCATCAGTATCAATATCGGTTGCAAATATTTGATAGTGAATGTCTTTACCACTTTTTCCGATCAATTTATCGAGAAGTATTGCGATACTATATGGCTCCTCTCCTGTCGCGCATCCAGGAACCCAGATTCGGATGGTTTCAGTATCAGCCGTATACTCAATAAGTGATAACAAATGTGATTCTAAAGCTAAAAATGCTTCAATGTCTCTAAAGAAGTTTGTCACTGAAATGAGAATGTCTTTGTATAGCATCTCAGCTTCTTGTGAAGATGCCCTCAGAAAGAGCAGGTAGTCTTCTAAGCTTTCTATTTTATTGACAGTCATGCGACGTTGTAATCGTCGTTGTAGCGTGGCAATTTTATAGTGTGAGAAATCGGTATCTGTCTGTTCTAAAAGAATTTGAAAAATTTGCTCTAGCGTTGATTTAGAAACAATGTTTTTGAGTGGTAATCGTGCCGTTGGGTTTTTAGATAAAAGCGTTACTTCTTGTGCAATATCAACAGGAGACATGATTAAATCAACAAGCCCTGTTTCGATTGCAGCTCTTGGCATACCATTGTACTTTGCACTCTCTTCATCTTGACAAATAGTAATGCCGCCAGCTGCTTTAATGGCACGAATGCCATGCGCGCCATCACTTCCTGTTCCAGACAAAATAACGCCTACCGCGCGTTCACCAGCCTCTTCAGCTAGAGATGATAAGAAAATATCAACCGATGGTTTTGGACCAATGTGAGAAACAGCTTCTAAGTGAAAACAACTATTAACAAAGGTAATGTTATGCCCTGGAGGGGTGACATAGATCACCCCTATTTGAGGCTTTGCACCATGCTGAACATCTTCTAACGTCAGTTCAGTGCCTCTGCTGAGTAGTTCTCTGAGTAAGCTGGCATGTTTGGGGTCCATGTGTTGTGCAATAATGACACAAGCATCCAATGTTGCCCCTAGCCCCGTTACTAAAAGACGTAAGGCTTCTAATCCACCAGCAGATGCACCAATGCCGACAATAAGTCCATGACTAAAAGATGTTTCTTTGACAGTTTCTTTTTGAGCGTTTTCTTCGTTTATCATTTTTACGCTTAAATTTTAAATAAAAAGTTATACTAGAACCGAAATTTAGCAGCAGTCTATCATAAGCCTAGTGTTGGGCTATAGTCTTGCCATAACGGTTGTTACTAAGTTGTTACCGATGGTTTTAATGGCTTAATAGGTAATAAAACGGTAACAACAAAGCCATTTTCCCTTCTGTTTTGGTTCGGGCGCGTTAGAATTAGCATTTAAAAGTTTCGCAAAAATAGAAAAAGACAGTAACAACATTATGAATCGAATCCTTGTCGTTGACTTTGATCCGTTAACGCATAGCCTTTTTTGTGCTATGTTACGCGATCATGCCTATGAAGTGTTTTGTGTTAGCAGCATCGCTGAGGCTATTCTTGTATTTAAAGACTTTCTACCTAGGGTAGTTATTCTGGAGCGAGAATTGCCGGATGGTAGTGGACTAGCCTTGGGTAAGCATTTTTATGATACGAGTGCTGTGGGCGTCATTATTTTGACAAAAAATAATAGTGATGATGCTCGTCTTGCTGGATTGCGCTATGGCATCGATCTTTATTTATCTAAAGAAATCAGTGACCAAGAAATAGTGTGCCATATCAATAACCTAATTAGAAGGGTTCCTCAGATATCAATCTATCAGTCACCATGGTTTTGTTCTGCTGACCATTCTTCTTTAACGACACCCAATGGACTTATTGTTGCTCTGACGCCGACAGAGGCTGTTATTATGTGTTTGTTTTCTAAAAAATCTGGCGGAACATTAACACGAGATGATTTTGCGGTCGCCTTACAAAAAACAACCGTATCAGGGTTTGATAAAAATCTTAAGGTTATCATTAATCGCTTAAGACAAAAAACGCTAGAAAAAACAGCAATTGAGCTGCCGTTAATCAGTGTTCGTAACATAGGTTACCGCTTTAATGCGACTTTATCTTCTTTTAACTGACCGAATAGGTTTAACTTACCGATTCTAATCGTGTTAAAATCCCCGTCAATTAGCACCTTGTGCATTCTTTTTTCCTATTCATCTCACGGAGAATGACAGATGAGTCACGGCCCGAATATTCGTTACATTGTTAAAGCTGGCGGAGTCTTGTCAGGTTCGGCACGCGTTGCAGGGGATAAGTCCATGTCGCATCGTAGTATTATGCTGGGTGCATTGGCAAATGGTACAACACATGTAACGGGTTTTTTAGAAGGAGAGGACAGTCTTAATACGCTGAAAGCCTTTCGTGCGATGGGTGTTGCTATTACTGATCCGGATCAGGGACGCGTTACCATTCATGGCGTTGGCTTGCGTGGATTAAAAGCACCGAATGCGCCATTAGATATGGGGAACTCGGGTACTGCGATGCGTTTGATGTGTGGTATTTTGGCTGGACAGTCTTTTGATAGTACGTTAATTGGCGACGCTTCATTGAGCAAGCGCCCCATGAAACGCGTAACGAATCCACTGGCATTGATGGA
This sequence comes from uncultured Francisella sp., assembly GCA_964606405.1. Classification (GTDB taxonomy): domain Bacteria; phylum Pseudomonadota; class Gammaproteobacteria; order Thiomicrospirales; family Thiomicrospiraceae. The sequence goes on from CAZSGH010000044.1 coordinate 19,405, forward strand.
CGCTCAAGTCGATAGTCAAGGTGAAAAAGGGTTGCCACCTTTAGTGATTCATGGTGGTGCAGGGCTCAAAGGTATCGAATACGATTTGCCGATGGCATCGGCTCAAGTTAAATCATGTGTGTTATTGGCAGGGCTTTATGCTGATGGTGTGACAACCGTAACTGAACCAGCACCAACGCGCGATCATACCGAACGCATGTTGCGGGGGTTTGGCTATGAGGTTAAAACAGTTGGCAATAGCATGAGTCTGGTTGGTGGTGGCAAGCTAACTGCAACCGATATTGATGTACCAGCTGATATTTCATCCGCGGCATTTTTTATGGTTGCAGCGACGATCGCGCCCAATTCAGACATTACCTTATTGCACGTCGGTATCAATCCGACACGCACGGGCGTGATTGATATTTTGCGCTTAATGGGTGCCGATATTAGCCTTAGTAATGAAAAAGAAGTCGGAGGGGAGCCTGTTGCAGATATTCGTATTCGTAGCGCACAACTCAAAGGGATTGATATTCCTGAAGACTTAGTTCCTTTAGCGATTGATGAATTTCCTGTACTCTTCGTTGCTGCTGCCTGCGCACAAGGTCGCACGGTATTAACGGGTGCTGAAGAGTTGCGTGTGAAAGAGTCAGATCGTATTGCTGTCATGGCTAATGCGCTTCAATCTATGGGTATTTCGGCTGTACCAACCGAAGATGGCTGTATCATTGATGGTGGACAACTCACTGCACCAAGCTCACCGATTAACAGTCACGGAGATCATCGTATTGCGATGGCGAGTGCTGTTGCGGCATTGCGTGTTGATGCTGGCGAGGTACTGATTGATGACTGCGCTAACGTGAATACCTCTTTCCCAGGATTTGTGGAACTGTCTGCTCGTTTGGGATTGGCGATTTCACAGGAAATGCCTGCATGAATATGTTAACAATCGCTTGCTGCGATTGTTAACATCTCATTTCTTGTTTTTTAGTTGGAGGAAGGGGATAAATTAATCTGCCATAGATTGTTTTATCAACCCCTTCCCCCAGACCCCTAACCCATAGTTTTTAGAGGTTTCTGTGACTTTAACGGTTCCTGTTATTACGGTTGATGGACCCAGTGGCGTAGGCAAAGGAACCTTGTGCGCGCGTTTGTCGGCGCATTATGGTTTTCACTTTTTAGATAGTGGTGCTTTGTACCGCGTGCTGGGCTTGGCTGCCCATCAACAATCGCTTGCATTAGACAGTGATGCGCTGGTGAATTTGGCGCGTCATTTACCTGTACGTTTTGCACAGGGGCTTATTTGGCTAGAATCACATAATGTGACCGATAGTATTCGTACCGAAACGGTTGCTGCCTTAGCATCACAAGTGGCGGCGATTCCAGCGGTACGTGCTGCTTTATTGGCGTTTCAGCAGGATTATGCGCAGGCACCAGGATTGGTTGCCGATGGTCGAGATATGGGTACGGTGGTGTTTGCTGATGCGCCCGCTAAGCTGTTTTTAGAGGCAAGTGCGCATGTTCGTGCAGAACGTCGTGTAAAACAGTTGAAAAACCAAGGGTTAGATGCTAACATTGATCGGATAACTCAAGAGATTAAAGAACGGGACGATCGCGACCGCAATCGTTCTGTTGCCCCCTTGATTGCGGCAGCGGATGCATTGGTTATTGATACCTCGCATTTGACTGCCGATGATGTATTCAACCAAGCAGTTGCTTGGATTGATAATCGGTTTACGGGCAGGAAGTAAACCGTTTAATAAACCAGACCCGTTGGTTATTCTCACTCCCGCAAGAATAATAACCAAACAACGGCTTGATATTGATATTGAGATTTATAC
>CAZSGH010000045.1:0-16441 GCA_964606405.1 uncultured Francisella sp.
GCTATCAAGCGCATGGTGCTGCTTGTTTATCGGTCTTAACGGATGTTGATTTCTTTCAAGGCAGTTTAGCCTATCTTGAAGCAGTTCGTGCGGCGGTTGATTTGCCGATTATTCGTAAAGATTTTATTGTCGATTTATATCAAATTTATGAAGCGCGAGCTGCGGGAGCCGATGCCATTTTGCTGATTGTTGCCGCGCTCAATGATAAAGATTTACTCCGATTCTATCGCGCTGCTAACGAGTTAGGGATGAGTGTGTTGGTTGAGGTGCATGACGAAGAAGAGTTGGCGCGAGCATTAACATTGCCGTTAACCTTAGTTGGCATCAATAACCGTAACCTTAAAACCTTCGATGTTACCTTAGACACAACGTTGAATATGCTATCTAAAATACCAGATGGTGTGATGGTGGTGACAGAAAGCGGTATTTTCACTCGCGATGATGTGGCATTAATGCAGAACAATCATGTTCATGCCTTTTTGGTCGGCGAAGCCTTTATGCGTGCGGAAAATCCAGGCGAAGCATTAGCGCATTTATTCTTTGAAGGAAAGTAATGATTATGAAAGCAACGGTAAAATGGTTAGACAACCGTATTTTTGTGGGTCAGACGGGTAGTGGTCATGCTGTCGTGATGGATGGTCCTCCTGAAGCGGGTGGGCAAAACCTCGGTCCTCGTCCGATGGAAATGTTGCTGTTGGGTATGGGCGGATGCGCTAGTTTCGATGTGGTGTCGATTTTAGAAAAGATGCACCAACCCGTGCAAGGCTGTGTAGCAGAACTAACAGCCGAACGTGCCGAAAGCGAACCGAAAACCTTTACCAAAATTAACCTGCACTTCAAAATTTCAGGTGCGGTCGAAGAAGGGAAAGCCGCACGAGCGGTGAAGCTATCAGCAGAAAAGTATTGCTCGGCTTCGATTATGCTCGGAAAAATGGCAGAGATTACGCACAGCTTTGAAGTGATTTCAGGGGACTTCTAAAAACCCAATAAGGTAGGATGTCTGGAGGAAGGGGTTGCTGGAAATGGCATGTAACCCATTGATTAATTCCCTTCCTTCAGCAAAAAAACAAACTTGGGAAGTCTAAAAATTAGCGAAGCGAGGTTTTTAGAGGTTCCCTGCAGTTTAAGCCTTAATCCTCCCTATCATGTTAGAATAATCAATTAACCTTACACAGTAGAATTTCAATGCCCTTACTCATGCTACAAGAAGCCCACCTTGCTTTTGGTGATCGTCCGTTACTCGATGCGGTTAATCTCAGTCTCGAAAATGGTGACCGTTTGGGCGTAATCGGGAGAAATGGCGCGGGTAAGTCGAGTATGCTCAAGGTATTGGCGGGTACGCAAGTGCTTGATAGTGGGCAGCGTATCGTACAAAAAGATGTGCAGATGGTCTATGTACCACAAGAAAGCGTATTTGACGAAGGGCAAACCATTCGTAGCGTGTTGACTGCTGGCGTTGCCGAAGTAGCTGCCTTGGTTGAGCGTTATTATGCCGTGTCGCACGACCTTGCCGAAGACTATGAAAATGAGTCGCTGATGGAAGAAATGCAGCACTTGCAACATCAAATTGATTTGCGTGATGGTTGGCGAGTTGATGCGGCTGTCGATGAAGCGATTATGAGCTTTGGCTTGTCGGGAGATATTGCAGTGGTTGATTTGTCGGGCGGTTGGAAAAAACGCCTTGCCATTGCTCAAGCTTTAATTGCTAAACCCGATGTGCTGTTGCTCGATGAGCCAACGAACCACCTTGATGTGGCGGGTATTGAAGTGTTGGAACAGACACTTAAAAGCTTTGCTGGTGCGGTCATTTTGATTAGTCACGATAGACGCTTTTTAGACAATACCGTTAATGGTTTGCTGGAGTTAGATCGTGGTGTCTTGCGTCGTTATCCTGGAAGTTTTACGGTATATCAAGAGCGTAAAGCTGCAGAATTGGCTTCGGAAGAGGTCACTAATGCCTTGTTCGATAAGTTTTTAGCAGCCGAAGAGGTCTGGATTCGTCAGGGCATTAAAGCGCGTCGCACCCGTAATGAGGGACGCGTGCGTCAGTTAGAGCAGCTTCGTGTTGAGCGAGCTGAGCGCCGTAAGCGTCAAGGTATGGCAAAGCTGAATGTTGATGTGGGTAAAAAGTCAGGTGCGTTGGTTGCAGAGTTAGAGAATGTTAGCCTCAGTTTTGACGGCTGGACAATTTTCAAGGATGTCTCGACACTGATTCAGCGCGGCGATAAGGTCGGTTTGATTGGTCCTAATGGTGTTGGTAAAACGACCTTTATCAAGTTGCTTCTTGGCGAGATTCAGCCGGATAGTGGCACGGTTAAACAAGGGACAAAGCTTGATGTTGCCTATCTCGATCAGCAGCGCGCAGTACTTAACGATGATGACATGCTGATCGATGCGGTGCGAGAGGGTAGTGATTTTATCGAGATTGGCGGTCAGAAAAAGCATATTCTGGGTTATTTAGAAGACTTCTTGTTTCCTCCCCATCGTGCGCGCGTTAAGGTGGGTAGTTTATCGGGTGGTGAGCGTGCGCGTTTGTTGCTTGCTAAGTTATTTACCAAACCTGCAAACTTGCTGATTCTCGATGAGCCAACGAATGATCTCGATTTAGAAACCTTAGAGCTATTAGAAGAGTTAATTCAGAGCTATTCTGGTACGGTGTTGTTGGTTAGCCATGACCGTACTTTTGTCGATAACGTGGTAACGCAAAGTTTGGCTTTTGTCGGTGATGGTCGCGTCATTGAGGTAGCCGGTGGTTACGAAGATTGGGCGATGATTAAGCATCAGTATGTTGCAGAGCCTCAAGCTGCGGCTGAGTCGTTAAAGCCTGTTAAAGCAGTTGATAGTGTGCCACTTGGTGTTTCGCAACAGCCGATTAAGAAAGCAAAATTATCCTATAAAGAACAAAAAGAGTTAGATGCTTTGCCAGAAATCATTGCGGCATTAGAGTCGGAGCAAGCAGATTTGGGCGAGAAATTGTCTGACCCCTCTATTTTTTCCGATGCGGCACAAGTTAAAAGCATTCAACAGCGACTACAGGTTGTTGAGCATGAAATTGACGCAGGTATGGCGCGTTGGGCAGAGCTAGAGGATAAATAAGATGAAAGAAACACATCATGCTTCTGAGTCTTGGTCGACATTGGTGGCTCAAGTCTTAGCGCTATTTGCACCAACTGGCTATACATTGATTGAGCAATGGGAAGATGCTAAGTCGATTAATCTTACCTTGCATCGAGGAGAAAAGCATGTTTGGGTGCGTGTTCGCAAGAAAGATGAAAAGGTAAGCGCAGAACAGCTCGATAAGTTTCTATTAGCAATAGAGCAACAAGAAGATCGTGCATTATCGGGCTGTTTTGTGTCGTTGGCAGGTTTCACAAAGGCAGCTTTAACACAGGTTCAGCGTGATGCGCCTGAAGTGTTAATGCTGCTGTCTTACCATAAAGGTAAACTTGAATCTGTTTACCCATATCAGCAACAGGCAAGCAATGTTGAAAAGCCAAAACAAAGTCCGCTTTATATTGGTGTGTTTACCGCAAAAGGCGGCGTGGGTAAAACGACGATTGCAGGACATCTGGCAGGTGCCTTTGCCCTGATGGGTGAGTCGGTTGTCTTGCTTGATTGCGATCCTGATAAAAACTTACGCAAACTCTTTAGCCAAGACGGACAAGCGAGCGACGCCCAGCCAACCATGTTGGTTCCTGCTGTCAATCGTCATGAGGCAGGTGCGCTGATTAGGGTGTTAGATCCTGAGCAGTGGCGAGAAAGTAAGTTTCCTGAAGTTGGTATTGTTATTGTTGATTGTTCGCCCGTGATGTCGGAAAACTCAGCAAAGTTGGTTAAGCGTTTTGATGTCTGCGTCATGCCAACAACCTTAAATCCATTAGGTATTGCCAAACATGCCGATGTGATGACGCGAACTTTTGCCCATATTCGCGCATTAAATCAAACCGCCCAGCTTATGGCCGTTATTAATAATTACGATGCCAGTAAAGACGCACAAAAGCGTAATGATGTGTTGTTAGCTTATTTGCAATCATCGCTGTCAGATTATTTTAAGATAGATCAAAACGCGCAACTCATTCCTCCCGATAAAGCGAAAATTCGTCACAGTAATGCCCTGCAGTATTGGGGATACCATATTATCGAAAAGTCGACACCACAATTGGCATTTAAAGAGACTGCGGGACGTAGCCATCCTCGCAGTGATTTTTTGCAGTTAGCCGATTACTTGGAAATGTCTTTGGGCATGAAGGGCTAGAGGACGACACGGTGCGCTCCGTTTAGTATTGGGTGCTTCTAAAAACAACCTTGGAAAGTCTAAAAACAAGCGTAGCGAAGTTTTTAGACTTTCCAAGTTGTGATGAATCTCTAAAGCCCCAATATCTCCCGCTAAAGCAGGAGTCTTTCTTGTTGATTGTGCTCTCGTCTATGTTAGAACTCAAACCTATTATTGGTCGAAATGCCATCGAAGTAAGGCAATTGTGTCTCGAATAAGACTTCTTCTGTCCATTGATTATTTTCGGTGCGCGTATATTTAATGGCTTGCATGGCAGAACCTTCTCCAACAACGGCGACACATCGACCACCCACTTCGAGTTTCTCTAAATAAGCTTGCGGCTTAGTCGGAACAGCAGCGGTTAAGGTGATCGTATGATAGGTTTTAGCATCGTGCCAGTTATCTTTGCCATCACCACTGAGCAGCTCAATATTATGAATACCTAAGCTTGTTAAGGTTTGTGCAGCGGTATTACGTAGCTCGTTGTGTAGCTCAACACTGGTGACGTGTGCGCTCAGTTGTGCGAGTAAGGCGGTTAAATAGCCGCTTCCCGTGCCAATTTCGAGTGCTTTTTCGTGTTCTTTTGGATCTAATGCCTGCAAAAAGCGGCCAACAATTTTAGGTTCAAGCATCTGTTGATTGGCGGCGAGTGGAATTAAGGTTTCACTGTAAGCCAATGCCTGAAAAGTGGCGGGCACAAAAGGATGACGTGGCAATGCCGCTAGGGTATCAAGGATGCGAATATCGAGCACATCCCAAGGGCGGATTTGCTGTTCGACCATATTGAAATGCGCTAGGCTCGTGTCCATGCCAGACTCCTGAAATAAAGAAAGAAAGAAAAACATCTGGCATTTTAACATAATCAGTCCGTGATATACTGCCTTCATTTATTACTCGTTTCTTTTTTTGGTTCAGAATTATGCAACAAGATAACCATAATGCGAATTATGCCTTCTGGATCAAGCTGGCATCGACTGCTTCAGTCGTGACTGCGACTTTATTAGTGACGGTTAAAACTTGGGGATGGCTACAAACTCATTCGGTAAGTATGCTGGCATCATTAATTGACTCGTCTACCGATTTGATGGTGTCGATTCTTTCGTTCTTAGCGGTTCGTTATGCGTTAAAACCTGCCGATGATGATCATCCTTTTGGGCATGGTAAAGCAGAAGCATTGGCTGCTTTAGCACAGGCTTTGATGATTACGGGTTCAGCGATTTATTTGTTGTTGTCGGCTTTGGAGCAGATGGTTCAACCTCGTCCGTTAGAAACCCTAGAGTTGGGGGCGTGGGCGATGGGATTTTCATTATTTATGACCCTGCTCTTGTTGTCGATTCAACGTGTGGCTGTTGCTAAAACGGGTTCGATTGCAATTCAGGCTGATTCTTTACACTATGCGACCGACTTGTTGTCCAATGGTGCAGTATTGTTAACCATCGGCTTATTGATGTATGGTTGGACAGGTTTAGACCCTTGGGTCGCGCTATTGGTGGCAGGCTACGTGTTGTTTAGTGCATGGAAAATCGCCATGGTTAGCTTCGATCAGCTAATGGATAAGCAGCTCCCTATTTCGGTGGAGTCAGAAATGTTGGCTGTTGCGCAAGCGGTTGATGGTGTTGTGCGCGCACATAACTTGCGTTCTCGTCAGTCAGGTTCGACCTTTGTTGTGCAGTTGTATATTGATTTGCATCCTGATACACCCTTGCATGAGTCGCATCGTTTGGGTGATGCCGTGCGCGATGCGATTATTGCACGCTATCCGAATACGGATGTATTGGTACATGAAGAGCCTTATTTTAGTTAGGGAAAGTCTGAAAAATGCGAAAGCCGTATTTTTCAGACCTTCCTTAGCAGTTCAAGCTAATATGAAAAAAGCCGAACAATGTGTTCGGCTTTTTTACTTAATGAATCTCTGAAAAAGGCGTAAGCCGTGTTTTTCAGGTCTTCCTTAATCAGTGGTAATTAACCGTTAAAACGATCGTTGACGTTCGCCCAATTCACCACAGACCAAAAGCCTTTTAGGTAATCAGCGCGACGGTTACGATAATCAACGTAGTAAGCATGTTCCCATACATCCACACCTAGCAATGCATTTTTGCCGTGCTGTAATGGGTTGCCAGCGTTAGAGCTGCTCATCAATTCTAAGCTGCCATCTGCATTTTGCGCCAACCAAGCCCAGCCAGAACCGAAAGTCGCTAATCCAGTTGCTTCGAATTTGGCTTTGAAGTCGTCGAAGGAGCCGAAAGTTTTAACAATGCTATCCATCAATGCACCAGTGGGTGTCTGTTCGCTGGGTGCTGCCATCATGGTCCAGAATTGGTTGTGGTTCCAGTGCTGTCCTGCATTGTTAAAAATGCCGCCAGCAGGTGCTGTTTTAACAATGTCTTCTAAGCTCATTCCTTCAAACTGTGTGCCTACAACCAAACGGTTCAAGTTGTCTACATAAGCCTGGTGATGCTTAGTATGGTGCAGGGTCATGGTTTCTTCGCCAATGTAAGGCGCAAGGGCGTTATAAGCGTAAGGGAGGGCTGGTAATGTATGTGTCATCTGTTCTAATCTCCAAAATGTAAATAATACTTGACCATTTTACTCGGAATTAAGCGGCGGTGCCAGACTCTATTTTTGAAATAAAAGCATCTTCCATTACTTGTAGGGCATTTGGGTCGCTGGGTGGCATTTGTAAATAGTAGCCTTGTGTTGTTAGTGCTGTCCATACAACTTGGCTATCCGATCGCGCCAGCTTTCGAGTGGGGCTCATATCAAAGTCGATGACCTTGGCATCAATCGAAAATTGTTGACGTAATGCTTCGGGCAAGTCTTCCCATTTCATATTTTTCGTTACAAATAAATAGGTGTTTTCTTTGCGATTATGTCGGTAAGTGGATGTTGCAATGCTGTCTGCTGAGGTGTGTGTCATGATGCTTCTCATTTTTTTACAAGTTGTGCGCGCAATATAGCAGTTTTATCGTTGCTTGTCAGGACAAAGATTTGTTGACCTAAAGCCAGTGACTACTTAAAATCAAAAGATATAAAAAAATTATTCAGGTTGAGGTTGTTCATGCGCGTACTGGTTTTGGGTGGAACAGGATTTGTGGGGCGTGCATTGTTACGCCGTCTGTCACAAGATGGGCATCAGCTAACCGTGCTGGTGCGTCGTCCCGAGCGTCATCGCGATTTGTCGCTGATTCCGAATGTGACGATGGTTGAAATGGTGCATTTCAGTGATTTGTTTTTGCGAAAGCATATTAAAGGGCAAGACGCTGTCATTAACTTGATTGGTATTTTGCATGAGCGGGGTAAGACGACTTTTGAACAAGCACATGTTGGTTTTGCTCGTAAACTTGTGGCTGCTTGCTCTGTTGAAGGGGTGACGCGTCTGTTACACATGTCTGCTCTAGGGGCAACGAGCGAAGCACCTAGTGCTTATTTGCGTAGTAAAGCCGAAGCGCAAGCACTGGTGCATAGCAGTGGATTGGATGTAACAAGCTTTGCACCTTCTGTTATTTTTGGTCGTGGTGATCATTTTGTGTCGACTTTCCAGCACATGTTGTCGGTTTTGCCCATCATGGGTGTTGTTTGTCCGCAAGCTAAATTAACGCCTGTTTGGGTAGAGGATGTTGTCGATGTGATGGCACGAGCATTGCTCAATAAAACATCAATTGGTCAGCATTATGAGTTATGTGGAAGTCGAACCTATTCTATGTTGGAGTTAATTCGTTTGATTGGTGAGTTTGTGCCTTCTCATACGCGCTTGTTACCCTTATCGGATGGGTTGTCTCGCATCATGGCGCGTGTCATGGGCGTGATGCCAACGCCACTTTTTAGTATGGACAACTACTATAGTCTGCAAGTGCCGTCAGTGTGTCAGTGCGTGTTGCCTTATAGTATTCAGCCTAAAAGTTTACGTAGTTATTTAGTGCAAACCTCGGGTAATGGGCTAACAAGAGATCGTTACACCGCCATGCGAGAGTCTGCAGGGCGTAACGTTAACGAACGGGTAAGCTGATTTTGCAAACTTGCCTTGTTGGGGGTGCGGTTCGTGATGCGTTGCTGGGTTTGCCAATAACTGAGCGCGATTGGGTTGTTGTCGGCGCAACGCCAGAACAGATGCTCGCGCAAGGCTTTAGACAGGTAGGAAAGGATTTTCCTGTTTTCTTGCACCCCAAGACCCAAGAAGAATATGCCTTAGCACGCACAGAGCGTAAACAAGGGCAAGGTTATCATGGCTTTTCCTGCTTCAGCGATCCGAGTGTTACCCTTGAAGAGGATTTGCTGCGTCGCGATCTCACCATTAATGCCATGGCGCAGTGCGTAGATGGGATTATTGTAGATCCATTTAACGGTCAAGCCGATTTGGCCAATCGCGTGTTGCGTCATGTTAGTCCCGCTTTTAGCGAAGATCCTTTACGTGTGCTACGTGTTGCGCGTTTTGCTGCTAAATTAGCTCAGTTCCATTTTCAAATTGCCGACGAAACACGTTTGCTCATGAAGCAGATGGTCATCAGCGGTGAGCTTGCCAGTCTCACGCCTGAGCGCGTGTGGATGGAAACCGTCAAAGCCTTTGCGACACAGTCGCCACAGCTTTATTTTGAGGTGCTACATCAAATTGGTGCATTGCAACAGTTGATGCCCGAAGTGGCGCGTTTATTCGATGTGCCGCAAGAGGCCAAGTGGCATCCCGAAGGGGATGCGGGGACGCACACGCTGATGGTGCTGCAGGCCATACGTCGCAGCACAGACGATGCGGCTTGTTTATGGGCGGCCTTGTGTCACGATTTAGGTAAGGGTGTCACGCCAGAATCGCTTTTGCCTAAGCACCCTGAGCACGAGCTAAATGGCGTACCGCTGGTACTTGCTTTGTGCTCGCGCTATAAAGTACCAGCGGTAGTACAAGAATTGTCGGTTTTAGCCTGTCGTTGGCATGGTGATATTCATAAAGCTCAAGAGTTGAGTTCTGAGCAACGCCTAGCGGTATTAGATGGCTGCGATGTGTGGCGTAAGCCTGAACGATTTAAACAGTTGTTGTTGGTTTGTCAGGCGGACTCTTGTGGGCGCTTAGGTTTTGAGCTGGAGCCTTATCCTCAGTTGGTATTGTGGCAAAGTTGGCTGGCGAGTTTGTCGCAAGTGTCAGCACAAGGCTTTATTGAGCAAGGTTTAAAAGGGGTGGATATTAAACGAGCCATTGCTCAGCAGCGATTAATGTTGCTGAACGCACTTTAATGTCGGTATATTATTTGTTGTAAAAAAGCAACAATATTGGTATTATGATGAAGTTATTGAAAACATCTGTTTATTAATTAAGGAATTTTATTATGCGTAAATTGGTATTGTTGGCAGCTTTAGCTGCGGTTGCTTCTGCTGCTCAGGCAGCACCTCGTGAAGCTTTTTGGTCTGACAGCAGTGGTGTTGTGGTAAAAGATGGTCAAGGTAACTGCTTGCGTACGCCTTTCTGGACAGATGCTGACGGTGTTTGTCCTTCAGCGCCTAAAGCTGCTCCAGCACCAACACCTGTTGCTGCAATGGCTGCTCCAGCAGCGGCTGCGCCAATTTCTACACCAGTGAGCACTAAGCATACTTTCAATGCTGGTGCGATGTTTGCCTTTGACAGTGCTAAGCTAACGCCTGCTGCTGAACAAGATATGGCTAAAATGGCTGCTGAAGCAAAAAGCTTAAAAACATTAAACTTAGTGTTGGTTGAAGGTCATACTGACAACATCGGTACTGCTGCTTATAACCAGCAATTGTCAATCAAGCGTGCTATGGCAGTACGTACTGCGTTAATTGCTAACGGTGTGCCAGCTAACTTAATCGAAGCTAAGGGATATGGTTTTGATAAGCCTGTTGCAAGCAACAAGTCAAAAGATGGTCGTGCACAGAACCGTCGTGTAGAGATTACGATCAACGGCACAAAATAAGCCTTGATTTGTCTCGAAAAGCCCCGCCATTGTGCGGGGCTTTTTTGTTTCTTGCGCATTAATATTAATAAGCGCTTCGTTAGCCACTTGCCCAAATGTTGTAAATCGGTGAAAATACCAATATTGTGTCCAGTGCTGGGCGCACAAGATTTATTTTTCAAACTTTTGAGGACTCGTTTATGTCTAACCGTCGTGAACTCGCTAATGCCATTCGTGCGCTCAGTATGGATGCGGTGCAAAAAGCTAAATCAGGCCATCCAGGTGCGCCTATGGGCATGGCGGATATCGCCGAGGTTCTGTGGAATAGCCACATGAAATTCAATCCCAAAAACGCTAAATGGGCTGACCGTGATCGCTTCGTGCTATCTAACGGTCATGGTTCAATGTTGATGTACTCTTTGTTGCATCTCACAGGCTTTAATTTGAGCATTGACGACATCAAAAATTTCCGTCAATTTCACTCAAAAACAGCAGGTCACCCAGAGTATGGTTATGCTGACGGTATCGAAACAACGACAGGTCCATTAGGTCAGGGTATTACCAATGCGGTTGGTATGGCAATTGCGGAACGCACTTTGGCAGCCCAGTTTAACCGTCCAGGCCACGCGGTCGTTAATCATCATACCTATGTTTTCATGGGTGACGGCTGTTTAATGGAAGGCTTGTCGCATGAGTCTTGTGCGATGGCGGGTGCTTTGGGTTTAGGTAAGCTGGTTGCTTTCTGGGACGACAACAATATTTCGATTGACGGTCACATCGATGAGTGGATGGAGCAAGATGTTCCAGGACGTTTTGAATCTTATGGTTGGCACGTGATTCGTGATGTCGATGGTCATAACGCTGAAGCGGTTGATGCTGCGATTCACGAAGCGAAATCAGTTCAAGATAAGCCGACATTAATCTGTACGCGTACGACGATTGGTTTTGGTTCGCCAAACCTATGTGGTACGCATGATTGTCACGGCGCGCCACTAGGTGATGCTGAAATCGCGTTAACACGTGAAAATCTAGGTTGGCACCATGAGCCGTTTGTTATCCCACAAAACGTTTATGACGGTTGGGATCACACAGCAAAAGGCGCACAAGAAGAGTCAGTTTGGAACGAGCTATTCGCGTCTTATGAACAAAACTATCCTGATTTAGCGAAAGAGTTCAAACGTCGTATGTCGGGCGAGCTGCCTGCGAACTTTGAAGTGGAAATGGATAAGTTTATTGCTAAAACACAAGCAGATATGCCAAACATCGCGTCGCGTAAAGCATCGCAAAATGCCATTGAAGCGATGGGTCCATTGTTGCCAGAGTTGTTTGGTGGTTCAGCCGATTTAACAGGTTCTAACCTAACCAACTGGTCTGGAACGGTTAAAGTGAACAAAAATAATGCCAATGGTAACTACATCTCTTGGGGTGTGCGTGAGTTCGGTATGGCACACATGATGAACGGTATGGTGCTTCATGGTGGCTTTAAGGTTTATGGCGCAACCTTCTTGATGTTCATGGAGTTCATGCGTAATGCCTTGCGTATGTCTGCGTTAATGAAAATTGGCACTATCTATGTTTACACGCATGACTCAATCGGTCTGGGTGAAGATGGTCCAACGCATCAGCCTGTTGAGCAAATTGCGACCATGCGTGCGATTCCTAACTTCCAAACGTGGCGTGCTTGTGATGCGATTGAGTCTGCAGTTTCTTGGAAAGTCGCGGTGATGCGTTCAAATGCACCAACAGCCTTGATTTTCTCACGTCAGAATCTGACGCCAATGGCAAGAACTGAAGATCAGGTCAAGAACATTGAGAAGGGTGGTTACATCCTACGTGATACCAATGGCGAGCCAGATGTTATCTTGATCGCAACAGGTTCTGAAGTGCAGTTGGCGATGAAAGCTGCTGAGCAGTTGGCTGTTGATGACATCCAAGCTCGTGTGGTTTCTATGCCGTGTGCTGAAATGTTCTCAGCGCAATCTGCAGAATACCGCGAAATGGTATTGCCTTCTTACATTCGTGAGCGCGTTGCAATTGAAGCAGGTATCACTGATTACTGGCGTAAGTTCGTCGGCTTAGACGGCGCTGTTGTTGGTATCGATACCTTCGGTGAGTCTGCACCTGCTGATGTTCTGTTTAAGCACTTTGGTTTCACCGTTGAAAACGTGGTTAACACGGCGCTAGATCTGTTAGATGATGGCTGTGAAGACGGTTGTTGCGGAAGCTGCTCGTAATTCGAGATAAGTTGTTACGCCACGCCTTTGCATGGCGTAACTCATAAAATTTTGTGTTTTTTAAGTGTTATAGGAGTCATCTATTATGGCGATTAAAGTCGGTATTAATGGTTTCGGTCGTATTGGCCGTATGGTGTTTCGTGCTGCAGCAAAAGATTTCCCAGAAATCGAAATTGTTGCGATTAACGATTTGTTAGAGCCTGACTATTTAGCTTACATGCTTAAGTATGACTCAGTTCACGGTCGTTTTAATGGTGATGTGTCTGTTGATGGTAATGCAATGGTTGTTAACGGTAAGAAAATCCGTTTGACAGCTGAGCGTGATCCTGCCAATTTGAAGTGGGATGAAGTTGGTGTTGACATCGTGATCGAGGCAACAGGTTTCTTCTTGACTGAAGAGTCTTGCATGGCACACATCAAAGCTGGTGCTAAGAAAGTGGTTCAGTCTGCCCCTTCTAAAGATGCGACACCAATGTTCGTTTATGGCGTTAACCATGAAGAATATGCGGGTCAAGCAATCGTTTCTGCTGCATCTTGCACCACAAACGGTTTGGCACCAGTGGCTAAAGTATTGCACGACAATTTCGGTATCAAGCGTGGTTTGATGTCAACCGTTCATGCTGCAACAGCAACACAAAAAACAGTTGACGGTCCTTCTTCTAAAGATTGGCGCGGTGGTCGTGGTATCTTAGAAAACATCATCCCATCTTCTACAGGTGCTGCTAAAGCAGTAGGTGTTGTATTGCCTTCGTTGAATGGCAAGTTGACAGGTGTTTCTTTCCGCGTACCAACATCTGACGTTTCTGTAGTTGATTTGACTGTGGAATTAGAAAAGCCAGCGGCTTACAAAGAAATTTGTGCAGCGATGAAAGCAGCTTCTGAAGGTGCGATGAAAGGTGTGTTGGGTTATACAGAAGAATCTGTTGTTTCTACTGACTTCCGTGGTGATGCTCACCCATCAATTTTCGACGCGAAAGCAGGTCTGTCTTTAGATCCTACGTTCGTTAAAGTAATTGCTTGGTACGACAACGAGTATGGTTACACCTGTAACCTAATGCGTTTAGTGAAGCACGTTGCTTAATTTAAGAGTACATATTAACCCCTAAAAGATGGATAGGGGTCTGGGGAAAGGTGGCTAATCATTACATGTAACTTCTTGATGTAAACCTTACCCCAGATAAAAAACAACTTTGGGAAGACTAACAATGCACGAAGTGTAATTTGGTCTTCCTAAATTACGGAGCTTAAGTATTATGGCATTTATTCGTATGGCTGATTTGGATCTGAAAGGTAAGCGCGTGTTAATTCGTGCTGACCTGAACGTTCCTGTTAAAGATGGAAAAGTTACTTCTGATGCGCGTATCAAAGCGTCGATGAAGACGTTTGAAGCAGCAATGAACGCTGGCGCTAAAGTTATGGTCATGTCGCACTTAGGTCGTCCAGAAGAAGGTGTGTTCTCGGAAGAGAACTCACTGGCACCTGTTGCAGCGGATTTGTCTGCTAAGTTAGGCAAAACGGTTCGTTTGGTGAAAGACTGGGTTGACGGTGGCTTTGATGTTGCAGAAGGTGAGTTGGTTCTACTGGAAAACGTTCGTTTTAACAAAGGCGAAAAGAAAAATCTAGATGAAACAGCACAGAAGTACGCAGCACTATGTGACGTTTTTGTAATGGATGCATTCGGTACAGCGCACCGTGCAGAAGGTTCAACACACGGCGTGGCTAAGTTTGCACCGATTGCTTGTGCTGGCTTGCTGTTAACGGAAGAATTAGAAGCCTTAGAAAAAGCATTGTTGGCTCCCGCGCGTCCGTTAGTGGCGATTGTTGGTGGTTCTAAAGTGTCAACTAAGCTAACTGTATTAGAAAGCTTGGCTGACAAGGTAGATCAGTTGGTTGTTGGTGGTGGTATTGCTAACACCTTTATTAAGTCTATCGGCAATAACGTCGGTAAGTCTTTGTGCGAAGATGATTTAGTACCAACTGCTCAAATGTTGAGCGCTAAGATGGCTGCTCGTGGTGCATCGATTCCTGTTGCGCAAGATGTGGTTGTTGGTAAGAAGTTCGATCCGAATGAACCAGCGATTCAAAAAGCAGCAACTGATGTGGCTGATGATGACATGATTTTTGACATCGGTCCTAAGGCTGCTCAAGAGTTGGTTGATATCATTATGAATGCAGGTACGGTTGTTTGGAATGGTCCAGTTGGCGTATTTGAGTTTGACCAGTTTGGTGAAGGTACAAAGGCCATTGCCATGGCGATTGCTAATACTAAGGCGTTCACCTTGGCTGGCGGCGGCGATACCATCGCAGCAGTACAGAAATATGATATCGAAGACAAAGTATCTTACATCTCTACAGGTGGTGGTGCTTTCTTGGAATTCTTAGAAGGTAAAGAGTTACCTGCTGTGGCGATCTTAAACGCGCGCGCGGCAAAGTAATTTAAAGAGGGGCGGTTGTGCATGCAACCTCCCCATTTTTTTAGTATCTGAAATGATACGGTTGATCGGTATATTACGATTAACTGTAAAACTTTTTACCAGTCTGACTGGTTATACGCCTAGAGATTTCAACAGGTGGATTGCCAGACAGATTGGGTCAATTAATGACTGTTTAGGGAAAAAGATGATTAAAGATAGAAAGAGTCCACGTCGTACTAAGATTTTAGCAACCTTAGGTCCAGCAACTGATACCCCAGGTATGATCGATAAAATGATTTTGGCTGGTTTGGATGTGGTGCGTATTAATTTTTCGCATGGTGCAGCCCATGAGCATATTGAACGTGCGCGTTATGTACGTGAGCGTGCTAAGGCATTGGGTTCTGAAGTAGGCGTGCTAGTTGACCTACAGGGACCTAAAATTCGTATTTCTCGTTTCAAAGAAGGGTCTGTCTTTTTAGAAGATGGTGTAGCGTTTGCGTTAGACAACAACATTGATCGCTTAGAAGGCGACATTAATGGTGTCGGCTTAGATTATAAAACGTTACCGCATGAGGTTAAGCCAGGTAATCGTTTATTACTTGATGATGGTCGTATTGTTTTTGAAGTGGTGCGCGTTGTTGGCGAACGTGTTGAATGTAAAGTCATCGTCGGCGGTAAGTTGTCGAACAATAAGGGTATCAACTTGTTGGGCGGTGGTTTGTCGGCAGCAGCGATTACGGAAAAAGATAAAGAAGATATTATTTCAGCAGCTGAAATTCAGGCGGACTATTTGGCATTCTCTTTCCCGCGTAGTGCGGAAGATGTGAATGAGTGTCGTCGCTTAGCGAACGAGGCTGGATTGTATGCTTGTATCGTTTCTAAAGTTGAACGTGCCGAGGCAGTTGAAGATCCAACGCTTGAAGAAATCATTCGTGCTTCTGATGCGGTGATGATTGCTCGTGGTGATTTGGGTGTTGAAATTGGCGATGCACAATTGCCAGCAATGCAGAAGAAAATCATTAAAATGTCACGTCACTTGAATAAAATTGCCATTACGGCAACGCAAATGATGGAAACGATGATTGATAATGCTATCCCAACGCGTGCGGAAGTATTCGACGTTGCGAACGCGGTTATTGATGGTACTGACGTAGTGATGTTATCGGGCGAAACGGCAACTGGTAAGCATCCGCACATTGTTATTGAGGCGATGAGTCGTATTTGTTTGGAAGCGGAAAAGCAACGCGAAACGCGTATTTCAACGCACCGCATCGATCAGGTGTTTCAAGCAACCGATGAAAGTATTGCCATGGGAGCGATGTATATCGCGAACCATTATAACGTGCGTGCGATTGCCGCTTTAACGGAGTCGGGTAGTACGGCATTATTGATGTCGCGTATTTCTTCAGGTATTCCTGTTTATGCGATGACACCTCATGCGAAAACACGTCAGAAAGTAACGCTGTACCGTGGTGTTTATCCGATGGCGTTTAGCTATGAAGGTATGGATAGTGATGATGTGGTGCCGAATATGATTAACGAATTGAAGCGCAAAGGCGCGGTTCAAGACGGTGATAAAGTTTTGGTCACGCGCGGTAAGCATCGTGGTATTATGGGCGGCACAAA